>CAVBXD010000077.1:0-2078 GCA_963599465.1 Oscillospiraceae bacterium | reverse complement strand
ATCTGGCTCTGTACCCAAAACTTTGGCATCATGCAGCTGGACACCAAGCCTTCCTTGTTCCACCTTCACGATCTGGACACCCACAAGACAAAACTTATCATCAACTATATCTACTCGATGATGACTACCGACGGCGAACGGTTCTGGTTAGGTCTTAACCCATACGGCATAGCCCTCTACAACCGCAAGACAGGTCAGACACTATACAACAAGGAGATTCCAGGATTCGAAACCCTGACTCCAAGATTTCTTTCTACCAGCATATCGGGCATTACCCAAAGAAGCAATGGCGAAATATGGTTTGCCAACAACAACTATGGCATTATCGTAAAGCCGAAAGAGGGAAAAGCGGAGATACGCCAGAGCACCACTTGCCCTTACATCAAAGACAACTTCGTCAACACCGTCTTTGAGTCTCACGACCACCTGATGTGGATAGGCCAGCGTAACGGACTGAGCGTAGTATTTCCTAACGACAAGGGGATTATCATCAAAGACATGAAAGACGGCGACCGCGACTTCACGCCCTGCGACATCCGCCACATCTCAGAAGACAAGGAGGGTAACATCTGGCTAGCCACCGACAATGAGGGTATCATCCGCATTTCGGGGAACCCTCGTCAGCCCAAGACATTGAAATACAAGCAGTACAGTCCCACCCACCACAACTTTGCCATCGACGACGCCACAGCCACGCTCAAAGACTCAAAAGGCAGACTTTGGGCCATCTCCAACAGTGGCGGTCTCTTCCTCTATAATAAGGAGAAAGACTGCTTCGACCCCAAAAACAGGGAATACCACCTGTCTGGCGAGCGCGCATTAGCCATCAAGGAAGATGCCCTGGGCGACATATGGCTAACCACCGACCAAGCACTGGTACGTATGATATGGGGGGAGAAGCCCCAAGAGAAACCCAAGGACATTATCTACTTTACAAAGGAAGACGGACTTGGCGACCCCCTATTTGCACCAAACACGGTTTGCAGCTACGGCAAGGAGCTCTTCTTCGGCAGCAGAACCAGCTTCTTCTCGTTTACGCCGACCTCACACATGGGGCAGGAAAACCAGAAGAAAAGCAACCTCTGCATTACCGACTTCATCATAGACGACATTCCTTTCGCACAATTAGACTCTACCGAGAAGGTGGACATCTCCAAGGAGATGCCTGCCTACTCTCGCTATGTCACCCTGCCTGCCCACATCAAGAAGATAGGCATCGAGTTTGCCCTCCTCACCTATGGCAACGCACAGAAAAACGTATATGCCTTTCGTCTGGAAGGATACGACGAAGACTGGCGGTTTCGCAGTGGAGTCAACCACTACGCTGTCTTCCAGAACCTAAGCTCTGGCACCTACAAGTTCCACCTGAAGGCTACCGACAGCAATGGCCACTGGCAGGAGTTGCCCTACACCCTTACCATCCGGGTATTGCCACCTTGGTACGCCTCCCGCATGGCTTATATGCTGTACTTCCTGCTCTTCATCGCAGGCGTTCTCGGCTTCACCCGTTGGTACAAGGAGCACTTGAAAACCAAGAACCGCCTGCAGATGGGTGTCATCCTGACCAATATAACCCATGAGTTGCTCACGCCGCTCTCCGTCATCTCCGCCACTATCTACAAGCTCAAGAGCGTGGCTCCGCAGTATGAGGAGGATTACCTCGTTATGGACAGCAATATCAACCGCACTACCCGGCTCCTGCGACAGATACTCGAAGTGAGGAAGTCGCAGGCTGGACAGTTGCGCCTTCTCGTGAGCCGTGGAGACATCTCGACCTTCATACACAATGCTTGCGAGGGTATCCGCCCGATGGCCGAGCACGCAGGCGTCTCACTCACGGAGAACATACCGGCAGGAGAGAACATGGCATGGTTTGACAGCGACAAACTCGACAAGATACTCTACAACCTCTTGTCGAATGCAATCAAATATAATAAGAAGAAAGGCTGCATCAACGTTGACCTATCTATCAACAAGACCCAAGCCACCATCACCATCGCCGACAACGGCATAGGCATGACGAAGGCGAAACTAAAGAATCTCTATACCCGATTCTTCGATGGCGACTACCGCAAGCA
>CAVBXD010000076.1:0-2531 GCA_963599465.1 Oscillospiraceae bacterium | reverse complement strand
TTCTTGCACTCTATGGAGCGGTTTATCTTGGCTTTCAGTCCGTCGGCTCCCATCATATACCAGGCGCAGCAACGCTCGGTGGCGTTCCAAAGGGCTTTGAGCTCGAGGAAGGCTTCATACTGCAGGTCGCCGGCCTCGTCGAGGATGATCATCGGGGTCTCGATGGAGCGGAGGTAGTACACGAGGTCGTCGTACACGTCGCTGTACCTGCCGTTGCTGCCCACACCAAACTCGGTGGCTATCTTGCGCACGAGCTTCAGCTTGGTCTTCACCTGCGAGCAGTCCACGTAGATGGCGTTCTTGTGGCCCTGCACATAGTAGCGTGCCGTGAAGGTCTTGCCTATGTTGGGGATGTCGCAGAGTATGGCGCTCAGACCGCTCTGCTGGCTGAACTCCAGCTGACGGGTGATGTAGTCGAAGGTGGCGGTGCGTGCCGGTTTCCATTCGATGCCGCCTCTGAGGTTCACGCCCAACTTCCGGGCGATGGTTATCCAGTTGGCTTCGCTCAGCGCCTTGTCGGTCTGCCCGTTCTTGATGGAGCTGTACACCGACGTGCTGATGCCCAGCGAGGCGGCGTGCTTCGCGTCGCTCGGGTAGTTGGTGCGGTTGGCGGCTATCGCCTCCAGTATCCGCTGCTTATTCTCATTCGTTATCATGTCTCACGTTATTTTATCGTTGTTCTATTATCATTCTAATGCCGTTCGCACGTCGTAACCGTGCCGTTTGCTTGGGCTAACCGTGCCGTTTGCGGTGCGCAAACGATAGGTTTGTCAGAGGTCTGCCAACGGGTCCGACACGTGGTAGCTTATCTCCATCGCCGGCTCTTCCTCCATCGGCGGCAGTTCGAGCGGTGGCGGTGGGGCGGCGGCTTGCGCCTCGGGCGCTGCCTTGGCTATGCCCACGCTCGCTATGGCGTTCTTCTTGACGTAGGCGTTGAAGGCGGCTATCTTCTTCTGCTGGTTCACGAATATCTCGCGGTCTTCCTCGGTCTGCTCGGCATCGGCGGTGTTGAACGTGCCCACGTCTTCGAGCTTGTCAATGAGGCGGTCGTTCTGGAAGATATACACGTCGGTGGCGTTGCCGTCCTCGTCGGTCAGCCAGTAGGCATCCACCTTGTAATTGTTCGGGGCAAGTCTTTCTATTACCTCGGTCTTGCTCAGCCACCAGTCCTTGTAGGCCACGCGGCAGTAGCTGTTCCTACGAATGGAGGTCTCGGTGTGCTCGCCGATGAAGCGCGCCCAGACGGATTTGTCCATTGGCTGGAGCGTGGGGTTCATGTTGGCTTCGAGCACCTGCCAGCGCGTCATGCCGGGGTATTTCTTCTGGTTCGGGTGGAGCGTATTGTTGAACTCCTTGATGTCGCGCACGTCGTCGGCTATCAGCTCGTCCCAGTCGTAATACTGCTTGTCTTCGTAGGTGTCGTTCTTCTCGTCAAACACTTTCTTGGCCTCCGTGCGGTAGTGGCGGTCCTTGGCGTAGAAACGGCCTATGCCGAGGTGGTTCCTGTGCTCCACTCTGCGTTTCTTGGCGCCGTTCATCGGCTCGGCATATTTCTCCTGCGAGTTCATCGGGGCGCAGAAGCGCACAAAGGGGAACAGCACGCCGGCTTTCAGGAAACTCTCCTTCCACTGGGTCATCAGGTGGTTTTCCACCTCTACCTGTGCCGGGCAGCCCCAGCCCTTGCTCTCTATCAGGCGGAACATCGAGCGGAAGCAGTCGGCCACCAGGTCCACGTTCTTGTTGCGGTTGTAGGCGTAGCCCACCACACACTGGCTCGCCACGTCGTAGGCGTAGTAGGCTTTCGGCCTTGCCTTGGTGTCCTTCAGCTTGCGCGGGAGGTCGCGGTCGTCAAACGAGATCTTCGAGAACGAATACTCGGGGGCGTGCCGGTGCACGTGGGGCATCTGCTCGTGCATGAAGGTGGTGTAGGAGTCGAGCGAGTGCTCGATGAATAGGCGGTTCTTGGGTTTGTTCAGGTAGTTGGTGATGGTGCTTTCGCTCAGCGACTTCGGGTCGCCGCCCTTGTCGGTCCATTCACTGGGGTCGAAAAGCTCGCCTGTTTCGGGGTCGTACACGTCCAGTTCGCCGCACACGAATGAGTTGTACATTTCCCATACGCTCGTATTGAACGGCTGGTTCGGTTGCACGGCTATCGACCATATAAGGCGCATTGTTCGGTAGTCCACCTTGCGGCTCGCCTGGTTGCCGAACTTGCGGCTGATAAGGCACTCGTAGCCGTCCCGCTGGTATTCGTTCACCTTCTTGCGGAAGCGCAGCATGCTTGCCGGCAGTGTGTGCCCGGTCTTCATGCGGTAGCCCTCCACGGCGGCGGTCATCATGCTCCAGTCATACTTCTGGCCCATCGTCTTCTGTATCGCACGGGCGTTGTTGTAGAGCTTGATGCACGCGTTCAGCACCGAGGCGTTGGTCACATATTCCTTCACATGCTCGTCCGTGGCATGGTCGTGGCCGCTCTGCGTGCGCCAGTCGTTGAAGTAGGCCACGGCATTCTGGTCCACCTCGTAGTTGGC
>CAVBXD010000075.1:0-2938 GCA_963599465.1 Oscillospiraceae bacterium | reverse complement strand
CAATACAGGTGGTGGAAGGGCATGAGGAAATACTGGTCCTGGTAAGCAGGATAGTGGATGCCCTCGTCCCATGTGCGCCCGTCTTCCCCCAAGAAATCATCGTCGTCCCAGGTATCTATATGGCACTCACAATTCAGCTGCTCATAACAGGCTACAACACCACGACGATGGTGATAGCCGCTGCCCATCCGGGCTATGATATTCCATAGATGCGTAGGGGCTATGTTGTCCTCTTCGTTCCATAAACGCTCATCCTCATCGTCGGCAGATTTGTACTTGCGCTCGTATCGCAGGTCGCTTTGGCTATCCTGCCATTCGGGATGCACATAGACTTCCACGGTATAGGTGTTCTCATTGCTCACTTTCTCCATCCACTGCAATGACTTTGCCGTCTTTTCGCCCAAGCGCACGGCTTTGTAGACAGCACGCATCAGCAGGTCGTTCATGCGCCCGATGCGCTTGGCGTTCTCCACGTTGTGTACCCAACTCTTGTCCATCATGTACCTTCGGTCGCGGAGCAGAGAGTGGACCCGGTCTTCCTGTTCGCTGACTTTGTAGCGGTGTTCCTTGGTAAAACAGTCGTCATTGTCGCTTTGGTAACCCATCTCCTCCAGTTTCACATACTCCTGTTTGATAAGGCCTTCCAGTTCGTCAAGCGTCATTCCTTCTACTTCCTTGTTCTCAAACTCGTATTTCTTTGCTTCCCATTCCTTCTCCTCCTCGGTAAACTCGTTGGGTTTGCAGTTCGCGTCGTAAGCCTGCGAGGTGCCGTCGTTGCAGAAACAGGCGTAGCCCATGAACACATGCTGCTCGTACCGCCTTTCCACACGGTCGTAGACGAAGGGTATCAGTTCGTTGCCCTCACGGTCAATCACCCCAGCCTTGTAGTCTTTCCACGTCAAGGCCTGTCCGTTAACGTCAAAGTCGATGGGGTAGCCGTAGACGGGCGGAAGCACGATACGCTGCTCCGGCAGATTGATTCTTCCGTACTTGCCGTTCTGTCGGAACCACACTTCGTCTTTCACATATTGATTCGATATGTCTGAATCTACATTCTGGAAGCAAGGCTTGATATACCATCGACGCTCACCTTTCTTCTTGATGCCGTAGAGTTTCTTGCGCTTGTCGTAAACCTTCTCGAAGTTCCTGTCGGTTTCTTTTTGTCGTTTCATAGGCCGCGTCCTCTTTTGATGTTTCATGCTTCCTGTTCTCCGTTGGTACACTCGCCCGTTTGGTAGCTCCTTGTCATGTCTTGCAGAATGCCTATCATCTTCTGCCGCAGACTCTCGGGCTGCAGCACCATGATGTTGCGGCCATGCCAGAGCAGTTCTTGCAGGAAGTCGCGGCTGGGGCGCACGGTGAGTTCGTACTCACGGTACAGGCCGTCCTTCGATTCCGTCAACCGTCGTTGACTCTCATGCAGCGGCACTTCCTCTATCAGGTTGTACTCGGGATAGAAAGCACGGATGCGGATGCGTTCCACTGGCTCGTCCTCCATACGCATGATGCCGAAGCAATCCTCGTAGTAGTTTTCGGGAGTGAGGAAACGCTTCATTTCAGCCGACAAAGGATGATTCTCGCATATAACCTTCAGATAACTGATGCGGTCGAAAGGCAGGCAACGAACGAGTTTCTTCTCGTCGGTATCTGAAGACGACTCTTTCACCCCAATAACGTACCACCGCTGCTTGAAGTATCTCACGAAGGCTGGTTGCAATACGATGTCGCTCTCAGCACCGAAAGCCGAGACATACTTGAACTTCAGGAGATAGTGCTTGTCTATCGCCCCGAGAATATCGTCAAGGTATTCGGAGTTGTAGGGTGGCGTGTCGAGCATCACCTTGTTGTGGTACTTCAGCTGGTCGCCCAGCGAGGCAAGGCGCATACTGCTGAGCATCCACTCGGTAGTCTCGTCGCACTCCACCTTGTCACGCTTCAAATAATAGCGGTAGCCGTCGCTCTTGTCGCAGATTACGCTGATGCCAAACTGCGAGGCGATGGCTTCGCGGTGGCGGTGAAACGTGCGCAGGGTCAGTTCCTCGTGGAAGGGGTTGCACGAAGCCACCTCCCATTCGTCCACAATCTCTTGAAACGTGAGATGATTATGCTCCAACAGAGCGATAAGCCAACAATAGAATTTTACCCGGTTGTCCATGTCTTCTAAAATATTAAAAGGAGAAAAGATAGCCAACAAAACGGTAATGCAAAATGCCGGTTTCCGTCCTCATGGTCATCCACCTGTGCCCTTTACGCTTGTGCCCGATGCTGGAGATGCACTGTAAAAAACATATAGCCTCCCTGCATGAGTCACCTTATCTAATATACTGCATAGGGCTGTCCTATGCCAGTCTTCTGCTGCCTCTACCTTTTCTCCGTATGTTTCTTTCTGACGGTACACTTGGTGTGCGCAATCAGTCCACCAAGTCCACCGTCCAGTTCAAGCTCTGAATCTTCAAGTCCAGTTCCCTATACTGCTTGGCATAGGTGTCCGCCTCCTTGCGAAGGGCGTTTACGTCGATGGTCCGTACATATTTCAGTTCGTTCCTGCCAAAACGAGTGTCGTTGCTGGCAACGTGTCTTACCACCTCTTGCAAGGCCTTCACACGCATCGACAGCACATCCCTCTTTGCCATCAGTCGGGTCAGGGACACTCCGTCGAGAACCGTCTGCACATTGGTGATGTTGATGCGGTAAATCATGTCTTCCAACTGCACGAGTGCCTCGTCCAGTTCACTGCGCAATGCCTCCACTTTGTCGCAAGGCTCGTCGCCTTCCTGCACCTTGGCACTCTCCTTGATCCTGTCTTTCAACTGAGCCACCTTCTTCTGCAGGTCGGCCCGTATGCTTAATGCTTCTGCTAACTTCATAACTTCCTGTTTTTATACCCGTTGGCGGAATTAATTTAGCGCATACTTAATCCTGCCGATGGGCTTATTGT
>CAVBXD010000074.1:0-3193 GCA_963599465.1 Oscillospiraceae bacterium | reverse complement strand
CTTCTAAGCAGGATCTCGTAGACATCAAGCAGAGTCCTAAGAACTCTCAGTTCGCCCAGCCTCTGTTTGAGTTCTCTGGTGCTTGCTCTGGTTGCGGTGAGACTCCATACGTTAAGTTGATTTCCCAACTCTTCGGTGACCGTCAGATGATTGCCAATGCTACTGGTTGTTCTTCTATCTACTCTGCATCTATCCCATCTACTCCTTATACAAAGAACGCCAAGGGACAAGGTCCTGCATTCGACAACTCTTTGTTCGAGGACTTCTGTGAGTTTGGCCTCGGTATGGCAATGGGTAACAAGAAGATGAAGGAGCGCATTGCTCACTTGATTGAGGAAGCTAAGGCTCAAGAGGGTACTCCTGCTGAGTTTATAGCTGCTGCAGACAAGTGGGTTGCCAATATGAACGACTCTGAGGGTTCTAAGGAGGCTGCTGCCGAGTTGAAGCCTATCATTGCTGCAGTTGCAGAGAAGGGTTGCCCAATCTGCAAGGAGTTGAAGACTTTGGATCACTATCTCGTGAAGCGCAGCCAGTGGATCATTGGTGGTGACGGTGCTTCTTACGACATTGGTTACGGTGGTCTCGACCACGTATTGGCTTCTGGTGAAGATGTTAACATCTTGGTACTCGATACTGAGGTTTACTCTAACACAGGTGGTCAGTCTTCAAAGTCTACACCTCTCGGTGCTATCGCTCAGTTCGCAGCAAGCGGAAAGAGAGTCACCAAGAAAGATCTCGGCTTGATGGAGACAACCTATGGCTATATCTATGTCGCTCAGGTGGCAATGGGTGCTGACAACGCTCAAACTCTGAAGGCTATACGCGAGGCAGAGGCTTATCCAGGCCCATCTCTTGTTATTGCTTATGCACCATGTATTAATCATGGTATTAAGGGTTCAAAGGCAGACAAGCGTAACATGGGGCGCTCACAACACGAAGAGGCTCTTGCAGTTGAGTGCGGTTACTGGCATCTGTGGCGTTTCAATCCAGAACTCGCCAAGGAGGGCAAGAACCCATTCACACTCGACTCAAAGGCTCCGCAGTGGGATAAGTTCCAGGATTACCTCATGGGTGAGGTTCGCTTCTCTTCATTGAAGAAGGCTGTGCCAGAGAAGGCCGATGAGCTCTTCCAAGAAACAGAGAAGAGTGCAAAGCGTCGTTATCAGTCATACGTTCGTAAGAGCCAGGAAGACTGGAGCGAGCTGATCTAATCAGTATTCGATAATCATATTTATAGAGCATCTCCGTGCAGGGCATGGAGATGCTTTTTTGTATATATCCCATTAATTAATCGAAAACAGTCGTTTCATATAAAATAGTGTTAAAAATAAACCGCAAGAGCAAAAACAGCAAGAAAATGTTGTCACTTAAAAGATAATATTGTAATTTTACACCCATAATTAATTAAGAAACCAATTTCAACCTAAAAATGAAGAAAGTTAATTACCTAATTATGGGCGCTACCCTTTTAAGTTGGGCACTCATGTCGTGTAACTCGAATCAGATGACAGCCATTACACAGTCTGGTTTGAATCCTGCAGATTTTGATTCTACCGTTCTTGGAAAGAAGACGGAGTTGATCACTCTCAAGAATGCCAATGGCCTTGAAGTTTGCTTGACCAACTATGGAGGACGTGTGGTTTCTATCTCTGTTCCTGACAAAGATGGAAAGCCAACGGATGTCGTGCTTGGTTATGACAACATCCACCAGTATGCTGACACACTTAACTCCCCTTCTGACTATGGATCGTCTGTGGGCCGCTATGCTAATCGCATCAAAGATGCCAAGTTGATCTTGAATGGACAGACTTATCAGTTGAAAGCCAACGACAATGGCAACTGTCTTCATGGTGGTGGTGCTACAGGTTGGCTGAACCAGGTTTATGATGTAACAGAAAAGAACGACTCTTCTGTGACTTTCACCATCAATGCAAAAGATGGCGAAAATGGCTTCCCTGGAAATGTCACGGCCACAGCTACTTATACAGTAAAGAGTGACAACACTCTCGATATCGTATTTGGAGCGACAACCGACAAGGAGACTGTAGTCAACATGACCAACCATAGCTATTTCAACCTGAATGGCGACCCATCCAAGGAAGGTTTCGACCAGGTGATGTACATCAATGCCGACAATTTCACCCCAGCCAACTCACTCTACATCCCAACGGGAGAAATCAAGAGCGTAGAGGGAACACCAATGGATTTCCGTACCCCTACAGAGATTGGCAAGAAGGTAGACTATAACTTCGACCAGATTAAAAATGCTACAGGTTATGACCACAACTGGTGTCTGAACACCTACAAGGATGGCAAGGGCGACGATAAGACCGTTTGCGCAAGCCTCTACTCTCCTAAGACGGGCATTCTCCTTGAAGTCTTCACAAATGAGCCTGGTATTCAGGTATACACGGGCAACTTCCAGGGTACTGGCATCGCTTGCAAGCACGGCATCAAGTATCCTAAGCACGTAAGCGTCTGCTTCGAGAGCCAGAAGTATCCAGACTCTCCAACTAAGATTGCTCAGGGAGTGAAGAATTGGACAGATGCAACATTAAAGCCTGGCGAGAAGTATTATTCTCACTTAGCCTATAAATTTAGTATCAAGAAATAACAATAACAATCTAATAAATTTAAGGAATTATGAATTGGAGTTCCACAGAATTCGTATGGCTTGACTGGGCTGTACTCGCCATTGGCGTAATAGGCGTGATATGGGCAGTATACCATGCAATCGTGAAAGACAGAAAGACCCAAAAAGGTGAAGACTCTTCAGCTTACCTCTTTGGAAAAGGCGAGCCTTGGTACGTAATAGGTATGGCTATCTTTGCCGCCAACATAGGCTCGGAGCACCTCGTAGGTCTCGCTGGCACTGGTGCCAAGAGTGGTGTCGGAATGGCTCACTGGGAGATGCAGGGATGGATGATTCTTATCTTGGGCTGGTTGTTCGTGCCTTTCTATCAGTTGCTCATCAACAAGATGGGTAAGATCATCACCATGCCAGATTTCTTGAAGTTCCGCTATACGCAACGCACTGGTTCTTGGCTTTCCATAATAACACTTGTGGCATACATCCTCACCAAAGTGAGCGTAACGGCCCTCACTGGTGGTATTTTCTTTGAGTACCTTTGGGGTTTGAACTTTTGGGTAGGTGCCATCGGATTGATTATCCTCACCACTATCTTCACCGTAT
>CAVBXD010000073.1:0-3388 GCA_963599465.1 Oscillospiraceae bacterium | reverse complement strand
TCTCTATTGTGTATTTGAGACTTTGGAAGAGAATATGAGGCATCGAAAATAAAAGATGTCTTGATATAGATATCAATACTCTCTATCTTGATGTACTTCTATTTTTATGATGCCACCTAATCCAATCTTCAGACTTCCGCGCAAAAGCCATCCGACTGCTCAATCGGGAAGCCTTTAGCTTGCCGTTAGCCACAAGTTTGAATAGCCAAAGCGGAAGATATAAGAAGACAATATCTCGAACAACGAAGAGCTTGCTACACCCTATTGTCCTTTTGTTACCCTCCATAATGCCCTGATGATTGCGAAGCTTGACAACGTCTTGCTTTTTTGTAACTACTTCACATTTCCACGTTGATGTTTCTAAAGAAAAAGCCGTAACTTTGCAGTACACGGCAAGATAGACGCGGGAGGTCCAAGCCCGTTGCCTCATTATGCCGCACAAGCCTCCCCCAAACGGATACAGGAACGTCAAAAACATTATGTGAAATGGACAATAAATACACTTCATTCCTAAAAGAAATATATCATTTCATACCCAAGGACAGGATCTACACCGACGAGCTCAGACGGCTTGCCTGGGGCACCGACGCAAGCTTCTACCGCCTCGTGCCGCAAATCGTGATCCGATCCGACTCGGAGACCGAGATTTCCAAGATTCTGAAGACGGCACAGGCCCATCACCTCCCCGTAACCTTCCGCGCCGCTGGCACGAGCCTCTCAGGACAGTCAGTAAGCGACTCCATACTCGTGGTGGCTGGCAAGCACTGGGAGAAATACGAGATATTGAACGATGGCAAGACCATACGCCTGCAACCGGGACTCATAGGCCAACGCGTCAACGACTTGCTGAAACCCTACGGCCGCAAGCTCGGCCCCGACCCCGCCTCGGTGAAGAGCGCCATGGTGGGCGGCATCGTGATGAACAACGCATCGGGCATGAACTGTGGTACGCACGCCAACAGCGACAAAATGATGAACTCTGTAAGGATAATCCTTGCCGACGGCACCGTGCTCGACACCGGCGACGAGACAAGCCGGCAGGAGTTCAAGAAGGCAAGGCCCGACTTCATAAAGCGCGTCGAGGAACTGCGCGACAAGGTGCGCGCCAACAAGAAGCTATGCGAACGCATAAACTATAAGTATGCCATCAAAAACGTAACGGGACTCAACATTCTGCCTTTCGTGCGCTTTGACGACCCGTTCGACATCATAGCCCACCTCATGGTGGGATCGGAAGGCACGTTGGCATTCCTCGCCGAGGTGAGCATGAACACCGAATACGATTATCCGTTCAAGGCAAGTGCCATGCTCTATTTCAAGGAGATAAAAGAGGCGTGCAAGGCCGTGGTGGAGATGAAGAAACTGGTCGACAACAACGGGCAATGGATAGTGAAGAGCGCCGAACTGCTCGACAAGAAGTCGCTCGCCTCGGTAAACGACACCACAGGCGAGGGCCTCACAGCCATACTGACCGAGACAAAAGCTTCTACAGCCGAAGAGCTGCACGACAACATTTCCAAGATAGAAGACTGTCTCAAGGCGTTCACCACATACGTGCCTGTGAAGTTTACCGACAAGCCAGAGGAGTATTCAAAGTTCTGGGCGATGCGCTCCGGAGTGTTCCCTGCCGTTGGCGGCACGCGCAAGCTCGGCACCACCTGCCTCATAGAAGACGTGGCATTCCACATCGAGGACTTGCCAAACGCCACCGCCGACCTGCAAGAGCTGATAGCCCGCCACGGCTACGACGACGCCTGCATCTACGGGCACACGCTTGAGGGCAACTATCATTTCATCATCAACCAGTCGTTCGACTCCGACGAGGAGGTGCGTCGCTACGAGAACTTGATGGACGACGTGAAGACCTTGGTGGTAGACAAATACGACGGCTCGCTGAAGGCTGAGCACGGCACGGGCAGGAACATGGCACCCTTCGTGCGCTACGAGTGGGGCGACGACGCCTACGACGTGATGAAGGCCGTGAAAGACCTTTTCGACCCCAACGGGCTGCTCAACCCGGGCGTGATATTCAACGACGACCCCAAATGTCATATAAAGCATTTCAAGCCACTGCCCATGACCGACCCACTCGTGGACCGTTGCATAGAATGTGGATTCTGCGAGGTCAACTGCCTGACGTGCGGCTTCGCGCTGTCGAGCCGCCAACGCATCGTGATACAGAGGGAAATCACCCGTCTGAGGAACACCGGCGAAGACCCACAAAGACTGGAACAACTTGAGAAGGAATACAAATACTGGGGCAACGCGACATGTGCCGGCGACGGCTTGTGCTCAACGTCGTGTCCGATGCACATCAACATGGGCGAGCTGACCCACGTGTTGCGACAAAAAGAGCTGCCCAAGGGCAGTATGGGCTACAAGGCCGGCGACTTTGCCGCGAACCACCTGTCGGGCATAAAAGACGCGCTGCGACCCGTGCTCACGCTGGCCGACACCGCCCATGCCGTGCTCGGCACGAAGGCGATGAGCGCGATGACGAAAGCGATGCACGACACGCTGAAAGTGCCACTGTGGACACCGGCAATGCCAAAGGCATACCATGTGGGCAAGGAGCTGGAAGCAAGTCAACCGAAACGCCAAGACAAGGTGGTATATTTCCCGAGCTGCATAAACCAAACGATGGGCTTGCAGCGCAAGACGCCAGAGAAGATGGCATTGGTAAACAAGATGGTGTCGCTGCTCAACAAGGCCGGCTACGAGATAATCTTCCCCAAGGGAATGGACCGCATGTGCTGCGGCACCATATGGGAAAGCAAAGGCATGATGGACATTGCAGACCGCAAGTCAAAGGAGCTGGAGGAGGCCCTTTGGGAAGCGAGCGAGCATGGCAAGTATCCTGTGCTGTGCGACCAAAGCCCATGCCTGCACCGAATGCGCGAGACGATAAAGAAGCTCCATCTCTACGAGCCAGCCGAATTTATCTACACCTTCCTCAGAGACCGGCTTACCTTCACGCCTATCGACGACACCGTGGCGGTGCACGTCACCTGCTCCATGCGGAGAATGGGTAGCGCAAGTTTCATCGTTGACCTTGCCAAGTTGTGCGCCAAGGAGGTCATTGTGCCCGAAGGCGTGGGCTGTTGCGGATTTGCCGGCGACCGCGGCTTCCTCCACCCTGAGGTCAACGCCTACGCGCTTCGCAAGCTCGCGCCACAACTGAAAGAGAAAGGCGTGAGCATGGGATACAGCAACAGCCGCACGTGCGAGATAGGCCTCACCACCAACTCCGGCATCCCCTACCAGTCGATAGCGTATCTCGTCGACCAGTGCACAGAGGCAAAGAAAGACTAATCAGAATAATTTATATTTTTAACGACAATAGAGACAATAGAGACAACAGGCTTCGCCCATAGAACCAAAATTATGG
>CAVBXD010000072.1:0-3511 GCA_963599465.1 Oscillospiraceae bacterium | reverse complement strand
GTGATGGCTGAAATCATGGAGCACAAGAAGCGTTTCTTGCCTTCCATCTGTCAGGGGCTTCGTTATTTTATGGAGAAGGAGCCTTGGTGGGGCATCCCTGCCCATTATCCTAAGGCGAAGCCTGAGAGCGGCATCCAACCTGTAGACCTCTTCAATGCCGAGACTTCCAGCATGCTGGCTTGGACGCTCTACATGCTCGGCGATGAGATCAACAAGCAGGAGAAGGGACTGTGCGCTCAGGTGAGAGACGAAATAGAGAGACGTTTTCTTAATCCCACCATCTATGAGAACCAAGGATGGAAGCATAATGCCAACAACTGGAACACTTGGATTACGAGCAACTGGCTGGAGACGGCGCTCATCTGTGAGCGAGATACCGCCAAACTTTCTGCGGCCATCAAGGGGGTACATGCCGACTTGCGCCTTTTCCTGAAAGGTTACCCCGACGATGGCGCTTGCGAGGAAGGTGTGGCTTACTGGGATAGGGCGGGGGCCTCCTTCTTTGAGTCGCTCTATTTCCTGGATAAGGCTGAGACACAGGCAATATCTGGCAAGGCGAAGTCTTGGCAGATGTCGGCGGTCTTGAAAGATGCTACCTTGTCTCTAACTGAGGCGGAAAAGGAGAAAGTGCACCGCATGGGGCAGTATTTCCCTACGATGCACATCCATGACCTCCACTTCGTGAACTATTCGGATGCCGCCTCCTTCTGTGTCCCCAACATCAACATTCTCTTCCCTTTCGGCTTCTATGAGAAGGATGAGAAGATGATGCAGTTGGCGGCCTATACCGGGCAGAAGTATGACTATCTCCATAAGCCTTCCACGCTCTTCTTGCAGTCGGGCAACTATCCCGTGTTGGGGCGCGAACTGATGCTCCTTTCCATGCTGCCTCAGTTTCGGAAGACGGCAGCCGTGCAGCCACGTGCCGAGGATGCCTTTATGGAAAATTCGCAGATCATGGTGGCAAGCAACAACGATTGGCTGGTGTCGATGAAGGGCGGCAACAATGCTGAGAGCCACAACCACAACGACATTGGCAACTTCGTGGTTTACTATCAGAACCAGCCTGTCATCATCGATCTGGGGCGTGATACATATACCTCTAAATCGTTCAGTAACAAGCGGTTTGAACTGATGAACTGCCGTTCGGCTTATCACAATGTGCCTATGGTCAATGGCCATGAGCAGAAAGACGGCAAGCAGTATCGTGCCGTGAATGCCAAGCATAGCAGTGGCGATATGGGCAAGGGATGGTGCTCCGTTATGAGTCTGGGCATCGAGAAGGCTTATCCTGCCGAGGCGCAAGTGCGGAAATGGCAGAGAACACTGAGGCTGGATGGCGTCAACAACCAGGTGGAAGTAACGGATAGCTTCGATTATACACCATCTGCCGTCCCTACCGAAATCATCTTGATGGTTTATGGCGAGCCATGTCTCAGCGGTGACGGGCAGATTCTCTTGGCTGATGGCAAGGTGGAACTGTCGGTGCCGAAGCTCTTGGCTTCAGCCTCTTGGGAGAAGGTCATTATGTCCGATGGCATCATGAAGCAACAATGGGGCGACAACGTCTATCGCATCCATATCGTTCTCAATACTTCGACAGGTAAGGAAAAACTTACAAGTATTCTGAAAGTACGCGCTAAGTAAGTTTTAAGAAGTACCTCGCCGTGGTGCTCCCTGTCCCACGGCGTGGTATTCCCTGTCCCACGGCGTGGTACTCTGAATTCCACGGCGTGGAACTTTTAAGCACTCCCTTAGCCAATACCGTTTTTACGCAGTTTTGGCTTTTCCTCTGCAGCTACAGGTTTTCTTTGATTCTATGTTGATTCATGTGGGCGTTCACATAGCCCCTATTTTTTCTTCCCACGGATTATTTTTTTACACACGAATCAACATAGTCCTTATTTTTTCACACGGATTTTAAAGATTTAAAAGATGTCGGCTTCGCCGATTGCGAACCGTCTTTTCAATCGCTCCTGCACATCATTTATTAACCGCCGCGTAGCCGCTTGCGGCGTAGCAATCTTTTAAATCTTTAAAATCCGTGTGAAGAAAAATAACCCGTGTGGAAAAGAAATAATCCGTATGAAGAAAAGATAACCGTTGCGTTTCTCCATGCATAGCCCTATGATGAGTGTCGCATACTATAGGCATAATCCCTATCTCTTCGTATATAAGTAAGTAATCAGACTGATTTTTATTTTAACGACAATAGAGACAACAGATTTCGCCCATAGAACCAGAATTATTGTCTGAAAAAGTTGTCTCTATTGTCTCTATTGTCGTTTAAAAAAAAGTTCTATGTTGATTCTCATGTGTTCACGTTCCACATGTTTTTTTCACACGGATTTTAATCAACATAGCCCCTATTCTTTCTGCTTGGCCATGTATTCCTTCGGGAACAGACCAAACTCCTTCTTGAAGCACTTGGAGAAGTATTTGGGCGTGTTGAAACCTACTTGCGTGGCAACATCGCTGATCAAGATGCCCGGGTTCTCGTCCAAGATGCGCTTGGCTTCCTTTAGGCGGATGCTTGTGATGAAGCCCACCACGGTTTGCCCAGTCGTGGCTTTCACCTTATTATATAATGTAGAGGCACCCATCGCCATGTCGTTGGCGAAGGAATCGCGGTCGTAGTCGGAGTCGTCGAGGTGCTGCATCACCATCTCGGTAGCTTTCTTCACGAAAGCCTTGTCGGGGTCGCTGAAGTGGAGCGGCTTCTTGACATCGGCCGATTGTTGGGATGTCTCTGACGGAGAGACATCCTGCACGATAGACTCCTGAATCTTCTTGCGGTTGTCGATGAGCGCCTTGATGCGCACGGTAAGTTCCTCAAACTTGAAAGGCTTAATGATGTATCCGTCGGCCCCCACGGAGTAAGCCTCAGTCTTGTCCTCCTCCTTGTTTTTGGCGGTGAGGAGGATGACAGGCAACTGCCAGAAGCTCTTGTCGCTCTTGATGGCCTTGGTCAGTTCGAGACCGTCCATCACCGGCATCATCACGTCGCTCACCACGAGGTCGAGTTGTTGCTTGTTGATGATGTTGAGAGCCTGCTTGCCGTTCTTGGCGGTAAAGACGTGGAAGTCTTGGCTCAGCATCTGGTACATCAGTTCGAGCAACTCCTCATTGTCCTCCACCACGAGCACCTTGCTCATGCTCTTGCGGATGATGATGCTGGGCTTTGCAGGCGACAGAACTTGCTTCTCAGGCTCTTTGTCTTCTGCCTCTATGCTCTGTGCCTTCTCCTTGGCAACGGCTTCGATGGCTTGCTTGTCTACATGCTTGCTGATGCTGGAGGTGTCCACCTCGTTGGCGGCAAAGGCACTCTTCCTGATGGGGAAGGAAACGATGAAGGTAGTGCCCTTACCCTCGGCGCTCTCACAGCTGATGTCGCCATGGTGTAGCTTCACGAGGTCGCGAGTAAGAGACAGGCCGATGCCGGTGCCTGGCAGGTTCTGCTTGCGGTAGTCGCCATCGAAGAATCGGGTATAGAGATTCTTTAGTTTCGCCT
>CAVBXD010000071.1:0-3983 GCA_963599465.1 Oscillospiraceae bacterium | reverse complement strand
TCGTCAAACTCCATCACGGTGAAGTACTTCGCTTTTTCCATATACTTGAAAGTGTAGCGGGCAGGGGCCACATATACGGTCATGAGTGACATGTCTTTCTCCCAAATGTTACCCATTGCACCCCAACCGATGGTCATCTCGTTGTGGTCTGTCTTGTCGCCAACGGCAAGCAGGAGTCCCTTGCCCTTGAAGTAAGTAAAGGGATTGCCGTGGAAATCGGTGGTCACGTCAAACTTCTCGAAATCCTTTGTGCTTGCCGTTTTCTCCGCAGGTTCCGTTGTTGAAGCACTCTCCTTCTTTCCTCCAAACACCTCGTACGACACATTCTCGGGTTTCCACTTGTCCTTGGGAGTGGTCTCGCCCTTCGGATAGCCTATCACGATGGTAGAGAACGGGATGAGATGGTCGGGCAGATGGAGTAGGGCAGAGATGGCTTCACATCTCTTCGTGTCGGGATAAGTGCCCGTCCATACTGCACCCAGTCCCATGCCGTGTGCCTGAAGGAGGATGTTTTCGGTGGCAGCAGAGGCATCCTGGCTCCAGAACTCGCGCACCAGGTCGGGCTTCTCGTTGGTCATGTCGCCACACACCACGATGGCCAACGGAGCATCCTTTGCCATGCGGGCATTGGGAGTTACCTCGGCTATCTTCTCCAGGGTGGCCTTGTCTTTCACCACCACGAAGTGCCACGGCTGTACATTCACGGCAGAGGGCGCCGCCATGCCGGCACGCAGGAGTTTTTCTATTTTCTCGTCCTCCACGGGTTTGTCGAGGTAGGCACGCACCGATGTGCGGGTCATGATGTTCTGATACACGATGTCGGTGGAATCCTCTTCACTCTTTGCCGACTTGGTGGCACCGCCCATCGCCCATCTTGCACAGACCACGACGAGGGCTATCGCCAATACGATATTTAATAATGTTGCAGGTTTCATAATTTCGGTCATTTTATTGTTTGTTGCGATATAAACGTTACGATTGAAAAAACTTACTTGGATGCCTGGCTCAGTTTGAGGAGTGTGCCCATCGGACAGACAAAGCGGCAATAAGGTCTTGTCACGATGAGCGACAGGAGCACGAAGACCGCTGCCAAAGCGATGACCACCCATGATGCCGACTGGAAGATAAAGGCCGAGAACGGTTCATAGTCGGTCCAGTCGCTCCACACGCTTCCCCAGATGCAGAGCATCAGCAGTGCCCAGAGCACCTGGCGGAAGAGGTCGAGCCGCTGCAAGGTCTTCCTACCCATCTTTACCTTATACTTTACGCACTTTCCTGCCACCTGTTGCAGGGATCCGAAGGGGCAGACGTGCGTGCAATAGTAGGTCTTCTTGCCGAAGAGCGGATAGACGAAAGCCGTAAGGAGCATGACGAAGGGGATGATGACGGCAATCATGTTGATGCCGTGCGCCATGTAGCCTATCAGCGACGTATAGGAGAGGAACGCCCCACACCAGAAGCCGAGCACCACGACGTTGAGCATCAACTGGCAGAGGTGGTATTTCCTGTTTTTGACGAAAAGCGGAATGATGGCCGCCATCAAGACGACAATCAAGCCTGCGATGTTCTTGGCGGAACAGTCGAACGACTTTAACGTCGCAAGGAATCCTCCTCCCTGAGTCATTCCCTCGCTTTCTCCAGCCAAAGCCTGTTGCTTTTGGGCATACAGCAAGCCACGCTGCATATTCTCGACGATGGCCTTCGATGAGAAGGTGGCGCCCGACACGGCATCCACCTTCATATCCATTGCCTCCTCGATGGTCTTGCCGTCCCAACGGGTGAGCAACGAGGAGGCCAGTTCGAAGAAGTCGGGGGTCTCGGCATTGGCGAGCGCCTTTACCGTAGTTACCTTCCCGTCTTTAAGGGTGATCTCAAGTGGCACCTTGCCGCCATAGCCCGATATGTCTGCTCCGAGGCTCGTGGTGTTGATGACCATAGAGCCATCGGGGAGCATGCGCAACGTGTCGTTGTCCATGCTCTTCGCAGCCTCTGCCTTGGACTTCAGCTCATGCCCCATCCATTCGCCCTGCTTCACGATGGCGAGCGACGAGAGGAGCAACAAGCACACCAGGAGGCTGCATAATTGTTGTATCTTATTCATTATCTTCATGTTTTATTTTGTTTTAAATGACCTTCAGTCGTAAGGAATTGAGCACCACGCTCACGCTGGAGCAAGCCATCAGCGCACTCGCCCACATAGGCGTGATTTGGAAGTCGATGCCGAAGAGATGCAAGGCACCTGCCGCCAGGGGGATGCAAACGATGTTGTAGACGAACGCCCAAAAGAGGTTTTGCCAAATCATGCTCACGGTTCTGCGGCTTAGCTTCACGGCCTCGGGTATTGCCATTAAGTCGTCGCCCATCAGCGTCACTTGCGCCACGTCCATCGCCACATCCGTGCCTCTGCCTATCGCCATGCTCACGTCGGCAAGGGCGAGGGCCTGGGTGTCGTTGATGCCGTCGCCTATCATCATCACCCGCTTGCCCTCCTGCTGGAGCTTTCTGACCAAGGCCTGCTTGTCGTCGGGTTTTACCCGGCTCTGCCAGTGCTGGATGCCAGCCTTTCTCGCCCAATAGCGAGCTGCCTCCTCGCGGTCGCCGCTCATCATATACACCTCGATGCCAGCCTCTTGCAACCGTGCCATCGCCTCTACAGCATGAGGTTTGAGGGTTTCTCGGGATTCCAAGATCCTGCTGAGTTTACTTTCATCAGCACTACAGAGATCATCCAACCCGTCCCCTTTGGTAAAGTCTACGTTCTGGTTGGGGATGGTGAGCGTGCCCGTCTTGTCGATGACGAGGGCACTGACCTTGCGCAGGTTTTCGAGGGCACTTGCATCCTTGATGAGGATTTGCTTCTCAGCTGCCTTGCCGATGCCCACCATCAGGGCGGTGGGCGTAGCCAAACCCATGGCACACGGACAAGCAATGACCAATACCGCTACGGCACTCATGATGGCCTGGGGCAGACAGTCACTGCCGCCTATCAGCCACCATGCCAGGAATGTTACGAGGGCGATGCCTGCCACTACCGGCACGAAGACCAGTGCCGCCTTGTCCACAATGCGCTGCACGGGAGCCTTGCTTCCCTGTGCCTCTTGTA
Source organism: Oscillospiraceae bacterium (assembly GCA_963599465.1). Classification (GTDB taxonomy): domain Bacteria; phylum Bacteroidota; class Bacteroidia; order Bacteroidales; family Bacteroidaceae; genus Prevotella. The sequence goes on along the minus strand of CAVBXD010000071.1, from coordinate 880 downwards.
CCATTCGGATGATATGCGCGAGGGCGGTGTTCTCGCCTATCTGCTTGGCTTTCATGCGGAGCTTGCCTTGGCTCGGAATCGTTCCAGCCAACACCTCGTCGCCCACTCGCTTTGCCGCGGGAGTAGGCTCGCCCGTTATCATTGCCTCGTCCACATAGGCGGCATCGGAGGTCATGAAGCTCTCAGCTTGAGTCACCACGCCGTCTACGGGAATCTTCTCTCCGGCTCTCACTTCGATGATGTCTCCGTAGGCTATGGTGGAGATTGGCACTTCCTCCAGCTTGTAGTCGTCAGCACCTTCGAGCTTCTCATGGGTCACAAGACGGGCTGTCTTGGGTTGCAATCCCATCAACTGCTTGATGCTTGCTGCCGTGCCGTCCTTCGCCTTCTCTTCGAGGCATCTACCTGTCAAAACGAAGGTGATGATCATCACCGAGGCATCGAAGTAGGTATGCCATTCAATGCCCTTGGGAGTCCACACGGCATCGCCGAGAAAAGTGTTGAAGGCACTGAAGAGGAAGGCTATGATGGTGCTCATTGCCACGAGCGTATCCATGTTTGCCGTGCGATGCCTGAGCTGTTTCCAAGCGGAAACATAGAACATCCTGCCGCAATACACCATGTTTAGCAGGGCGAGAATCAGGCAAATCTGGTTGGCAAAGTCATTGGGATGATAGTTCATATCCATGCCATCCTGCATGCCGATTGAAATCCAGCCCATAGAGAACGCCATAGTGAGGATGGCGAAGAGCCAAGACAGGAGGGTCTTGCGCTTCAGGAGCGTAAACTCGCGGCGGTTGATTTCCTCGGCGCTTCGGTCAGCCTCTATCACGAGGTCATAGCCGATGTTGGAAATCTCCCGCTTCATGTCTTCGAGGGT
>CAVBXD010000070.1:0-4541 GCA_963599465.1 Oscillospiraceae bacterium | reverse complement strand
CAATAGGAAAAAGCAAAATATCGGACATCGACTTTGCCTCAATGGAAAGTGCGGTCGGCAAAAGTATGGAGTTGACGGACATGAGGGAGAACTTTGACAAACAGGTCAAAGCCCTCCATGCCGCCAAGGATTCAATTGAGGAAACCGCCCAAGCACTGATGGATGCCAAGGCGGATATGAACACCGCCCGCTTGAGACTCGACAATGCCGCCACCAACGCCAATGCTGCGGCGGACACGATTGGCGGCAAGGTGGATGAGCTTAAAAAGACGAGAATCAAGTCGGAGGTAGACCCGAACGAATGGCTACGCCTTACCAACGTGGGTAAGACAATCATCGAGGGCGTGGACGGTTCTCTCGAAAAACACCGCATCGAGGTGTCCAACAGGTTGAAGTCCCACTACTATGAGATGTCGAGTCTTTTGAGCCGTAATGAGGGCGTCTGGATTTCGGGAAAGTGGTGGACGTATCTCGCATGGTTCAGCATCGCCTGCTATGCTTACACCCTCATTTCCCTCACAATCATGTTGGCTTTGGCATTTGGAAAGTAAGAGCAAACCGCCCGGCCTTAGGCTTGTCGCTTAAAGTCGGGCGGTAGCTCTATGTGGCTTCACTTTTGTCCACGTTTCCACTCTATGGCCTTTTCCGTCAACCTGTATTGCTGGCGAGGATGATTCGGACTATCGGGATATTTGCGCTCTATAGCTCCTTCTTCGAGAGCAGGAAGAATGTATGTAGTCCTAAATCTCATTCGGCTCTTCAAACCACAAGCCTCCATCATTGCTCCTGTCGACAAATAGTCTCAGAAACAGATAGTATCAAATCTTTAACTTGGTTCGTACTTGGTTCGTACTTGGTTCGTACTTGGTTCGTGCTTAGGGTTTAAGTTGGGTCCTACTTGTTCAGAACTTAACTCCAATTGCATTCCCACAGGAGTCTTCATCGGGTCGGTTATAGGGCGCACGAATGTCACGCAAATGAATCCGCCATTGATGCTCCATGTTGGTTCTGGCGCATTCTGAACTTTACAAGCCTCCATGATGCGCGATGCACCTGAACCCCAACTTTCAAGGAACGTTGTGCGGTAAAGCACTTCCGCCATAATCGGGTTGTACGGATAGGAACTGTGCGACTGCTTGATGGTCTCAGTATTGAGTTGCGGCGGCAACAATATACATTCGTTTTATTCTACCATACTATCTAAATTCTTTTGTTCCTCATCTATTAAAGGTCTAAGATGCAACAAAAACTCGGCCAAAGTTTCTTCTATAGCAGAAGTCTTAGCAGAATAATTCCAATTGTCTAAAACCGATAAGGTGCGACGAGGATGCTTGGCGATTGTACTATGCCAGAAATCAGCACATGGATACAACCAATTAGATTGCATCTTAAAACGTTCAAGCCGTTTTGCTACTTCCATCACAGACTCCATGCCTTTGTCTATAATTTCTATTTTATCACAGATTTCATTCTTAGCGAATAATTCATCCAAATGTTGCAAGTCCTGTTCGTCAGATGATGGACCACGATACCCAAAGAATGTTATCATTTGGGCATTATGTATAAAGAAGTCAAGAATATGCCATTGAGACTTGATGAATGCGTTTGAATGATAATCCGTTTCATCCACAGGCATATTCAAGGGCGAATCATACCAGCTTGAACTGGTAATGATTCGCTTACTTGTATAGTGTTTGTTATTATATACAGCCTGAGCATTTCCATGAGGAAACGCTAATATCGGCAACATCTCTTCTGGAACATAATCACTCATTCTTTGATAAGCCTGTATTACCAAATCATCCCAATTGAAGGATACTATTGCATCGTCGGGTGTTAACGAAAGCACTAATCTATCAAGAATAGTGAACTCATTTGGCAGTTCAAGGCTTGCATACTTCTTACGAACAAGCGACTCAAATTCATCATACAGAGGCCTATCTTCTTTGTAAAGCTGTTTACACAATTCTTCCACATCATTTGTAGACAAGTTCTTTGCTTGAACATTCTCCACAAATGATGTAAATGTTTTATCTTCCAAGAGGTTAGCCAAAGTATAGCTTTTCTGCCCATTTTTGTCCCCACTTGGAATCGTGGCTATAGTAGAGCCAGCTCCCAATATCACTAAATGCTTGAATCCCATCCGCATTACTCCTTATTTTTAAAACGTTCCTCAAAGAATGCCCATGCTCGGCGATAGTCGGCGATTCGGTCACAACGAGTGTAAGGAGCATAATATGTCACTTGCTCTCCGCCATAGAGTTCACTCTTGTTGAGGTCTATTGTATGGACATATGTCGATTCAACCCCAGCAAAAGTGTTATCATTAAGTTGTTCACCACGAATAGTATTCCATGTCGTCCTATCAACTCCCACACCTTTCTTGCATAGAGATACCGAATATACCACATTTCCTTTTTGGTCGTACCACGTATCTTCTTCATTTTGACGCAATACAGGAAATTGAATATCATAAATGAATTCCAAATCTTCCAAGGACAGTCCAAATGACATTGCTGCCAGTACATCTAATTCTACAAGTGCCTGTCTTCTTTCAAAATGATTACGAAGAGGAGTCTCATGGCACCACATTGGAGCCAGTGCTGAGAATGACTTCAAACGAGAATCTGTCAAACTCCAACTATCTTCTTTGAAACTATCTTTCCAGCAACTGTGCCACAAATCTTCGTAATATTTATTGAGACAGTTCAGCATCAATGTTCTTACATACATCGCACTCTTATACTTTGGCGAAATTCCGAATGGGAACATTGCCAGTCTGCTCTCTGTTATATTCTGAGTAGCAATGGTCTTCCAATAGAAATCCATCACTATTGAACTACAAAGCGCAGCCATATCCACGGTGTCATTTCGATCGAGGAACGAGATCGAAATGACACCGTGGATATGTGCTGTCCTGCGAGGCAGGACAGCACATATCAACGACCTTTCCCCAGAAAGATTTACCATTTTACGGAATCCAACCTTGTAATAGTTCAAAAGACTGTCATAGACGTCGTTACCTTGCTCGTCTTGTCCTACGACAAAAGCGTTGAAAGTAGAAAGACTTCTATAATTTTCCGCCAATGGCATATATTTTGTTCTTTGAATATAATCATCGGATATTTTCTCCAAGTCAACAATGTTGAAGTCACCTTTTTTCAAACTAACTTCCTTTGGCGTTTGATAAATAGGATTGTTCACATAGAACTGTGGTGCATTATATATCATCTCACAATTATGCATATTAGGATAACATGTATGTGAGCGAACATCCTTAATAAGTCCCTCTTTTGGCGCTCCTGTTTCATCAAAACAAACTGTTATTTTATTTTTTACTGAAGAAACCTTTCTCGCATAATTGGAAATTTTATCCAAGATACTGAGCATTTCTTTATTATGAACACTTACCAATTTTGCACAGTCTGGGTATCTTCCATCTTCAAATGTATCAGACAGAAGTTTAATGTATCTTGCATTATAACGTACTATTCGATTCCTATGACCAGAAAGATTCCATTTTCCATCTTTACCCTTTATACCTTCACAAACGCCTTGCCCATTATGCATATAGCATTCGTCAACTGTCTTTGGATGAAATAGATTACTGATACTATCAAACGATATTTCTTCCTTTAATCCCGTATAAATATTAGCACTATATTTACGACGATGAGCTATAGGGAACAGATTCAAAGCATTCTGATACTGAAAATGATACTGCAATCGGCGATACATAACCTTTCTTAAAGGTTGTCCTTTGGCATCATCATAGACAGACTCAGGATGCAGCATACCTAAATAGCCATTTTCACTTAAAAGGTCAAAACAATTTGTCAAAACATTTTTGTACAAATCTGCCTGTTGACCTATGAGTAATGGGTAGTTTGCAAATGAGTTCATAAATGCAGCCGAGCAAGTTGCTTCCACCTGCTCTGTCATACACATTTCCTTTATTGTAAGATTTTGGAAATAGACTTCCAAAGAATGTTCCACATCTGTTGCACTATCTTCACGAATAAGAACCTCTGGATATTTTTCTCCAATAACCTCTTGCTGCTCATACGACCATTTTTCCCATGGCGGATTACCACAGATAATATCAAAACCATCTCTTAGCCAAAATACCTCCAAGAACTCCAACATAGGGTGGAAGAAATGGTAACGCTTAGCCAACTCCTTAACAATATCAAAACGACGCTCACTGTATGCGCCTTCCAATTGCAACTTGTTAGTTTGCTTGTTACCCATCTTTGTTAAATAATACTCCAAAGACTGAAGCTTTGCAGCACTCTTCGCCTCCTCAGTGTCGAAGTTTATCAGTCCCTGCTTAGGCATAAACAAGTCTTCCTGCCCAGTCTTATCGGCATTGCTAAAACGCACGTTTGCAGAAGTTTCCTTCATATCCACATTGAGGATACGTTCTATGTCGTCCCAATAATCCTGTCGAGTAGGAAGGTCAGCAAGGTCCTTGTACTCCCAGAAGAAGAGAGCACACCAATAGTCCATCACCATTTTGAGTCTCATATACGATGAGTCCT
>CAVBXD010000069.1:0-4911 GCA_963599465.1 Oscillospiraceae bacterium | reverse complement strand
TATCTACTTTTTGGACGTGTTGCAAATGTGCTGCAAATAAGCGGAAAACAAACCTATAACAAAGGCATAGAAACCATAACCCCTATAAACGCAAAATGCGTGCAACTCATTGAGCTGCACGCATTTGCTTATTATTTATTATGTATTTGCTTGGTGGCATTACTTCACCTCCTCGAAGTCGGCGTCCTGGATGGTGTCGTCAGACTTCTGCTGGCCTCCAGCCTGCTGTCCGGCACCTGCGCCGTTGAAGCCTTGTGCACCAGCGCCGGGCTGTGCGCCGCCCTGTCCGTACATCTGTGCGGAAGCAGCTTGAACAGCGGTGTTCAATGCGGTTGTTGCCGTGTCGATAGCGGCCACGTCGGCAGCCTTGTGGGCATCCTTGAGCTGCTGGAGAGCCTGCTCGATTGCCGGTTTCTTGTCGGCAGGAATCTTGTCGCCGTTGTCCTTAAGGAAGTTCTCTGTGGTGAAGATCATGGAGTCGGCCTGGTTGAGCTTGTCCACTTTCTCACGCTCGGCCTTGTCGGCAGCAGCGTTCTGCTCGGCCTCAGCCTTCATGCGTTCGATATCCTCCTTAGACAGAGAGCTGCTTGCCTCGATGCGGATGCTCTGCTCCTTGCCTGTGGCCTTATCCTTGGCAGACACGTTCAAGATACCATTGGCATCGATGTCGAAGGTCACCTCAATCTGTGGAACGCCACGGCGAGCCGGAGCAATGCCCTCAAGGTTGAACTGGCCGATGCTCTTGTTCTGGGCAGCCATCGGACGCTCGCCCTGCAACACGTGGATGGTAACGGCTGTCTGGTTGTCTACGGCAGTAGAGAACACCTCGCTCTTCTTGGCAGGAATAGTGGTGTTGGCGTCGATGAGCTTGGTCATAACTCCGCCCATGGTCTCGATACCGAGTGTCAGAGGTGTGACGTCGAGCAACACGATGTCGCCGGCACCCTTCTCATTGTTCAGGATGGCACCCTGGATGGATGCACCCACTGCCACTACCTCGTCGGGGTTCACGCCCTTTGAAGGCTCCTTGCCGAAATAGTTCTTCACAAGTGTCTGCACGGCTGGTATGCGGCTTGAGCCACCCACGAGGATCACCTCGTCGATGTCGCTTGTGGCGAGCTTGGCGTCGCGGATAGCGTTCTGGCAAGGCACCAGACAAGCCTGAATCAGGTTGTGGGCCAACTGCTCGAACTGTGAGCGTGTCAAGGTCTTAACCAAGTGCTTTGGCACACCACCCTCTGCTGAAATATAAGGCAAGTTGATCTCGGTTGAGGTGGTTGACGAAAGTTCTATCTTAGCCTTCTCTGCAGCCTCTTTCAGGCGCTGCATGGCCATTGGGTCTTTACGGAGGTCAATGCCCTCTTCGCTCTGGAAGCCGTTGGCCAACCAGTCGATGATAACCTGGTCGAAGTCGTCGCCACCCAGGTGGGTGTCACCATTGGTAGCCAACACCTCGAACACGCCGCCACCGAACTCAAGGATAGAGATATCGAACGTACCGCCACCGAGGTCGAACACGGCAATCTTCATGTCCTTGTTCGACTTGTCCACGCCGTAGGCCAATGCTGCTGCCGTAGGCTCGTTCACGATACGGCGCACGTTGAGACCGGCGATGGCACCAGCTTCCTTAGTGGCTTGACGCTGTGAGTCAGAGAAATAGGCAGGCACGGTGATTACAGCGTCGGTCACCTCCTGGCCAAGATAATCCTCGGCTGTCTTCTTCATCTTCTGAAGGACCATTGCCGAAATCTCCTGCGGAGTGTAAGGATGTGCAGCTCCGTCTATCTGCACCTTTGGATAGCCATTGTCGTTGACAACGGTATAAGGCACACGCTCTGCCTCCTTGCGGCTCTGATCATAGGTCTCACCCATGAAACGCTTGATGGAGTACACAGTGTTCTTTGGGTTGGTGATGGCCTGACGCTTTGCGGGGTCGCCGACCTTGCGCTCGCCGTCTTTCATGAAGCCAATCACGGATGGCGTGGTGCGCTTGCCCTCTGAGTTAGCAATCACTACAGGCTCGTTGCCCTCAAATACGGCTACACAGCTGTTGGTAGTACCTAAGTCGATTCCAATAATCTTTCCCATAATAGTATGTTTTTTTATTTATTATTCTGTGTTAATGTTGCTCGGACTTGATGTCCGCAAAATAATAAACAAACGATATGCCAACGACAATCTTCCTCAAACAGACTGACAGAATGACACAAACAACATACCATTTATTGCCTTATCACCACTACGCTATAGGCAGGGAGTGTGACTTTCTGACCTTTCACGGTTGTCTTGACCGTTGTCACGGCCTTGTCGTCTGGCTTTCCGGCAAAGCCTTCCGCCACGGTTCCATCGGCAATGTTCACGCCTGCGATGTTCACTGCGAGACGTGACGGCAGGGCATTTACAATCTTTACGATGACTTTTCCATCGGTATCGCGCACCACGCTGCTGCCTACGCGATAACCAACCACCGATGGCAAGCTGAATGTCGAGCCAATGTGCGTGTCGCCACTGTTGGTCCCCCATAACTTTTGCGTGTAATAGCTCGGCGTGAGGGCAGTCAGGGCATTACAACATGCCACGTTGTGGCTTTCCATCTCAACCACGTCGCCATTACGCTCAACGGAGCAAAGATACAGTGCCTCCACGAGGGCGTTCTCCAGCGTGCCGCCTTGCGAGTCCCATTCGGCAAGACATGCTTTAGGTGCGTTGCGGTCGTAGTTGTCGTAATAGTCTTGATTATGCATATACCACCCTGGAGAAGCATGGTTATACTCCCCTACCACGTCAACGATGCCCTTGTTTGCCTTGGCAAACCTCCATCCTTCCATATAGTCAGCCGAGGGGTTATGCGTAGGGCCTGCCGTGCCAATAATCTTCATCGCCGGATATTTGGCCTTTACTGCCTCTGCCACTGCCTTGAAGTGCTCCTCGAAGGCTGTCGTGACATGGTCGTCATTGCCCAGACTGACATACTTGAGGTTGAACGGTGCTGACTGCCCAGCCTCCGCACGCCCCTTCGCCCACTCCGACGTAGCGGCATCGCCGATGGCCCATTCTATCATGTCGAGTGCTTCTTGGCCGGTTGCGCCACTTTGGAGCACAAATACAGGTTCGGCACCGACATCCTCGCAAAACTTGAAACACTCATATAGTCCCAAGCCACATGCGCCCTTCGAGAATCGCACGAACTTGGGTTTCAATGCGGCAATGGTCTCGGCGGCATCCTTGCGAAGTCCATGCCCCTTGAAGGTGTCGTGGGGCATGAGGCTCACCATGTCTACGTCCACGGTTCCTTCCTTCAACGGTGTCAGGGCAAGCCTCACGTCACCAGCAGCCATCTTCTTGTCCACTGTCAGAGGAAAAGCATAACGTTGCCATCCAGCACCCTCTATTTTCAGTTTTGTCTTGGCATACACGTCGCCGTTGTTTCCCACAAGAGCCACAAGCACCTGGTTCTTGCTGCCATTGGGCGTGCGAAGGTATAGGGAGCAGTCTAACTGCTGCAGGGGCGCGACCGTCATGTCCCAACCCTTATTATATAATGTGTCTGTCTTTGCCAATACTGCATAATGTGGATTGCCTGCCGAGAAAGGATCGTCAGCGCTTATGGTCATGGCATGGTTGGATGTCCAGCCAGTTTGGGGTCTCGCGTCTTTTGCGTCATTGCAAGAAGTCTCAAAGCCAGGATTTATCACCATCTCTGCGCTCAGCCCTCTTTCGGTATCGCCGCACTTGCCGCCTAAAGTCACGCCCGTGAGCTTGCCGGAGATGCGCTTCGTCTTCGAACGATTAATTGTCAACGTGCCTTCAACTTCCGTTCCCACGTCGGCAAAGCGTCGCGAATCGTCTTTCATGCTCTCTGCATGGAGCATCTTGGCATGATCCACTGCCGCAAGATAGCTTATTATATAATCGAAATGGATTTTGGGCACCTGATACATATTGCCGGCATATTCTTTGCCAGCCACGGTTGCCATGTCCATAATCCATGCGTCGTCGCTTATGGAACTTGGCTCTTGCGCCTCGTCGAAATGGCGGAAGTCGGGGTCAGCCTTGACATATCGCTTCACCCCTCCTTGTGTCTTGAAGTATATGTCGAACGTTCCGTCGTCCATCTGGAACATCACAGGTGCCAACACTCCCTTGTCGGTCATCCGCGGGAAGTCCTGCGGACGCCACGTCACGAGATCCTCGCTATAGGCAGCGGCGAGACATCTGGAGCTGTCATCCACAGAGAAAAGCAACCGCCACGACCCATCGGAAGCATGGCAAACATAAGGTGTCCGCATGTGGTTCCCCTCTGTAGCTGAAGCATGGTCTGACCCACAGAGCCGCCCTGCGTCAGTCCAATGATCCTGTTCGGTAAGATAGGCCACATGCAGCCCGTCACGGTCAGCAGGACTATAAAGGAATATTTGGCAAGTAGTGTCCTTGCCCACTATCTCATAAGCGGGTTTGGTCTGTGCCCCGGCTTCAAGGGCGAAAATGGCAAGCGCCAATGACAATATGTTCTTCATGGGTCTTCAATTTTTTGTGACATGAAAATGTGCTACCTACGCAAAAGTAACAAAAAACACACAAACATGAGCAAGATTTCTCATTTTCTTTGCTCGAATGGATTTTATTTACTAACTTTGCATTGCATTATGCGCTTGTGGCGAAATTGGTAGACGCGCCAGACTTAGGATCTGGTGGTTCATAGCCGTGTAGGTTCGAGTCCTATCAGGCGCACATATAAAAATCCTAACTGCTTGAATATAAGCAGTTAGGATTTTTTCTTTTATGAATGCCAAAAACGTATTTGCAAGTGTTTTTATATGTTAAAGACAAAGATTTCCCAAAGCATCTCGTTGTAAGTATGTCTCGATGATGCTCTTCTCGTCGCTGTCCCAGTCGTTGGTGATGATGCAG
>CAVBXD010000068.1:0-5523 GCA_963599465.1 Oscillospiraceae bacterium | reverse complement strand
ATCAGTTGGGTATCGGTTTTCTTGAACCTGTTTATCAGGAAGCACTGGAGATAGAATTGCAGCGCAGAGGTATCCCGTATGAGCGTGAGAAGGAATTGACCATTATGTATGATGGTATGCAACTGAAGCAAACCTACCGTGCGGACTTTGTTTGTTACCATCATATTATTGTGGAACTCAAAGCGGTGTCTGCTCTTGACAACGTTCACCGTGCACAAGTACATAACTATCTTAAAGCGACAGGTTATAAACTTGGGATACTGATAAATTTTGGCGCTTCCAGTGCTCTTGACTACGAACGTATCGTCGTATAAACCTGCCATTTTTTGTTAATGAACCACGAATCTATCGAATCTGACGAATAAGCTACGCACGGAATAAATTCGTGTGATTCGCGAAATTCGTGGTAAAAAACTCGAGGTACTCTAACCTCTCATTAGTCTAATGAACCACGAATATATCGAATCTGACGAATAAGCCTTGCAAGAAGCAAATTCGTGAGATTAGTGAAATTCGTGGTTAAAAAACAACAGAATGCAGTGTTTTCTCCGTCAATAGGTTTTATGAACCACGAATCTATCGAATCTGACGAATAAGCCACACAAGAAGCAAATTCGTGAGATTAGTGAAATTCGTGGTTAAACACCGAAACGATAGTTTGTACTATATCACATCATCGTGGTTTAAAACAATTTTGTTCATTTTAAAGATAAATATTCCATGTATACCTATTCCATCGCCATCCGCACGCTTGGGTTGGGCGGCGACAACTTCCGCCGCGAACTGGAGTCGATAACCCGCCAGACGGTACAGCCGGAGCGCGTCATCGTGTATATCGCCGAGGGCTACGAGCGGCCGCCGTTCACCGTGGGGCGTGAAGAGTATGTGTGGGTGAAGAAGGGCATGGTGGCGCAGCGTGTGCTGCTCTACACCGAGATACAGAGCCAGTGCATACTGATGCTCGACGACGACATGGAACTGCAGCCCAACTCCGCCGAACGACTGCTCCGCGAAATGGAGGAAGGTGACTATCACTGCATGGGTGCCGACATCTTCGCTAACCGCAATGAGACTGTCAGGCAAAAGATAAACGCGATGGCGGGCAACCTCGTTTTCCCCCACTTCGGACAGAAGTGGGCGTTCAAGATACACCGTAACGGGTCGTTCTCCTATATAAACAATCCCGTGCAGTCCTGCTACCCCTCGCAGAGTTGTTGCGGAGCGGTGATGCTGTTCCGCAAGGACGTGTTTCACAAGATGCACTACGAGGACGAGCTGTGGCTGGAGAATCTCGGCTTCACTTTTGGCGAAGACCTCATAGTGTCCAACAAGCTCTATCGCAACGGCTACCGTCTCGGCGTATCGTTCGACGCGGGGATTAAGAACCTCAATAGTGGTACGTCGAGCGATGGCTATCGCCGTTCGCCCGACCGCATGCGACAGCGCTCCCTCTCCATCTTTGTCATGTGGTGGCGCACGGGATACAATCTCGACAGCAACAGCTGCACAGAGAAGGCTCTCACCGCCTTTGCCTTCATGCTCAAGACTGCATGGATGATCTTCGTGATGACGGCACTCTCCGTGGTGATGCGCAAGCCGAGTTGCATCGTGCAATATATCCAAGGGTTGCGGGAGGGCTGGCGGCTTGTGCACTCACCCGAATTCAAGAAGATACCCAATTATATATTGAAGAAATGAAACACACAAAAACATCATATATCATGAGCACCATCATTACCCGCACAGTGGGCCTTGCTGCCCTGTGCCTCACTCTATTCATGACATTGCCCTGCCACGCTCAGTTTCACAAACCGCAGTGGGCCAGCGACAAAGCCGTAGAGAAACTCAATGCCCAACGCGGCAACGACACCTATGAGTTTGTCTACGTAGAACCTTTCTTCACCGACAAAGACTTCCTCTACGAGAACCGCATGACAGCTCTCACCGAGAAGATCGCCGCACAACACGGACTCAACGCCGACGATGCCCGCATCGACACGCTAAGCCACACCGTGACTTTTGGCGACAAATGGTTTCGCTACCGCCTGGTGGACATGAAGGAGATGTTTGATACCGACGTGCGCCAGAACTGGGACTACACGCTCTATCAACTCTATGCCGTGTCGAAGATGAACACCGAGCCCGTGTATGACGAGTTCACCGTCTCTGAGCCTTGTGGCGGCAAGTCGTTGGCACAGTCGATCATCCCCGGTCTCGGGCAGTGGAACAAGGGACAGAAAGACAAGGCCGTCGTGATATGGGCCACCGAAGCCGCCAGTATAGCCGGTGCCATCTATTTCTTCGACCGCGACCGTGAGTACAAGGGCTATGGCTGGGATTCTAAGGCCAAGTCGTACCGACAGATGGGTTATCTTGCCGTTGGGGTGGCCGCCGGCATGTACATCTACAACCTCTTCGATGCCTATATCTGCAAGGGCGCCAAGAAGGTGACCGTGAAGAAGAGCAACGTCTCCACGGCACTGGCTCCTTTCGCCATGCCCGAGGGAGCTGGCGTGAGCTTTGCCCTGCGCTTCTGATATTCCGCAAGTATTTTATCCCTCCATGCACATCTATTCACGATACATCAAGCGCACGGTCGACTTCCTCGCCGCCCTGCTGCTGCTCATCCTGCTCTCGCCACTCATGTTGGCGGTCATCATCGTGTTGCACTTTGCCAACAAGGGAGCGGGCGTGTTCTTCGCCCAAGATAGGCCCGGTAAGAACGAGCGGATATTCAAGGCGTTGAAATTCAAGACCATGACCGACGAGCGCGATGCCGACGGCAACCTCTTGCCCGACGGCGATCGCCTCACGCCCGTGGGCCGCTTCGTGCGTTCCACGTCTATCGACGAACTGCCGCAACTGATAAACATCATGCGGGGCGACATGTCGTTCATCGGGCCGCGCCCGCTGCTGGTGCAGTATCTGCCGCTCTACAGTGCGGAGCAGCACCGCCGCCATGACGTCACGCCCGGTATGTCGGGCTGGGCACAGGTGAACGGGCGCAACACCATATCGTGGACCCGCAAGTTTGAGTTGGACGTGTACTATGTCGATCATATCAGTCTTGCGCTCGACTTGAAGATACTCTTCCTCACCATCCGCAACGTGCTATCGCGCAAGGACATCAATACCACCGACGGTACGTCGGCAACTATGGATGCATTCAATGGAAAAAACTAATATACTCATCACCTCGGCAGGCAAACGTGTCGCCCTGACGAGGTATTTCAAGGAGACGCTGCGCCGCTTTTTCCCCGAGGCGAAGGTCTATACCACCGACATGCATCCAGAGATGGCACCTGCCGCCTATGTGAGCGACGGCTGCTTTGCCGTGCCGTGCGTGACCGATGCCGAATATCCCGACCTCTTGCTCTCGCTCTGTCGGGAGCACGGCGTGGGCATCGTCGTTCCCACCATCGACACCGAACTGATGGTGCTTGCCGCCCAGAAGGAGCGGTTCGCCCAGGAAGGCATCCACCTCATTGTGGGCGATGAGGCGTTTGTGGGCGTTTGCCGCGACAAGCGCCACACGGGGACTTTCTTCGAGAGCCGCGGCATCCGTGTGCCGCGCCCCGTGGACAAGCACCATCCCACATTTCCCCTCTTTGCCAAACCCTACGACGGGTCGCTCAGCACCAACCTGCATTTCATCACAAAGCCCAACGAACTGACCGACGACATTCTCCGCGACGACAAACTGATGTTCATGGAGTATATCGACCGCAAGGTGTATCAGGAATACACCGTCGACATGTATTTCGGCCGCGACCACGAGGTGAAGAGCATCGTGCCGCGCGAACGTATCGAGATCCGTGCGGGCGAAATAAACAAGGGTCGCACGGCAAAGAACGCCATTGTGCCTTACCTGAAAGAACGCCTCGTCCACATCGACGGTTGCGTGGGCTGCATCTGCATGCAACTCTTCTTCCATCCCGACACCCACGACATCGTGGGCATCGAGGTGAACCCCCGCTTCGGCGGCGGCTATCCGCTCACCTACATGAGCGGTGCCAACTATCCCGAACTCCTCATCCGCGAGTACCTCCTCGGCGAGCCCATAGCCTACAGCGACCATTGGACCGATGGCATGCTCATGCTGAGGTACGACGATGCGGTGTTTGTGTAGTACAAAGCGAAGTAAATACGATGAACAACAAGCAGAACATTGTATACATACTCCAGTCGTTGAGCGAATGGGGCGGACTCAACCGCATCGAGGCCGACAAACTTAACGGCTTGGCCGCAACGGGAAAGTATAATGTCAGCGTGATATGTCTCTGCCAACGGCATAGTTCGGAGAACGTATATCCGCTTTCCGACAAGGTGAGGCAGATATGTCTTGCGCAGATATTCGACCCTAAGCAGTCGCCATTCAAGCGCCCCTTGCGTTTCTTCCTCGGTTGGTGGCGGTGGCGCAGACAGTCGGAGAAACGACTCATGGAATCGCTCGATGCACTGCATCCCGACATCGTGGTGGTTACGATCAACCACATCCCCAACGGCTTCTGCAGAATAAAAGCCAAGACGGTCATCGAGTGTCACGGCAGCTTGACCAGTATTATCCGCGACAGGCTAATGCCGTTGTATAGCCGTATTACCACACGCCGCAATGCGCGCCATGCCACCGCCGTGGCTACATTGACGCACGACGATGCGGCACTGTGGACTACAGCGCGGCGAGTGGAGGTAATACCCAATTTCACCAATATCAGTCCGTCCGCTCCGTGCGACTACCGCAGCCGGCATGTGGTGACATTGGGTCGGCTCGTCCCAGAGAAAGGCTACGACATGCTCATAGACGCATGGAAAATAGTGGCTGAGAAACATTCAGAGTGGCATCTTGACCTTTATGGCAGTGGGGGGGGTAAAAATAGCCTTCAACAACAAATAAACGCTTTAGGGTTAACCCATCAAATATCTATACATCCCTTCACCAATGATATCACATCGGCTTACGCTTCGGCAGCGTTCTATGTGATGAGTTCACGTCAAGAGGGTTTTCCGTTGGTGCTCATCGAGGCCATGCGCTGTGGTCTGCCGTGTGTGTCGTTCGACTGTCCGTCGGGGCCGAGGGAGATCATCACCCACGGGCGCGACGGCATTCTTGTGCCTTACCGGGGATTGTCGCGCAAAGAACGTGTCGATGGTCTTGCCCAGGCCCTCTGCCGCATGATGGACCACGAAGAGGAGTTGCCCGTCATGGGGCGTGCCGCCCAAGAGACAGCGCAGCGATACAACGCCGATAACGTCATTCCGATGTGGGAGCGGTTGTTTGACAGTCTGTAAGACAAGTAAAGATGTAAGATTGTAGCATGATTCCTGAAAAATTGACCCTTACTTACATATCAAAAGAATACTCGTTGCTGCTGAAAGGTCTCGCCTTGCTGTTCATGGTTTATTTGCACCTGTTTTCAATAACAGAGAACCTGGAGGGGGCGTTCAGCCTATGCACGGTGCAGGGCGTACCCTTGGCAACGTGGTTGGCACGCGGATGCAGTCCCGTTGGCTTCTACCTCTTTA
>CAVBXD010000067.1:0-5534 GCA_963599465.1 Oscillospiraceae bacterium | reverse complement strand
ACGGCAGTGGCAGTTGGCTGACCTCGGGTACTTACACCGACAAAGTGGGTGGCGGCAAGTTCACCGTGACGGCCTCCACCATCACTGGTCAGATATCCCAGTCGGGTATCGCCGTCGTCTATGGTGACCCGGAAACCACCGACCCGGAAACTACGACTACCGTAAAGGTTTATCTGAAGAACGATGCCAACTGGAATGAGCCTATCTACTGCTATGCTTACAACGATGGCGCTACAAAGACCACCGGCAATTGGCCAGGCGCACAGATGACGCTTGACGCCACGACTGGTTACTACACCCTCGACCTTACATCCTATGGTTTGGGAGATGGGGCCTATTGCATTTTCTATAGCGCATCCGGCCGTTATCCCGGCGACGGAGCGACAGGACTTGCCACCGGCGGCACTTCAAAAGTCTTCAACAACAGCACCAACTCATGGGTCGACTACACCGACACGGCGTTTGAAATGGTGGCAACCTGCAATGGCGAAACCGTGGTCAAGCCACTTACCGCAATGCGCACAAGAGAGTCTGGTCCACTATCCACTACGTATTTCGCGGTAGGTTTCAAGGACGAGCACCTTCCGGGCAATGCCGGCGACGAGGTGAAGGTCTATGTCCGTGGACAAAACAACACGGGTGCGGTGTTTCGTCCTACAGACAACACCATGGGAGATTCCTATTCCTTGTTGTCGAACACGGACATGACAGACTTCCGTTGCAATACGTACATGCCGATGGCAAGCGCCGTGAACAGCCAGAACGCCATATCCATCACAAAAGGCACAGGCGTCTCTTATACTGTGGCACTGAACCTTGGTGATGCGAGAAACGCGTCTACATCGCAAACCGCAAATCCTATCGCCTATAGCATCAAGGCAAACTCGCTCAGTCTGTACACGAACAAATCGGTAGACGATCTTTTCGCTACGATGGACATGACGAAGGGCACGTACAAGAACCAGAATATTGGCGCGTCGACACAAAAGAAAGACTTGGAGGACTATTACATCTTCGGCAGCATCTATGGCACGACATCTGCTGACGCGACCAAAGGTGGCTACATGTCTTCAGCTGATAACAAATGGACGACGACAGACGGTACGGGGAAAACCGTTTCCGAATATTTCAAGATGGAGAAGCAGTTGTTCCTCAATCCCAATGACAAAAATGTGGTAGACAGTATCGTCTACAGTAAGGTGATCAGCAAGCCATCTACAGGTTATGACAATATGTACATGACTTTCGCCCCTCAGTCTCTCATAGACGCCACTTCCGGTGCTTGGGGTGCGTCTGGCAAATCTTACACTGCAACGGAGAAATGGAATTATGTGGTCCGTCCCGAGGTGTTTGACCAGCAAGACGGAACCGCACTTACAGGTGCGACATTGGTTTCCGGTGTGGAAGAGAGCAAACGCCGCAATGGTGAGCAGTCTTTGAACCCGAATGTTGACAACAGCAAGGAATACTTCATCATACGATTGAACACCACAACAAGTACTTACCGCGTGGAGTTTATCAACTCCGATGAGATTAGGGTCGGGCAGTATGGCATACGCACATTCTGCAGCCGTTTCAACTATGCGATTCCGGAAGGCTTTGCCGCTTATGCCGCCCAGAGTTTTGAAGCCTCAACGAATACGACATTGAACGGGCAGCCCCAAGGACAAGTGAATTTGCGCCGCCTGAAATTCATTCCTGCCAACGAGCCTGTCGTGCTGGTTTACAACAAGAACTTCAGCAGCCCGTTTGACGCCTCCAATGAGGCGGTGGCACAGGAGTTTACCGTGATTACCGATGGCGCGGGAGATCCCAACAAGTATCTGGAGTTGGAAAACAATGAAGACTGGTGGTACGTGAGCGGTTATTCCGACAAGTACAACAACTTGCTGGTGGCTTGCCTTGACGACGTGACTATCAAAAACGGAAAATATCACCTCGAAGGCAATAAGTATCATTACGACTATCGCCATTTCGCGTTGAACCTGTATCACAACACGGCATATTATAAGGCTCACCAAACAGGAGATGATTATGTAGGCTTCTTCCGCATGGCAGGCAAGGTAAAGGCAGGATATGCCTACCTGCGTCTGACCGACAAGGAAATGAACTACGACGGTCAGTTGCTGGGTGATGTCAATAGCGGATTGGACTCCCAGATGACTTCACCGGCAAAGTTCACCTTCGCATTCGACATAGACCCTTGGGAGAATGTGACCGCTATCAAGAAGGTTGTTGACAAAGACCGTCACGACAACGACGACGCTTATTACAATTTGCAGGGCGCGAAAGTGACAACACCAAACAAGGGCGTATATATTCACAATGGCAAGAAAGTCATCTTAAAGTAAAACAAGATTAAACAGGAAAAAACATGAAACGTTATATCAAACCCGACATAGAAACGATAAGAATGGCATCTACCCTGCTCCTGAGTGGAAGCAAGGAGGAGGGGTCGCAAGTGGAGGAAGCAATGTCGAAACGCCACAACTTCGACTACGACTCAGGCATTGGAGAGTCAACTTCCGGTTGGCTAAAGTCCGACTCGTTCTGGGATGATGGCAAATAAATAAAAAGCAATGCTTGCAAGACTTCCGGGACAAGTAAAAACATACAAGGTTTAACCAACAAGAAAATCGGTGCAGATAGTTGATCTACACCGATTTTCTTGTTTTTGCTCATTGCCCGTTTGACAGGCATGACACAAGGCTTCTTCCTGCAAACCATTTCGTATTATATTAATAAATCTTTTGAAAAGCCACCTAATATGTTTAACTTTGCATAAGCATTCAAGTAATTGTACAAATGTTGTGCCTGCAGCGTAAAACAACACAAATGTTATCTATGAAAAAAGCAATAATCTTTATGGCAATGCTTTTTATAGCTTGCAATAATATCGTGGCAGAGGATGTTTTTTCTTCTAATACGCAGGATGGTTCTGACCTTTCGCTACGGTTGGAAAAGAACGACATCAATTTGAGCACACCGTCTTTTCTAAACTCAACGAAATATCCGACAAACTGCGCAATGAGTTTTAATCCTGATGCCATGAGATTAAAAGACAGGTCCAAGATTAAGCCATACAAATTCATGGACGACATGACATTTGCCGGAGTGCCCATATTTGTTGCCGGAATCATAGCCAAGGGCGAAAAGGCAAGTTTCAGGCAAAACTACGCAAGCGAACACGCACGCGCCCGACTAATAACCAATTTCCATAACGAAACCGACAACTACATACAATTTGCCCCTGCCGTAATAGCGGCAGGACTTAACTTCACAGGGGTTGAAGGACGCAGCGACCATTTACGTTTCCTTACGAGCAGCGCAATGGCATATACCATAATGGCAGCCATCGTCAATCCCATAAAACACACGGCAAAGGAACTGCGCCCCGACGGTACGTCACGCAACTCATGGCCTTCGGGACATACAGCCACCGCTTTTGTCAGCGCCACCATCCTGCACAAGGAATACGGACTTACGCGAAGCCCATGGTATTCGGTGGCAGGGTACGCAATGGCCACGGCGACAGGCGTGATGCGAGTGCTGAACAACCGCCATTGGGTAAGCGACGTGCTTTCAGGTGCCGGAATTGGTATCGTTTCAACCGAGCTGGCCTACGGCTTGAGCGACCTCATCTTCAAGGGCAAACATTTAAGGCGAAACGACCTTCCAGGTTCGAGCGACATCATTAAGCATCCATCGTTTTTCAGTATCTCCATGGGTGTCGGCTTGGGCACAAGAAACCTGTCGTTCTCCGGGGAAGAGCTCCACCTGCAGTCTGCCGACGGCGAAGAAAACGGTCCCGTGAATTTAAAGTTTGGCACCTCGACGGTAGTGGGAGCGGAAGGCGCGTATTTCATCAACAAATATATTGGCGTAGGCGGTCGCCTGAGAGTAAAGAGCTCACCTATCAGAGGCTGGGGCAACATGACGTATACGCAAACCGGTTTTTGGAACGATTGGGCCAATAGCATGAAAGAGAACGGATTCGACCCCAACCGCCTTTTTACCACAAGAGACATTACGATAGAGTCGGATCACATAACAGAATTCAGTGCGGATGCGGGCGTTTATTTTAATCTCCCCCTGTCGCAGAGGTTCGCCCTTGGGTCTAAGCTTCTTGTAGGAAGAAGTATAATTCAAGACCTCGACATCAACGCCCATTTCGCAGGAGAGAGCTACGGCACCGTCAACACCAACACATACGAGCAAGGATTTACCACGCCATACGATGAAAAATGGGATTACCTCACGGTAAGCGGCAACAACACCACGAAATTCGGCACGGGCATCTCCTTGACCTATGCATACAAGCACAACTTCTCGTGGAAAGTGTTCATGGACTATGATTTCACCCGTAAACACTATAAAATGGAGTATTCCCCTATAGCTTTCGCTAAAAAGGCAATCCCCGTAGTATATGACGCTTTTATCGACGCATACGGCACCGACAAATATTCTTCACAGACCAAGAAGAACATGAACAGTTACGTTCTTGGCGCTGCTTTCACCGTGTCGTTCTGACGACAATGCGCCAAGTACATCTCTAGGCGACACTGCACGCTCACATCAATGGTGCCCATGTCTTCTTGGGGCACAAGGCTTGTCTTGGTTGTGATTCTTTGTAGATTACAATTTGCAGCCGTCGCACAACAGGGCAAGCGCGGAGTGAATGAGTGTCTTAAATAATCTTATATTTCAAAGCCAGTTGTGAGAGGGCAGATGGAAAAATATTAATTTTACAAATTCAAAAGGATATAAGCCTTTCTCATTTGAAAGTTAAGAAAAGAGGCATGAAGCGTTCGCTCAACATTTTGCTCGCATCATTACTCTCGCTCATGGTGGTATTCCTGAGCGTGGGCATTACCTTTATACACTGTCTTCGCTACGACACCGTGAGAATAGGAGGGGTGATGATGGCGAAGAAGGATTGGTGTGCGAAGAAAGACATCAGACAGGAAGCCGTAGGCAAATGTGCTTGTTGCCATGCAATGCAACAAGGCAAACAATGGAAAAGCCATTGCATGGACATAAAGCAGTTGAAATTATCGCCCACAATATCCATACACAACGTGGACATTGATTCAGCACCTGTCTTTGCCGGCATTCCAATGGGTACCTGGTCGCTTGTGCCACGTCCTTTGGTTTATAACATTCAAAGATGGAAAGGATGGAACACCAATACATCCCATTCACCACCAAGGGAGTATCTATCCATCCTCAATAGACTGATCATTTGATTTTTCCTATTTGCAATCAAGTTGCAAGAGTCTTTTCATACTTTTGCAACCCACATAGTTATGTATAAAAGAATAGGAAAACAATGAAAAAAACAATACCAGTGATAGGCATGGCATGCTCCGCATGCTCTGCCAACGTAGAGCGCAAGCTCAACTCTCTTGAGGGCATCCATTCCGCCACTGTCTCCCTGGCAGGACGCACCGCCCTCGTAGATTACGACCCCGGGAATATTACCCTCGAAGACATGAAGCGGGAGATTTCCAACATCGGCTATGACCTCGTGATAG
>CAVBXD010000066.1:0-5738 GCA_963599465.1 Oscillospiraceae bacterium | reverse complement strand
CATGAAGGTGGCAAAACAATACGAGGAATACTACAAGAGTCTACAAGACTAAGAATTTTGCTTTCCAATAATACGTAAATAAAATCTTTTTAGTAATATGTAAAAAATAACTTGAGCAGAAATCTGCATCTAAGAGCATCTAATGAGATAGTTCCATTTAGGGAGTTTATCGTCAAAAACGATGCGGCAGTTCTTCTCTGATTCGTAAGATTCATTGATGGGTCTTTTCGTTTCATACGTTCTTTGATTTATTGTAGCGATAATGGACAACCCTTTAGTAGTGAAGGTTTCCTCTGCCCGTTTCCTCGCATCCTCGGCAGTCATCAATGGTGCCCCGCTCCAACTTCTTGAAATAGGTCCAAACATACAATGCTCTATCGGATTGTACTTGGAACAATAAGGAGGATAGTGAAGCATGATGATGTTCAGTCCGAGCAGAGTAGACAGTCGCATGAGTTCCTGTTTCACTATGTGATGCGAGCAAGCGTTGGAGCCGCCACCATCACAAAGGATACAAATTGTATCAGTATCCGGGTACTTAAATTGGAGGTGCTCCGTCCAGACACTGGCAAAATGGTCACAGACGAATTCCGCCGTGTCATGACTGGTTCCTAGCTCCAGGTAACCCGTGTTAGCCCCCACATCATAGATGCCGTGCGGCACGATAGTCCCTTCGGAAAAGGAATTGAAATCGTGGTCAAACGCCTTCGGCTGCCCCTTGCATGAGACGGTCCCTTGACGTTTGAAGTTGCCAATCATCTCCTTTTTCTTCGTGTCTATGCTGAATATGGGAATCCCTCGAGAAACGCACTCCGAACGCACTTTTTCGATTTTCTCGAATTGGGCGTTTCTGTCTTTGACATCCTTCAGTGTCAGTGCTTTGGCAAACGACCGCTCCCTAAAGCCGCGCGCCTTCTTCATCTGATTGACCACATATCTGGATACTTTGATTCCGCGTTCTGCGAATAGGGCAATGATTTGAGTCACAGATACGGTCAGCCATATAACGCTGGCATCTTGTGGTAACCCGGCTTTATGGGCATCCGCAATTTGGTCGAAGACATCAAGATACTCAGGATGCGCCTTGAGGATTGCGGTTCTACCACCGCCGGCAACTCGTATGCGTCCTTGCGGAAGAGTTTCATTGGCATTACTGTCCAGTTCGTCTCGACCACGACGCAGGGTGTTACGGCTAATGCCTGTAGCTTCACGCACAAGACTGACACCATGGCATCCGAGCTGGTCTACCTTGCTTGCCAAGAACTGGCGGCGCTGACGTTCGTTGTATGTGCGCAAACACTTCATCTCTTTATCGCTTAAAATATAATCTGTTGGAATCTTTGTACTCTTCATAACGGACTGGTAATCAGTTATAAAGGTACGAATTTTCCTTCAGATTTCAAAATATAAATAGCTAATATTCAATAAGTTAAATCTTAAATAATTACAATTTATGAATAGATGTATCACAACTTTTCAGAGGCTCAAAATAGAGACTTTGTCAATACGAAACTACAGACTGAGCAATTCAAAAATTGCTCAAGTTATTTTTTGAACATTACTTAATATTACCTACTAAAAAAACATTCCAAACACTTGTATTTTGATTTGCACGATTAATCCAAGAAGTTGCCTCTGTTTGTAGGCTATCGTAATTCTCTGTTAATTGTCGCTTTAACGTAGCAACTTCGCTATTAATTTTGCGTTCATCATTCTTGCCATCGAATCCAATACGTTGATAAACAGACGGCTGAATATCCTTACAATCTTTTACACGCTGCAAAAAGTTTTGGTAATCAGCGATACGTTTGCTACTATATTTATTATACTCATCAAACATATTGGTTGATGAACTAATGGCGTCCCTGAATTTTTCCTCAATATCATCACTATGACTGGCAACATTCCATGCATGATTGAATGGACCCATACATAATAAAAAAACGAAAGGAGAAGAGATTAATAAAACACGTTCAAAAAGAATGCATCTTGAAAACTTGTAATTATTATCAACTCCTTTTAGTTGTTGAACACCAAAGAACCAAAAAGTTAGAAGTACGACTATTCCCAAAGTATACCACAACGGTTCTGTAAGTCCTTTGTCTAATTTATAGGTAGTTCCTACATACGTTACATATCCTATAAAAATTATTGCCAAGAATAATAGAATATGCGCCCATGAAAATTTGAGATTTCTATACATATTATTTATTCGGTAAAAGTTTTTCTAATTCTGTTATTTTCTTTTTGTATTCTGCTATTTTTCTACGAATTGCCTCATAATCAGTTCCGCCAGTTTGTTGTGTGGGTGTTGGCGTGTCTGATATATCTCCAACATCAACAGCTCGACCTGCAGCCGAATCATTCCCTTCACCATCGGGTACCGGTTTTATTTTTCGTTCTGTCGGTTCACTGAAGTTTCCATTTTTGACAGTCATTAAAGCCTTGTCAACCAGAACCATAGGAGGAATATATCCGTAAACATCAGCACCAGTATTATACAGTACATTCCGAGCTTGCGCTACAGTAATGTCCTTTTTAAGCGATTTCATCAAAGCTATAGTTCCAGTAACGATTGGTGCAGCCATGCTTGTTCCATCACATGATTGAAAAGTACTTGAAGGGAATGAACTATAGATGCCTTTGCCTGGAGCAGAAATATCGGAGCACGGACCATAATTCGTGAATACTGTTGGATACAGCCTTTTATCAACTGCCGTTACAACTATAGAAGAAGCGTTGCGATTCTCTGGTGGAATACTTGTAAGAATGTCATCATTTCCTGCAGCGAACACAAGTATCGTATTCTTCTTGGCTGCAAGTTTACAAACACGAGCCCATAAGAAAGCTACATTCTGAAATTGCGTCTTGGCAATTTCTGCTTGTTGTTCAACGGGTAGCACATTCAAACCTTTGAAAGAAGGGCCTATGGATATGTTCACTACATCTGCTTCATGGTGAAGAGCGTACATCACTCCTGCGATGAGAGCCGACAAAGGACACTGCTTATTGTCAAATACCTGTATTGGCATTATCTGGC
The DNA here is from genome assembly GCA_963599465.1 of Oscillospiraceae bacterium. Lineage (GTDB taxonomy): Bacteria > Bacteroidota > Bacteroidia > Bacteroidales > Bacteroidaceae > Prevotella. The sequence continues at coordinate 2,698 of CAVBXD010000066.1, read as the reverse complement.
AGTTTGGAGCGACACCTGAAGCCCCCTTTGGAAAATAATCTGCCGATCCTACAGCCAATCCTGCCGTATGCGTACCATGTCCTTCTCCAATACTTAGAGAATTATTTTGGGTAAAAACATTGTATGCGTCAACAATTCTTCCCTTAAACATAGGGTGACTTGCTTGAATACCATCATCTACAATGGCTACTTTAACATTTGAGCTACCTTTTGTATATGTCCATCCTTGCTTAAGATGTATCGCATTCAAATGCCAGCCTACATCTTCTATTGAATTGCTGATTTGGCCATGCAGTTCATATACTTCCTCGTCAAAAACAATAAATTTATGATTAGGTATTTTACTGTTTATGGTCTTACGAATTTGGTCACGTTCATTTTCTGGAATCTGTATGACAAGCAATTTTACTTCCTTGTCATATCCAATTATACTATACTTGTCATCTGGATATGTTTGTTTGAAGTCACGTGCCAATGCATCAACATTGTCGTTCTCATTTTCCAAATACAAAAACAAACGATTGGCAATAATATTGGGTACACCTGGTTGTTCGATAATAGGAGGTTCTTCACCATCTTCACCCATAACAGGAGCAACAACCATATTGTCATCAGGCAACTTTCCATCGTTTCCTGTAATTGGTCGAACCGCTCCATTATTATCAACACGAGAACCATCCACCCTCGTAATGGTGTCAATAGGAACAACGCCGTTTACAGACGAGTGGTGACCACAACCTCTTAACAGCCATGATAGCAACCAAATCAACAATATTATAAGAAGCAACCATAACAACCATTTTAAGCAACCTTTACCTGTCCACAATCCTGTAAGCCACAGCCACCATCTTTTGTACCAAGGCAAAGTTTTCTCGTATTGGGCAGAAAATACTTTATCCTCATCTACGAGAATATTGTTTGGAGATATGTTCCATCCTGTAAACTTGTACCCTTTGTTAGGTATAACTATAGGTATTTCTCCACTTGACAAAGTAGTGTTGGCAGCTTTCCTAAATGAAGACGAACCTTTGATTGAACCATGTTCACCTGCTTCAAAACGGCAATTGTAGAAAGCATCTTCAGGTTCTGTCACAGGTTCTTCTGTTGGAGATTCCTGTGGAGTTGATGGTTCAGAGGATGTTGGAGGAACAGTCGGTGTTTCTGAAATAACTTCATCATATTGGGCGGTAAAAGTCAAGTTTGAGTTTACTATCTGACCAATAGGCGAAGGTACCCACCCTGTGAAATTCCATCCTTCACAAACATCCACTGTAGGAACATCCAATTTTGATAGTATCGCTCCTTCGGCACGACTGATGGTTTTGTCAAGTTTTGAAATTGTTCCATGTTCGCCAACATCGAATGTAATCTTATATTTCTTAATGTATTCAAAGTCGTGAATCACGGAGCCAATAACTTTGTGCTGACGTACATCAGGAGTCATACCCCATGCTACAAGATACACCTTGTCATCTGTACAATATACCCTATCTTCACTGATATATTTAATAGCACCTGCCATAATCTGCAAATCCTCTCCACTTAAATCCATAATAGAGGACTTGTATATTTTCATAGTGTCATCAAGTATTCCCTTATATCTGTCATACTCTGCTCCTGACAGTTCACTTAAACGGGTTGGATGCTCTTGCCATTTCTCAATATGCCAACAAATCTGATCTTCGTCATCCATATATTCTGGAGTCGCAAGAAAATGTTGCAGATTTACAGGTATAACTCTTCTGATAACACTAAAAACACTGTCGTATCTCTTGTACATAGGGTCGTGACCGATACCTTGATAGTCGGTAAAGTCAGACGCCTCTGTATAACAGAGTTTTTGTTTTCCAAAGAATGAATGTCCTGCCATTTATTTATCCTTTATATAAAGTTTCACAAACATCAATGATTGTTTTAATTTTAGCATTGGCTATTGGGTCAACATGAGAGATGTCGCTTGCATATAGTAGACCTATAGTCACCAAATTCTCCCATCGTTGGAAGTTGTCCCAAAGTGGAAGTTTCATTAACGTTGATTTGTCAACAGTATCTATATCGGATGCGGTATCAAATGCACTCAAAGTTTGTAATAATGGTTGCGGTTTTCTAACTACATTCCATGCTGAAGAGCTCAAATCAACTTTAATGTGACACTTATCTGCTTTCGCACGAATATTGTCAACGTCCTCTTCTTTAATATAGTTGCGCCCTACTGAACTTACAAAGTTGTTGAGTGTCAATGACGCATAATCTGCTATAGCGTTTGGTTGCTCATTAAGACTGAACACCTTACAATAGCGGTCTATTCGTTCTGAAAGGATATGTTTCATTCCCAGCTTCTTCAATAATGCCGATAGCATAAAGATTACCTCATCAGAATGTGGGAGCATAGGCTCAAGAACCTTAACTTTGTTGTTGATATAGGCATTCCAATAATCAACAATGTGTTTGGTGACAACATCCGCTACAGTTGTCAAGGTTTCAGTTTCACTCGAAACCACCTCTGCAATGGTACAGCCACGTTCTTTCAACGCTTCTTCTAATGTCGTTTTTTCGCAGCCAAAGAAATCGCATAATTTTTGAATGTTCGTTTTCTTGTTGTCCGATGGATTAATGTCCGCCTGTTTGCGTATAAAGTTTATTATCCTTAATTCCGCAAGCTAATGCGTTAACTTTATTTATAATTACCTGAGCAACA
>CAVBXD010000065.1:0-5779 GCA_963599465.1 Oscillospiraceae bacterium | reverse complement strand
GGAACGTCATTGTGATGAACGGTTGCCTGATGATGTCGGCTGGCGGCATCACCATCGAGGACAACGCACAGATAGCCGCCAACGTACAGCTTATCAGCAACAATCACGACCCATACGAGCGCAATGTCATCATCTGCCGTCCCGTACACATCAGCAAGGGTGCATGGATTGGGGCCGGAAGTGCCATTCTGCCAGGAGTCACGGTGGGCAAGCACGCCATCGTAGGAGCCGCTTCGGTGGTAACGAAGTCCGTACCCGACTACGCTGTTGTTGTAGGAAATCCTGCCAAGGTTCTCAAGTATCTCGACAAGGAGAGATTTGAGGACAAGTAAAGGTTTCCCAATTATGAAGAGCCTCTTGAATATTGCTTCCGAACACTTCCTGCACTATAAGCAAGGCATGCTGAGCTACCTTCATTGCCCAACGAAGCCTACTTCACACAAAACGGCATGAATATTATTGCAGTCCGCTAGAAAATGCACGCATAAATAATTGGATTGAATTTCGAGCGAGAAATTCAATCCAATTATTTATTTAGCGGACAGCAATAATCTGAATTTGAGAAATGCGTGACTATGCTAGTTATGAGATATAAGGTATGGCGAACTTAACCAAGCAGTAACCGCCTCCGATGAGCCAAACATAAAGGAGGGCGGCAAGGAGGAACGGCTTGAATCCGGCCTTCTTGAATTTGTCGATGCTGGTTTCCGCTCCGAGCGCAGCCATCGCCATGGTAAGGAGAAAGGTGTCAAGCTGGTTTATTAGTGCCACTACGTTTTCGGGCAACAGACCAAGGGAATTGAAGCCGATGACAACCAGAAAGAAGATGGCGAACCAAGGAACGGTAATCTGTGTCTTCTCTTTCGTGGCGTTAGCAGTATCTGTCGAGCCGACCTTGCCAAGACCTCTTGCCACCGTCCAGGCAATTACCAACAAGGCCGGCACCAGCATCATCACGCGTATCATCTTTACTATGATAGCCGTATTGCTTACCTCGGTTCCCATGGCATTGGCGGCACCCACCACATGTGCTACCTCGTGAACCGTTGCTCCGGTGAAGAGTCCCATCATCCCGGGCGACAAGTCGAAGATGCCTGCACGGTAAAGAATGGGATAGAGGAACATGGACAGTGTGCCGAAGATGACCACTGTTGCTACAGCTACTGCCGTCTTGTAGGGCTTGGGACGAATGGCACCATCCACGCCCAGCACTGCCGCTGCACCACAAATGGCACTTCCGCATGCTGTGAGCAGGGCGATGCTGCGGTCTATCTTCAGCAGTTTGCCTATGAATACCCCCAAGCCGATGGTGCCGCAAACGATGACGGCATCCATGAGGATGGCAGGCAAACCAACCTGCATCACGTCCTGCAAGGTTAGTTTGAAGCCATAGAGTATGATGCCTGTGCGGAGGATGCGTTTGGAACAGAACTGGATTCCCGGGACCCATGTGTCGGGCAGGTTGTTGCGAAGACTGTTGGCATAGAGCATACCTATGATGATGCCCACTACCATAGGGCTTAATGACAGCACCTTCACCCAATTCATGTCGCCGATATAGAAGGCGGCACAGGCGAAGAGCGTAATGAGTAGCACACCATGCAGCATACTGCTCCTTCGTTCTGATAATCTCATGTCTTTTTGTTTATGTAACCTACAATTTGTTGGGTGCAAAGGTAGGAAAAACATTGAGACGTTGTATATACAGAATAACTATCCGCTATAACCGTTGGTTATGAATGATTTGAAAATCTTGGCTGTTCCAGCCGTTGCCCCTCTCTTCTCCGCGAAGCAAAATTGGCGTGGAATCTTGCAGCCTTCAATATCCAGGACCTTGAACTTGTTGTCGTAAACCTCCTGAAAGACTGCTCTGATACTGATGATGCCCATGCAGTCGGTATGTTCCACGAAGTGCTTGATGCCCTCCGTGGTGCCGAAGTTCATCTCTATGTTCAAGTCAGAAAGACCGATGCCGTGAGACTTGATGGCATTCTCGAAGACGTCCAATGTGCCGGATCCCAGTTCTCGCAGTACCATTGGCATTTGCTGCAGTTCGTCGAGCGATATTTCGTCTTTCTCAGCTAATGGGCTGTCGGCACGTACTATAGCCACGAGTTCGTCGTCCATGAAGGGCGTGTATTTAAACTGCTGTTTCCTCTTGCTGCCTTCTATCATGCCAAGGTCTATGCGCCCTGACGCGAGGGCCTCCTCTATCTCGTGCGTGTTGCCGCTCAAGAGAGTGAGGCGGATGTCGGGATACCGCCTTCTGAATTTCGCTATCATCTCCGGCAAGACATACTGTGAGATAGTGGTGCTGGCACCGATGCGAAGCTCTCCTTCCGACTTCTTGCTCAGCTTCTTCATGTCGAAGTCAAGGTCATGATATGCATCGACGATTTTGCAGGCATGGTCGAGCAGCAACTGGCCGGCACGGGTAAGCTGGATGCGATTGCCAATCCTGTCGAATAGTCGCACCCCATATTCCTTTTCCAACTCCTGAATATGTTTTGTAATGGCGGGCTGACTGATAAATAGCTCGCCAGCCGCCTTTGTGAAGCTAAGTTGGGTGGCTACACTTCTGAAAACCCTAAGTCTTGTATCAATCATTCTTGTTCTGTTGATATTCTTCTTGGATTGTAAAAATACAAAAAACGATTCAAGTGAAGAACTTTGAAACGTAAAAAGGTTAATTCTTTACGAAAAATAGGGAGAAACTATGAGAGTGTGAGGAATGGTACATAAGAAAGTAGTACCTTTGCACGTTAAAAAACAAAGAGCATTGTGATGGATCAATCGAAAACAAGAAACCAAGTGGATATGCTCCATGGGTCTCTGTTCATGAAGATTATCGTCTTCACGCTGCCGCTTGCCGCAAGTAGCATCCTGCAGCAGTTGTTTAACTCTGTTGACGTGGCGGTGGTGGGACGCTTTGCCAGCAGTCAGGCCTTGGCTGCAGTGGGAAGCAACACACCGGTGATCAGTCTGCTCATCAACCTTTTCATGGGCGTGTCGATGGGTGCCAACGTGATCATCTCCAACCACATCGGACAGGATGACCGGCGAAGCATCCGCGACGCCGTGGGCACGGTGGGCATAGCTGCCTTGGTGAGCGGTCTCTTCCTTATGCTGTTGGGCATCTGTGTGGCAAGGCCCATCCTGACGATGATGAACACGCCTGCCGACGTACTTGACATGGCTGTGCTCTACCTGCGCATCTATTTCTTGGGAATCCCCTTCTTTATGATCTTCGATTTCGGATCGGCGATACTGCGCAGCATGGGCGACACGCGGCGACCGCTTTACATCCTGGTTGTGGCGGGCATCGTGAACACTCTCCTCAACCTCGTCTTCGTCATCGTCTTCCACATGAGTGTGGCGGGTGTAGCAATTGCCACGAGCATCGCCAATGCCGTGAGTGCCGGACTCATAGTCTACATCCTCTTACACGAGAAGGACCCCTTCCGGCTGCATCCTCGGGAAATGCGCATCGATTGGAAGGAACTCAAGAGGATGCTCCAGATAGGTGTGCCGGCTGGGCTACAAGGCATGGTGTTCTCGTTCTCCAATGTCGTGGTGCAGACTGCCATCAATGGATATGGATACGCGGCAATTGCCGGTTCTGCAGCGGCACTCAACTTCGAGTTCTACAGCTATTTCTTCATTGGGGCGTTCAATGGGGCTGCTATCACCTTCATCGGACAGAACTACGGTGCGGGCAAGCTCGACCGCGTGAACCGCATCTTTTGGATTTGCATGGTGATGGGAGCGTTGACCTGTGCCTTGTGCAACTGGGGATTTACCTGGCAGGACGATTTCTTCCTCGGTTTCTTCACGGCAGACCCGCACGTGGTGGAGTTTGGCAAGACGAGGATGCAATGTGCCTTGGTGGTGCAGTTTATTGCCGCCAGCTATGAGGTGTCGGCATCGGCGATGAGGGGTATGGGTAAGTCGATGGCTCCCACGCTCATTACTATCTTCGGCACCTGTGTGCTTCGCATGGTATGGGTGTTTGCCGTATTGCCACATTGCAACGACTTTAGTCATCTGATGATGGTCTACCCCGCATCGTGGGCGGTCACGGGCGTGATGATGCTCATGTACTACCGGGCGCATTGGCGGAAGTTGAGAAGAGAGGCTGTTGAGGCGGCGTAACACCTAATGGATTAATACGGGCTCAAGCACGTCCTCATCGGGCCAGTTGGGAAGGAAAAACAAAGGCACGGGCTTGCCACCAATGCCACTCCAGTCTATCCGACGAACAAAGTCGAAGTCTGGCGGGCCGAAATCGAACGAACGGCCATAGAGCAATATCGCACCACGCCCTTCGTCAATCTTCCACCGTCCACCACCATATACGCACCGCTCACCCAAAGCAAGCATATCCCGATGGAGATATACATGCCCGAAGCGGAGAACACCGTCTTGATTGATGATGAATTTCTGATACATCGTGTACTTCTTATATATGTTCTATCTTCTTAATGTATATTGTGTTGCATTTACAGCCCCTCAAGGAATGTTTCGCCCTTGCGGAAGAACAGTTGATGGCCTTTGGCATTGAGATGGGCAGTATCGTTAGGCTCTTGGAAATAAATTTTGCGAAAAGCCGCATCCCAGACATAGATACCCGAACGCTCCGCTGCATTGAACACGGGGATGGAGTATTTGCCGCATACCTTCACGATAGTTGAGACAACTTCTTCGAATGCCGGTCTTGGTACTCGCCATGGAGTGACAAAAGCTAACTTGGCGGTAGGATACTTCGCTGTCAAACCACGGCAAAGGCTATCCAGGCCCACTTCAAACTGTTGGAGGGTTCCTTTACCACGACCTATATAGTCGGCATCGTTGTGACCGCCAACCACTAGCACATAGTCGGCCGTATCGTTCATCTCCTTGTAATACTCCAGCATCGGTTCGCCCCATTTCTCCGCCCTGCGGTCGAAGACCAGACAACGGCCGTTGCGTCCATAGTTGCGATAGTTCATCTTGTACTTCTCTGCCACAAGATAGTGCCAAGCCTCCTGGTATGGCCGGCGGTGGTTCTTTACATAACTGTCGCCTATCACATTGATAGACTTGCCATACAGAGGTGAAGATACTGTCTGTTGACTCTCATTCTGGGCATGGGCTACATGGTAGTTGGCAACCAGCAGCACCATGGCCATGAGCTTCACGTAGTATTGTTTCATTTCCTTATGCTAATTTTAATCCGAATGTCCTACTTGTTGTAGCAATGCCATTGCGTAGAGTGGGAGAATGCGGAAGCTTGTAAAAACTTATTTCTTCGAGGGCAAATGTAATAAAAATATCAAAATCGGAAAAATAATCTGCGGTAAAATACTCATCCAATGCTTGTATTTCTTGGTATGTGCAAATTTTGCACATATAGTACTCGGTCCATAGCCTCTACTTGTTACTAAATCTTGGTAGAATGTAATAAGTATTGAGCAATATGCAAAACTTGCATAATTATTTCTTCCGTAATTTGTTATTCTCATCGGAGTTTTACCGGACAGCAATACTTTTGAGTGAACTTTCAGAAAGGTTTCGCAAAAAAACATCCCAACGAAGTACTACTTCACAAAACGGCATGAAAAAAGTATCTTAGGATACATCGCCAAGTAAGTTAAGATACTTGGGAACTATCCTAAGATACTTTACTTCGTAAGTTTTTCTAAGCACATAAGTAATTGATTACCAATATACTTTTATTGTAAAACACCCTTCGCGTAACAAACGTGCACCAAAATTTCAGAAAATATCTCAAACGAAGGAG
>CAVBXD010000064.1:0-6412 GCA_963599465.1 Oscillospiraceae bacterium | reverse complement strand
AGGAAGGCTTGGTGTCCAGCTGCATGATGCCAAAGTTTTGGGTACAGAGCCAGATGTTTCCATAACCATCGGTGGCGATGTCGTTGTTGATGTTTAGGCTGTTGGAGCCTATCTCGGTATATTTTTGCCATTCTGCGTTAGGCTCTTTGGGGTCAATATAGCATACTCCTTCACGTGTGCAAGCCCACAGTTTCTGGCTGACAGGGTCTTCCACTACTTTGTAAAAGGTGTCAAACAGGCTGGTACTATATGGATATTGGTGGTATACGGGATGCTTGATGTCGTCGGGGTTGTCGATGCGTATGATGCCATAGCCCCATGTTCCTACCCAGAGATGATGCTGGCTGTCGAGAAAGAGCGAGTAGGCGGAATTGGTGGTGTTGAGCTTAGGATAGCGTTGCATCACGTTGCTGCCACGCTTCATGCGCAGCAACCCTGCCGACCAAGTGCCGATGAAAAGGTCGCCATTTCTGTCCTCGATGAGACTCTTCACGCTATAGTTGGTGATACGGTTCTTGTGTCCATACTCATCAATGAGCCAAGTGTTCTGATTGTTGAATGTATGGAACGACTCTTTTTGGGCATCGAAATAGGTTAGGCCGCCATCGGTACCTATCCAGAGAGTGCCATCATGGGTGACGTGGAGCATGTAGATGATGCACTGTCCCTGGTTGGGGAGGAAAAAGGTCTTGAACTCGCCTGTACGCTTGTTCATCCTCACCAGTCCGTTGCGAGTGCCAAGCCATAGATTGTCATTGTGGTCTTCGGCGATGGATCGGATGGTGTTGTTGGGCAAGATGCCAGGCTGAAAGGCACTCGACTTATAGGTCTTCACCTGGTAGCCGTCATACGACTTGACGCCAGCGTTGGTGCCCACCCACATCATGCCGTCCTTGTCGAAGAACATGCAGGTTACTTCCTCGGTTGGTGAGATGGCGACGGGCGCAAGGTAACGGTATGGAAAAATTCCTGCCTTGGCGGAAAGACAGATAATCGTGAATAATATAATATGTATAAGTCGTCTCATTGATTACAATCAGTTGGTTATCTTTTCATCTCCTTTGTCGGGTGCAAAGGTAAACATGTTATTTGGATATTTGTTCCCTTTTGCCAGCTTTTTTAGCGATTTGTCACCCAATACATTTTGCTCAATATCGCCCCGGAGGTGACAATGGGGCGAGGTGGATATTGCTCCTGTGCCAGTGCGCTGTGGTATGGTTTACTTAGAGATTTGTTTAAAAAAGTATTAAAAGTAAGGGTAAAAAGAGTAAAAATAGCGAAATATGCCCTAATCCTGACGAATTGTTCCCTTATTTTTAACGGATAAAAACGAATTTTGTATTTGTAATGCGGATGACATAATCTTGTTTTAAGGCAGAAAGTGTCGGTTCGATATCTATATGAATTAAGAAAACTAAAACTAACTTTTAATAAAAACTAAATGAAAAAAGTACATCTAATAACTTCGTCAAGAAGATTGATGGCATTGACAGCGATAGCCACGGGTGTCGCTTGCGTTCCACAATCCGTGATGGCAGCTCCTGATACTCAAGTAGTGCAGCAAGCAGGGATTGTTAAGGGACAGGTGTTGGACTCTACGGGTGAGCCAGTCATTGGCGCAACCGTGAAAGTACAAGGTCAGAAGGGCGGTGCAGTTACCGACTTGGATGGTAACTTTAGCTTGAATGCTCTGAAGGGGTCTTCATTGGAGGTGTCTTATATCGGTTATAAGACGCAACTCGTGAAAGTGGGGAGTGGATCCCTCAAAATAGTGATGCAGGAAGACAACCAGTCATTGAACGAGGTGGTAGTCGTTGGTTATGGTACCATGCGTAAGAAAGACTTGACGGGTGCCGTCGTGCAGATTGACCCCAACAAGTTGGCAGACCAGAACCCTGGCTCCGTACAGGATTTGTTGCGTGGAACTCCAGGTCTTCAGATTGGTTTCGACTCTTCTGCAAAGGGATCAAGTGCTTCCATTCAGTTGCGTGGACAGAACTCTCTTTATACAGCCGATTCTCACAACTCACCATTGATCGTCCTTGACGGTATGCAGTTTGGTGGTGAGCTTTCAGAGATCAATCCTGATGATATTGCGCAGATTGATGTGCTGAAGGATGCTTCCTCGGCAGCCATTTATGGTGCGAAGGCAGCCAGCGGTGTCATCATCATTACAACCAAGAAAGGTAAGACAGGCAAACCAACTATCAGCGTAGGTGCCAACTTGGCAGCAAATACCAAGGCAAACTATCGCAAGGTGTTCTCTGCCTCTGAGTATATGACCTATCGTGAGGACTGGTTCAAGGCTACCACCTATGGTTATGATGAGAATGGCAAGTGGGGCTACTATGGTAAGGACAGCGGTGTACCAGCTGGCTACTATGATAATGTGGAGAATGCCCAAAGGTTGTATGGTCTCACTTCAGACCAGTGGGCTTCAATGGGTGCCAAGACCTTAGGCGCAGACGAGAGCCTTCTGTCCTTGTATGCGCGCCGTATGGGATTCGACGCTGATGCTGCTACCGTGATGTCTAATTTCTTGGCAGGTAAGACCTATGATTGGGAGGATGCCACCTTCCGCACAGGTTTTAATCAGGATTATAATGCAAGCATCTCTGGTGCAACAGAAAAGGTGAACTATTACATGAGCTTTGGCTACTTGAATAACCAGGGTGCTATTCAGGGTGATGATTACCATGCCTTCCGTAGCAACATGAAGATCAACGCTAAGATTACTGATTGGCTGGAAGTGGGTGCAAACGTGAATTTCCAGGATCGTTCCGATGAGTCAAGCCCCGTGCCACTGGGAAGCAATTATTGGGATGACAACCAGTTGCGTGAGTCTCCTTATGCTTCGCGCTACGACGAGAATGGCAATGAGGTGCAGTATCCGCGTAGTGGAAACCCGACGAATGGTGGCTACAACTATCATTTCGACCAGCAGTATATTGACTTGGAGAAGGGACAGACCATATTGAACACCATCTTCAATGCCAAGGTTACATTGCCATTGGGCTTCACCTATCAGTTCAACATCGCTCCACGTTACCAGTGGCACTACGACCGTTATTTCCTCTCTGCCGAATTGCCTAACAGCACAGCCTCGACCCGCGGTGCAAACAGAAAGTCATCGAAGAGTTTCGACTATACATTGAACAATACCCTTACATGGGATAGAACTTTCAACAAGTTGCACCATTTCACGGTGACCGTTGCTCAAGAGGCAGAGGAGAACCGTTATTGGAGCGACAATATCGAGGCACGCAACATCACGCCTTCTGACGTGTTGGGCTTCCACTATATTACAGGTGCCAACAAGGAGCAGAGCTCGTTCTGGACTTCTGATACCCATTCTACGGCAGCTGCATACCTCGGCCGTTTGTTCTATGGCTACAATGACCGATATATGGTGACGGGTACTGTTAGACGTGACGGTTATTCAGCTTTCGGTTCCAACAATCCATGGGCTACTTTCTGGTCTGCAGGTGGCAGCTGGGTGTTCTCTGAAGAGAGCTTCTTGAAGCAGCCTTGGCTCGACTATGGAAAGTTGAGGCTCTCGTATGGTACCAATGGTAACCGTTCTTTGGCAGATACATATTTAGCTCTTGCCAACTTGTCAAGTGGTGGTCAAATGGCTTACTATAACTATGGCAAGACCGATCAGACTATCCTGAATGCGCTCGTGATAAGCCGTTTGGCAAATCCGAACTTGGAGTGGGAAAAGACTTCTGCTGTCAACGTGGGTCTCGACTTCTCTGTTCTCGGTCAGCGTCTGTCGGGTAGCATCGAGTGGTATCACAAGATTACCAAGGACATGATCATGGCGCAGCGTTTGCCAAACTTCACTGGTTTCAGCAGCATCACCACCAACTTGGGTGAGGTGACCAACTCTGGTATTGAAATCACCTTGAACTCAAGGAACATCGATACGCCTAATTTCAAGTGGAATACAAGCGTTGGCTTCTCTTACAACAAGAACCGTATCAAGCACTTGTATTACGACTATGATGAGAATGGCAATGAGCGCAGCGATACTTCCAACGGTTGGTATATCGACAAGCCAATTGGTGAGATTTGGTACTGGGAAGTAGATGGAATCTGGCAAGCTGATGAGGCTGCAGAAGCCGCTAAGGTCAACCAGAAGCCGGGTGACCCTAAGGTTAAGAACAATTACACCGAGGATGACAAAATAAACGAAGACGGAACTCGCACTCCTGTTTACAACGACAATGATAAGGTTTATCTGGGCACAACCAATCCCCCTATCTATTGGAACATGCGCCACGACTTCACGTTCTTCAAAAACTTGACCTTCTCTTTCTCTATGTACTCTTATATGGGTCATAAGAGCTTGAGCGGTAACTATTTGAATGGTGATAACTCTGGTTCAATGTTCACTAATACTTGTAATACCTACAAGAAGGAATATTGGACTCCTGACAATCCAACCAACAAGTATGCCCGTCTGAACGCCGTAGGTCCTTCAGGATGCACTGGTGTGCAGAAACTTTACAACCGCAGTTTCGTGCGTCTGGACAATATCACCTTGGGTTATACCATCCCGCAGGAGATTACCCGCAAGGTAGGTGTTGAGAGAGTACATGTGACAGCTGGCATCAACAATGTTTGCACGTTCAGCAGCTGGGAATATGGTGACCCAGAGACTGGTGGCTTCGCAAACCGTCAGTTCCAGTTTGGTATTAATGTAACACTCTAAAAGATTTATCACAATGAAAAATAATATAAAAAACATCTATAGAGGAGGACTTTTCATCGCTTTGGCGAGCACAATGGTCTCTTGCGGCGATGATTTCTTGAAGCAGGATCCTCTTTCTTTCTATGAGCCAACTACCACTTATAGCACGGAGAGTGGACTGGAAGCAGCCATGACCGAATGTGACAAGCAGTTGAAGACGTATGTGCTTGATGGCAACTGGAACAACGTAGGTTTGGCCACCAACTACTATTTGTCTGATGTCGGCATGTATGCCAAGACGGATGCTGGTGGTGGATTTCAAGACAATTTCGATGCCAAGCTGACTCCAACCTCAGGTATGGGTACAGGTGGCGACGGCAACTATATGCAGCGTTTCTGGAATGAGGGCTTTGCACTGGTGAAGTATGCCAATTCTGTGCTCTCCTATGTGGATAAGGTACAAGGGCTGGACGATAAGGTAAGGGATGCTTACAAGGGACGCGCTTATTTCCATAGAGCGTATGCTTATTACAACCTTGCCTTGCAGTTTGGTGATATCCCTTTGATTACCAAGTTGCTCACGGTTCCTAAGCAGAACTACAAGTCTACCAGTAAGGCTGCCATCTTCCAGATGTTGCAAAATGACTTGGAGTTTGCTGTGGAGCATGTTCCTAATCAGTCGGAGATGTCTTATGTGGGACAGGTGAACAATGAGGCATGTAGGCATTTGCTTACCAAGGTGTATCTTGTCAATGGTGAGTATGCCAAGGCAGAGGCAATGGCCACTGACTTGATTAACAATCATGGCTTGAAATTAATGACAGAGCCTTTCGGCACATGGCAGCCTTCTGGTAATGAAAAGACATGGAAGGTTACTCGCAATGTGGTATGGGACTTGCATCGCACTCCAAATATCTGCAACCCTGCTAACAAGGAGACCATCATGCCAATCGTGAACTCCAACGACCAGAACTTCACCACATATAATGTGATGCGTGCTATGTTCGTGCATTGGAGCAATGGTGTGATACGTGACCCTCATGGAACCGCAGGCCCTGGTCAGAATATCGCCCGCAACAATGCCAGCTACAACGAAACGTTGGACTGGGTACGCGTGGCAGGTCGTGGCATCGCCTTGAACCGTACTTCTTATTTCTACAATAAGACGATTTGGAATCAGGATGGTGAGACCGACTGGCAGGATCTTCGTCATAATCGTGAGGTGGGTAACTGGATGGAGATGGAAGACTTCAAGTATAATAATCCGAAGTCGGATTTTTATGGGAAGAATTACCAACTTTATGCGACCGAAGATTATGTGAAGGATGGTAAGGTAGTAGTCAAGAAGGGCGAGATTCTATGTTCCGACACCATTCGTAGCTGGTACCCAACCCCACTTTACCAACTCTATATTTTGGATACTCCAAATGAGGAGAATATGGGAGCTAACCAGTTCCAGGGTGCTTCTGGCAAGGGTGCCAACGGCGATATGTATTTGTTCCGCTTGGCTGATACATATTTGCTTCGTGCTGAGGCTAAGTTCTATCAGGGAAATGCTGCAGGCGCAGCCGAGGATGTCAATGCGGTTCGTAAGCGTGCCAACGCCAAGAAGATGTATACTACCGTCAATATTGGCGACATCATGGCAGAACGTGCTCGTGAACTCTATTTGGAGGAGTTCCGTCAGGCAGAGATGGTACGTGTTTCTTGGTGTCT
>CAVBXD010000063.1:0-6428 GCA_963599465.1 Oscillospiraceae bacterium | reverse complement strand
CGCACGGTGTAATAGATGTAGCGTTCGTTGGCATCCACCGAAATGGTGTCGGTAAACTGCCGCTGATAGACATGGTCTTTGTTGGCTCTTACAAACTCGTGGTCGGGAGCGTTGCTGAACAGCACATCGTAATAGTGCAGGTCGAGCGTGTCTTCCATTTCCCACAACAGCACCACCGTGCCGTCGAGCTCGGTAAGGGCTTTCAGATGGGTGGGTGCCTTGGGCGGGCGCATCTTCCTTATGCGCATGCGCTGCGGAAACGCGTAGCCTATGTTCTCCGCCGTATCGACGGCAGCGATGGTAACCATACCGCTCGACACGTTGGTCACATCAATGCGGAACATGGTGTCGGTGGGCGCGATATACTGGTCGGTAAGCAGCTTCCACGTCTTGCTGGTATCGCGGTCGCTGTAATACATCGGGATATACCGCACGAAGTCTGCCTCCATCGTGTCCTTGTGGAAGAAGATGTTGGCATAGATTTTCTCCCACGGCTTGTCCTGATTGGGACGGTCGATAACGATACGCGAAATGACGGGAGCTTCGGGGGCAAGCATGTCGGGGAAGTGCACCTTATGCGGCGCGCTCATCTCCGTAAGGTCGCCAAAGGCATCGTGGGCTCGCACGGCATACTCGTAGGTGCCGATATGCCGCGACTCGTGATTGTATTGTATCTCATCGCTGTTGCCGAACAAGGGGGGCGCGTAAGGAGCCTGGTTCACCTTCTCCCACGTCTTCTTGCCCACCTCGCGGCGATAGATCTCAAAGGTGCTGTTGACGGGATCCTTCCAGCGCAGCATCACCGAACCATGCCCCATGATGCTGTCGGTAATGGTGATGTCGTAAGGCTGCGTCTTGTAACGCTCGTTCTTGATGTTCTCTATCTGTGCCGGCATGATGCGGTTGCGGCCGGTGGTGTCGGGCACGGTCGGAAGGATGAAATAAGAATAGGTCTTGCCTTTCTGCGCCGTACGGTCCACCCACCGCATGCCGAGCGCATCGGCCACGTCGGGACGCCACTCTGACGACATCAATGCAGCCAGCAACTTCATCTTCTGGTCTTCCTCCAGGGCAGAGAAGGCGCCTATCGTTCCCGGTTCATACTTGGTTTGTTCGGGCCGGAGGTCGCCCGTTCCGTAGACGGCCCCCATCGCCATGTAGGCAATGGAGTCGTTGGTGTCGGGATAACGCTGCTTGAACTGCTCGAGCGAGAGCGGCTTCAGTCCCATGGCGAGGGTGTCAAGGTCAAATTGCTTGCTGCTCTCGTCGTGACGGAAGATGCTCACGCCGGTCCGCGCCAAGTAATACCACTCTGGATAAGAGCCGATTGCCCACCGCACCACCACACTATCGCCATAGGTTCGCGCCAAGCCTTTGATGTAGACGTTCATCTCGTCCAAGTCGCGCTGTTGCCGACGCAGACTGTCCATAAGGAGCGAGTCGGCCTTAGAGATGGACGCGCCCTCATAAAACTCATTGCCAATCCCTATTGTATCGCCACTGCCGGCTTCAATCGTGTCGTTGACACCTGCCGTTCGCGACGAGGTTGACACGCCCATGGCGAACGCCAGCGGTGTGCACAGGGCAACGATTGTCGCCCACAGCAGTGTTTTCATGCCATTGCCTTTCTTCATATCTCTTGCTTTTATATTCATCTTTACTTGTTCTGCTTGTTCCACGATGTCAGACTAATGCAAGTTATAACCATATTTAATGATAAGTTTCGAGAGCTTTTCCGTCTTGCTTCCCCTGAAATACGGCACATTGTTCCCGGTGTACACCGTCCATTGCTTGTTGTCTATATCCCAGGCATTCACACGATAGCAATAGAACGATATCGTATAGTTGTTTATCTTGCTCACCGCTGCACCACTGAACAACAATTTATGGTAATAATCTTGGCAATCGCTTGGAGCGCACGACTTATTGCCAAGTGCCGAGGCATACAGACGCCTACCGAACTGGTCTCCCTTGTCGATGCGCGGATGGCGATATTTGCTTGCAGCGTCCGTCAACTTGATGGTCTTCGAAATGTTCATGCCATCCAGATTGGCACCATTCCACACGATGGCAAACTGATCGATTGGTACTTTTATCGTAAACCAAGTTGAATTCGGTGCTAGATCCTTCGTTGTGCCGGCATACAACTGCAAGAAAGCCCTCCAATATTTCTTACTCCAATTGATTTCTGGGAACGTGTTGATTATCTTCTTGGACGCAGATGTACAACTATTATATAGGTCAACTATAATCCCCGTATAGGTCTTTCTGTTCAAGTAGTGATAATCAGTAAGTCGAGCATCACTCTTCGTTCCAAGAGCAGACTCGAACTCTTGACTGCCATCGGTGAACAATGGATAAGTGGAGCCTGTTATTTTTTGCAACCGTTGTAAGTACATAAATGTATAATCGGTAAGCGTATTGTATCCGCCTTGTATTTGATAGGTTGAATTCTTGTTACCAAGCGTTTGCTCCCAACTTCCGTACCGTGATGAGACGTAAAGCGACTGAAGATTCATCTTGCTATAGTTCAAATCATTCTTACCCGACTCATACCTGTGTCCGCCAATAAAGAACATGCCGCTAAGATACGACAGATACACTCGTGGATCCATCATTACTTTTGGCATAGGTCTAGGTGCTCCGTAATCGAATGTCGGGAAGTAAGATTTCATTTTCATTTGGCCCACAAAATATGTATCGTCGTGCCAAGAACCCCAAAATTCGTTGTTTGCCCTTACTAAGTTCTGCAACACTTCAGCTTGGAAGTAGCGCGAATACAAAGGCGCGTCGTCGAAGTAATCGGTTTTGTTCGTGTAGCTTCTGTAAGCATCTGCATTCATAAAGGCGAGGTTCTTGAAATGTTTTTTTTGCATAGTCTTCTGTCCGTATTTGTAGATAGTCACCTTAAACTTCAGCTTGCCAGCATTGTATGACGTGGTATTCTGCCTATAGCTTGAAGAAGACGTCGTGCTCTTATATGAATCTTTATATGTCCCATAATCGCTAAACACGTTGCTTTCCACACCACCATCGCTGACATTCATCAAGTCCACTTGCTGAACGTCTATGCGGTATAGCGGTTTACGTCCACTAGTTGTGCTGATAGTTGTATTAAAATTCTTTGCATACATATTATATATAGCGTTACGCGAGCTGCCATAGACCACGTAAGTCTTGTATGGGCTCCAAGTCCAAGCACCGGTATGGGTCTCTGTCCATTCGTATACAAGGCGTATGACATAGCGTTTGCCTTTCTTTATATTATAGAAATTGGACTTCGGTGTCAGTATCGACACGCCATTTTCCTCAATCCACAAGTTCTCGCTCTTCAACTGTTCTCCCGTCGTCCTATCAGTCAAGATCCATGTGAGCTTACCGTCGGTATCCTTGCAATAGAGCTTGTTCTTGAGTTTCCGCGTAAGCGAAATGGTCGGGCGCTCGATGTCTTCGATTGCCGCCGGGTTCGGATAGTCCGTACGCGATGTAAGGGTACCTTGCATGTCTGTAGTCATATAATCCTTACCATATATAATTTGTTTACCTGCCACTCCGTTACTCGACATGCTTGGATAAGCCACGGCAACGTAATTCTGCAAGTCGTCCTTGTCGTCGATTTCTCTCTCGGCATTGTTGTTAGTAACAATCCAGAAATCTTTCGACTGCGTCCATTCTACCTCCACATACTTGTTCTTCAACGAATCCCATTGCTGGGTGTTACGCCAACAACTGTTGTAGAACTCCCATGCTTTACCCGTGAGTGTCAAGCGATAAATCTTGTTGCGCTTAAACTGGTCAAAGTCGATGATGACGCTGTTCCTATCAACAGTATAGCTAGCATTATACGACTTTGTGACTTTATTTTTTGTCACGTTATTCTTGCTATCGTACTCCCTAATCAACACCGGACAGTTTCCGTACATAGAGAACTTAAATTGTCGACTTGCCATGTCGTCGAGCGCATTGTCGCTCTTGCCATCGCCTGCCGACGAATTGGCTATTCGGTCACGATCGGTCGGATCGATAACCCTGATAATAGAGTTGAGGTCTCCCTGCGTATAGACCACGGGGCGTTTCTGCACTTCCCATTCTATCGGATTCTTCGTTGCGTCGTCCAACGTCTCGCTGCCGATGTTGCAGCTCTCAAACAGTTTATAGTTGTCGAGCGCACCGCCGAGATACAATTGGCAAACTTGACCACACTCAAACTCGAACGACTTGTTGATGTTGACCAGTCCGCCGAGCATCTTCAGTTTGATGCGAGCCTTGCCCGTAAAGTAGTTGGGATTAGGCAATGCGCAATGGAATACTCCGCCCAACCCACCGTCGAACATGTCGAATTTTTTCTTGAAGAAACCAAGATTGATGTTGAGACCGAACTTGGCATAGAGGTAAGCATAAAGCTGACCTTCGGCATACCATCCATTCTTTCCAGGAGTGCCGCCGATGTTCATACACTTCGAGTTGTCCGACAGCTTTCTTACCGAGATATCAAAGCCCGCCGTTATGCCCATATCGCCATAGAACAATCCCAAATCAACGTTAACGTATCCCCAAACCGATGCGCCAACCATAACGCCTCCGTTGACCTTCGCATTGGCGAAGAATTTGGCTTTGGCAGAAGTGCGTGCCGTCTCAGCCTTCGAGATGTCATCGCTGGAAGCGTAACCATGTTCGCCACCATCAAGGAACTGGCGCACCTTGGTCGGGATAGGAGGCAGCTTGCCATCGTCGGGCAGTTCGGAGCCGATGCACAGGTAAGCATTGGCACCTGCACCGACCTTAACAATCTTCGTGTTGAAGTCGACAAGGATGAACTGGCAACGCTCCGACTCGGTCGGTTTGCCCAGATAGACGTGCCACAAGCACGATGAGAGATTCTTTCCGTCCTTCTTCGTCTGTATGCGGAGGTCAAGCGAAACCGTCACCTTACCCACCGTAGCCGAAGAAGACGACTTGTCTTTGTTCTGCTTCTCATTATATTTGGATATATTATTCTTATAATTAGATGATTCGGTCTGCTTGTCGGCAAACATTCCTTTCAGGCTCTTCTGCACGCTCTCGCTTGCCACATCCACATCTTCCTTCAGCGCCTTGAGCTTCGTCTCCAGGGCGTTCATCTTTTCCTGTACGCCTTTCAACGCGCCTGCAGCCGATGCCTCAGCCGTGATGTTGAGCTGGAAATACTGGTCTTTGTCATTGCTTTCGTATTCCATGCTGACCTTTGAGGTTAGCAAGCCGCTCATGCACGACACGTCGCCGTTGAACATAAACGAAGTCAAACCATAACTGTCGCCCGACTTCTCGACCACGCACACCATTTCCATTTTGCCTTTGAACGTAACGCCGTCGGCAGTGGCTATGCCCATGCCCGCGATGATGCCTATCACACCTTGCTTCGGGGTGGGGTGCGCCTCGTCCTTGGCATTGTACTTGCAGTTGAAGTACATGCCTCCGGCAATGTCGCTGATCTTGAGCGGCGGGATGGGGATGCCACACGTTCCGCCCAGCTTGATGTTGAAGAAGCCCCAACTATAGTTGTTGTTGTCTTCCTCATGGTCGTAGTAACCGCCCATCACATCGACCTTGAACAGGCCTTCGCCGATGTCGGCCTTCAGCGTGCCGGTGTAGCCCTTGTCGCTGGTGCCGTCGCCCGCACACTCGAGTGTTCCGTCGAGTTTGAAGCCAACGGTGCTGAAACCGAATGTTGCTTCATGGAACTTGACTTCTTTATATTCGAGGCTGAGCTTGCTGATGTCGCCCACGCCCTTCACCTTGTCGAGGTTGCGCACCCAAGCCTGGAACTCGAGTTTGGTCGACGCACTGAGCTTCAGCTCGTCGCAGAACGATATGGCACCGTCGAGCGTGATGCCGACATACGACTCGTTGTCCTCCTTGTTGAGCTTGAAATTCCATCCCTTCAGCTCAAACTTGAACGGACCGATCTTCTTTTGCGGTGACGAATAGCCCCACTGCCCGAAGCTCCAATAGAAGTTGCCTGTGTCTTCCAGTTTGCCCTCCTCTTCGGAGCTGACACCCGTCTTGCCATCCTCGTCCTTATTGCTCTTCGTCCATTCACTCTTCATGCTGAGCACAGTGGCCTTGGCTGCATCGCGTGCAGCCTTCTGCATCGTGCTCTCATACACCGACGTAAACTCCTTGTTGTTGGCGATGCGCATGTTGCAGAACTTAATCTCCGGCAACGTGAGCTTCATCGGGAGCTTGGCGAGCTTCTTGTTGACCATGTCGGCACCGGCGATGGTCACTTCGCCACCCACGCACAGCTCCACGTTGGTTTTCAGCGTGCCCGTCTCGTCGGGCGTAGCCTCAACGAGGAAGTAGGTCATCTTCTTGTCGAGCGAGAGGTTGCCCAACATGAAGTCGAAGTCGAGGTTCTCTATCTGGTGCGTCTTGAACACATAGGCGTA
>CAVBXD010000062.1:0-6555 GCA_963599465.1 Oscillospiraceae bacterium | reverse complement strand
ATTCCGGCAACGTGAGCGAATACTACACCATCTGGGAAGAGAAAGCCGTGGAGGTGTACAACGAATAGAAAGGGCGACGATGAGCAAACTGAAGCACATGGTGGAACTCACACCACCCGACTACCTGAGCACCGAGCAACGGCTGACAAGCCCCGGCATGGAATGTGGCTACTGCCACGGGCGCGGCACATTTGTCTACGACGACCGCTGGGGCGACGACGTGGTAAGGATATGCCCCGTGTGCCGAGGCCAGGGGCGGGTGGATGCCGAGATAACGATAAAGTGGAAACCAACGAATAACACAAATAAATGTAACGAAGAACTATGAACGTAATGAAGACAATGGGCGCATGGCTCGCCGAACGTGCAGCCGAGCGCAAGGCAAGGCGCCAGATGCGCCACGAGATGCAGCTGAGGGAAGAAGCCCAGCGACGCATCCAAGTGAGAGAGTTTGAAGACCGCGTGTACATCTGCATGGACGACGTGCCGCTGCTCGACACCGACATCCTCGACAACTTCTCCGCCGACGTGGTGGATCTGCTGTCGGACGCAAGGGCCAACTACGTAAGCTATCAAAGAATCCAAAACGCAAAACCATGGAACAGCAAGTAACCAACTATGCCCGTTTCTACGGCATCGTGAACAAACACTACAAGTTTGCCACCAAGGAGCTGGGCGAGGAGTTCAAGGAAGGCGTGGTGAGCCAGTTCACCGACGGGCGCACCACCTCGCTCCGCGAGATGACCCGCAAGGAGTACGACACGATGTGCGACAAGCTCGAAGGCGCCACCGCCCGCCTGCTCCGCACCGCCAAGGACGCCCAGCGGAAGCACCGCAGCGTCTGCCTGAAGCTCATGCAGCAGCTCGGCCTCGACACCACCGACTGGACCCGCATCAACGCCTTCTGCGAAGACCCGCGCATCGCCGGCAAGCCTTTCGCCCGGCTGGGCAACGACGAGTTGGACGCCCTCTCTGTAAAGCTCCGCTCCATCCAGCGCAAGGGTGGACTGAAGCCCAAGGCTACGGAGCCCGAGAATACGGCAAGAGAAACCGTGTGCATCATCCCCATGGGCGACAACGCCCCCAGCTGCTGAACGCCTATGAAACGAGCGATAGCCGACATCATCCACTATGTGCGCCAGCGCACGGTGGACCTGAGCAACGAACAGTTTGCCATACTCCTTGACGAACTGAAAGACGAGATAGAACGCCTGCAGTTTCTTGCCGAATGGCAGGACTCGGACGAATAAACAATAACAATATCAACCATCAAAACAAACAAAAAGACAATGGCAAAAAGAGAAAAGAAAGTGATCATCACCGGCGTGACCAGAGAAGCCGCCGACGAAGCGTTTGCCGCCTACGCCAAGGCTGACGCACAGAGTGCGAAAATCACGGCAGACATCGAGCTGCAGTGCGCCAAGATCCGCGAGAAGTATGCGAGTAAGTTGGCAGAACTGGAAGATGAGAAGGACAAAGCCTTCGATACGCTCCAGGCCTACGCCACGGAGAACCAGGCAGAGCTGTTCACCCGAAAGAAGAGCCTCGAGATGGCCCACGGCGTGATAGGCTTCCGCACCGGCACGCCGAAGCTGAAGACCCTGAAAGGCTTCACCTGGGCAAGCGCCTTGCAGCTGGTGAAAGAGTTTCTGCCCGGCTACCTGCGCCAGACCGAAGAGATAGCCAAGGACAAAATGCTCGCCGACCGCGACGTGGAGGACATGCAGCCCCAGATGGCGAAGTGTGGCATCCAGGTGGTGCAGGACGAGACCTTCTATGTGGAACCCAAGAAAGAAGATGCCGTATGATACAAGAGAGCGAGAAAAAACCGAAGATAGCCCTGTGTCGCCGATGCTACGGCACGGGCAAGGCTCACGACAAGGACAGCGGCGAGGACCACATCTGCCCCCAGTGTGAAGGCAGCGGCCGCGTGACCGTGAGCGCAAGGATGACCTACGACATCCGTCCCTACAAACCCAAAGACCGGCACTAAGAACGAGATATGACCAAGCGGCGAGGAGCAAGCTACCAGAAGCGCGTGAGCGACATCAATAGGATATACGACCAGCATGCCAAGAGCGGGATGAGCAACCGCGAGATATGGCGCAGGTACGTATATCCTGTTTATGCTATCAGTGAGCGGACATTCTACAACCTGCTCAACGCCCCCTGCAACCCCAAGAACGCTATGCCCGAGGAGTTGCAGTTGTTTCTATTCGACTTTGACGATGAGTAAGGACCTACAGCGACTGATACGCGGCATCCTCAGCGACATCCGTGTGGAGATGGCCGACGAGTTTGACAAGAACTTCGAGCGTCAGGGCTTCTTCAGTGAGGCGTGGGCGCGGAGGAAAAGCCCCACGCGCCCGGGCGGAAGCATCCTGATAGACAGCGGCACACTGCGCAAGAGCATCCAGAGCCGCAGCAGCGACAGCAGCATCACGTTTTTCTCCACCTTACCCTACGCCTCTATCCACAACGACGGCGGCGAGATCAAGGTGACAAAGAAGATGAAACGCTACTTCTGGCACAAGTACTACGCCACGACCGGCTCGTTCGGCAGAAAGAAGAACGGCGAGCGCAGGAACGACAAGCGCACCGTGCAGCTGAGCACCGAAGCCGAGTTTTGGAAGCACATGGCGCTGATGAAGGAAGGCGCGAGCATCAAGATACCCCGCAGACGATTCCTCGGTGTGTCGCCCGAGGTGGAGAAGACGGTGAGGGAGATTATAGAAGAGAACCTGACCGAATATTTCGAGAACAATTTTACCCCAAGTGAACAATGAGAAAAGAACTGTATAACGCCATCAAGACAAAGCTGGCAGAGGAAGTGCCGGAAGTGAAACATATCGACCTGTGGAACCACAACGTGGAGTTCATAGAGCAAGAAGAAGGTTGGGAGAGGCCCGCCGTGTTTGTGGAGTTCGGCAAGATAGACTGGTCGCCGTTTCAGGGCGGCGGTCAGCGCGGCAAGGGCACGGTGACCATTCACCTTGTTACCGACTGGGCAGAGGGCGGACACGATGCTGCCTTCGACCTCGAAAGCAAGGTGCATGGCGCCATCGACGGACTGAGCGGCGAGGACTTCAATGGCATGGCGCTGGTGGAGACCGTCACCAACCACAACCACGAAGAGATACTGGAGAGCATCGACAGCTACGCCGTGCGCTACCTGCTGCGATAGGACGGTGCATAAGGCGCAATGAGAAAGCCCCGACGGAATGATTACCGCCGGGGCTTCTTATGTCGTTAGAATGCCGTTAGGCGGCATCGGTGAAGATCATCATGTCGGTGTAGTGGGAGTTGTAGTTCATGGTGGCATTGAACTCCACCTTGCGGCATCCTTGGAACGGATTGCCCACGGTGGGGTTTCTGCCCATCCACTCGCAAAGCTCGACGATGGACGACTTGTTGGACGTGAAGTAAACGAAACTGTGTCCGGCAAGAATGGTCAGCACGTCGAGGTAGTCGGACAGTCGCCAATACATGTTGTATGTACCCACATCGGTGGAGAGATACGGCGGGTCAACGAGAAACACCACGCCTGGCACGTCCTTGTATCGGGCGAACACCTCCTTGTAGTCTGCTGACACCACCGTGATGCCCTGCAGATAGTCGTTGCAGACAGGATAGTCGGACTTGCGGAGATTGTTGTAGAGCGACTCTTTCCTCATCTCGGCGATGCTCATCTTGTATTTCATGGAGAACATCAACCCTGCGGATATGGTGATGAAGTCGATGAATCCGACCTCGCGCTCCTCCTGCTCCAGTCGGGCGAAGATGCGGTCGCGCAGACTGCCACGGATGCAAGAGTGCTTGGGAAAGCCCTCCGCCTCCACCATTTTGCGCAGGTCAGCCAAAAGGCGGTTGGTCTGCGGAATGTGCTGCAGGCGGTTGCGGTAGCCGTCGAAGTCATTGTATATGACCGTGGCATTCGGTTTCTGACACTTGGCGATGTGCGACAGCAAGCCCGAACCACCGAACAAATCCACGAATACCGTGTCGTCGGGATATTGCTTCAGAACTTTGATAAACTCACGCGCGAACATGCGCTTCTGCCCCACGAAAGGGAGCGGTGCCGATAGATACTGCTTTCTCATGACTTACACGTTGAGTTCAAATTTCACGTTCTCGTCGCCACCGAGCAACTGGCGTGTGCGCTCGATGTTGTTCTCATAGATATGCACGTTGGCAAGGTTGAGCGTGATGGACTTCAACGGGAGGTCAATCTGCCGAGCCATGAGGTAGAGGTGATAGATGTCGGCAGGCAAACCAAGGTTTGCATCCGAACTGCGCTGGTAAGCCGAGAGCACCAGTTCCCCGTTCTCAATCTGAAACTGTACGAGCGACAGGCACGGAGCCTGATTGGTCTCCGCATCGGTAGAGCCGAGAAACAGCACATAGTTTTTGCTGCTGCGCTTCTCGCGGTTGATTTTGGCGATGAGTGGCGGAAGTTTTTCAAAGTAGGTAGGATAGGAATTGACGAGGATAGCACCGCAGTAGTCCCACCAGTTGATGCCCGCCTCGCGGTATTTCTCCACGTTGCGCTCACCCTGCATAAAGAGCTGTAGTTCATTCCTTAATTTCTTGCGTGCTATGCCGTGCCCCTCGAAAATGTCGAGCAGGTCAGCAGGAGAGAGAACCAACCGCTCGTTGAGCAGGTAGCGTATACTCCCTTTCTTATTAGTCTGGCGCTTTCCCTCAGTAAGCACCTTGTGTAAGATTTGGTGATATTTGTTCATGACCGTTTTGAATTTTGAAAACGGTGCAAAGGTAGTGTGGTCAACCCCTCCGCCAAGAGGCACGTCTACCCATTGCACTGCACATCCAATGCAGTGCATTCCCGAGGCTACAGATTACCCCCCCCGAATATCAGCGAGTTACACTCAGTCTTGTAGCGTTTGATGAGCGAGTAGACCTTGCGCTCGCTGACATTGTATTCAGAAGCGAGGTGCGCCACGATGTAGGACACCTTCTCGCCTTGTGTGGCAAGCGTGCAGTATTCGTTAAAAAGGTCGATGTACTGCACATCGTCCAATCTGATTCCAGCCTTTTGGAAGTTAATCAGCAATTCCCTGTTCAAATTCAGTATCTCTATCAGTTTCATTTTAAGAAAAATTTGGTACTTTTGCACCGTCTCACTTACAACGCGCGTCGCGCAACCAAAACAATAAAGCCATACAGTGCGAACGAGGGTATATGCCCCCGGTCGTGCGCTGTATGGCGTTTTGGTTAAAAAGTAAGTGAGACGACTATTTTAACAGGCCGGGGGCTTTTTTTCTTGCCCACCCCCGAGGGCGAATGTTACTAAGCCTTGTAGAGGCTCAAATCAAAACTATCTTTGCTTTTCCATCCGTCAGCCAGCGTGTCCTGAATGTGCTGCATGGCTTTGGTGTAGAAGTCCGCCAGTTCGCTGATGTCGTTGAACGTGTGGTAGCACGGCTCATCGTCCGTTCCGAACTTGAACGTCACCGGCAGCGTCTTGCCATCGGACTGCACTGCAAGGTCGTAAGCCGCCTTGTAGTTGAACTGGTTTTCGGTGGACAGCCAGACGCTCATACCGTTCCACGAGAATCCCGAAAGGATGGTCTCGTTGATGCGGTCGTTGAACCACTCCGCCACCATGGTCTTGATGGTGTCCTCGGACGGCTTTCCGCAGAACTCCGCCTCCATGTAGTCGGCAGAGCCGTCGTCGTTGTTATGCACGTCCCAGCGTACGCGCCACTTGTCTTTGACGGGGTTGGTGCATTCAAGCAGCTTCACCCCTTGCGCTCCGTTTGCTCTCATCATGTGAAAATGTATTTTGTCCTACCCTTGCCGAAGGTCTCCGTCCTGATGGTGGTCTCGAACGGGAAGCCGTCCGGCATTTCACTCACTTGCTGGAGGATGTTTTTCATCTCCTCCGAGTTGGTGAAGAACTTCTTCGCCTCGCCGTTCTGTTCGATGGACACGACGCAGCGGTCTTCTCCCTGACTGGTCTTGACCCCGACTTCGAAATCTCTCACCACGATGGGCAGATTCACCAACTCGCGGATGCTTACCACCGCACCCGCAAACCGCTTCTTGCCGTCTTCCGGCTTGTAAGCGACATTTAGATCCTTAAATGATTTCATTTCTTTGCCTGTTAATTTATTAAATAGCATTATGCAGTCGGCATGTTTAGCCATTCCGTAGAAACTTGCTATTAGGACACGCCTCCTTTTTCTTGATTTCACCTCGTGCATCTTCCGTGCGAACTTCTGCTTGATGCGCTTGCGTAGCAGTACATGGTCGGGATAGATAACATAACCCAAGAAGTCGATACCCTCATCCACGGGGAACACCCGCTCGTTAGCCTTCACCTTCAGCTGGATGTGTCCCAGTTGCTCATGTACGGCATCACGAATTGCCCACAGTTCCGCTTTCGAGCTGGCGAGTACCACGCCGTCGTCGCAATAGCGGTAGAAATGACGCACGCCGTACCTGTCCTTTAGATAATGGTCGAGATAAACCGACAGCAGCAGATTGCCCAAGCCCTGCGACGAGCGCAACCCGATGCTGATACCCTGCGGCATC
>CAVBXD010000061.1:0-6564 GCA_963599465.1 Oscillospiraceae bacterium | reverse complement strand
ATGGAATGCGCTTGCGATAGATTCGCTTTTTCCTTTCTCTTACCATGGCTCAAATGTCTTTGTGTACAAAGATACACCGAATAATTGAGAGCACAAAAAAAAATGAGTTATTGGTGCCGCAATTTTTTTAAAAGAATAACAGGGCAGGCACTTCACCCGAGGTATATGCCATTTTGGTTATCTTTGTTTTGTAAAATAATTATAATAAGCATGAGAAAATACAAGGGAAAAATAATACAAGTAGCGAATGTTTCCCCAATGCTAGCGAATAGTTCCCTTGCTTTTAACGAATAAAAACGAATTTTGTGCTCCAAACGCAAACGGCATGATTTTGTTAAAAGGCAGAACATGTTGGACGAGAACTATACGCAATAAACAAACGTAAAACTAATTTTTAACGTAAATAAAACTAAATGAAAAATGTAGATCTATTAATTTCGTCAAGAAATGTATTTTTCACGTTGGCGATGTCAGTAGGTATGACATTGCTTCCGCAGGAGTTGTTGGCTGAGAAGAACAGTATTCAGGCTGTTCAACAAGCTGGCGACGTGGAAGGTGTAGTTAAGGATGCGACGGGTGAGCCTATTATAGGTGCCACTATTCGTGTCGTTGGTACAAAGATAGCCGCTGTTACTGATTTCAATGGTAAGTTTAAAATCAACGCCAAGCCTGGCCAGACGCTTCAAATTACCTATGTGGGTACGAAGCCAAAGACTATCAAGGCTACTCGTGGCAGCATGGATATCACCTTGGAAGACGACGCACAGGTATTGAAGGACGTGCAGGTTGTGGCTTACGGTGTACAGAAGAAGGTAACTGTGACCGGTGCCATCTCCAACATCAATGGTAGCGAGTTGACTAAGGTTCCTACAGGATCTATCAACAACATGCTTTCGGGTGTGGTTCCAGGTCTTTCTTCAGTTCAGTATTCTGGTGAGCCTGGTGCAGATGCTGCCACTATCTTGGTTCGTGGTCAGGCTACAACCAATAACTCTGCCCCATTGATTCAGGTGGATGGCGTGGAGCGTGACTTCAACGACATCGACCCAAGCGAAATCGAGAGCATCACCGTATTGAAAGATGCTTCTGCCACAGCCGTATTTGGTGTGCGTGGTGCCAACGGTGTTATTCTCGTAACCACCAAGCGTGGTAAGGAAGGTAAGGCCAAGATTTCCGCTACTACTTCTATGAGCGTTATCGTGCCTACAAAATCTGTAGAGCTTGCCAATGCTTACGAGTATGCCTCTTATTATAATATGCAGAAGGTGAACGACGGCGCTGCCGCTCCATTCTCCGACCAAGTGCTTCAGAAACTGAAGGATCATTCAGACCCACTTCGTTTCCCAGATACAGACTGGATAGATTACTGCTTTAAGGACTATGCCATCCAGACACAGCACAATGTGAATATCTCTGGTGGTACTGAGCGTATGCGCTATTTCGTGTCTGTGGGTGCATTCACCCAGGATGGTCTTTTCAAGCAGCTTGATTTGCCATACGACTTCGACTTCAAGTACAAGCGCTTCAACTATCGTGCCAACTTGGACTTTGATGTAACTAAGACAACGACAATCTCTGTCAACTTGGGTGGTCGCGTTGATACCAAAAACACTCCATATTCAGGTGAGGATAACAACCAGTTGTTCCGTAAGTTGTACTGGGCTTCTCCATTCTCAAGCCCTGGTATCGTAAACGGCAAGTATCTCTTGGCAGGTACAGATTATACAGACTGTGATAACTTGCCATTCATAGGTGCTTCTGGTATAGCTTCATATTATGGTAAGGGTTATATGTCAAAGAACACCAATACATTGAATGCCGATGTCGTGTTGAACCAGAAACTCGACATGATAACCAAAGGCTTGTCTTTCAAGCTTAAAGGTTCTTACAACAGTTGGTATTCTGTAACTAAGCAACGTGGCGCTGAGGCTGCTTACTATACTCCAGTGATGCTGGATGATGATACTCTTGAATATCGTAAGAACGGTACTGACAGCCAGTTGGGATATAGCGAAGGTTTTGGTAAAGGTCGTGATTGGTACTTTGAGACCAGCTTGAACTACAATCGCAATTTCGGCTTGCACCATGTTGGCGCCTTGGCTCTTTACAACCAGTCAAAATACTATTATCCAAGCACTTACTCGTCTATTCCGAGAGGTTATGTGGGTATGGTAGGCCGTGTGACATACGACTGGAACAATCGCTATATGGCTGAGTTCAACGTAGGTTACAACGGTTCCGAAAACTTTGCCAAGGGCAAGCGTTATGGTTTCTTCCCAGCAGGTTCTGCCGGATGGATTATCAGCGAGGAGCCTTTGTTCAAGCCATTGAAGAAGGTGATAGACTATTTCAAGGTTCGTGCATCTTGGGGTCTCGTAGGTAACGACCAGATAGGTGGTAGCCGATTCATGTATCTTGCCGACCCGTATGGTGTAGGCTCTGGCTATAACTTTGGTGTGAATACAGGTAACTTTGTTGCCGGTGCATGGGAGTCATCCAAGAACAACGCCGATGTCACTTGGGAGAAATCTTTCAAGCAAGACTATGGTGTGGACTTGAATGTCTTGGGCAATCGCTTGAAGGCAACATTTGACTACTACAAGGAGAATCGTAAGGACATCCTCGTACGTAGTGGTATGGCTCCTGGTTTGCTCGGCTTTACATTGCCTGCAGCCAACCTCGGTAAGGTAGACAGCTGGGGTTATGAGCTTTCTCTGAAATGGAACGACAAGATTGGAAAGAACTTCAACTACTGGGTAGAGGGCAACCTGTCTTACAACCAGAATGAAATCAAGGAGATTTACGAAGCACCACAGAACTATTCTTGGATGGAGCAGAAAGGACATCGTATTGGTTCCCGTAGCATCCGCAAGTTCTGGGGATTCTATGAGGCTGATTCTGATGAGAAATACTACTCTGAGTTTGGAGTGCATCTCCCAGACCAAGGCCAGACTTTGCAGTATGGTGATGCCATCTATGTGGACTTGGACAAGGATGGTAAGATTGATGCCAACGATGCGTCTTATGAGTTGGGACATACCGATGACCCTGAGTACGTAGTTGGTTTCAACCTCGGTTTCCGTTGGAAGAACTTGGAGTTCAGCACTCAGTGGACTGGTGCGTGGAACGTGAGCCGTATGCTCGACGAGACTTTCCGTCAGCCATTGGGCGATACTGGTCAGAAAGGTTTGCTGAAGTATCAGTATGAGCATACTTGGCAAGAGGGAGCCGACAATTCTAACGCCATGTATCCCCGCGCAACTATGACGAATGCAAGTAACAACTATGCAGCTTCTACCTTGTACGAGGTCAATTCTTCATACTTGCGTCTGAAGAACGCACAGGTTGCTTACCACTTCGACTTCCCATTCATGAAGAAGATTGGCATGAACAACTTGACATTGGCTTTGAGCGGTTACAACCTCTTTACCATTACAGACTTCAAGTGGGGTGACCCCGAGTCTCGTACAAGTTCTCGCCCATCATATCCATTGACAAGATCATTCTCTTTGAGTTTGAAAGTTGGATTCTAAAAAAATATATAGACTATTATGAAACTAAATAAAACCTTCATAGGTGCATTCTCCGCATTTGCACTTTTGTCCATGACTACCAGTTGTGTGGATGCCTGGAAGTTTGGTGACTCTTTCTTGGACAAAGCTCCAAGTGGTGATGTTACCAAGGATACCATTTTCAATAATGCGGAATATACTCGCGACTTCCTTTGGAAGACCTATTCTTACATGTACTATGGCTTGCCATTCTACTGGGATGGTGGTGTACAGGTTAAGATGAACACGGGTATGTTTGAGACATTGTCTGATTGCTGGCATAGCCACAACTCTTGGGATGACGTGAACCGCTACTATTATTCAGGCACTTACAAGGCTGGAGACCGTGGTAAGTTTGGCTATACCAACGAGAAGGTATGGGAAGGTGTGCGTGCTGCCTACATATTCTTGGAGAACGTTGACAACACTCCGGATATGGAGGAGAGCGAAAAGAATCGTTTGAAGGGTGAGGCTAAGTGTATCATAGCTTCTCGCTATTTCGATATGTTCCGTCACTTCGGTGGCCTTCCTATAGTGAAGAACTCGTTCTCGGGAACAGAGAGTTCATACGAATTGCCTCGTGGTACAGTGGAAGAGACGGTAGACTTTATGGTAGGTTTGCTCGATGAGGCAGCCGCAGGTCTCCCTTGGAACTTAGACGAATCGGAGCAGGCTAACTGGGAAGGACGCTGGACCAAGGCGGCTGCTCTGGGCTTGAAGTGCAAGATTCTTCTTTTTGCAGCTTCTCCACTGTTTAACAATGACCAACCATATTCAGGCAGTGCTGCTGACGAAGCCAACCAAAATCATCAGACTTGGTATGGCAATTATAGCGCAGAGCGTTGGGCCAGATGCTTGACCGCTTGTAAGGAATTCTTCAACGAGGTGAGCACTGATGGCTACTATCAGTTGGTTCAGGCTGAGGGTACTTCTTCTGGTCAATACCGTGCTGCATTCCGCAAGGGATATTCAAGCCGTGGTACTACAGAGATGTTGATGGGTACCCGTGTGAGATTCAGAGACAACTGGGCTTGGAACTATCTTTGGCAGGGTTGGAATGGCAATGGTGGCTATACGCCAACGGCTGAGTTCATGGAGATGTTCGACTGGAAGGATGGCACCCCGTTCAACCTTGACAAGACTTTGCAGGAGAATCCAGACACCATGTATGTGAATCCAGCCAACAACTTTGCCTTGACTCGTGACCCACGTCTTTATGAAACCATGATTGTGAATGGCGTACAGAAGACCATGAATGATAATGGTAATTACAGTGGCGACAGATATGAGACTTGGATGAACGGTAACCAGGGTGACAAGCTGAGCGATACGGGAGTGCCTAATGAGAGCGGACAGTATGCTACTGGCTTTGGCAACAACAAGTTCTACTTCAACAATGAGCGTAACCGCGTTACCCTTTGGCCTTATCTCCGTTTGGCAGAGATGTACTTGATTTATGCAGAGGCTTTGGCACAGAATGGACAGCTCGAAGAGGCCATCAGGCAGGTGAACGTGGTAAGAGCACGTGTTGGCTTGAAGGGTTTGAAAGAGTCAGATTCTTCTAAGACTTGGAGCGACAAGCAGACCGTCATTGATGCCATCATGAAAGAACGTGCCGTTGAGTTGGGTCTTGAGGAGACTCGTTTCTTCGACTTGATTCGTTATCGTCGTTCTGACATCTTCCAGAAG
Source organism: Oscillospiraceae bacterium (assembly GCA_963599465.1). Classification (GTDB taxonomy): domain Bacteria; phylum Bacteroidota; class Bacteroidia; order Bacteroidales; family Bacteroidaceae; genus Prevotella. The sequence continues at coordinate 1,324 of CAVBXD010000061.1, read as the reverse complement.
ACTTTGCATGGTCTTCGTATGTATCGCCAGAAAGATGGTGCTGACTATAATACTTATTGGAAGGGCAATGAGCAAGGAATGTCATACCCAACCCACTATAGATTCGAGAAGTTTGAGATTCGCAACGTGGCTCGTTCTTGGTGGACCAAGTGGGACACCAAGTGGTATCTCAACGCCTTCCCTTCTACAGAAATCAATAAGGGCTATGGTTTGACCCAGAACCCTGGATGGTAAAAGATAATGTACAATTAATAAAATGAATGGTTGCTAATGGCAATTTGTCATGATTGTTCATTATACATTATAAATTATAAAATAAAAAGGAAATGAAACGACATATATTATTTGCCTCGGTACTTTTGGCCAGTGCCTCTGCCTTTGCCCAAAGCGGCAATGTGAGCGGCGTTGTAGTCGATAAGATGGGAAATCCTGTCGCCGGTGCCTTGGTGGAAATCCAAAATAATAAGTTTATTAAGGCTTATACCGATAAGAATGGTGCCTTCCAGATTGGCGCCAATGCCAATGATAAGTTGGTTATCGACGCTCCTGATAATTCAAAGAAGACCGTTGCCATTGATGGTAGCAAGGAAATCAAGGTGGTTCTTGATTATGCGAGCCGTCCTGTAGAGATTGGCTTCGGCATCAAGCAGAATGTAGAGGAGTCTACCATGTCTGTGGCAAGTGCTTCCAACGATGAGTTCAACAGGCGTTCTTCCAAGAACATCGGCAACTCTTTGCTCAGTGGTAGCGTTCTTGGCTTGACGGCTCTTCAGGGAACAGGCGATTATGCTTCTTATGAGCCATCGTTCTATGTGCGTGGCTTGCAGGGCTTGAATGGTTCTTCTCCACTCATCCTTATTGATGGTATCGAGCGCAACATCACTTACCTCTCTCCAGAGGAAGTGGAGAATGTGTACGTGTTGAAGGATGCCGCCGCTACAGCCCTCTACGGCTATAAGGGAGCCAACGGCGTGGTAAACATCGTGACCAAGCGTGGTAAGTATAAGACCAACGAAATCAAGTTTACCTACGACCATGCGTTCAACTGGGAGGCACGTCGCCCTAAGTTTGTCAACGCATACGACTATGCCGTTGGCATGAACGAGGCATACGTGAGCGACGGAAAGTCTCCTCGTTATACCGACGAGGAGCTGGGATACTTCAAGGATGGTTCCAACCCATATCTCTATCCAAACGTGGATTGGATCAACGAAACATTCAAGGACAATGGTGCGAGCGACATCTACAACTTGACATTCCGTGGCGGTGGCGAGCGTCTTCGCTACTATACCAACGTGAATATCATCAGTAACCTCGGCTTCAT
>CAVBXD010000060.1:0-7222 GCA_963599465.1 Oscillospiraceae bacterium | reverse complement strand
AGAATGCCTGCCTGTCACGCAGGAGGTCACGAGTTCGAATCTCGTACGCACCGCAAAAAAGCCATTCATCTTTTGATGAATGGCTTTTTTGTATTCAGGCGATAGTGTGGCAAAACGTATTAACGACAATAGAGACAATAGTGACAACATTGTCTGTCAGTTGTCTCTATTGTCTCTATTGTCGTTTTTAGGTCGTCGTAAATATAAAGTTATATGTCAGCTAAGGACATGCAGCGGCCTTGTTCTTTTATTTTTCAGTGTTTTGAAACATCCTCATTATGTTTCAATGGCTCAAATTCTGTCAAGCACACGCACAATCAGTCCGTCAATATCGCCCTTATAGTCGGTTTCCATCCTCTTGGCGCGCCGATTGGCTATTACCATACAACATGTCATGGCGTGATGTCCCATCAACGTGGAAAGACCAGCCAACGCTGACGACTCCATCTCAAAGTTGTCCACCCGCAATCCCTCATATTCAAAGCTCTCTATCTTCTCATTAAGCTCTGGAGCCATCAAAGGCAAGCGCAGCTGACGCCCTTGTGGGCCAAAGAAGCCACCACATGCCACAGTGATGCCTCTCACCATGTCATCTCCGGCAATGCGGTCGAGCAACTCCTCGTCGGCCGATGCCACATAAGGATTACCCATTTTATCGTTCCATCCCACATGTTGCTTAAAAGCGTTTTCCAGCTTAACGTCGCTTGCCTCGTCTCTTCCCGCGTAAAAGTTGAGCAAACCGTCGAACCCTATGCTCTTGACGCTCGCCACATACGTGCCACAAGGCGTATTTGGCTGAAGGCCTCCACACGTGCCCACCCTGACGAGTGTGAGGGCTCTATGCGTAGGATTCTCCGTGCGTGAGGCAAAATCTATGTTTGCCAAAGCGTCAAGCTCGTTGAGCACTATATCGATGTTGTCGCATCCTATGCCTGTGCTGAGCACGGTAATCCGCTTGCCTTTATAGTTGCCCGTTATTGAATGGAATTCACGATTGGAAATCTCACACTCCTTGCTGTCGAAATGGGAGGCAACGAGCCCTACCCTACCTTGGTCGCCCACGAGTATAACCTTATCGGCAAGTTGCTCTGGTTTGATATGCAGATGAAAAATGGAGCCGTCATTGTTTATGACGAGCTCCGATTCAGGAAAGAAGTTACTCATATCGGTTGTTTTAGTTTTTAGTTTTTGATTGTCTGTTTAGCCTTGCTTTTCTATCCTACGTATTTGTTTCTCCGTATTAGAAATGTCTTGCTTGGTGTTCTCCAACTGTTTCTCTGCCTTCAGGATGGCTTGCGCTGAAGACTTGTTCCCACGATGATAATTCTCTCGCATTGTCTCCAGCTTCGTTTTCCCCGAAGCGTATATGGCTTGAAGCTCTACAAGTTGCTTGTAGAGTTGACGACTTTTGTCATTCTTGAATTGTGTCGGACTGGTTATTACCGTGTTGTCGTCCACCACGAAAGACATGACGTTATCGTTGCCTTTCTTGGCATTGTTTCTTTTTATCATGTTCTCAAGCCGCTTCATCGCGGCATTGCGGTTTCCGAAACCCCAAGTCGACTTAATGCTCTCCAAGCTCGCGAAACGTGTAAGTTCCTCGTCGTCAAGGTCATCATCGTTGAAGTTCTGCCGCTTTTCCGTTGGCACAAACGTATATACACACACCTTGTCGGTGGGTTGTCGGCGGTCTGTGACCAACCATCCAAGTGAGTCAAGATCGTCGATGGCAATAAGGTAGTCGTTGGCCGTAGAGTTAAAAGGCAATCCCACGTTTTGCGGCTTATACCACGACGAGTTGTCCGAGTCGAAAGAACTCATGAAGATGTCGCGTCCTCCCATGCTCTCTTCCCCATCGGCTGAAAAATACAGCGTCACGCCATCCGATGCGAGGAACGGGAAGTTCTGGTTCGTATACATCTGGTTGTTAAAATCAGAAATGTGCTGTCCTTTGCCCCATTCATCGCCCATCTTGGTTTGAGTATAAAGCACCGAATTTGTTGAGTCGCCATCGGCGTAAACTCTGCGCAAGCCCAGCTCATTCTCATAGCCTCCCATCTGGTTTGCCATGTCAGCCTTAGGGTTTTTCGTCATCAACTTTCCAGCATCTTTGCTCAATGGGATAAGCCGAAGGAAATCATTCTTGTCCACCACGACACTGTCAATGAACATGACCTTTGCCGTTGCAGGCATCAAGCTCTTGAAAAGTTTCATTCCCTGCGAAGAGACCTGCTGCGAAGATTCCTTTGAGTTCTGTGCGGCAAGTGTTTTTTTAACCACAGGCTGCTTCTTGCGTTGAGCGCCAGCCCCGATAATCACGAAAGATAATAAAAGTAAGAGAACTGTCTTTTTCATTGTTCATGTTTTTTTAGGAGCGGCAACATCGTGCCGCCCCCATAGCTTAAGCAAGCAGTTGGCTCGCCATGTTTGCCGCGGCGCGCCTTCCGTCGCCCATGGCAAGGATCACCGTGGCACCGCCACGCACTATGTCGCCTCCTGCATATATATTTTGCTTTGACGAGCGCATATCCTCGCCCACCACTATGGTGTCCTTGCGACCAAGCTCAAGGCCAGGAACCGACTTCGGCACAAGCGGATTTGGCGATACGCCTATCGCCACGATAACCTGGTCGCATTCAAGTGTCTGAGTCTCACCCGTTGACACAGGGCGACGACGACCTGAGGCATCGGGCTCACCAAGCTCCATCACGTCGAGCACGACGGCGCGCACGCGTCCCTGTTCGTCGGCAAGATACTCCTTAGGATTATGGAGCGTGAGGAAACGTATGCCTTCTTCCTTGGCGTGTTTCACTTCTTCCAAACGGGCAGGCATCTCCACTTCCGACCTACGATACACAAGCGTGACGTCGGCTCCAAGACGCTTTGCCGTGCGACAAGAGTCCATGGCGGTGTTGCCACCACCAACGACCACAACCTTCTTGCCTATGTTCATCGGCGTATCGGTCTCCGGGTTGGCGGCATCCATGAGGTTGACACGAGTGAGATACTCGTTGGAAGACATCACGTTGATGAGGTTCTCGCCCTGAATGCCCATGAAGTTGGGTAGTCCTGCCCCTGAGCCGACAAATACTCCTTTGAATCCCTTTGCCTGCAACTCGTCTATGGTTATGGTCTTGCCTACGATGGTATCGGTCTGGAAATGAACGCCCTCTCGGCGCAACGTCTCTATTTCGGCATCCACGATACGATTGGGCAACCTAAACTCAGGTATACCGTATTTCAACACACCGCCTATCTCGTGCAATGCCTCAAACACATACACATCAAAGCCCTTTTTCACCATGTCGCCAGCGAAGCTCAAGCCCGAAGGCCCACTTCCAACCACGGCCACCTTTATGCCATTGCTCGGTGCCACCTGTGGCAACTTGCCATCGCCATGTTCACGCTCGTAATCGGCTGCGAAGCGCTCCAAGTAGCCTATGGCCACGGCAGGCTCGTTCATCTTCAAGTGCAGACACTTGCTCTCACACTGTTTCTCTTGTGGACAAACCCTTCCACAGACTGCAGGCAAGGCCGAGGTCTGTCTAAGCACGGAGGCTGCCCCAAGGATGTTGCCACGCTCAATGTTCTTGATGAAGTCGGGGATATTGATATGCACGGGACATCCCTCCACACACGACGGCTTGGCGCAATCGAGGCAACGGCGCGCCTCCTGCATTGCCATTTCCTTTGTCAATCCCTTGTTCACCTCCTCCAGGCGAGTTGTGGCCCTGTATTCAGGATCCAGTTCTGGCATCTTCACTCGCTCAATGGCCATGCGCTCCTTGGGCTTGATGGCCTTGCGTAGCTCAGCGCGCCAAGGTGCCGACCTATCGGTAAGGTCGTCATCGCCTTTATCAGAAGATGCCACTTGGCAAGGCGAAGCCTGCTCCTCAGGAGCTGAAGCATCCGGCAGCGCACCGGTATCAGGCTCGCCCTCATCGTGCCAGCGCTGAAGGTCATCACGCTCAACTTTCTTGAAGGTGCTCATTCGGCTGAGCATCTCGTCCCAATCCACCTCGTCGCCATTAAACTCGGGGCCATCGATGCAGACGAATCGTGTCTTGCCGCCAATGGTGAGTCGGCAAGCACCGCACATGCCCGTGCCATCCACCATGATGGTGTTGAGCGACACATCGTTTGGAATATTGTATTTCTTTGCCATCAAGGACGTGAATTTCATCATCATTGGTGGGCCAATGGCGAGCACCTTGTCTACCTTCTCACGCTTTATCACTTCCTCTACGCCAACCGTGACCACGCCTTTCTGTCCATACGACCCGTCGTCGGTCATTATTATCACCTCGTCGCTGTTTGCCCTCACCTCGTCTTCAAGGATTATGAGTTCCTTGGTTCTTCCGGCGAGAACCGACACCACCTTGTTGCCGGCATCGTGCAAGGCGGTAAGTATTGGCAGGATGGCGGCTATGCCTATGCCGCCGCCGGCACACACCACAGTGCCATATTTCTCTATCTTCGAAGGTGTCCCGAGCGGGCCCACCACGTCTTGTACATATGCGCCCTCAGGCAGCTCACAGAGTTTGGTGGACGAGAGTCCCACCTCTTGCACCACGAGGGAGAGGGTTCCTTTCTCGGGATCGCTCATGGCTATTGTGTAAGGCACCCTTTCCGAATGGCTGTCAACACGAATAATGATGAAGTTGCCTGGCTTACAGCTCTTTGCAATAAGCGGTGCCTCCAACTCTAAATAATAGACCTTTTCTGAGAACTGGGCCTTCTTAAGGATTTTATTCATTGTCTTTAGTTTTTGTTAGTTTCTTTTCTGCAAGGATGTTGTTGTCCAAGTCGCGGATGGAGATTATCCCGTTGTCCAATAATCCAAACGTGGGCTCTTTGCCACCCTTGGGGAATGTTATGGATCCAGTGTTGCAAATCACTGTATATCCGCCGTTTTCAGCATTTACCATATCGGTCAACTCCCACAGGTGGGTGTGGCCATAGACCACGGCATCGAAATGGCCAGGGGGGAGTGTCTGCATGTTATACACGTGGCCATGGGTGAGAAGAATCTTCCGTCCCTCGTCAACCACCACTGCATAAGTGCCCATGATGGGGAACTGGAGCAACATCTGGTCTACCTCAGAGTCGCAATTGCCCCTTACTGCCACAATCTCGTCTTTCATCTTGTTAAGCTCTTCTGCCACGCCACGGGCATCGAGCCCTTCGGGGAGCGAGTTTCTCGGCCCATAGTTCATGACATCGCCAAGCAGCAACAGTATGTCGCATCGCTCCTTGCGGTAGATGTCAAGCACCGTCCGCAATCTCGGCAACGAGCCATGAATGTCGGAAAGCAATAAATATTTCATATCATCATGTTTTTGTTCTTCTGTTCTTATCCTGTTTTTCAGTTCTTAAAATAGTCTTTCAAGCTCGCGTCGCGCGTCTGCTTCATTATCTTCCTCACGGCATGGTCGCGAATCTGCCTTACCCTCTCTCGCTTGATTCCCATCTCCGCGGCTATCTCCGCCATTGTTCTCGATTCCACGCCCAGTCCAAAGAATCGTTGCACCACGTGGCGATCTCTTTCTTGAAGGTTTTGGAGGATGGCACCCAGCTCCTTCGTGAGCAAGTCTTTTCTCAGTTCCTTGTCAGGGTCAGGCGAGTCGACATCTGGAATAGACCTCGCGAGACTTCTCTCTGCGCTGCCTCCCACAGGCGCGTCAATTGACAACGCGCGGGAGCGTCTCTTCTCCAACGTTACATCCTCCACGTCGCGCGGCACCCTGTATATGCCAGCCTGCTGCTCTATGGCTTTGCCGATGGCTTCACGCACAAAAGGAGCGGCATAAGCGACAAAACTTTTGCCCAGCGAAGCGTCGAAAGAGCGCGCTGCCGACAGCATGCCGATGTTTCCCTCGCTCACAAGGTCATCCATATCAAGCCCACGATGCTTATACTGTGAGGCCATACTTACTACAAACCCCTGGTTGGAGCTAACTAGTTTCTCTATAGTCTTGCGGTCGTTTTCCATGGTTAAGTCTTTTTTCGGTTTATTACAATCCAGACTCCAGCAACATCTCGGCTACCTCCTCGGGAGTATTGAACGGCATGCCGTCAAGTAGCTCCTGGTCGGAGAATTCATCAGAGAGGTCTTTTGCTTCTTTTTCCGTAAGCCGTGGCGTGCCCTCGGCATCCCTGGCGTTGAGCAGGAGTTCAAGTATCTTGCTGCGGTATTCGTCTACTTCCATTGTTCTTTCTATTTTTTTGTAAAGTTACGAAAAAATATTGAGATGTACTTAATCATTAATTTTTTTTCAAACTACTACTCGAAAAGTCACATTTCAAAGCGGCACGGCAGCGTCTGCGCCTCTCGTTCTTTCGCATTTTTCCGGCGTTGAAAAACAAGATGAAAAGGCATCGAAAACAGCCCCGTCAGCTCTACGTTAGAACGGCAATGCCGTTACGCTAGAATGGCAACGCCGTTACGCTAGAATGGTGACACGCCTGTGTTTTCTTTAGAAAATCGCATTCCAAACACCTGTAAATCATCCTAATACTCATGGTTTTGACATGGTTTCTGTCCGCTATAATGCCGATACCTTTCCAGTGTAATGCCGATGACCCTACGAAGCAATGGCGGCGCCAATGTTTTTGCAATAAAAAACGGACCGAAAAAATTGCGATTCAGATAAGAATTTTGTACTTTTGCCATATTGTTATCACATTGATACGCAACAGGTTGAAACTAAAATATAATGACATGAAAATAGTTTTGTTTACTCCCCACGTTTCTCAACAGAACAGAAATTATGGCTCTCTGAAGAGCTTCCTTTTGGTGATGGCAATGCTGCTGGTTGCCGCAAGCAATGCCTTTGCCCAGGCAACTTACGAGACCATCGACGGAATACGCTATCTGATTGATTCGGACGCGAAAACCGCAACGGTCATGCCGCTAAGCGATGACCAAAAATATTCGGGCGACGTTGTGGTTCCAGAGAAAGTGAAGACACAAGATGGAGTGGAATGCGAAGTTGTGGCTTTGGGAGACAAATGTTTCGCAAAATGCAAATCTTTGATTTCCGTGACAATACCAAACTCTGTAGAACGTTTAGCTGATTATAGCTTCTACTATTGTGTATTTAGAGCCTTATAACTAACCATAACTTACTACGACCAACTAAATATAAAGTCTTGATTTTCAATACACTTTGATTTTTAACACTTTCTGAGTGCTTTTTGGCAGTTCCCGATTTTCCACATA
>CAVBXD010000059.1:0-7241 GCA_963599465.1 Oscillospiraceae bacterium | reverse complement strand
ACTTAAAAACGCGTTGACAGAAGTAAAGGAAGCCATCGAGGGCAAACGCATCCTTCTCTCAGCCGAAAGTCTGGCTGATGAGTTGTAGTGTTAGCGTTTCGGTCTCCAACGACTTCGCAAAAGAGGCGAAACGCCTCGCAAAGAAATACCCGAGTTTCAAGCAGGACTACTTGGACTTTCTCGAAAGTATCAAGCAGAATCCGCTACAAGGCGACGAGATAACCAAGAATATCCGCAAAATCCGGATGGCTATCAAGTCGAAAGGCAAAGGCAAATCCGGCGGCGCACGTGTCATCACGTTCAACATCCTCACACAAGAGGTCGAGGGTAAGGTCGTTTTCCTTCTTATCTACGACAAGGAGAACGCCTCTACTGTAAAGGTGGACGTGGTGAAACGCCTTGTGCGCGACATGGGATTTGAGATAGAATAGAGGCTTATGATATTGCCAAGGCTCTCAACGTTGATGTGAAAACGCTGCTCAACGATACCGTATTCGAACAAGAACAGAATTAGATTCTAATGGAAACAAGCATACAAGAATATCGTCAGGCGGCATCAGTCATAAAAGATGCCATCCTGCACAGCCAATACCGTGCAGCTAAATTGGTGACAGGCGAACAACTGTCGCTTTACTTCGGCATAGGTGGATATGTGTCTACACATTCACGCCAAGACGCTTGGGGAACATCTGTCATTGACCGCATCAGCGAACAGTTGCGTCGCGACCTTCCCGGACTGCGTGGATTCTCGGCAAGAAGCATTCGCAATATGCGCACTTTTTATGACTTCTGGGCGCAATATCTAATTTGGCAGCCATCGGCTGCCAAATTGCAATCGTCTCTGTATGAGGGGCTAATTGACAACGATTGCTTCTCATTGCAAAAATGGTCGCCCGTGGCGAGCGAAATTAACCGCGAAGAGTTTCTTGGTGTCAGTTTCTCGCATTACATGGAGATTCTGCAAAAGACCAAAGACATACAAGAAGTTCTCTTCTACATTCATCAGACCGTTCTCCACAAGTGGGACAAGTACGACTTGCGCGACCGCTTGAAAGAGAACCTTTATGCCAAGGCTGGTGCTGCCGCCAACAATTTCCTTCAGACAATGCCCGTTAAAGACGCACGCAAAACGGTAGGAATGTTTAAGGATGAATATCTGCTCGACTTCATCAACGTAGAGGAGATGGAGGTGGACAAGCCCGATGATGTGGATGAGCGTGTGGTGGAACAAGCCATTGTGCGCAACATCAAGAAGTTTATCATGACCTTTGGACGTGACTTCGCCTATATCGGCAACCAATACCATTTGGAGATATTCTCACAAGAACTCTTTCCCGACTTGCTCTTCCTAAATCGCGAACTCAACTGCATGGTTGTGGTGGAACTGAAGAAAGGCGCATTCAAGCCCGGTTACATCGGTCAGTTGCAGACCTACATGAAAGTGCTCGACGACAAGGTACGCAAACCGCATGAGAACCCCACCATTGGCATCCTTCTTTTCAAGAGTGCCGACAAGGCTTTTGTGGAATATGTCATCCGCGACTACAACCACCCGATGGGCGTTGCCACATACAAAACCGCCGAGGACATGAACGAACAACTGCGCAAGGCTCTACCGGACATGGAGGAGATGCGCAAGTTGCTCACAGAGAGCGAAGAGTAGTTAATGGAGAAATCTCCCAATATTTATATTTCTGCAATATGCCAAAGGAAACAAATAATAATAAAGTACTCGAAATCAAAGATATAGTAAACTCAATATTTGAGGGGGATTGTATTCAAATAATGAAACATTTTCCCGACAAATGTATTGATATGATCTTGTGTGATTTACCATACGGAACAACTCAAAACAATACCAAAACACTACATCTTATGAAGAGAACCATCATTTCGTACCTTTTCTCTATCATGTGTTTCTGCTCGGCTTGGGGCAACGACGGCGTCTATTTCGGCAGTGGCAACTTGCTCGTCCCTGTTCAAGAGACCGACATCTCCGTGGCTAAGGAAGTGCTGACAATCACCATCGGCAACGACAGCCTTGCGCGGGTCGACGTTTACTATGAGTTCATGAACAACGGCGACGCAAAGACCGTGACCATGGCTTTCGAGGCCGACCCTCCCTACAACGTGGGGCTGCCCCTAAATCGTGAGGGCATACACCCCTTCATCAAGCATTTCACCGTGACGATGAACGGCCAGAGGCTACACAACAAGAACGCTGTGGTGGCGGCTATGCGGTCAAACGGGAAGTTCAAGACCATAGATTTCAAACCTCTCGACCTCACTAAATGGAAGGGCTACGGAGAGGCTCCCGACTCGTTGGTGCCTTATGAGACTTCACTCTACAATGCCGAGCTCGACAGCGTGGTTGACCATGCCTATGCCTACTACTTCGAGGCGCCTTTCAAGCACGGACGCAACATCGTGCACCATACCTATAGCTACACCATGAGCAACAGCTTCGCCTACCGATACGAGATACCCTACTGGCTCACTCCAGCCACACGATGGGCCAACCGGCAGGTAGACGACTTCACGCTCAAGATAACAGCCGACGACTTTACCGAGTTCTGCCTCTACGACTCGCTGTTCGTCTCGTCTCCTTTCACGAAAGACTCCCGGCAGGGCTATCTCTACAACCTCACCGATACGGCAGGCAAGCCGATGATAGTGGCAAGCGTATGCCCGGGCGACACCGTGACATGGCACGGCAACAACTTCCGACCTACCGACAACATGGAGATCACCCCGTCTGCATGGGACCAAGACAACGCCTACTACAAACACCGCGACTCAGAGAAGGTGGTGATAGACAAGCAGGGCAACGTGAGCCGATACCTCGCCGACTGTGGCGACAGCTATCTCGTGATGATGCAAGACTACGGATTGGTGAAGAAGAGCGAGAGCCGCGTCGAGGAATATAGCGCAAGGAATGGCAAAGGCATCGTCGTATTAAACGACGAGACGGTGACGACCCGCGTAAACGTGCGCGAGCGTCCCAACGACAAATGCAAGAAGATAGGCTCTATCGCCTCACGTGAAGGCGAACTACCCGAGGTGTTCCAGTGTCTGGGCCTGGTTGATGACGACAGCGAGAAATGGGGCGGCCTGTGGTGGAAGATAAAATACGGCAACAAGGTGGGATACGTGGCGCAGCAGTTCATGCTTTGGGATTCCATAGACACATATTGATCGTGGAAAAAATCACCCCGTCTCCGTGCCAAAAAAAACGCCATCGCCGTTCTAACGTAACGGCGATGCGATACTAACGTAACGGCAATGCGATACTAACGTAACGGCAACGCGATACTAACGTAACGGCAATGCCGTTCTAACGTAACGGCAACGGCAAGAAAGTTTCTCGGATTTTTGAACCAGTCATCCCATATGTAACCCTAATAATATCAAGCACTTAGGTGAAACAATGAACAATAGGCAAGCTTCCCTGACAGATTCTTCCGAAAACTGTTTGTGAAATAGTTTTCATAAAAATGCTTGGAATATTTGGTCATTAGAAATTAATTCATTACCTTTGCACTCGCTTTTGAAACACAAAGCATAGCGTAGATCCGCTAGCTCAGTTGGTAGAGCACAACACTTTTAATGTTGGGGTCATGGGTTCGAGCCCCATGCGGATCACTTTTTAGCTTTTTGTTACTATATTGTCATAACAAAAAGTTTTTTCCAACACATTTTCCGCTTAAATCAAGGACAATCACCCTATTGTTTTTCTGTGCTTGTATTATAAATGTACTACATTGTTTTACCTCATAAGTCAAGGTATAATACAAAATCAACCAATATACATTAATACACAGTATTTAACCATGATTAACTATCCGCAAGTATCATTAGTTTACAAGAGAATGCAGAGATATAAAGATGCAACGAAAGGCGATACTCGCAAGACTATGGCTTTGTATCGCTACAACTTACGATTGTCACAGGAGATGTTTACCATCGTGAGTTGTTTCGAGGTTGCATTGCGTAATGCGATAGACGCTCTATTGGTGCCGACCTTTGGAAATAACTGGTTGAGAGACTCTGTTCAAAACAATGGAATATTCTCCAATGGACGCATGAACGAAACAAGGAAAATCATAGACAAGGCATATAGCAGATTAAGTCGACAAGGAATCTATTCACACTCCAAATGCAGAGTGTTTGTGCTAAAATCAATAGCTTAAAATGATTTTTTTCTTATTTTTGCATGTGAAAGCGAGTTAAAGTCTAAAAAGACAATCAAGGAGTTTTTGTTTTTCGATGATAAACCAACCTTATGACGAAAAGAATGAGAAAATATTTGGCAGCCATGGCCCTGTCGCTCTTTTCCATGCTTGACGCGGCGGCAGGCGAATGGATAAGGATAAACCAGCTTGGGTATCTTCCCCTTTCCACCAAGGTGGCGGTAATGATGTGTGAAGACGACGCTCATGTGAAGGCGTTTGAGATAAGAGACGCGTTCACCGACAGCCTCGTGTTCTCGTCGCATGATGTAAAGCCCATGGGACCGCTTGGCAACATGAAAGCCACTTTTAGGCTCGACTTCAGCAAGTTGAAGAAAAACGGCGCATATTATATAATGGTAGGCAAATGCCGTTCGGAGATATTCCCCGTCAATGGCCATGTTTATCAGGGAGTGGCGGATTTTACCCTCAACTACATGCGCCAACAACGGTGCGGCTGGAATCCTTTCATCAAGGACTCTTGTCATCAGAAAGACGCTATCATTGTGAACCATCCCACGAAGACGGGACAACACATCGACGTGCGTGGCGGTTGGCACGACGCCGCCGACTTGCTGCAATACACGCCTACCTCGGCAAACGCAATCTACCAGATGATGTTCGCTTACATGCAGAACCCCACGGCTTTCGCCGACAGGTTTAAGGCTGACGGCACGCCAGGTGGCAACGGCATACCCGACATCGTGGACGAGATTTATTGGGGACTCTCCTGGCTCGACCGCATGAATCCCGAGAAAGGCGAACTCTACAACCAGATTGCCGACGACCGGGATCACGTGGCGATGAAGCTGCCCAACTATGACCCTGCCGACTATGGCTGGGGCAAGAATGCCGAGCGTCCTGTCTATTTCGTCGACGGCAAACGCCAACAACGGGGCAAGTTCGCCAATGCCACCTTGGGTGCCGCAAGCACGGCTGGCAAGTTCGCGAGCGATTTCGCCCTTGGCTCAATAGTGTTGAAGCCGTTTTATCCCGACTTTGCTGAAAAGATAGGGAGCAAGGCTGTCGATGCCTTCGAAGTGGGCGTGGAGAAACCTGGCAACACGCAGACTGTCTCCGTGGTCTCGCCATACATTTACGAGGAAGACAACTGGGTAGACGACATGGAGCTTGGTGCCATGGAGCTATATCGTAAGACGGGCGACAAGGCCTACTTGGACAAGGCCGTGGAGTATGGCCGCCGCGAACCTATCACCCCTTGGATGGGTGCCGACAGCGCACGCCACTACCAGTGGTACCCGTTCATGAACATGGGCCACTACCAGTTGGCAAAGCTCGCCGACAGTCAAAAGCTTAAAACGGAGTTCATACGCAACTTGCGAACGGGCATAGAGCGAACCTTGGAGCGTGGACGCAACCACCCCTTCCTCTGGGGTGTGCCTGGCATTTGGTGTTCCAACAACCTCACCACGGCAATGCTTAGCCAGTGCATCCTCTACCGGCAGCTAACGGGCGACCATGCCTTCGAGGAGTTTGAAGGCTCATTGCGCGACTGGCTTCTCGGATGCAACCCGTGGGGAACGAGCATGATAGTGGAACTGCCCAAAGGCGGCACCTACCCCACCCAACCACACTCTGGCTTCGTCTACCTGAACAAGGGCACCACCACTGGCGGTTTGGTAGACGGGCCTGTGTATGCCTCTATCTTTGGCAGCTTGAAAGGAGTGAGCCTAACCACGGGTGCACGCGCCGCCGAAGCCCACAACTACGAGCCGTTCCAGCCCGGCGACGTGGTTTACCATGACAACATGAGCGATTACAGTTCCAACGAGCCAACGATGGACGGCACGGCATCGCTCACCTTCCCGTTTTCTGCCTACGACATTGAGGGCAGGACGCAAGATGCTGCTGGAGAAGACAACAACGTTTATGAGCAGGCGGGTGGCATAATAAGGGGGAACCCGAAGCAGAAGAACATCACTTTGGTATTCACCGCCGACCAGTGGGCGGATGGCGCGAAAGACATCATTTCCACCCTGGGGAAAAACAACATTAAAGGTGCTTTCTTCTTCACGGGGCGTTTCCTTGAGCTTCATGCCGATGTGGTGCGCAGCCTCGTGGCAGAAGGCCACTACGTTGGGAGCCATAGCTACGGACACCTTCTCTACGCACCATGGGAGAACCGCGACTCCATGCTCATAGGCAAGCAGCAGTTTGTCGACGACATGAGGAAGAGCTATGCCACTCTCGCCGGTTTCGGCATAACGCCAGATGCGGCACCTTACTTTATACCTCCTTACGAATATTACAACTCCACCGTGTGTTCGTGGGCAAAGCAGATGGGCTTGCAGATAGTGAACTTCACGCCTGGCACGGGCACGAATGCCGACTATACCATACCGTCGATGAAAAACTACCGTTCGAGCGACGAAATAGAAAAGCGGTTGTTGGACTATGAGCGCAAGCACACTCTCAACGGGCATTTCCTTATGATTCATTTCGGCACATCACCGGAGCGTACCGACAAGTTTTATCGACGTTTGCCAAAGGTCATAAAGACGCTGCGGCAAAGGGGCTACAACTTCGTGTCGATGGAAGACATGATTGCAGAGCGTTGAACCTCTAAAAACAGTTGGTACATGAACCACGAACCATGCGAATCTGACGAATTGCCAAATTGCATTCGTGAAATTCGTGAAATTCGTGGTTGAACTAAAACGCCGTGTGGTTGGGAGATGAACCACGAATCTTGCGAATCTGACGAATTTATCACCAACCAATATTCGTCAAATTCGTTAGATTCGTGGTTAAAATAAAACGATGTGTGGTTGGAAGATGAACCACGAATCTTGCGAATCTGACGAATTTACCATATTGCATTCGTGAAATTCGTGAAATTCGTGGTTAAAATAAAACGATGTGTGGTTGGGAGGTGAACCACGAATCTTGCGAATCTGACGAATTGCCATATTGCATTCGTGAAATTCGTGGTTAAACCAAAACGATGTGTGGTTGGGAGGTGAACCACGAATCTTGCGAATCTGACGAATT
>CAVBXD010000058.1:0-7508 GCA_963599465.1 Oscillospiraceae bacterium | reverse complement strand
GTGTTGTCTGTATAGTTGGGCATAGAATTGCTGTTTTTGGGGCGAAGGTAGAGGGTGATGATGGGTGGGGAAAAGACAAAAGGTAGCTTCTTGTAATGGAAAAATCCAAGACGACAGCAAAAAGGCAGTAAAATATTCTTCTTTGTGTCGATAAACACATACCTTTGTGTTAGAAACAAAACTATTTACTTAGTATGGCAAATATAAACAGGTTGAAAGTGGTGCTTGTAGAGCAAGGCAAAACAGGCAAATGGCTGGCTGACGAATTGGGAAAGAATCCCTGCACCGTGAGCAAATGGTGCAGCAACACCGTGCAGCCCGATTTGGCAACCCTCGACAAAATAGCCCGGCTTCTCGGGCTTAACGTGAAAGACCTTCTCAACGACACCGAACAACAATAACCCTCCCCGTTCACAATATATGGCAAAGAAATCCACCACAAAGAAGATAAAGAAGGAAGAGACCCTTGAAACGATTCTCTTCAACTGCCGCGACTATCTGCGTGGCAAAGCGCAGATGACCGACAAGCGCGACTTGTTGCTCACCCTCGTCTTCGTCAAGTTTCTTGGCGACCGCTTCAATCAGCGCCGGGAGCAGATAGCCCAAGAGGTGCGCTCGCGCGGCATCGACGACGAAGGCTTCATCAACGTTCAGCTCCAGAACCCCTTCCAATACCAGCAGGACGGCGTGTTCTTCCTCAGCGACGACTGTCTGTGGGACAAGCTCATCGAGACGGAATCCAACAAGATGGCACTGGCGTTCGACAACTGCATCGCCACGCTCGAAACCATCGAGGTGGGCAAGGATGCCAACGGCAACCCCGTGCGTCCGCTCAAAAACGCCCTGCCGCAGCAGATCTTCACCAAGACGGCACTCGAAGCCGGCGTGCTGAAAAAGGTGTGCGACGAAATCAACAAGATAGACCCCAAGAAGTTTCACGAGAGCGACCTCATCGGGCGCGTCTACGAATATTTCCTGCAAGCCTTCTCCATCAATGCCGACAAGGAAGAGGGCGAGTTCTACACACCCCACAGTATTGTGGAACTCATCGCCTCGCTCATCGAGCCTTACGACGGCACCATCTACGACCCGGCGTGCGGTTCGGGCGGCATGTTCGTGCAGAGCCTGAAGATGATAGCCGCCCACGGTGGCAACACCAAGGCTGTGAGCGTGTACGGTCAGGAGAGCGAACCAGCCACCTACCGCCTGTGCAAGATGAACCTCGCCATTCGCGGCATCAGCTACAACCTCGGCGACAAGGCGGTGAGCACCTTCACCGACGACCAGCACAAGGACATGAAGATGGACTACATCATGGCCAATCCGCCCTTCAACCTCAAGAAGTGGCGCGGCGAGGAAGAACTCCTCGACGACCCTCGCTGGAAGGGCTATGCCGTGCCGCCGGTGAGCAATGCCAACTACGGCTGGATTCTCCACATCCTCAACAAGCTCAACGTGTCGAAAGGCGTGGCAGGCTTTCTGCTTGCCAACGGCGCACTCGACGACAGCGACACGCTTGCCATACGCCGCCAGCTCATCGAGAACGACAAAGTGGAAGCCATCGTGGTGCTGCCCCGGCAGATGTTCTACACCACCGACATCAGCGTGACGCTCTGGATATTAAACAACAACAAGCGCGGCGGCATACGCAACGGCCGCACCCTGCGCAACCGCGAGGGCGAAGTGCTCTTCATCGACCTGCGCACGTGGAACACCAACATCTACGAGAAGAAGTATGTCAAGTTGAGCGAAGAGCAGATACAGCGTGTCTGCGACATCTACCACACGTGGCAGACCACCGGGGGCGCATACGCCAAGCCCGAACTCTACTACGCCGCCCACAAAGAGGAGATAGCCGAGAAGGGTTACAGCCTTGTGCCGAGCCGCTACATAGAGTTTGTTGACCGCGACACGGAGATGGACTACGAGTCGGCACTGACGGAAATGAGCAAGGAGTATAAGAAACTGCTCGACCGCTGGGAGAAAAATAAAGCAACCATGGTGGACGCATTTAAGGTATTGGGTTATGGAGAAGAATGAATTGCAACGCCCCGTGACACCCGACCAGTGTGTTTCGGACATTCGGAGCATCATTGAGCAAGGTCGCAAACAGGCATACGCCGCTGTCAACCAAGCCACGGTGCTAACCTACTGGCACATCGGGCAGCGCATAGTGGAAGAGGAGCAGCACGGCGAAGCACGTGCGCAATACGGCACGCGGTTGGTCAAGACCTTGGCCGAAAAGCTGATGCCCCTCTACGGCAGTGCGTTCAGCAAGCGCAACTTGGACTATTTTCGCCAGTTCTATCTGTGCTTCAGCGATTTGGAGATTGTGAACGCGTGCGTTCACAATCTGACGTGGACGCACTTCCGCACCATCCTCAAAGTGGCAGACCCCAATGCCCGTGCGTGGTACGCCAAGGAAGCGTCCGAGCAGATGTGGAGTTCGCGAACCCTCAGCCGCAACATCAGCACGCAGTATTATGGGCGCCGGATGGCTTGCGCAAGAGAGGGTCTGGCATTGCCCAAGCCCGAGACCGAAGCCGCCGACCCATTGGAGTATGTGAAAAGTCCGGTGGTGGCAGAGTTTCTGGGCTTCCGCCGCGACAGCCGCTACAACGAGAGTCAGCTGGAGCAAGCCTTGATAGACCACCTGCAGCAGTTTATCATGGAATTGGGGCGTGGCTTCGCATTTGTAGACCGCCAGAAGCACATCACCACCGACACGGGCGATTTCTACATCGACCTTGTGTTCTACAACATCAAGCTCAAGCGGTATGTGCTGTTTGAGCTGAAGACCCATTCCCTCACGCATGCCGACGTGGGGCAGCTCGACATGTACGTCAGAATGTACGACGACCTTGTGAAGGACGAGAGCGACAACCCCACCATAGGCATACTTCTCTGCACCGAGACGGACAATGTCATTGCCAAATACTCCGTGCTCAACGGCAACGAACAACTCTTTGCCGCCAAATACATGACCTATATGCCCACCGAAGAGGAGCTACGCTGCGAGATAGAGCAGCAAAAGCGTTTCTTCTTGGAACAACACGGAAAGGAGGACGGATATGACGAGTAAGTGCAAATGGGTGAGATTGGGAGACTATATTGAAATGCGACATGAGAATAACTCTTCTCTGAAATATGGAGTTGAACTTATTGAAGGCATCAACAATAATGGGGAGTTTCAGGCAACCAAAGCTATTACAGAAGATATAAACCTGAAGCCTTATAAGGTTGTTCGTCATGGTGATATAGTCTATAACCCCTCCCGACTGAACATTGGGTCATTGGCATATAGAACAGGAGAAATGTGCATAGTTTCTCATTTGTACCAAGTATTCCATATCAAGGAAGAATATGCTTCTATTCTTTCGGCAGAATATTTGACCATGTATTTAAGGCGAAGTGAATTTTATCGGTATGTAGATTATGACAATTTTGGTAGTCAAAGAGCAGAGTACAATCTTAGGAAACTAAGTGAATTGCAAATCCCCCTCCCGTCTCTCACCGAGCAGCAAAAGGTGGTGAATGCCTGGAAGTCACTGCGAGAAATCAAGGAGCAGAACGAGGCTATCGCCGCACCACTCATGCAAGTGTGCCAAAGCTATATTCAGGAACTGAAGCATAGCCATGTTCAATACAAAAGAATAGGTGACTATATAAAGATGTATGACCAAACCAACAAAGGCAAGGAAACTCATCCTGTTTATGGTTTGAACAAAGACAAGACATTTATGCCTACTGTGGCAAACACGGAGAATGTAGATTTAAGGAAATACAAAGTTGTCAGAAAGGGAGTGTTTGCATATAGTGGGATGCAAACAGGGAGAGACAAGTGTATCAGAATTGCCTATTATGACAATGATAACCCCATACTGATTTCCCCTGCTTATACAACCTTTACTATTGAAGAGGGAAAAGGAGTATTATCCGAATACATAATGATTCTATTCAAACATTCGGAAATGGATAGGCTCGGATGGTTTTATAGTGATTCGAGTGTACGGTCAAATTTGGATTGGACGAGGTTTGTGGATATAAAAATTCCCCTTCCCCCTCTCTCCGTTCAGCAAGCCATTGTCAACATCTACAACTGCGCCAACGAGGCGAAGCGCATAGCTGCCGAAGCCGACCGCATGAGCCGCGAGGTTTGCCCTGCGCTCATTCAGCACGTTGTGAACCACTGACCCTTTAACACCTTACCGATATGGCAAAACAAGGCAAACTATACGAAAGCGATTTTGAGGAAGCCCTCGTGGAACTGCTGCAAGCCAGCCACTGGACCTACACCCACGGCGACGACCTCGGGCGCAAGCTCACCGACCCCATCATAGAAGACGACCTGCGCACCTATCTCACTGCGCGCTACAAAGAGCAGAAACTCACGCCCACGGAGACAGACACCATCATAGCCAACCTGCGCAACGTGAGCGGGCAGAACGACTACTACGCCCTGCAAAACGCCTTCTACCTCTACCGCGACGGCTACGACCTCACGACCCAGCAAGGCGACCCGTTCCGCCTGGAATATATCGACTTCGAGTGCCCGGAGCGCAACGTGTTCCGCTGCGTCAACCAGTTTACCATGGTGCAGGGCACGGAGAACCGCCGCCCCGACGTGCTGCTCTTCGTCAACGGCATACCCGTGTGCATCATCGAACTGAAGAATCCCACCACCGCCAACGCCACCATTCGCGATGCCCACACCCAGATATGCACCCGATACATGCGCGACATACCGTCGCTCCTGAAATACTGTGCGCTGGCCGTGGTGAGCGATGCCGCCAAGACGAAGCTCGGCACGCCGTTCACCCCGTTTGAGTTTTTCTACGAATGGAAGAAGATAGAAAACGAGGACAAGAGCAGCAAGGGGCTCGACACCCTGCGCACGCTCGTCCGCGGCGCGCTCAGTCCCGAACGCTTGCTCGAACTCTTGCGCGACTACGTCTACTTCCCCGACCCGAGCGACAGCGACGACACCACCGAGATAGTGTGCCGCTATCCGCAGTTCTTCGCCACACGCAAGTTGCGCAACCACATCCTCAACCACCTGCGCTCCGTGGGCGGCGACGGCAAGGGCGGCACCTACTTCGGCGCCACGGGTTGCGGCAAGACCTACACCATGCTGTTCCTTGCCCGACAACTGGCGTTGCGCTGCAAGTCGAAGCTGGGCAGTCCCACCATTCTGCTCATCGTAGACCGCGAGGACTTGGAGACCCAAGCCGGACGGCTCTTCTGCCGCTCGAAGAAATACCTGTGCGACGAGTCGGTGAGTATTTTCGATTCGCGCACCGCGCTGGCCGACGAGATACGGTTGCGCAAGACAGGCGGCTTCTTCATCACCACCATACAGAAGTTTGCCGAGAGCACCGGTCTGCTCTCCGAGCGCGCCAACATCATCTGCATGAGCGACGAAGCCCACCGCAGCCAAAACAACCTCGGCAGCAAGCTTGTCATCAACGACGACATCACCAAGGGCGAGATAGGCGCACGCACCACGGAAGGCTTCGCCACCTACCTGCGCAAAGCCCTGCCCAACGCCACCTATGTAGGGTTCACCGGCACGCCCATCGACGAGACGGTACACGTGTTCGGCGACATCGTGGACACCTACACCATGAAGGAGAGCGAGGAAGACGGCATCACCGTACCCATCAAGTACAACCCAAGGCTGGCACGCGTGTTTATGGACAGCGACGAAGCCGCCAAGGTGGAGGAATACTACCGCCAGTGTGCCGACGAGGGCAGCAGCGACGAAGAGATAAAGAAGAGCAAGAAAGCCATGTCGAGCATGATAGTCATCCTCGACAACGAAGACCGCCTGAAGCGAGTGGCTACCGACATCGTGACCGACTACAAGGCACGCCTTCAGACCACCAGCCGCGTGCAGAAAGCCATGGTGACGTGCGCCAACCGCGAGATAGCCTTCAAGCTCTACCAAGCCATGCAGGAGGTAGAACCCACATGGTTTGAACCGAAGAAGGCACTCAACGAACTCACGATGACCAGCGACGAACTTGCCAAGCTCAACGAGATAGCCTACGTCAATCTGGTATGCACACGCGATGCCAACGACCCCAAGCCCCTCTACAACGCCCTCGGCGACAAGGATCACCGCAAGTTTCTCGATGCCGAGTTCAAGTCCACCCAAAGCAACTTCCACATCGCCATCGTGGTGGACATGTGGATTACGGGTTTCGACGTGCCGTCGCTCACGATGCTCTACAACGACAAGCCGCTGAGCAAGCACACCCTGATACAGACCATCAGTCGCGTGAACCGCAAGTATAAGGACAAGGAGTGCGGCATCGTCATCGACTACCTCGGCATACGCGAGGAGATGAAGAAGGCCATGAAGAAATACGGCGGCGAGGAAACGCAGAAAGAAGACTTGGCGGTGGCGCACGAGATATTCGCCAACGAACTGAAACTCATTCAGGAGATGCTCGCCA
Organism: Oscillospiraceae bacterium; assembly: GCA_963599465.1. Taxonomy (GTDB): domain Bacteria; phylum Bacteroidota; class Bacteroidia; order Bacteroidales; family Bacteroidaceae; genus Prevotella. Next base: position 1,050 of record CAVBXD010000058.1, on the reverse strand, counting down.
AGCTCGACTACACGCCCTTCTTCGGCGACAACAACTTGGCACGCTTGCAGTTTTTGCAAAATGCCGCCGAATACATCCTCGCCAACACGGTAGAGAAGAAAGGCGAGGTGTCGTTTATGAAGCGGTTTACCGAACACGTGAAACGCTTGCGCTCCGCCTTCAACATTCTCAACCCTGCCGGTGAACTCACCGCCGACGAAAGCAAGTGGGCGCAGTGCTTTATGGGCATCTGCTCTTTTGTGCAGAAGATGACCGCCACCAAGCACGATGCCACAGAGATGAACCGCCATGTGGAAAAGATGGTGCAGCAAGCCATCTTCAGCAGCGGCGTGGAAGCCCTGCTCAACGACAAAGGCAAGGAAGAGAACATCTTCAGCGACGAGTTTATCCACGAACTGGACGACGTGAAAATGCCCTACACCAAGTTTCAGCTCCTTGTGAAACTCATCACCAAAGCCATTCGCGCCTACAAGAAGGTGAACAAGGTGCAGGCGGAGAAGTTCCAAGAGATGCTGGAAAAGATAATCGACGACTACAACACGCGCGACAAACTGACGTTTACCAACGACGTGGCACGCGACACGGTGAACGGCGTAACCGACTTGGTGGGCGACAAGGTGAACGAACTTTCCGACCGCATACTGAAACTCTTCCGCGACCTGAACGCAGACAAGGAGAAATTCAAGGAACTCGGCATATCGTTCGAGGAGAAAGCCTTCTACGACGTGTTGGTGAGCGTGCGCGACAACCACGGTTTCGACTACCCCGACAAGCAGTGCATCGCCCTCGCCCGGAAGATAAAAGAACTGGTGGACGACGTGACCATCTACGCCGACTTCGCCAACAACAACAATCTGAAGAGCAAACTCTCCACCGACCTTACCTACCTTATCTATAAGGAAGGCTATCCCCCACAGTGGGACCAGGAAGTGTTCCAAAAAGTGCTGGAACAGGTGCAGAACTATAAGGACTGCGAATAGGGACTCTATGGTTTGTCCAAAAGAAGAATAGAAAAATATGGAATACGGAATAGTATATCTTTTAACCAAC
>CAVBXD010000057.1:0-7623 GCA_963599465.1 Oscillospiraceae bacterium | reverse complement strand
TGCGCTCGAAGTTGCCCTTGAACTTCTTGAAAACATCACGATAGAACCCGTCGGCCCGGGTAATGGCATGGTACACCTTCTCGCCATGCTCGTTGAGCACCACGTTGGTAAAGTTGTCGTACTCGTCGATGATGAGGTAAAGAGGATAGCCATGCGCCTTGGCTGCATCAAAAATCATTTGCAGTTTATCGGCATACTCAGTCTTGGCCTTAATCTCCTCCAATTTCTTTTCGCCATAATATTCCGCATATTGCTGCACGAAGCTGTCTAACCTTATGCTTAGATAAGCATTGAACCGCTCCTCCAGCACATCTATCTTGCCTGTAATCTGTGAGAAATCCAGGAACAGCACTTGATACTTACCCTGCAATGGCGTAGGATGCTGCCCTATCCACAGATTGCCGAAAAGCTCTTCGAACTTGTCCTTCTGGCTACAGTCATAGTAAGAGCTGAGCATACTCAGGAATATGCTCTTTCCGAAACGGCGGGGACGGATGAAGAAGAGATTGTTTGGTTGTTTTTCCAACTCGGGCAAGAACATCGTCTTGTCGACATAATACTGATTCTGCTCCATGACAGCCCTGAAATCAGACACTCCGTAGGGCACTCGTTTCACTTGCTGCTCCATGATTCTATAAATTACAGTGTAAAGATAGATATTATTTTCGAGCCTCACAAATAATTTGGCTGAAATAATATTTGGAGATATTACCTGTCTATGTGCAGACCTAACAGATACAAATGGTTGATGTCTATATACTTGCGAGGCAAGCCTCATGACAAGGCCTGCCTCGCAAATAATTTTACGATAGTTAGTCTTTCTTCAGTTCTACATGTAGTCTCTACAACTGAAGGAGAGCAGCGAGATTGCCAATCTGTTGTTTTGCACGCCTCGCACCATTTACAACTACCGTTCTGCAATAAAGGCAAAGGCTATCAGCAAGGAGACGTTTGAGGATGACGTCAGGAGCCTTTGCATGTAATGATGTAAAGCAAGAATCAACCCTCAACTCAAGTTTCGGATTTAAGATTTCATATCATGAAAATCAAGCTACGTAGAAGCGCGGGAAGCGTTAACATACGCTAAAAGAAAGCCTTTTTTAGAACGAGTTGCCAATATTATCACTACATTTGTAATCAATTATCACGGGGTGCTGAGAAAATCGGCTGAGATTATACCCATCGAACCTGACGCAGGTAATGCTGCCGCAGGGAATTGATACGACAAAGGATATTTTCAATATAGGAAGCCCCTATTCCATGGCTATAGCAGCCAGGATTAGGGGCTTTTCTTTTTCCTCACTTTCAGAGGCATTTCCGTGTGTTTTTATTAATCATCCAAAAAGGAAAAGCTCTATGAAAGTAACCGTCAACAACCGCCCCGCCGAAACCCAGGCACACACCGTTAAGCAACTGGCCGAGGAGATGCAACTCCCCACGGCAGGCGTTGCCGTGGCCATCGGCAACAAGATGGTGCCACGCGACCAATGGGGGAGTACTCCCGTCACGGAAGGTGCCGACATCGTCATCGTCAAGGCATTTTGTGGAGGATAAGGAGTTAGCCATGAACAACCATTGTTTATCCGACCGCTCCCTGCTGCAGTTCATCTCACATCATACAGAAAGTCTGGATTATCTCGACGGCATACGCCTTGCCCTGTGCGGAGGATGCCGCTGGATACAGTTGCGCATGAAGGGAGCCACCGACGAAGAAGTGCGCCCCATAGCCATGGAAGCGCAGAAGATGTGCCGCGAGGCAGGTGCCACGTTCATCATTGACGACAGGGTACATCTCGCCAAGCAACTCCATGCCGACGGCGTACACCTGGGCAAGAACGACATGCCTATAGCCGAGGCACGCCAGCTGCTTGGAGACACTTTTATCATCGGAGGCACCGCCAACACCTTCGAAGATGTGAAAGCACACCATGAGGCAGGTGCCGACTACATAGGGTGCGGTCCCTTCCGCTTCACTACTACCAAAGAAAAACTATCGCCCGTTCTCGGGCTGGAGGGTTATCGCAGCATTATGGAAAAGATGAGGGCTGCGGGCATCAAGTTGCCCGTTGTGGCCATCGGCGGCATTACCCTTGCCGACATACCTGAAATTATGCAGACAGGCGTCGCTGGTATCGCCATGAGTGGCAGTATCCTACATGCCGCAGACCCGGCAAAAGAAACAAACGAAATAATAACAACTATAAGAAAATGGAAAAGTTAATTATCGCAGGAAGAGAGTTCAATTCTCGCCTGTTCTTAGGTACAGGAAAGTTCAACAACAACACCCTCATGGCTGAGGCTATCAAGGCTTCAGAGACAGAAATGGTAACCGTAGCCATGAAGCGCATCGAACTGGAAGACAAGGAGGACGACCTCCTCTCTCACATTATACAAACCCCCACCATTCAGCTCTTGCCTAATACCAGTGGCGTGCGCAATGCCGAAGAAGCCGTCTTTGCCGCGCAGATGGCGCGCGAAGCTTTCGGCACCAACTGGCTCAAGTTGGAGATTCACCCAGACCCACGCTACCTCTTGCCAGACTCAGTAGAGACCCTGAAGGCCACCGAGCAGTTGGCAAAACTCGGCTTCGTGGTATTGCCCTATTGCCAGGCAGACCCTACCCTCTGCAAGCATTTGGAGGAAGCCGGTGCCGCTACCGTGATGCCACTTGCCGCCCCTATCGGTACAAACAAGGGATTGAGGATGAAAGACTTCTTGCAGATTATCATCGAGCAGGCCACCATCCCTGTAGTCATTGACGCAGGCATCGGTGCTCCTAGTCATGCAGCCGAAGCCATGGAGATGGGAGCCGACGCTTGCCTGGTGAACACCGCCATCGCCGTAGCAGGCAACCCTGTAGAAATGGCAAAGGCCTTTAAGGAGGCTGTCATCTGCGGTCGTCGTGCCTACGAGTCAGGACTCGGTGCCATCAGCGACTGTGCCGAGGCAAGTTCTCCACTTACTGCATTCCTGAACTAAAGGCGTGCCCTAAAAAAGTATTATCAAAGCAAAGGTCAATAAAGTCCTTTTACCTTTAAAATTATGCCGCAAGACAACAAAGCCTACGCCAAAAGAGAAAAGGCGTATATGCAGGGAAAACGCTTCCCGCAAATCAGGGTTGGAATGACCAAGGTAAACCTCACTCCTACCGTCGTAAAGGACGAGCGTGGCATTCCTCATACCGAACCCAACGCTCCTGTGTTTATCTATGACACCAGTGGTCCTTACAGCGACCCCAACTATCAGGTAGACTTGAAGAAAGGTCTGCCTCGCCTGCGTGAACAATGGATACTCGACCGTGATGACACCGAACAGTTGGGCGAGGTGAGCAGCGCCTATGGCAAGATGCGCCTTGCCGACCACAGTCTCGACCATCTCCGCTTCGAACACATTCAGTTGCCTCGCCGTGCCAAGGCAGGCAAGCACATCACCCAGATGGCTTACGCCAAGGCAGGCATCATCACTCCTGAGATGGAATACGTTGCCATACGTGAGAACATGAACTGCGAGGAGTTGGGCATCAAGAGCCATATCACCCCAGAGTTTGTGCGCGACGAGATAGCCCGTGGCCGTGCCGTACTCCCTGCCAACATCAACCATCCGGAGAGCGAGCCGATGATAATAGGACGCAACTTCGCAGTCAAGATCAATACCAACATCGGCAACTCTGCCACCACCTCCAGCATCGAGGAAGAGGTAGACAAGGCGGTATGGTCGTGCAAGTGGGGCGGCGATACGCTGATGGACCTCTCTACCGGCGACAACATCCACGAAACCCGTGAATGGATAGTGCGCAACTGTCCCGTACCGGTAGGCACAGTGCCTATCTATCAGGCATTGGAGAAAGTGAACGGCAAGGTGGAAGACCTCAACTGGGAAGTTTATCGAGACACCCTCATCGAACAGTGCGAGCAGGGAGTAGACTACTTCACCATCCATGCCGGCATCCGTCTGCACAATGTCCACTTGGCCGACAGTCGCCTCTGCGGTATCGTGAGCCGTGGCGGCAGCATCATGAGCAAGTGGTGCCTGTTATATAATAAGGAGAGTTTCCTCTATGAGCACTTCGACGACATCTGCGACATCGTGGCCCAATATGACGTAGCCCTCTCCTTGGGCGACGGCTTGCGCCCTGGCTGCATTGCCGATGCCAACGATGCGGCACAGTTTGCCGAGCTCGACACCATGGGTGAACTCGTTACCCGTGCATGGGCCAAGAACGTGCAGGCATTCATCGAGGGCCCGGGTCATGTGCCCATGCAGAAGATAAAGGAGAACATGGAGCGCCAACTCGACCACTGCCACGAGGCACCCTTCTACACCCTCGGTCCGTTGGTAACCGACATAGCCCCAGGCTACGACCACATAACCTCTGCCATCGGCGGTGCCCAGATAGCTTGGCTCGGAACGGCCATGCTCTGCTACGTAACCCCAAAAGAGCATCTCGCCTTGCCCAACAAGGATGATGTGCGCACGGGTGTGGTAACTTATAAGATAGCTGCCCATGCCGCCGACTTGGCGAAGGGACACCCGGGAGCCATGATTCGCGACAATGCCCTGTCTAAGGCACGCTTCGACTTCCGTTGGCGCGACCAGTTCCACCTCTCCCTCGATCCCGAACTGGCTCTCCAGTACTTCGAGGAGGCTGGCCATACTGATGGCGAGTACTGTACGATGTGCGGCCCCAACTTCTGTGCCGCCAAACTGACGCACGACTTAAGAAAGTACAAGAAGAATGAAGGCAAATAGTCTATTATCGACCGAGAATGTCGGTCCACAGCCTACGGGAGGCAGATACGACCGACAGACAATGCTCGAAGGCTTCGGCAGGGAAGGGCAACGCAAGGTGCATGCTGCCAGCGTGTTGCTGGTAGGTGTCGGCGGACTCGGTTCGCCCATAGCCACTTATCTCACGGGAGCAGGAATAGGCAAGCTCGGCATCATAGACGATGACGTGGTGAGCATTACCAACCTTCACCGTCAGGTACTCTACACCGAGAAAGAGGTTGGACTCTCCAAGGCAGAATGTGCCAAGAAGCGCTTGACTGCTCTCAACCATGATGTAGAGATTGTTGCCTACAACGAACGGCTTACCAAGGAGAATGCCGCCGACCTGATTCGTCAGTACGACCTCGTGATAGACGGCATGGACAACTTTGCCACGCGCTTCATCGTGAGCGATACCTGCAAGGCACAGGGCAAGCCTTATGTCTACGGAGCCATTCGTGGGCTCGAAGGTCAAGTGGGCGTGCTCTGCCAAGGCACTGCCACCTACCGCAGTCTCTTCCCCGACGAGGAAGCCACTCTCAAGATGCCCCATCCCGGCAAGCAGGTGCTCGGCACCACCCCTGCCGTCGTGGGAAGTGTGGAGGCTACGCAGGCCCTGATGCTCATCACGGGCATCGGCAGTCCGCTCATCGACAAGATGTGGACCATCAACCTCGCCACCATGCAGAGTTTTACCATCAACCTATAAAAATCAACATTCGAAATAGAAAGAAAAATGTTTTCAGACGAATTAAAGAACATCAGTTGGGAGGAAACCACAGCACGCATCGCGGCCATGACCGAAAACGATGTGCGACGTGCCCTCGCTAAGGAGCATTGCGACGTGAACGACTTCATGGCAATGCTTTCACCTGCAGCCGAACCATTCCTCGAACAGATGGCCCGACTCTCACGCCGGTATACAGAGGAACGTTTCGGCAAGACCATGTCGATGTTCGTCCCCCTGTATATTACCAATGCCTGCTCCAACTCGTGCGTCTATTGCGGTTTCCACCGCGAGAACCCCATGGCACGCACCATCCTTACCCCCGAGCAGATAGAGAACGAGTACAAGGCCATCAAGCAGTTGGCTCCCTTCGAGAACATCCTGCTCGTAACGGGCGAACATCCTGCCAAGGCTGGCGTTCCATACCTTGCCAAGGCCATCGACATCGCCAAGAAGTATTTCTCTAACGTTAAGATAGAGGTAATGCCTCTCTCTGCCGAAGACTACAAGACCCTCGCCGACCACGGCATGAACGGTGTCATCTGCTTCCAGGAAACCTATCATCGCGACAACTACAAGCTCTATCATCCACGTGGCATGAAGAGCAAGTTTGAATGGCGTTGCGATGGCTTCGACCGTATGGGAATGGCAGGCGTTCACTCCATCGGCATGGGCGTGCTCATCGGACTGGAGAAGGAGTGGCGCACCGATGTCGTCATGATGGCCTACCACCTGCGCTACCTGCAGAAGCACTATTGGCGCACCAAGTACAGCGTCAATTTCCCCCGTATGCGCCCTGCACAGAACGAAGGTTTCCAGCCCAACTGTTTCATGACCGACCGCGAGTTGGCACAGGCCACCTTTGCCATGCGCATCTTCGACCACGACGTAGACATATCCTACTCTACCCGTGAACCGGCTTCCATCCGCGACAACATGGCTACCCTCGGCGTTACCACCATGTCGGCAGAGTCGAAGGTCAACCCTGGCGGTTATCACACTTACCCGCAGGCTTTGGAGCAGTTTACCGTGAGCGATGAGCGCACGGCCAAGGTTATCAATGCCCGTCTCAAAGAGTTGGGGCGCGAACCGGTATGGAAGGACTGGGATGCCTCGTTCGACCTCTTCGGTAAAACCGCAAGCCTCGTCACCGCCTCATGACAGTAGTTATTACATTGCCCTACTTCTTCGATGGAGAGGCCCGACAGATAGTCAGGCTTCTCCGTTCCTCCGTCGACCTCGTCCATATCCGCAAGCCGGATGCCTCGGCCCATGAAACGGAGACGCTTATCAGGCAGATTCCGCAAGAGTATTACTGTCGGCTGGTTCTGCACGACCACTATTCACTGGCAGTAAAATACCACCTCCACGGCGTACACCTCAACAGCCGCAACCCTCTACCGCCAGCAGGATGGAAGGGAAGTGTGAGCCGCAGTTGCCACTCTCTGGAAGAGGTGAAGGAGTGGAAAGACAGGTGCAACTACGTGTCGCTCTCGCCTGTCTTCAATTCCATCTCCAAGCCGGGATACCGTGCCGCCTTTACTGCCGATAAGCTGGCACAGGCCAAGAGCGAAGGCATCATCGACCGCCGGGTATTGGCACTGGGAGGTGTCACCTTCCATAGCCTTGACGATGTGCTGAGAATGGGGTTTGGCGGAGCCATGATATTGGGCGACGCATGGAAGGGGAGTCAACAGGCTGTGGCGCTCACAATAGCCGGTTCCGACCCGTCTGCCGGGGCAGGCATCCAGCAAGACCTCAAGACCATGACCGCCTTTGGGGTCTATGGGGCTACAGTAATCACAGCCGTTACAAGCCAAAACACGCTGGGGGTGAAGGGTGTCCTCCCCATGCCTGCCGAAACGGTGGCTTCGCAGCTTGAGGCCGTGCTTGCCGACCTGCAGGTCGTTGCCGTCAAGATAGGAATGATACCTGACATCGCTACTGCGGAAGTCGTGGCGCGTGCTCTCTCCGCATATAAACAGGAGCACGACTGCCACATCGTCTACGACCCGGTGATGATTTCCACCAGCGGAAGAAGGCTCATGGCGGAAGCGTGCATAGAGATGGTAAAGAAAGTGTTGTTTCCGCTCTGCACGCTCATTACGCCCAACATGCCGGAGACGGAA
>CAVBXD010000056.1:0-7951 GCA_963599465.1 Oscillospiraceae bacterium | reverse complement strand
TGATGCTCTCGATAGGGAAGGCATCGAGGAAGGAGAGGTCACGCTCCACGTTGTCGACGATAACCAGCGGTGAACGGGCGCTTTGGTTTGTGGTACGGATACCACGAACGAAAAGGAAGCTCTCCGACCAACCTGGCTCAGAAGACCACTCGTAAGTCTCCACACCATTGAGGGTAGAGGTGAAAGCGTTCTGAAGGATAGTGACAGGGTGTTTCTGAAGCTCCTCGCCAGTTACCACCGAACGCGAATCGGTCAAGGTCTTTTTCTTCTGCTGCCCGAAAGGAACAGGAGCCAAGTGCTCATACTCATCTGTATCGTCTTCCAACTTGACGACATAGCTGCCATCAAAAGTTGTCACCTTTTCCTGGGCGTTCTTGTAACCGAGACTGGAAACGCAAATCTCATCGCTTGGGTTCACCTTCTTCAAGGTAAAGTAACCGTCCTTGTCGGTGATGGCAATACGGCTTTCCTCAGCTACGTTGACAACCGCCCCGATGATTGGCTCGCCCTGGCTGTTGACAATTCGGCCTTTGAGCACTTTCTCCTGCGCAAAAGTAGAAGTTGCGGCACAGAGAAGTGCGCTCGCCATCAAGACTCTGCTTGATGATGACACCTTATTATATATGTTCTGAATATTATTCATACTATTCTATACTTTAAAAGAGTTATTCTTTCCAACCATCGTTCTGGAAGTCCTGGCCGATCTTCCAAATCTCAGCCTCAGGAATTGGGTAGAGGTAGAATCGGTCTTGCCACGTGCGGGTCTGTGCCACCTTACGGGTGATGGTTCCGTCGGCAGCTACATCCACTCCGTAGATGTCACGGCCAAGAGCCTCGCCTGCAACATTCCAACGGCGTACATCCCACCAACGGTGCTCCTCGAAAGCGAGTTCGATGGTGCGCTCCTTGCGGATGAAATTGCGCATGGCAGCCTGGCTATTCAGGTCAGCACGGTCAGCCACATTGCCTATGATACCGCCACGATGACGAATCATGTCGAGCAAGCCACAAATCGCACTTCTATAAGCAGTGTAATCGACCTCGTTCAATGCCTCTGCATAGGTCAGAAGAATCTCGCTATAAGTGAAGATCTTCCAAAGGCGCTTTGAGGTACCACCATGGTTACTGCTCAAGATGGTCTCCGGGATATACTTGCGTACATAGTAGCCTGTAGGAGTGGCGTTCTGGTTGCCGATAGGATTGTCGCGGTGACCATAAACCACATCAATCACGTTGGTCTTTGAGCTCGTGGCCTGTCCCCACTCGCATCCGTTGTAAAGGATGGTTGATGCAAGACGTGGGTCACGGTCTTTCCACATGTTCTGGTCGGTATAGCCGCTCTCCTCGTTGATGGTAGGCTTTCCGTTGGTATAAACAGGAGCACCCGTTGCATCGTAAGAGGTAAACGGAGCCGATCCGTCTTCCATGTCATACATATCCACGAGGTTCTGGCTTGGGCAGAGACCGCCCTGACCGCCTTCACCCACAGGGGTGTCTGTAGATATACCACTCCAACCGATGACAGGGTCGTTGCGGAAGAAGATAACCTCTGGATTCTGGTCGTTATATGTGGTGAGAAGCCAAGCATTGTTGTATGCACTCACACCACCATTGGTGCGAGACTCCAACTTGTAGTAACCACCATAGTTGGTGATGAATTCAGATACAGCGTCAACCACGTCCTTCCAGGTGACTCCGCTCTGTGCGGCGTAGCGTGGGCTTGCCATATAGAGCTTCATACGAACGTTGAGCGCACTGGCTGTAGGCTGGTTCACCTCGCCGGCATACGTAGCGTCGTTGGTCTCGTCGTATGTCTTCAAACCTGGTTCGCACTCCTTCACCTCCTTGAAGAGATAATCCATGAAAGTCTTCAAGTTTGGACGTGTCGTGTAACCCGTCAAGAGGTCACCGTTGGGGTCAAGTTCTGTAGTAACCAATGGCACAGGACCATAGCGGAGGAACAACTCCCAGTAGAAGTAAGCACGGAGGAAACGGGCCTCGGATATGAAGTTGGCCTTCTGTTTCTTGTAGATTTCCAAAGTCTTGTCAGCAGGGCGAAGCGTGTTGGCCGTGTCAGCCTCCAAGGTGGCAATGGTGATGTTGCATTTACGGATGCCACGATAGCGGCTCTCCCAAGGAGAGGTCAACTCGGCTGCGCCACCACTTCCGTAGTAGTTGCCAATGTTGAACGTGGTGCGCACACCCGACGTACCGATACTTGACTCAGCCAAGTCGGTGGCAGCATCCAGCCATGAGTTGTTGATACGATTTGCACCATTGAGGAGGAAGTTGTAGGTATCGTTGTGGTTCTGCTCAACCAAGGAGAATTCACCCAACACCTCATCCTTAGTCAACTCGTTGCTTGGCTGCTTATCCAGGAAATTGCCGAAGGCATCCTCGCAGGAGGTGAGCGTCATCGCTCCCATTGCAAGTGCCATAGCAAATATACTATATTTCTTCATTTTTCTAATCGTTTTGAATGTTCTTGAATTAGAATACGACATTGAAGCCTATGTTGACGGTCTTCAAGAGTGGATAACGGTTGGAACCGTTGCTCTCTGGGTCAACCAAGCCATCGAGATGATCCCATGTAAACAAGTTGTTGGCATTGACATACAGGCGAGCGTTGCTCATGCCTATACGCTTGATCAACTCCTTGGGGAATGTATAGCTCAACTCAATGTTCTTCAAGCGTACAAACGCACCGTTCTTCAAGAAGAAGGAGTTCTGGCGCTGGTTGTGGTCGCCGTTGCTGCCGTAGTGGAGCAATGGATAGGTAGCGTTGGCCAAGTTCTCGCTCTCGCTCAGGTTGGGGTTCCAACGGTTCAAGTGGATGTCCTTTACCTTACCATTGTTCATGAAGGCATACATGGCATCGCTGTCATAGTAGCGCGACACGTGGTCCACGCCCTGGAACATAACCTCGAAACCGATGCCCTTGTAGTTGGCGCCCAATGTCAAGGCGTATGTATTCTCTGGAATATCGCTGTAGCCGATGAAGGTCTCGTCACGGTCGTCGATGAAACCGTCGTTGTTCATATCCTTATACTTCAAGTCACCCACCTTTACTGTTCCGTAGGTAGACACTGGGAAGTCAGGATTGTCCAAGTCGGCCTGTGTCACGAAGCCCTCGCATACCAAACCGAAGTACTGGTTGATGGGGTGCCCCTCACGCTTGCGGTACGACGTCTTATATGGAGCCTCGTCCATGCTCTTGATCTTGTTGGCGGCATGAGAGAAGGTAGCACCGATACTATAAGAGAAGTCCTTGCCGATGTAGTTGAAGTGATGGAGCTCAAGCTCGTAACCCTTGTTCTGGGTCTTACCGAGGTTACCGGCTGCCATGGTCACACCCACCCACTGTGGGCGGCTCAGGAATTCTGTCAAGATGTTGTTGCGGTTCTCCACGAAATAGTCGAAGTTACCGGTCAACAGACCATTGAACAAACCGAACTCAATACCAAGGTTGAACTTCTTTGCACGCTCCCATGTCACACCATAGTTAGGGTACTGGCTCTCATAGATACCAGTCTTGCCTGTGTTACCAAAGTAGTAGTCGTTGCTAATCTGGTTCCACTTCTCCTCGTAGAGGAAGCGCTGTGATACGCCATTGACGGTATATACATCATTACCTACCTCACCATAAGAGGCACGAATCTTCAAGTTGTTCAACCAGTTCTCGGTGCTCTTCATGAAGCTTTCCTGTGTGAGGCGCCAACCCAAAGAGAAGGCAGGGAAGAAACCGAAGCGCTTGCCCTTCATGAAGTTCTCCGAACCGTTGTAACCTACGTTAACCTCGGCGAGGTACTTGTCGTCGTAGCCATAGGTAACACGACCTACGAGACCTTGGTAACGCTTTGCCAAGTCGGAGTTGTAGCGATAGTCGTTCTGGTTGTAAAGCACCATAGCTGTGATATCGTTCTTGCCAAACTTGCGGGCATAGTTGATCTGACCTTCCATATAGAGCTTATATGTGGTAGAAGAACTCTTGCTGTAAGCCAAGTCGCCATCAGTGTTGTACTTGGTGTAGGCATCAACACTGGTATAGTTGGCACGGTCGTTCAACTCGTAAGTGGCGAACGATGCACCGAATGTCTTCTTGTAGTAAGAATCGTAGTCGAAAGAAACCATACCGCGAACAGAGAGACCTGGTGTCAACCAGTCCATCTTGTAGTCGGCGATGAAGTTGGTCTCGTTGATGGTGTTTGTTCCGCGATAGTATCCACCCTGTGTAAGGGCAGCCACTACGTTGTCCTGATAAACGGCTGTACCGCCATAGAGTGTCTTGGTGCTCTCACCGTTCTGTACCTCATACGACACGGGGAAGATCCAACCTGGAGTGTGGTTGATGCGAGCGAAGATGTCGTAGTTGGTAGAGCTCTCGCTGGTATTTGAACCATGACGGTTCTCGAAACGAGTTCCGAAGTTTACGCTGAACGTCAAGTCCTTAGAAAGGAAGAAGTCCATGTTGGCACGGAAAGCATAACGGTTGTAGCCAGGGCTTGAAGAGTTGCCATACTTGTCTTGGCTGAGGTTCTTGATGAGAGAACCCTGGTTGTACATTTCACCAGACACGTAGTAGCGCATACGCTTCGTACCACCACGCACACTTACATTATAACGCTGAGAGGGAGCCCAGTTGTTGAGCACCTCGTCGTACCAGTCTACATTAGGATAGAGAAGGGCGTCTGCACCGCTCAACTCGCCGGCGCAGCTCTTGCGATACATTTCGATGTCGGAAGCAGAGTACTGTGAAGGCAGTCCGTCATTCTTCAATGCCTCCTCCAGGAGAGTTACAGAGTCGTAGGAGTTCAAGTAGTTGGGCTTGCGGGTAGGAGTACCCCACATGAAGTTACCCGTCACGCTCACCTCTGGCTTCATGTCCTTACCACGCTTGGTAGTAACGAGGATGACACCGTTGGCACCACGCACACCGTAAACGGCTGTGGCAGAAGCATCTTTCAATACGGAGATGCTCTCGATATCGTCTGGAGCAACCTGTGAGAAAGCACGCTCCACACCGTCTACCATCACCAATGGGGCACCGTCGCCAGCGAAGGTAGCACGACCACGGATGTTGATGGTTGCGTCATCGGCACCAGGGGCACCGGACGTCTGGGTTGTCACCACACCAGGAATCTTACCGGCAATGGCCTGAGTGACGTTGGCGGTAGGTGTGCTCAAGAGGTCATCGGAGTTCACCTGAGAGATGGCACCGATCACACTCTCCTTCTTCTGATGGCCATAACCCACGACCACGACCTCATTGATTTTCTGACTCTCGTCCTTGAGAACCACCTTGATATTGCGCTGACTGCCTACGCGGATGCTCTGTGTGACCATACCGATATAGGAGATCTTCAAAGTTGAGTTCTCGTTCTTGACCTGAATCTTGAAGTTACCGTCCAAGTCGGAAACAACACCATTGGTTGTCAATGCCTCCATGACAGTAGCACCGATGATAGGCTCACCGTTCTCGTCCGACACATTACCGGAAACGGTAATCTGTGCTGATGCTCCCAAAGTGAGGAGCACCAGTGTCAGGGTCAAGAATAACTTATGAAATATGTTATTGTTCATTGTTTATTCCGTTTATGTTATTTAATCAACTTACCTTGATCGTAAATATCCTTATAGAGATAGCATTGCGATGGTTTCATCTGGAGATAAGAACCATCTACGATGAGGAAAGCACGTAATGTGGCAGAAGGATCTCCACAGGTCGCATGGAACATTTCCGTGTAGACAGTCTTGTTGGTAGCCGTAGCAGTGGCTGTCACGTAAACCTCGCCTTCATTGTCGCGCAACAAATCAATCGTCACGTCAGCACCCTGCATGTCCTTGCGGTACTGATCCCAATCGCCATAACCTTCGTTGCTGAAATTATCGCCATTGTAGGCTGATCCCCAACCATAGAGGTCGCTTCGGATTACGAAGTACTCGGAATAACCATCGGCATCACGCTCCGCGTCTGTACTAACACACAGGTTCCAGTTGTTCCAGTTACCCACACCTGAAGTATTGTTAGTGAAATTCAGATGCATGGCATAGCCAGCTGGCATCTGGAAATAGTCGGAGAATTGAGTCCACCAAGCTGCGGTGCAGTCTGCTGTACCAACATTAGGAACGGAAAGGTCGTAGTACTTCATGAGTTTGCAGTTGTTTGAGATCAAGCGCAAATATGAGCTATCGACTATCAAGAAGGCACGAACCGTTTGGTTTCCGGTTCCACAATTTTGAGTGTATTTCTCTGTATAAACAGTACCGTTCTCACATGTAGCGACTGCTGTCACCGTAACAGCTTCACCCTTGCGTTGGATATCCATAACAACCTTTGCACCCTGCATGTCCTTGCGGAACTGAGTCCAACCTTCGGTGTCTGTAGGATAGCCCTCATTATTGAAGTTGTCACCAGAATAAGAAGCATCACCCCAACCATACTGGTCGGCTCGAATCACAAAGTACTCGGAATAACCATCGGCGGCACGGTCTGCATCTGTTGACAAGCAGAGGCACCAGTTGTTCCAGTTGTTCGCACCGGAAGTGTAGTTATAGAACTCCAAATGCAGGGTTCCATCCTGAGGAATCTGGAAATAGTCGGAGAATTCTTTCCACCAAGCTGCGCTGCAGTCTTCCGTACCAACTGGCACATAAACATTAGTATCCACATTGCCTGGCTCTGCGGTCTTGTTCCAATCCTTTTCCACCATCATGTTGCGAATCAAGGTAACATTGTCGATGGAAACCACATTGGTTGGGTCGGCAGCAGGCAATGAGCTGTCACCACCTATATATAAATAAGGTAGTGTGTTGATTGCCTCCACCAGAGACTTGTACTGGAAAGAAGTGGCGCTCGTAGAAGACGCACTGCCAGAAATACTCTTCTTGCCGTCCACATAGAACTGGTAGCCATCGTTGGAAACCTGAAGAGCCACAAAATGCCACTCGTTAGGAGTGAGCATGCCTGTCGTCACAGAGGCAGGGTCGTTCTCGTTGAGATTCAGACTTTGCAACTGGCCAGCCTTCTCATAAACCATCTGTCCGTTGGCAGTGAAATAGAAATGAGCGGCATCAGCATCGTTTGCGTCTGTGCCAAACGAGAACAGAGGGCGCGCCAAGTCGTAGCTAGCGGCAGTCCCGTCCTCAGCTACTTCTGCGTCAATCTTCACTGCGAAAGTGATGGCAGCACCGTTTTGCAACTTCACACCATTGAAAGGATTGGCGATCTTAGCCCCACCCTTACCTGTCAGGTGCAATACATTACTGGCGAGATAGTCGTCCACGACTAACTCGCAACCATCGTCATGACTAATCATGTCCGAGAACACGGGAACAGAGTCCGGGTACTCGAAATCATAAGTTGCCACTGTTGTCTTGGATGCGTAAATCTGTCCACCGGCAGGACTGTCCTGTCGGCCCCAGTCATCACTACAAGCAGTGAAACTTAATGCTACCATGATAGCACAAGCGAATGAAAGCAAAGTTTTCCTAATCTTCATAACTTAATGCTTTTAGGTTGATTATTTTTTTTAGGTTGAATTAAAATCCCCTTTAGTTCCGCAGGTTAATGCGTTAACTTTTTATAACCACCTGAACAACACTAAGTTGCCCAGGATTATTATTACGCCAAAAATTTCACTTACCTTAGTGCTGTCCAGCAAACGGGTGTAAAATTTACACTTGACGTGGCAAAGTTATGAATAAAATCCGAAATATCAAGCCTTTTGGCGGTTTTTTTTTATCATAAATCAATTTTTACTCCATGACACAAATTATTATATACTCAACCCAAAGTCACAACCAACCAACAACCATTCCAATTAAAATAAGACAACGGTTCCATGTTGATTCATGTGTGCGTCCACATTTCACATGTCTTTTCTTCCCACTGATTATTTTTTTCCACACGGATTCTAAAGATTTAAAAGATGTCGGCTTCGCCGATTGCGAA
>CAVBXD010000055.1:0-8295 GCA_963599465.1 Oscillospiraceae bacterium | reverse complement strand
GACAACGTGGAGCGTGACCTCTCCTTCCTCGATGCCTTCCCTATCGAGAGCATCACGGTGTTGAAGGATGCCGCAGCCTCTTCTATCTACGGTATGCGTGGTGCAAACGGTGTCATCATGGTGACCACCAAGCGTGGTAATGCAGGTAAGACCAAGATAGACTTCACGCAGGAGATTGGTTTCCAGACCCTCGCCAACAAGATGGAGGTGCAGAACTCCTACAATATGGCGATGACCCGTAACCAGGTGCGCTACCTGAGCGGTATGGATCCCTTGTATACCGACGAGCAGATTGCCAACTACAAGTATGTGTGCGATGGCGGTACATTTGCCGATGGCGATATTCGCAAATACCAGTACTTCAATACATCTTGGGCAGACGAACTCTATCGTAGCTCTGCTCCACAGTATCGCACCAACTTGCAGTTGAGCGGTGGTAACCAGCGTGCCCGCTACTACGTGAGCTTCTCTTACTTGCGTCAGGAGGGTATGTGGAATACGGCAGGTACCGAGATGAACGAAAACTTCAGCACCCAGCACGTGCTGAACCGTTGGAACCTCCGTTCCAACATCGACATCGACGTTTCCAAGTACTTGAACGTATCTGTTGACTTGGGTGGTCGTATCGACAATATCAAGCAGCCTACTCAGAGCGTGTTCGACCTCGTGACCTTCGGTGTGATCGAGGCCAACCCAATGGCTCCTACACACAACCCAGACGGTAGTATCTACTCATCATCAACTGCCAACAACCCAGTGCGCTACTTGGGTGGTTCAGGTCTTGAGAAGAACCGTCGTCGTAACTTGTACTCCACCATCAATGCGAAGTACGACTTGAGCCCTGTGTTGAAGGGTTTGGGCTTGTTTGGCACCATCAGTTTCGATGCTTACGAGACCTTCCAGGCTACACAGACCCACCAGATCAACTCTTGGAACTACGACTACGACAACCTCAAGGTGAAAGATGTAAATGACTTCACCTATACACGTTATACTACTTATGCAGCATTGAGCAATCCTTCTGCCAATCAGCGTGAGTACTACTATAACTTCAATATGTATGGTGGCGTAAGCTATAAGAACAGCTTCGGTAAGCACAATGTCGACGCGAAGGCCTTTGCCCGTTATTATCGTAACGAGGAAACCGGTAGCGAGTCTGCCAACCGCTATTTGGCTTACAACTTTGCCGGTACCTACGACTATGCCAACAAGTATATCGCATCGGTCAACTTGTCACGTATGGGCAGTGACAACTTCACACCCGACGACCGTTGGGGAACCTTCTGGGGTGCATCCGCAGGATGGGTGCTCTCTGAGGAGTCTTGGATGAAGAAGCTCGGTTTTGTGGATCTCTTGAAGATTCGGGCTTCATACGGTACTGCAGGTCAGTCTACCACAGGTGCCGGTCGCTATCCCTATCAGAGCATCTACGGTTCTGCAACAGGTTATGGCTTCGGTTATAACGCTACTTGGGTGAATGGTTATGCTGAGAGCAAAACCGGTAATGCCAACAGTAAGTGGGAAATCTCCAAGATGGTGAACGTAGGTCTCGATTGGGATCTCTGGAACAAGAAACTCTATGGTAGCGTAGACGTCTTCAAGGAGTGGCGTTCCAACATCTTGGTGTCACGTTCTACGATTCCTGAGACAATCCTTGGCGTGCCAGTGGCACAGGATTCTTACGGTAAGGTGGAGAGCCACGGATATGAGATCGTGCTCGGTCATCGTGGCAACATCGGTAAGGACTTCAAGTACTTCATCGAGGGTCAGCTCACCTTCAATACCAACAAGATCACTGACATCGACGAGACAGAACCTGATGTAGAGTGGCAGCGCAAGGCTGGTCACAGAATCTATGACAATACTTCTGTAGCCTCACTCTACGAGTCGGCACAGACTGGTACCAACCAAGTGGGTGGATGGAACATCTATAAGTTCGACAAGTGGGCTTCAGACCCCAACTTGATCGCTACATCTCAGCAGGATGCAATCGACCATCCAGAGAAGTATCCATACAACAGCTTCTCCAATGGCGCACAGCAGTTGGGTACAGCTGTCTTCAAGGATATCAACGGTGACCGTGTCATCGACTCAAAGGATATGGTGCCTGATTCATACACTATCATTCCAGAGTTGATTCCTACTTTCAACTTCGGTTTCGAGTACAAGGGCTTCGATGCTCGCATGATCGTGAATGCTTACCTCCGCCGTTCCGTATTCCTCTCACCGGCTATCAGCTACAGTGGTTGGAGTAACATGGGTACCCACGAGGTTACCAAGGCATGGGGTTACTATACCGACGATCCTAACGACATCCGCAACGTGAACGCAACCTATCCGCGTCCGGTTTACAACGGATTTGATGCCGTGGACTCTGACCGTTCCACAGGTTCTTACCAGAACGACATCTGGGTGCGCAATGGCAACTTCTGGTCTATCCGCAACATTGAGGTGGGTTACTCGTTGCCAACGAAGTGGATTTCCAAGTTGTGGATGACAAAGTGCCGTATCTACTTCAGCGCTTACAACATCGCGACATTCAGCAGCTTGCCAGATGACGTTGACCCAGAGAAGCCAATGAGCTACTGCTGGTGGTATCCAAAGACCAAGTCGTTTACATTCGGTCTCAATATTGGTTTCTAATCAATTTTAGCATTAAAGAATCATGAAAAAGATATTATTAGTAAATATATCGTTGGCGATGTTGGCTGTGGGAGGTATGACCTCCTGCAGCGACCTCCTCGACAAGGAAGTCGACTTGACTTATACTGATGAGAACATCTACAGCAACTACGACCGTACCCGTGGTGTCTTGGCAAACGCCTATACCTACTTGCCAGATGCTTTCCAGGGCTATACCGACGGTCAGTTCCGTGCTGCTTCTCGCGACTGTATGACCGACAATGCCCTTTCCTACTGGAACGTGCATTACTATCACAGTGTGTTGAACGACACCTATGATGCCAAAAACCATTGGTTTGCTTCCAACTACTGGACAAGCGACTTGAAGGGCATCCGCGTGTGCAACGACTTCATAGCAAAGGCTCGCGAGAGCGTGATCGGTAATGCAGACAAGGCTGGTGACGACAACCACCTCTACGACCGCAACGTGGCAGAGGCTCGCTTTATCCGTGCCATGCTCCATTTCGATATGATTGGTTATTTCGGTGCCGTGCCTATCGAGGACCATGTGTTGGACAACACCGAGGCCTCTTCTATCGGTCGTACCTCTGCGGCTGCGGCCTTGCAGTGGGTGGCTGATGAATGTGATGCTGTGAAGGATGTGCTTCCTTTCCGCTATAGCAATGAGAATGAGAACTGGGGACGTGCAAACGGCGCTGCCGCCTATGCCTTGAAGTCAAGGGCGTTGCTCTACTTGGCTTCTCCTCTCAACAATCCCAGCGGCGACCAGACATTGTGGCAGAAGGCTGCACAGGCTGCGCTCGACTTCCTCAACAAGAATGCAAGCAGCAGCAACCCTTACAAGCTCTATACCACAGACGATAATGACATCAACCAGAACTACTACAAGTGCTTCACCACCACTCCTCACTTGAACCCTGAGTATATCCTCAGCCGTTCGGAGTGGACGACAAATGCGCTTGAGTATTATAATACGCCTTGTGGATTCACACAGTCTACAGGTCGTACCAATCCTACCCAAAACTTGGTGGATGCCTATGAGACGAAAAACGGTCTTCCAATCGACCAAGACCCCTCTTACGACGACCAAAACCCTTATTCCAACCGTGACCCACGCTTGGATCAGACCATCTTCCATCAGGGAAGTATCTGGGGTGACAAGACTCAGGACGAGGAGCGTGCTATTGACGTGTCTGTTGGCGGTACCGACTATCAGGCACTTCACGGTGGAACCACGACAGGCTACTACTCAAAGAAGTTTGTCTACAACATGAGCTTCAAGAACCCTACCAACAACGTTCATGCTTGTCCTATCTTCCGATATGCGGAGATATTGCTGAATGCGGCTGAGGCATTGAACGAGGCAGGCCAGACAGAACAGGCTTACCAGTATGTCAATCAGGTGCGTGCCCGTGTAGGTATGCCAGCTTATTCTGGGATGACCAAGGATCAGCTCCGTGAGCGCATCCAGAACGAGCGCCGCATCGAGTTGGCATTCGAGGATCATCGTTTCTTCGACGAGCGTCGTTGGAAGTTGTTTGAGGGCAAGACCGCTGCTTCTGAGAAGAATCAGCCACGCTACAAGCAAGTTTACAACATCTATAGCGTGGTGGTGACTCCAGACGAGAGCCAGGTTTATACTTATCGCAGCGACAACACCCATCCTACGCGTGCGTTCTCAAGTCCTAAGAACTATTACTTCCCAGTGCCTGACGACACTTACAAGAAGAATATGAACTTAGGTCAGAACATTGGTTGGGAACTTTCCGAGGCTAAGAACGACGATACCACAGAGGGTGGTGAGACTACAGGCGAATAGCCGTTGTCGATAACAAAGACATACTTTAGAGGTGAGGTCTATGGCGCTAACACCATAGACCTTCCTCGTTTTTAACATCAAAAATCAAAGTTTACAATACAAGTTTGTAAGATGAAAAGAACTTTACTTTCTCTGGTGAGCCTCATGGCTATAGGGGCGATGGCGCAGACCGCGGTCACTGATGCCGACTTGACTGGGGCTTACAGTAGCAAGAGCTATGACGGACGCATTAGCGTACACGACCCATCAATCGTGATGGATGTGACAGGCTCAGCTACCAACCCGAAGTATTATATCTACGGTTCGCATCTCGGCAGGGCGAAGACATACGCCACGGCCAGCTACCAGACATGGAGCACCTTCAAGACGGGTGAGGAAAACTCAGGTGCCAGCAATAGCCTCTTCGCCGACGTGAATGGAAATGCCGTCAACTTCAAGGATGCTTACACTACTCAGGCTGTCACTAAGGTGAAGAATTATAATGGTGAGGAAGTGGACTTCACCAACTTCGATGCCCATGGTTGGCAGTACAAGGGTAATACCGTGGCGGGCATGCAGTGGGCACCGGACGTTATCTACAACAAGACCATGAAGAAATGGTGCATGTATATGAGTCTGAATGGCGACCACTGGTGCTCTACCATCGTTTGCTTCACTTCGAATGAATTGGAAGGCCCTTGGGTGTATCAAGGCCCGGTGGTTTGCAGTGGCTTCTCTGGACTCTTTACTCATAATAGCTATGCAGCAAAGGATGACTGGAAGAACACGGATTTCGCCATTGCCACCGGCTGCACTACGCTTCCTGAGCGCTATGCGGTGCCTTCCACGAAAAACTATGGAACTTTTTGGCCCAACTGTATCGACCCCTGCGTCTTCTATGATGACGATGACAACCTTTGGATGAGCTACGGTTCATGGTCGGGTGGTATCTTTATGATTCGCCTGAATCCCGAGAATGGACTTCGCGACTATACGTACACCTTCCCCTACCAAGAGAACGGGGAGACTGTCACTCCAGGCTCATACAGTGCGGATTGCACCAGCGACCCCTATTTCGGCAAGAAGATAGCCGGTGGCTATTATGTGTCTGGCGAGGCCAGCTATATCCAGAAAGTGGGCAAGTACTACTATCTCTTCATGAGTTATGGAGCATTGACAGCTGCAGGCGGCTATCAGATGCGTGTGTTCCGGTCAGACAAACCGGACGGCCCCTACAAGGACTGCCTGACCTCTACGGGCATCGATGCCCTGTACAATAAGTATTATGTTCTCAACTATGGTGCCGATGCCACGCGTGATGAGGGTGTGAAGCTCTTTGGCAACTATCAGTGGGAGACGATGCCTACGGCAGAACTCGCACAGGGACACAACTCAGCCATCGTAGACCACAAGGGCCGTGCCTTGCTGGTTTACCACACTCGTTTCAATGACGGTTCGGAGGGACACCAGGTGCGTGTGCATCAGCTCTTTGTCAATCAGGACGGTTGGCTCGTCGCTTCTCCTTACGAGTTTAGCGGCGAGACCGTTACCGACGACAATATTGCCAGCCAACAGCTCTATACGTCTGACCAAGTAGCGGGCGATTACCAGTTTATGGCTCATCCTTATCGCCAGAACACGGCTGCCAAGGAGTATGAGAAACCAGTCACTATCCATCTCAATGCCGATGGCACGGTGACGGGTGAATATACGGGCACATGGGAACTGGTGAACGGAACCAGCTATATAAACCTTACCCTGAAAGGCTCGGCGACGGCTAATGTCGACGTGAAGTTCAAAGGTGTGCTCACTGAGCAGACTATTGATTACACCGACATCAAGGCTCTCTGCTTTACAGCCCTCAGCTCTTCTGACGGTCTGGCCACATCATCGGGCAAAGCCAGCTTGCAGACACGCGGATTGTGCATCTGGGGAAGCAAGGCGGATGCCAAGGCTGCCATCAAGTACACGCTCGATAAGCTGAGCGTTCCTTTCTCTGACGGAGGTACGTTGAATGCCAAACCAACCTTGCCTACAACAGGCAATCTCGGCACAACCGTTTCTTGGAAATCGAGCGACACCTCTGTGATGGAAGATGATGGAACCGTAAGAGGCAAGGGCAAGGTTGTGATGACCATGACAATCTCTAAAGATGGCTATGAGTACACCAAGGCTTATACGCTGAATATCGATGCCGATGCAGAGGAGACGACTCCGGTGTACTATCCTGAGTCTGCCACGAAGAATACAAGCATGGGGTATGAAACTAATCTCTCTGCTGATTATCCATTGATGGCAGGTAAGAAAATAGAGTTCAAGTTCTATAATTATACCGTTGCTACAGACAATTACAAGAGTTGGGTACTTGGCGTCTCTAATGTGGCGCATGATGCAGACGGCTTCACCAGACTGATTATGCTGCGCAATGATAATTGGGATAATGTGGCATGGAGCAATGCCGGTTGTGTCAGTAATTACGATTGGACTACCTTTGCTGCCGACATGAATGGCTCTTTAGTGGATATGGTCGTAGAGCTTACTACCGATGGCGTATTTAAGATGACTTCTACCATCACGACGACCTCCAACAAGGTTTACAACTATTCTTATAGCAAGACCCTCTCTGACAAGCCTTCTCAGGTCAATGTGTTCTTCACAGGCGAGAATTCTTACATCGACGGCTCTTCCGTGCCATCGGGTATCGACAACGCTATCATCATCAAGAAGCAGGCTGATGGCAAGCGATATAATCTTGCAGGCCAACAGGTGGGCAACGACTACAAGGGAATTGTCATCGTGAATGGCAAGAAAATTGTTAACAAGTAAATCTTCTTTGCGAAGATGAATTTATCTAAGATACTTTTGGGAGCAGCAATGATGATTGCTGCTCCTGCTGTAAAGGCGCAGATGGTGGTCGAGACTCCGATGGTTCACGATCCCGTGATGGCCTACGAAGGGGGCAAGTACTATCTCTATTGCACGGGGCACGGCATCACGCAGATGACCTCTACCGACCGCAAGCATTGGACAATCGCCCGGGAAGGTGTTCTTCCGAACGGGAAGATACCAGCTTGGACGCACGACAGTGTGCCTGGTTTCGAGACCCATATCTGGGCTCCTGATGTAATAAAGTATAAGAATAAGTGGTATTTGGCTTATTCCTGCTCCACATTTGGCAAGAACACCTCTGCCATTGGATTGCTGAGCAATAGCTCGTTGAAGAATGCCGATGGATGGAAGGACGAGGGATGCCTCGTTGCCTCTAAGGGCGACAGGGACAACTGGAATGCCATCGACCCTAATTTTGTGATAGACGAGAAGGGCAAGCCCTGGATGACTTGGGGTTCCTTCTGGGACGGCATCCAGCTCATTCCGCTCGACAAGAAGACGATGCATGTGAAGAAGGGAGCGAAGCCAATGACTATCGCTCGCCGTCACGCCGTGGGCGACACTTCTGCTGAACCTAATCCAACGAGCAAGTATGCTGGTACCAATGCCATAGAAGCACCGTTCATCATGAAGCACGGGGGATATTATTATCTCTTCGTGAGCTGGGACTACTGTTGCCGTGGCATCAAGAGCAACTATCGTGTTGCCGTAGGCAGAAGTAAGAATGTTGCAGGTCCTTACCTCGACAAGGAGGGCAAGGATATGCGAGAGGGTGGTGGCACCCTGATTCTCGAAGGCGACAAGAAGGAATATGAGGCGATGGGGCATTGCTCAGCTTACAGTTTCCCCGATGGCGACCGTTTCTTCTGTCATGGCTACAGTGTGGCGAAGAATGGGGCCAGCATCCTCGTGGAGAAGAAAATCAACTGGACAGCCGATGGCTGGCTGACGCTCGAATAATCCTT
>CAVBXD010000054.1:0-9380 GCA_963599465.1 Oscillospiraceae bacterium | reverse complement strand
GGCTACCAACTTTTTAGCCTACTATTTTAAGACTTTCTTATCCCGAACTGGGGTATTTATGAACCACAACGCATTGCATCAACTGACAGGCAAGACCGCCCTCGTGTCCTTGCTTGCGCCGGCTTTGCTGACCGTTTGCCCGCTGTCGGCATCAGCCACGACACCAGGCATCGGATCCGTACAGCAATCAGCAGACTTGTTGAAAGGCACCGTCACCGACTCACAAGGCGAGCCCATCGTCGGCGCCACAGTCAAAGTGAAAGGCTCCACCGGCGGAACCATATCCGACATCGACGGCAACTTCTCCGTGAAAGCACGCACGGGAGCCGTGCTCGAGATTTCTTATGTAGGCTTCAAGACCATTGAGGTGAAAGCCACGGCGGGCATGAAAGTCACGTTGGTGGAAGACAGCAAGCAACTCAACGAAGTAGTGGTGGTGGGCTTCGGCACACAGAAGAAGGCCAACCTCACGGGTGCCGTCGCCATGGTAGACGGCGACGACCTCGCCGCACGACCCGTTACCACGGCAGCACAGGCCCTTCAGGGTATGGTGCCGGGACTGCAAATCACACAAAGCAGCGGTTCAATGGATGCCACGGCTTCCATTAACGTGCGCGGAACGGCTACCATCGGACAGGGTTCAAGCGGCTCACCGCTCATCCTTGTAGACGGCTCCGAGGCTGACATCAACACCATCAACCCACAAGACATTGAGAGCATTTCAGTGCTCAAGGACGCCGCAGCATCATCAATCTACGGTTCGCGCGCACCGTTCGGCGTGATTCTCATCACGACCAAGAAAGGTAAGAGCGGCAAGGTGACCGTCAACTACAACAACTCTTTCCGCTTCAACTCGCCCATACGCCAGAAGCACATGATGAACAGCGTCGACTTCGCGGCATGGATGAACGACAGCTACTACAACTCGGGATGGGGCACATACTTCAATTCCGACTACATGAAGCAGATCGAGGCATACCACAATGCCAAGCCTGTGGGTCCCGGCACGCGCCAGCTCGCCGACGGCACATTGGTTTACGGCATCAGCTCGTCGAACGGGCAAGTGTGGGACGACGGCTATTCACACGGCATCGACGACGTAGACTGGTACGACGCCATCTACAAGAGCACGACATTCTCCATGGAGCACACGGCAAGCGTGAGCGGAGGAAGCGACAAGTTCAACTATTACGCATCGTTCGACTACCTCAACAACAACGGTTTGATGAAGCTCGCCGACGACCAGTTCAACCGATACGCCGCTAATGCGCGCATCAACGGCAAGATCACCGATTGGCTGTCGTTCAGCTACACCTCACGCTATACACGCACCGACTTTGAGCGCCCCGCCAACCTCACCGACAACCTCTACAACGACCTTGCCCGTCAGGGATGGCCTATCCTGCCACTCTACGACCGCAACGGTTACTATTACGACTCTCCGTCTCCAGCCCTCGGCCTGGCCACTGCCGGACAGGACACTACGCAGCGCGACGTGCTCAACCAGCAAGTGGGACTCGTGATCGAGCCTATCAAGAACTGGCTCACACACGTCGACTTCAACTACCGCGTCGACCAGACAATGCGTCACTGGGGCAAGACCATGACCTACCAGCACAACGTGGCAGGCGAGCCGTATGTAAGGGACACCAGCAACAACGTGCACAACGCTACAACGAAGGAAAACTACTTCAACTTCCAGGCATACACCGAATACTCATTCTCCCTGGCCGAGAAACACAACTTCCACGTAATGGGTGGTTTCCAGGCTGAGCAGATGAAGCAGACTTCGTTCTCTGCAGAGCGCGTGGGCATTCTCGACACCTCGCGTCCTTACCTCGACCTCACGACAGGCTACGGCTACGACGGCAACTCCGTGACACCAAGCGTGAGCGGAGCCTACAACCAGTGGCAGACGGCAGGTTTCTTCGGCCGCCTCAACTACAACTACGACGAGCGTTATCTCATCGAGGCCAACATTCGTCACGACGGCACCTCGCGCTTCCGCACGAACCGCATGTGGAAGACCTTCCCCTCTGTCTCACTCGGTTGGAACATCGCACGCGAGAAGTTCTGGGAGCCTCTCACCGATGTCGTCAACACCTTGAAGCTGCGTGCCTCTTATGGTTCGCTTGGCAACTGCAACACCACCAACTGGTATCAGACCTACGAGAAGCTCGACTACAACTCATCCAGCGGCCAATGGCTGCAAGACGGCAAGAAGCCAAACACGGTATCAGCACCGTCGCTCGTGTCAGACCTGCTCACATGGGAGCGCATCGAGAGCTACAACATCGGTCTTGACTTCGGACTGTTCAACAACCGCCTCACCGGAACCTTCGACTGGTACATCCGCGACACCAAGGACATGGTGGGCAACGCACCTGAGCTTCCCGACATCCTCGGCACATCAGTGCCCGTGACCAACA
Source organism: Oscillospiraceae bacterium (assembly GCA_963599465.1). Classification (GTDB taxonomy): domain Bacteria; phylum Bacteroidota; class Bacteroidia; order Bacteroidales; family Bacteroidaceae; genus Prevotella. The sequence goes on along the minus strand of CAVBXD010000054.1, from coordinate 6,951 downwards.
ACACCGACCTTCGCACTCATGGATGGGAGCTCCAGATTGCATGGCGCGACCGCCTCGCCAACGGTTTCTCTTACGGGGCATCTGTCAACCTCTCCGACGCACGCACCAAGATCACGCGTTACCCCAACAACCCGACAAACTCTATCGACACCTACATCGCCGGCCGCTACATCAACGAGATTTGGGGCTACGAGACTGAGGGCATTGCAAAGAGCCAGGAAGAAATGGACGCTCACCTCAAGGTGGCAGACCAAAGCTCTATCAGCAGCGAGTCGTGGGGAGCAGGCGACGTGATGTACAAAGACCTCAACGGCGACAAGAAGGTGACGCAAGGCATGCGCACACTCGACGACCACGGCGACCTCAAGGTCATCGGCAACTCAACACCTCGTTATCTCATGGGTATCAACCTCAATGCCAGTTGGAAGGGATTCGACATTCAGGCATTCTTCCAGGGCGTGCTCAAGCGCGACTACTGCATCAGCAGCAACTGGGGAGGCGGCTTGGAGTATCTCTTCGGCGCCACAGCCTCAGGACAGTGGTGGTCAGCAGGTATCACCGACGTGAAGGACTATTACCGCGACGCCAGCTCATGGTCAGTGCAAAACGGCTACATGAGCGAAAACACAAGCAGCTACCTGCCTCGTCCACGCTACAGCGACATGAACTGCCAGGCACAGAGCGCATACCTGCTCAACGCTGCCTACATGCGCCTGAAGAACCTGCAGGTTGGCTACACGCTGCCCAAGTCGCTGCTCGCACACTTGGGCCTCAGCAACGCACGTGTCTTCGTGTCGTTGGAGAACCTCTTCACCATCACCAACCTGCCTAAGCAGTTTGACCCTGAGACACTCTCATCAAAGGCGGCCAACGGCTATCCTCTGCAAAAGACATACTCGTTTGGCATAAACGTCACGCTTTAACAATCAAGTAGTTAAACACAAAAACTATCGAAAGACATGAAACTATATAAATTATCTATAATGGCAATGGCCCTCACGGCCACCATCGTGTCGTGCGATGATTTCCTGGAGCAGGAGCCGCCTTCATACCTTCCCACCGAAGGGTTCGTAAACACGGAAAGCAACCTGCAGACCGCCGTCAACCAGCTGTACCAGGACATCCTGCCTGGGCACTCAAACTGGAGCTACGGCATCTACGGCAACGACAAGAACACCGACAACCAGATCGACTGGTGGCCAGACCGCAAGTTCGGCGACGGACTGTGGAAGACGGCACAGTCGGGCGACGCCATCAGCTGGGACAACATCCGCAACGTCAACTACTGGCTCCGTCAAGCCACTGCCGCCTACGATGCCAAATCCATCAGCGGTGAAGACACCAACATCCGCCAATACATTGGCGAGCTCTACTTCTTCCGCGCATACGAATATTTCGAGCAACTGAAGAAATTTGGCGACTTCCCCATCGTCACCTCTACCCTGCCCAACGACGAGACCACGCTGGTGGAAGCCTACAAGCGCCGTCCATGCAACGAGGTGGCACGCTTCATCCTCGCCGACCTCGACTCGGCAACCACATTCATGAAGGCCAATTTCGAGAAGCGTCACACACGCGTGAGCTACGACGCGGCCAAACTGCTGAAGAGCCGTGTGGCACTGTTTGAAGGCAGCTGGCTTACCAACTTCGCAGGCACGCCTTTCGTGCCAGGCGACCAGTCATGGCCAGGAGCCAAGAAAGACTACAACGCCAACTTCAAGTATGAGAGCGGAAGCTGCGAGGCAGAGGCACAGTATTTCTTCACCGAGGCTGTAAAGGCCGCCGAAGAAGTGGCTGAGAAATACAAGGGACAGCTGAGCGTGAACAATGGCATCGTGCCGCAGCAGGAAGGCGAGGACAATCCTTACCTCGACATCTGGGGCACCGACGACATGAGCGACAAGCCCGAGGTGCTGTTGTGGCGCCAGTACAGCAAGTCGCTTGAGATATACAACAACGTGGAGGTGTCTGTGCAGTTCAGCAACAGTGGCGTGGGTCTCACACGAAGCTGCGTGGAGGGTTACCTCATGAAGGACGGCAAGCCGCGCTACAACTCAGCCTACACATACAGCGACCAGACCATTGCCGACGTTGCCAAGGACCGAGACCCACGTCTCACCGTGTTCCTGAAGGTGCCCGGACAGAAAAACGTGTTCAAGAACATGACATCGCAGATGGACCACTTCGTGGAGACGGAGCCTGTGCCAAGCATCCTCGGCCACAACACCGAGAAACACTACTCCACCGGCTATTGTATCCGCAAGGGCGGCACATTCGACAAGGAGTTCTGCGGCAACGGCCAGAGCTACAACGCTGCTGAGATTTTCCGCGCTACGGAGGCATTGCTCAACTACATGGAGGCCGAATACATGCTCACCAAGAGCCTCAACTCCGGCCACATCGTGGAATACTGGCAAACCGTGCGCAAGGCTGCCGGATTCACTGGCGACGCCGTCAATCCTCAGGTGACGATAGACGCCACCGACATGAGCAAGGAGACACTCGACTGGGGCGCATGGACAGCGGGCAAACTGCTCAGCGACAAGGTGCTCTACAACATTCGCCGAGAGCGTCGCTCCGAGTTGCTCGGTGAGGGATTGCGCGCAATGGATCTGCAACGCTGGCGCTCTTACGACCAGCTCATCTCCACACCGTTCTTCAACGAGGGCATGCACTTCTGGAACACGCCAATGGAGAAATGGTACGACGCAAGCAACGTCATTGCCGACGGTTCCGGCAATGCCACAGTATCGAAGAAGTCGGACAGCGAGTACTTGCGCCCACAGCAGACCAACCTCGACAACAACAGCTACGCCAACGGTCTGACATGGCACATGGCCCACTACCTCTACCCCATGCCACTGAAGCAGATGCAACTCACGGCTCCCGACCACGCCACATTGGAGCAGAGCCCGATTTACCAGAACCCATACTGGCCAATAACATCCGACTCGCCTGCCGAGAAGTAGTATAAGACCATTGGGCAAAGACCCTTTTGGGGAAGTCTAATCTTCCCCAAATAATAAAATAGAGGATGCCGCATACAGCGATATGCAGCATCCTCTATTTTTATTATATTGTTGTCCGGTAAAACATCACCTCAACGATGTAATGTATTGGACCGCTGGTTGTTGTTAAGAGTTTCTGCGATTGGGCTAGGCATAATCCCTATCTCTTCGTATAAAAGTAAGTAATCAGACTAATTTTTATTTTTACGACAATAGAGACAATAGAGACAACTGGCTTCGCCCATAGAACCAAAATTATGGTCTGAAAAAGTTGTCTCTATTGTCTCTATTGTCGTTTTTCTTATCCACCTTACAATATAAACTTATTTTGAACTATCGCTTATCAAACGTTCCGCTCTATCAGCAACAAGGTGAGGAATCCAAGCAGCAGCGCATACGTGGCTTGTTTCTGAAAGCCGTGAGCGTGCGTTTCAGGAATCATCTCGTCGCTTGTAACGTATAGCATGGCACCCCCGGCAAACCCGAGCATGACAGGCAGCATGAAGTCCGAGACGTTTCCCAAGGCATAGCCCAGCCATACACCCGCCACCTCAAGCAATCCAATGACGACGGAAATGGCAAGCGTTCGCAACCTGTTAACACCGGCAAGCAAGAGCGGGGCTATGATAACCATTGCCTCGGGTATGTTTTGCAAGGCAATGCCAATGCTCACGGTCCAGGACACGTTGCTCCCTTCGGTTATGCTCACCCCGGTGGCAATGCCCTCAGGCAACTTGTGCAAGGCTATGGCCATCACGAAGAGCATTACATGGTTGAGCGTGGCGTTGTGGCGATGCTCTTCAGCGTCGAGACCCGTAATGTGATGAAGGTGCGGAGTCACAAGGTCAAGAATGTTCAGGAAATAGGCACCTGCCATTACCCCGACTGTTATTACCCACCACGGTGTGGTGTCAGCTTCAAAGGCCGGCACTATCAGCCCGAGCGTAGAGGCTGCAAGCATGATGCCCGCACAATAGCCAAGCACGGTATCGTTCCACTTGTGCGGCAATTGCTTGATAGAAAAACCAAGCACACTGCCTATTACCGTGGCACCAAAAAGCCCTCCGGCACTAATCCAAACGTTTGCCATTTTCAGATGAATTGATGATCAGGACGACAAATTTACGAAACATTCACGGAAAACACATCCCGTCTCACCCTGCTCACGCGCATTTACCAATATTTGGGTATGGCAGAGTGCAAATAGATGGCCTCCTACAATTCCAGCAAACTGTTATGCATCGTCACTGTGTTGCTCATCACTTCATAAATGCGCTTCAACGCAGAAAATCAAATAAAAAAGATGGGCACAGAACAACTTTATGAGTATAATGAAGGTAACCATAATATTACGGATTGTTTTTCAGAACAAGCGACTGATAGTATTCAATGTAACTTAATATGAGCTGACACTTGGAAGTTATCCAGTGGTAATTGAAATTCTGCCGTGTCATACCCAATTCCTCCGCCATGTCTTTCTGCATTTTCGGGAAAAGGATGGAATGATACACCACCTGAGCCTGTCGTGCAGTCCATGCCGAAATAACGTCATCAGCGAATCGGGTAACAAGGTTAATAGATTCATTAAAGTCAGCCCATGGAGTGGATATGCACAATCTCCTTTTACCGATACTGTCGAAAGCCCGCCCGGACAATCTGAATGCTTCTCCGTCACTTGTGAGAATATTATCACTTTCAAAAGATATTTCACCAAGACCAATTGATATTCTGGCATCCCAAATATCGCACCCCTTTGGGGTAGCCCCCCGAAGTTTCGCTCTCAGTGCTATTGCTACAGCCAAGGTTTTTTCAGGCTTGCTAACAATGGCTTGAAAACTGTCCCCTCTGTACATTTCTATCTTTACAAAAGTATTGGGCTCAAAGTCTTCTGCGCATGCTTTAAGGACATCCACCAAGGTCTTCCTCCATTTTGGAGCAATTTTGGAAGAGTTTACTAAATCACCTGTAATTACACCTTTTATCATATACGTTTGCTTTAAACGATGCAAAGAAAACACTTTTCTTTCAAAGAAACAAATATTTTTCTTTGATTTTTAATAAGCAAATGATATTCTTTGATTCTCTATTCGCATATTGACTCCTCAACATGAATGGGAAAACCGCGCAAAGACATAAAAGCCTCTCTTCCGCAGTCATTTCAAGGCGGTTTTGGCGGCGTTTCGCCGTCACGTTAGAACGGCGTTGCCGTTACGTTAGAATGGCAATGCCGTTACGTTAGAACGGGAACGCCATTCTAACGTAACGGCAAATGGCAATATTTTTTGCCCTCGACGACTGGCAAAACCTCTACAATAAGTCCCATTGGGTCAACATGTTATAGCACAGGGGGGCCGCAACAATCTCTTCGGACACAAGTAAGTAATCAGAATGATTTTTATTCTAACGACAATAGAGACAATATAGACAACAGGCTTCGCCCATAAGACCAAAATCATGGTCTGTGGAAGTTGCCTCTCAGAGGGGGAATGTTTTCGGCTTTTTAAAACGACAGGGCATACAGGCTGGACAATGTGCCCAAGGCCTGCGTCGCCGTATATCCGGGACATTGAGCCGCCTTGTAGAGGCGGAATTTGCGACGGTCATAGCACACAAAGGTTACCGGTTCGTCTTCGGCATCAGCCTGCGCCCATATACGTATCAGCGCATAGTCGGTGTCGAGAAAACGTTTCCTGACCGCCACGCCTGCCACCTTACCGCGCACCACTGCCGCCACGGGAAGCGAGTCGGGCATCCACGAAGCACCGCCGACGCTTATCTTGGCATAGACCACCATGTCGGTGGGTGCGCTGTGGCAGTAGTCGATGTTGTCCCAGCGGTCGATCACGGTTACGGAGCAGGTGTCCGACAGGCGACCCGACCCGCCTATCGCCACCACGCTGCACTCGCCCGCCGACTGCGCCACGAGCGTGTCGTTGCGTATGACGGCATAGGGATCGCCCGTCATCCAGAACACCGGACTTTCGTTGGGGTTATAGGGCGCGAACTCCGCTCGCAGCGGCATGGAGTCGCCCACCATCACGAAGGCAGAATCGTTGGCCGCCTTCATGGTCACGCCGGTCCACTCGTCGGGCTCCTCGTTGAACGTATAGAAGTCGCCGCACGACACCAGCGCAAAGGCAAACAGTAACGACCAGATGATATGTTTCATAGAGGAAGAGTTGTTAGTGGGTTGTTTTTTCCGTGTCGGTTCGCTCGGGAACGGTCACGGCTACGATGTTGGAAGGCGGCGTGGCGCGTCCGTCCCTGAAGCGCACCGAGACATAATACTCGGCCGTCTCGCCGGGATCTGTCAGCCCGTCGGTGTAATAGGGTGAGCCGCTCGGACTGTCGGTGATGTAGACAAACGACTTGTCGCCGGCGCCCTTCCTGTACACGCAGAAGAAATAAGGCGCGTCCGTGGGCATCTTGCCCGTGTCCCATGCCAGTTTGGTCTTGCGCTTGTCCTTGTCGTAGTCGCCCAACAGCCGTATGGGCACGTTTACCACGTTGCTGTATCTCAGCTTGCCCGAATAGACAGGCGTCAGGCCCGACCCGATGTCCCAGAAGCTGAACGTCTCGACGGCATACTCCCAACGCTGGTTGAGCGTGCCGCCCGGCTCATCGTCAAGGGCAATGACATGATTGTTGGCCGTCACCGAATCGCCGTCGAACACCTTTATCAGCGTCCACTCCTTAACGCCCGCCTTGCGGCGGAACACACGGTGCTCCTTGATGATCTCGTCGGCACCGCCTATCCAGCGGAGGTGTATGCGGCTGGTGTCGGTCCACGCTGAGTCGAGGTAGGCGCGCGTGGGCGCACCGGTATTGGGGCGCAGCACACGGAGCGTGTCCGAGTTGTAACCCGTGTTGTTGTCATAGTTCACACCGCGCACGGTGTAATAGATGTAGCGTTCGTTGGCATCCACCGAAATGGTGTCGGTAA
>CAVBXD010000053.1:0-10292 GCA_963599465.1 Oscillospiraceae bacterium | reverse complement strand
TGACCGTCGTCTACCCCATGGGGGCCGACGGCAAGGCCGACCTCTCCAAGGGTCTCGCCTCCAACGGCGCAAGCATCGCGTGGGACGTGGAGGGCGACTCCGTGGCTTCCTACACTGCCGGCACTGCCGACCTCACGACGATATACCTCACTGCCGACGGCACTTTTGTGAGCTCCATGCCCGACGATGCCGAGGAAGTGGCCACTTCGCTCACGCCATATGTCATCAACGACGTGCGCAGCAAGACCGATGCCCAGACCTATAAGGTAGTGAAAATAGCCACGCAATACTGGATGGACAGCAATCTTAAGGCCGTGACCCTGCGCGACGGCACCGCTATCACCCTCTACACGTCTACTCAGGAAGACGCATGGAATAATACTACGGCTCCAGCCTACCACATCTATGCAGACGATACCGAATACTGTTGGCCCGACTACGGCGCCATGTACAACGGCTTTGCCGTAGTGAGCGAGGGCGGCCTTGCTCCTGAAGGTTGGGAAGTGTCTACCATTGACCAGTGGGAGGCACTCAAGACTTATCTGAAAACAGGACAATCCAAAAAGATCAAGATTACCGACACATGGCAAACACCGGGCACCAACGTTACAGGTCTGAGCATCTCTCCCGGCGGTTACTTCAGCAGTGCTACAGGCGATGACATGGAGGGTTCAAGAGTCTACTACTGGACGCCCGACAAGACCACCTCGTTCGGTTCCGATGCCCTGAAACTCGCCTACATCGTCAACGGCATTACACTCACTTCTACGCACAGCTATTACTTTGGTCACTATGTGCGTTGCGTACGCAAATAGAAGAATGATAGCCATGCAACCAGGCAAGGTAAATTTTTATTACTGTCATGGCTCTGAATGTTTCTATGGCAAAGTTGTGAATAATATTTAGAATACATAAGTGATGAAATGAAAAAGAGGATAAGCCAGCACGCCTTTGGCTTATCCTCATGTTTTTTGCAAAAAAACAATGCGTAAAATATAAGTTACTGTATGTCAACGCTTTTTCGGCGCAATCCGGCTTGCCTTTGAAATGCTATTGCCGTTCTAACGTAACGGCATCGTCGTTCTAACGTAACGGCATCGTCGTTCTAACGTAACGGCAACGCCGTTCTAACGTAACGGCAACGGGGCACCTTTGGAAACCCCAAATAACCTTTTTCGCGGCACATCTAAAGCCTATCTACTTCACATCGGCAATCCCCTTAATGCAAGTTGCAATAGACCAAACATTCAATATTTTACAACACTATATCAAGTTTTACCGGATTCCAATAACATTCGTTCATTTCGATTTATCAGTGGTGTGCTCATCATGCAAGCAATCCCGACAGTTAAGAGACGTGTGTATCTTCGAGGTCAATGGCATGGAAGTGTTTTTATAAGGGCATGAAAAGAGGGATGCCCTTGCGAGCATCCCTCTTTACTTGTTTTGCTAATCCGTTAAGAGCTTTATGAAAGTAAGGCGATTAAAAATCGCCATTTGCAATATCAAAGAACTTATTGAAGAATTCTTTTATTCTATTTAGAACATGATGCAATTTGCCCTCGCGGTTTGCATTCGGGTCAAACGGGTTGATTGGCGGCATGATGCCGTTCAGTTCCAATCCACCTTCTGCTACATAGCCTCGCTTGAAAGATGTTTCTATAAATTCTCTCGCTTCTGCTGCCTTCAAGTGCTCTTCTTCAACAATGGCTTCAAACTCGTCGCGCTTGCGCCTGTTTACATATTCTTGCCATTTGTCGTTCACTTCACTGTCGGGAGTCAATGAGTCGATAAACTGTTCAATAAGTTCTTTCTTGTCGCGCAAGTCAGGACTGGAATCAATCGCCTTTCTTATCTTTACCATAAGTTCGGCGTTGTCTTGATGCCCTTTGTTGTATTGTTGCACAAGAAACAGGATATAGTCGATGTTTACCTCTACTTGCCTTACAAGTTCCATCTCAAACACCACATCTTCATTGATGTCTTCCTTGTCGTGTTTCTCCCTGTTGCGGTATTTGTCGGCAAGGTCGATGTAGATGCTCGTGTAGTCTTGTATGTCGCGCTCAGATATGCAGTCGGCTTCAGCAAACTGGTCGAAACACGACAGCAGGTTGCGCATTTTCAGCACTGCACCAAATAGACGGATAAATTCTTTCTCTGCCTTTTCGCCTAACGGGAGTTCGCCGGGGGCGACCATGCCTTGCAGTGTTTCAATCATTTCCTTATATCCCATGCAGCGTTTGCCGTCACTGTCGATATAGCCGTTCATGTAGTCGTCAAACGGACGGAGTATGGTTATACCCTTGGCATTGGAATCGCCAAAGAGAGCAAGGCATTTGTTGGTGGCTTCTTCAAGGTTGCGGAAGCACACTATGTTGCCGAACGACTTTACAGAGTTGAGTATGCGGTTTGTGCGGCTATATGCTTGCAATAGTCCGTGATAGCGCAAGTTCTTGTCTACCCAAAGCGTGTTGAGCGTTGTGGCATCAAATCCGGTAAGGAACATATTGACCACTATGAGGATGTCTATCTCGCGGTTCTTCATTCGCAGCGACACGTCCTTGTAGTAGTTGGGAAACTTGTCTGCCGATGTGTCGTAATTGGTCTTGAACATCCGGTTGTAGTCGGCTATGGCTTTCTCCAGAAAATCGCGGCTGCTTTGGTCAAGTCCTTCGGCAGAGTCGTTGTTCTCTTCCTCCATGCCACCGCAATCGTCCACATCCTCGTTTGGCGCATAACTGAATATTGTCGCCACGCGCAGACGCTTGTTTTCCGGCAATTCCTCCATCTGTCGCATAAACTCCATATAATAGAGTTTGGCGAAATGGATGCTCTGCACGGCGAAGATGGAATTGAATCCGCCGAACTTAGTCTTTTGCCTAAGTTCTTCCACTGCCTTTTTCTTGTCGGTTGCCACTTCCTCTATATTGACGAGCTTGCTGAACATATAGGTTGAGCCTCGCTTGGTCTGCTGGTCAAAGTGCTGGAGTATATATTCCGTGACGTTATGTATTCGTTGTGGGTCTTCAAGGGCTTTCTCACGCTTGATGTCCCACACATTGCTGTTTTCCACGCCTTCCTTTTCTTTTATTGTGCGGACGTACGCCACTCGGAAAGGAAGCACGTTGTGGTCGCGTATGGCATCCACTATCGTATATGGAGGAAACGGTTTGCCGAACACGTCTGCCGTCATGCGGAAAATGCCTTTGCCGCTGGGCATGTTTTCCTTGAATATCGGAGTTCCTGTAAATCCGAACAGATAGTATTTCTTGAAACGCTTGATGATGGCTGTGTGCATTTCGCCAAACTGCGAACGGTGACACTCGTCGAATATCATCACCACTTCTTTGCCGTAGATGTCATGTTGCGGATTTTTCTTTATAAACGTGGCAAGCTTCTGTATGGTTGTGATGATGATTTTCTTCTTGCTGTCTGTCGAATTGATTTGTTTGGTCAACACTGCGGTTGACGTGTTGCCGTTGGCTGCCCCTTTCTGAAAGCGGTCATACTCTTTCATGGTCTGGTAGTCTAAATCCTTACGGTCTACCACAAACAGCACCTTGTCTATATACTTATTTTGGCAGGCCAACTGTGCCGCCTTGAAAGACGTGAGTGTCTTGCCGGAACCTGTGGTGTGCCAAATGTAGCCACCGGCATCTATCGTGCCGTATCTCCGGGTATTATGCGATATCTCTATTTTGTTGAGCAAATTCTCCGTGGCGGCTATCTGATAGGGACGCATCACCATGAGTATCTGCTGTTCGGTGAAAACGCAATACTTGGTCAGAATGTTCAACAGCGAATGGCGGCTGAAGAAAGTGGCGGTAAAATCCTCCAAGTCGTTCAATATATTGTTTTTAGCATCAGCCCAGTAGCTGGTAAACTCAAACGAGTTGCACGTTTTCTGCCGTGGCTTATTGCCCGTCTTTGCATGCTCTTTTATGTGGTTGGCACGTGTGGTATTGCTGTAATACTTGGTTTCGGTGCCGTTGGATATCACGAATATCTGCACATATTCAAATAGCGCACTACCTGCCCAAAAAGACTCCCGTCCGTAGCGGTTTATCTGGTTGAACGCCTCTTTCAGTGCCACGCCTCTGCGCTTCAGCTCTATGTGTACAAGGGGCAACCCGTTTACAAGTATCGTTACGTCGTAGCGGTTGGCATGTGTACCGTTGGGAACTTCATACTGGTTGATAACCTGCGTGTAGTTGTGGTGTATGTCTTCTTTGTCAATAAGCTTGATGTTGCGCAGTTGCCCCTTGTCAAGTTCCAGTGTCTTGATATAATCTTTCTGTATGATTTGCGCCTTCTCGGTGATGCCGTTTCCCTCTTTCGCTATCTCTGTTTTGAAGAAGCGTTCCCATTCAGCGTCGGTGAAAGTATAGTCGTTGAGTTCTTCGAGCTGTTTGCGCAAATTGTCTATCAGGTCGCTTTCTTGCTTTATGGGCAAATAATTATAACCTTGTTGCTGGAGCTGCTCTATCATCTCACGCTCCAAGTCTGCCTCGCTCTGATAGAATGTTTCACGCACCATTTCGGGGCGTTCATAGTGGTTCACCACCGTGCTCTGGTTGTTCTCGGAAAGTAGGTTGTATGTTTCAGACATATTCTTTGGTTTTATTGCAGTGAGGGGGTAAAATCACGTTCAAAGGTAGCCAGTAGCCACCTTTGAACGTGGTTTTAACATATTCTCTTATATAGATGAGGTGGCAAACACATACCAGCTCCCATCCTTTTCCTGTCGTTGTATATAGCCTTTCTTTATCATTTGCCGCAATTGCTTCTTGACGGCTGCTGTCACAATGCCAGCTTCTTTGCTCAATCCATCAATGGTAATGTCGGGATTGGCTTGCATGGCTTTCAGCAATACCGCTGTTGTCTTGCTGCGAAACGCTATGCGCTGACCGTCATACCACCAGATGCCGGGCGAGAGTTCTTCGGCGAAATCGATGTCATACTTTATTTCTTCCGCCACGAGCGTAGAGAAGTATTTATGGAAATGGCGTATCTGTGTAAGCGTGGCGTGCGCTCCAGCAGAAGGAGCCGGACCAACTTCTACGTCCGACTGGTGCAACGCTTCTATATAGTCGTTCTTTATTCTGTTGCGCACAACAATCATTGGCCATCCGTGACGGGCGAGGATATAATTGACCATCAATCTTGCTATGCGACCGTTACCATCTTCAAACGGGTGGATGCGGATGTAGCGGTAGTGGAACAGTGCGGCAAGTTCTACGGGTGTGTACTTGCCCGACGCTTCTGCTTCGTTGTACCAGTCTACAAGGTCTGTCATAAGGGCTGGCGTTTCCTCTGGCGACGCATAGTCGAAGCGGTCGCCGTATCGAGTGATTACGCTGTTGGGGCGTGTCTTATACCTTCCGGCATGTATGGTGTAGCTCGTTTGCTGTCCGCCGGGCAACTGGCGGTATACGGTATAGTCCTCGCGGATGATGGTCTTGTGAAGCTGCCGGATGAAATTCTGCGTCAGTGGCTCGTTTAGTGTCACGGCTTCTTCTTCCATCATCTTCAAACCCACTTGACTGGCTTTCATATCCACAAAGTCCTTCAAGTCTCCTTCACCGCTCACCTTGCCGAAAAGCAGCAAAAGTTCTGTCTGTCCGTAGGTCAACGTGTTACCTTCAATGTGGTTGCTGTTGTAGTTGTATTCCACGGTAAACCTTTGGCTCAGCAGATATTGCTTGCGTTCATTTAGTGGTTGTATGCTTTTCCACTTCTTGTATAATGTGTCTAACGACTCCATCCTTTTTTTTATTTGTTATGCTGTCTTTCTTTTGAAATCGAGCAATTTGTCACGGTAATACTCATATTGTTGGCGACGTGCGGCTATCTCGGCAGGAAGACCATCTTGCAACGAGGTGGTGAGTGCTTCGAAACGGTCGAGAATGGCGACTATGCGGTTTTGCTCTTCGAGGGGTGGAATGGGAATTTCGAGCTTTTTGAATTTGTTCATATCGACGGAAGCAAAGCCTGATATATTCGTATTCTGCTTACACCATTCATCTATTATAAACATATAGTGGAACAAAAACTTAATCAACACTTTATCGGTCAGCGATTTACGAACCATAAGGTTCGTAAATTGCTGATTCGCAAGCGAATCAGCAATTACCAGAGCGTGTTCACCTATGGTTGCAGTCGTAGCGAGAATAAAAGAATTAGCCTTGAATAGCTTTCCCTTTTTCACTCCTTCCATTGTAATATGTTGGATTGAGTCAGAAAGTATTCGTCCGTTTTGTCTGATGTCTTCCATTCTAAACCAAGGTATTGTTCCACCTTCCCAATATTCGCTTTTGTTTTTTGATGGGGTATAACCATTTCTCATTTCAAACACATCCGTTATAGGCATCCAAATTATATTATTGGGGGGGGTAATTCTATCAAAGTTTAACAACTGGTCGCGATAATACTCATACTGCCGCTTGCGGCAGTCCAGCTCCGCCTCCAGCTCCGCCTCCAGCTCCGCCTCCAGCTGAGTGAAATTGTCGAGAATGCGCACTATCTCGTTTTGGACTTCAAGGGGAGGAAGAGGGATTTCAATCTTTTCAATAACAGTACGGGATAAGCGAGGAATACTTGCCTTGCGAACCTTTGATTTAATCTTGTTTTCTTTGTTTTTTAGAAAGTAGTATATATACTTGTTGTTTATGTCGTTTGAGGTAGATATACACAAACAGTCATCTGCTGCCCAAAATGGAATGTCGCTATACCCAATCTCTCCTGCTGCTCCTGCACTAATGATGAATGTCGTATTTTTAGGATAATTGGCCGTTTGGTTATATCCCAAAGGGGTAAGGCTATTTTGGAATACAGGAATATCACCTTTTCCTAATAATTCCTTTTTGACAACACGCACTCCACGTTTTATCTCGCACACATCTCCCAGCTTCACATACTCCACCCCGTCAGGACAGAGCGTTTTAATCATATCATCGAGTTTGCTCATATTGTGTCCTATTTCTTTTCGTTGTTTTCTTCGTTATGCCTCCAATTCTTTCACGATAGCGTCAATGTCGGTGCGCAGTTTCTGCTCACGCGCCACAATCTCGCTGATGCGCTGGTTCAGTTCCTTGATATCCACCTTTTCGCGTGTGTCCTCTTGTTCTACATAGGTAGAAACTGACAGATTGAAATCCTCTGCCTCGATGTCCGCCGTGGTCACTACGTGCGAGAAATGCGCTATCTCCTGTTTGTTCATGTGGGCTTCGTATATCTTCTCAATATGTTCGGATAGCAGTTTGTTTTTGTTACCCTCATGACCAAACTCATTGCTTGCGTCGATAAAGCACACGCGGTTGTCGCTCTTGTTTTTTTTCAGTATCAGCAAACAGGTTGCTATCGACGTGCCGAAGAACAGGTTTTGTGGCAGTTGTATCACGGTGTCCACATAGTTGTTGCTCACAAGATAGCGGCGAATCTTCTGCTCCGCACCGCCGCGATATAGAATGCCAGGAAACTCCACAATCGCCGCCGTCCCCTGTGCGCTTAGCCACGAAAGCATGTGCATGGTAAATGCGAAATCGGCTTTCGAGCGTGGAGCAAGCACTCCTGCTGGCGCAAAGCGTGGATCGTTGATGAGCGTCGCGTCGTTGTCACCGTCCCATGGTATGGAGTAAGGCGGATTTGACACGATAGCGTCAAACGGCTCTTCGTTGGTATGCAACGGAGTGCGCAGTGTGTCGCCAAGCTGTATGTCGAAATGGTCGTAGTTCACGTTGTGCAAGAACATGTTCATGCGGCAGAGGTTGTAGGTCTTGAGGTTTATCTCCTGTCCGTAGAAACCGTCTTCCACATTCTTTGCGCCAAGCACAAGGTTGAAATTTAGAAGCAGCGAACCGCTACCGCAAGCCGGGTCGTACACCTTATTTACTGTCTTGCGCCCGGCTGCCGCAATCTTCGCAAGCAGGTAGCTCACCTCGCTCGGTGTGTAGAACTCACCGCCCTTTGTGCCAGAGTTGAGCGCGTACATCTTTATCAGATGCTCGTAGCAGATGCCAAACACGTCAAGTCCGCTATCTATATAGGTGGTGAAATTAAGGTCGCGCACGCTTTCGAGCAGTGTAGTAAGCAGTTCGTTGCGCTCCGCTACGGTAGTACCCAGTCCGTTGTCGTTGGTATTGAAGTTGCTGAAAAGCCCCTTTACGTCGTTTTCGCTTGCCTCGCCGATGGCACTCTGCTCAATGGCCTTGAAATTGTTGGCGAGCGTAGTGTTGAGTTCCGTATTTTTCGAAGCACCGTTAGCCACGTTGATGAAGAGTTGCGACGGAAGAATGAAAAAGCCCTTGGCGTTGATGATTTGCCTGCGAGCGTTTTCTGCCGTGGCATCGCTCATGTTGGCATAGTCGGGATTGGGTACTCCTGCGTCAGCCATGAGCTGGTTGCAGTAGTCGGTGATGTTCTCGGAGATGAACCGATAAAACAGTGCGCCGAGCGTGTAGTCCATAAACTGCACAGGCGACACCTTGCCGCCATGAACAAGGTTGGTGGCCATTCGCCAGATTAGCGAACCGACCTCATTTTTAAGTTCTTCTGTATTTGGTGATATTTCCATTGATATACTTTTCAAAGTTACTATATAACTGCAAATTTAGCTTTTTCATACCAAAATTCAGAATGAAACGCCCGGTTTAACATTAAAAGACAGTACAAGAAGGGACAGAAAGCGACAAAACAAGAATCACAAAGGTAACTTGTTTTTCTCAATCGAAGGAATATTTGCAGAATATTCTGCTTTGCCCTCAACTTTTTGGACATATAGCGGAATATCTTTTGTCTTTTCCCCACCCACCTTCATTGATGACGTTTATACCGACATTCAAAGCCACATCAGCGACCGACTGCGCAACGATAGGTCTGAAGCATTTATACAACATTACAGGGAGACTTATTCCGAACCCGTCAATCCTCCTTCTTGGGTGAGTGTGGAGATTATGTATTTCAGCCAACTCTCCAGAATTTGCGAGGGACTGATACAACGTGCTGATGTCTCAGGTATAGCAAGATATTTCTCTTTGCCTCTCCAAACGTTCCTTTCATGGCTTCATGCAATCCCATGTCGTCAACCTCAATTCGATGGGATTTGCTGATAATTGGACAGATGATGATTTTTGGAAATAGATTTTCCACCTAAAAAGTTGCATGGGTGAAAAAGTTGCAGTACCTTTGCACCACAAAGCATAAGACAGTATTACACTTAAAGATAATAGGCCTCCCAGGCGCGCTTTCGAGCAGCATACTTGGGGGGCGTTATTCATTTTATAGGGTTACAAACCTAAGATTATCTTCTCTTGTCTTACAACAATGGATAGACATGTAATTATCGAAAATTTTTGGAACGTGGGCTTTGATGGCGACAAATCCCTTACCCAAGAGGAATTGGGATGGTCTAAACACATTCAAGAAGATGCCCAGTCTGATAATCCCGAGACGATTTTTCGGTACATTGTAGAAATCGTTGGTCTTAATATCCTCTTCTATTGGATTAAGGACAGACAATGGTACACCATTGAAACCGAAAAATCCCCGATTGAAGTACGACGCATTTTCCCTAATCCTAATTGGGACGGGAAATGTGAATATCTCAAAGCTGGTAAAGAGGGATTTCCTCAAACTTGTTCCGAAGGTGAAATATTGGCGACCTTTGATGAGCCAATAGATATTTGGGACAACTTGAAGATTGATAATTTACCAATCGGAGAAGTCTTGAAGAACTCTGTAATTTCGGATTTGGACTGATATAATTATCACCCAATCCCCCTAACTTAGCCTTCGTCTTGCGACCTCCTCGCAGGATGAGGGCTTTTCTTTTTGTGGGCTTCCGGCTGACTGACGGGGGCTTTTTCCTTGGCGCATGCCCTCTCGTTCCTCGTCCCTCCTTGCTCGTCCCTAAGAAGCCGTACCGCCCGATGTGCTTTCCGAGGAGTCGAGCCACATAGCCTTGTTTCGGGGCTGATGCCGTCCGCTATGCCTCACCGCTCTTTTGCCGTAGCCTACCCATTGTCGGTGTACTTTGTTCGGGCTTTCTTCATTCTGCCAAGATGCTCTTGTGTTCTTGTCTGTGATTGCATGAAGGTAGGTGAACCCTTGCCCGTGTTTCCGCCGTGAAGTTTAACACTACGTTCGACCTCTAAATAACTGTCTAAGAATGCGTGTTGCACGCTTGCAACTATCTGTAAATAAGCGAAAAAGAGAACTATGCGTTAGCATAATCCTCTTTGACGTCTTTTTTGTACCTTGTGATTCCGCAGGAATCTCTGTGATCCGCTTGGAAT
>CAVBXD010000052.1:0-11516 GCA_963599465.1 Oscillospiraceae bacterium | reverse complement strand
TGACATTCTTCATAAAGCCCTCGTTGTGGATCAACCATCCTGCACCTACCGACCACAGTGGAGTGCCGCGGAACTTGGCATTCAATCCATACACGTCGGCATAGTCCTTGCGGAACGAGCCAAACACATTGTACTTCTCGTCGTATGTATAGGTGAGGTTGAAGTAACCGGAAGCATACTTGTGGTGCGTCTCGGTGATGACACCCATACCTTCTTCAATATATGGAGTGAACACAAACTGACTGGCAGGATAGCCGCCCAGCAACCCAAAGAAGCTTGGCGAATAGGTCATTGTGCTCAAGGTGGCGAAGTCGATGGTATGCGTGCTGCTTGTCTGCAACTGGTCGTCGTATCCCAGCATCAAAGCCTTGGAACCCGTCAACTTGGTCTCCCTGAACTCTAAACCGGCGATGGCGGCAATGTCGTGCTTGCCAAAGGTCTTGTTGTAGTTAAGCTGACCTCTTGCCGTCCAGTACCGCCCATCGGTGTTGGTTGTACGTAGCAAACCGCCAGTAGTGGGCACATAGTTGACATAGGTGCCGTCAGCGTCTTGGTAATAGTAGGCATTGCGCATGGTGCGCATCACGTGGCTGTCTTGTGTAGCTGTCCATTCCACGGTGTTGTGGTTGGTTTCATACACAAACTGTGCGTTGGCACTCAGACCGTCGATAATCTTGAAGAGCAAGTCGCCATGATAGCGCATATATTGGCGACGGGTAATCTGTGTGTTCCTGTAATACTCATCTACAGGGTTGCTGCTCAAGTCCTCAAATGGCGAGTCGAACGTCATGTAGTCATTGCCGTCATACCAGTAGTGCTGACCTCTTACGCTGCCATCTGCATTGTAGAAAGGCATGTAGGCAGGCTGTGCCCAGATGTTTGCGTATGACCCGTTGTAGTCATATCCCGCGGTTTTTGTCTTGCTGTAGATACCGTTGACGGTAAAGGATGCGGTAAGCCATTTGGCTACGTTGTAGGAGCCTTTGTATTGGGCATTAAACTGGTTGGAGAAATGATTTATCAGTCCGCTGTTGTCGTACTTGTAGTTGATGGTCAAGTTGTTGGTGAACTTGTCTGATTTGCCTCTCAGCGATAGGTTATACTGCTGCATAACCCTCTGCTTGTATACGGCATCTGCATAATCCTTGGCATAGTTGTTCTTCTTCAAGGCTGCCAACTGCGACTGCAATTCTGCCTCGGTTATTTCTCCGTTGGCACGCTGGTAGTAGGCATATTGTATCGGGGTGATAGCTTGCGTTCCCAAGGCGATGGCTTGCGCCGTCCTGGCTATAGGGTTTGCTACCTCGCCATCGTTGAAATAGTAGTCCCAATATTTGGCCTCCGTATCAACCTGCTGCTCAGGCGTCATATAGAAGTTGTCGGCATAATCCACGTTTTGCTTCTCATATACGGTCAGGTTGGCAGAGAAGTCGATGTCTACCTTACCTGCTTTCTTGGCGTTCTTTGTGGTAACGACGATGACGCCATTGGCGGCCTTGGCACCGTAGATGGCGTTGGCGGCGGCATCCTTCAACACGTTCACGCTCTCAATGTCGTAGGGGTTGAGGTCGTCGATGCTGCCCTCCACAGGCACACCGTCTACTACCAACAACGGTGTGGTCTCGGCATAGAGTGAGGACGTGCCACGGATGGTCATCTTGCCATTATAGGTAGATAGACCTGCCACACGGCCCTCCAGGTTGTTCATGATGTTGGTTGTGTAACGCTCGTCAAGTTTGGAAGAAGTGATGGTAGTAACCGAACCTGTCATCTTGGGCTTGGAGATTTCTTGATAACCCGTCACCACAACCTCATCCAAATCGTGGTCGGTAGCCAACTGCACGTTGCGCTGCAAGTGAGCCTTGCCACTGCCAAACTTGAGCGTGGCGGTACTCATGCCCAGATAACTGAATTTCAGTTTGCAAGAGTTGGCAGGCACTTTCAAGGTATAGAAGCCCTTGCTGTCAGTGATGGTGCATACCTTACTGTCGTCGATGCAGATAGAAACGCCAACCAGCGGTTCGCCACTCTCGTCGGTAACGATGCCCGACACGTTGCGCACCTGTTCGCCAGCTATACGACGTGTTATGGTAACGATGTTACCCTCAATTTCATAGCGGCAGTTCACTTTCTGCATCACGTCGTCGAGCACCTCACGCAGAGGGCGATTTGTGGCGTTTACCGACACATGAGGCAACTTGGCTGCCAAATCGGTGCTATAGATAAAGTTCAATCCTGTTTGTTTCTTTACCTCGGCAAAAAACTGCTTCACACTCATCGACTTGGAGACGATGGTCACCGTCTGACGCTTAGGCTGTTGAGCCAAAGCCGGAGTCAACCCACCATAGGTAATAGCACCTAAAATAAGAGCGGTGGTGAAGAGGTTGCGGTTTTTTCTTCCAAATTCTTTCATATTCTCTCTCTTGAATTTAATTAACACTTCGTGTACTCTTACACGTTTTATATCTCAATTTGTAATGTCTTGGTCTTGGGCATCAAACAAGCGTGGGCATCGCAAGCCTGATAGGTGATGGTAAGGGAGATCTTGCCCTGCCTGCCCGTATATTTCTGGCGTAACACCTGCTCTCCCTCATAGATGATGGACTTGGAGCCATTCATCAACTTGCCTGCTGGCTTCTGCAATTCGCCCTTGAGTTTGACATCGCCTTCTGTCTGAAACTCATACTTGGTCTGGATATAAGGGTCTTGGTCGCTTACCACGGAGTAGATATGGTAGCCAGGATAAATCTTCATGCGGATGATGAGCTCGCTCTCGTTGCCTTTCTGTACGGATGCGGAAGAAAGCGCGACGGGGTCTTCCTGCGTGGCCTTTTCCTTCATGGGCGCAAGGTCGTTCTCATTGATTTCGTTGAATTTCAAAACGCCATAGTCGTTGCCTGGTGTCTTTGGGTCAAGGTCGTTGACGAGCCACAACCAGCCACCGCTCTCCGTGAAGAACAGCTTGCCTTGGTATTTGTTGTACCAGTTGCGCCACTCCTTGGCGTTGTCGTAGCGAAGCAGGGTATAGCGATAGAGAATGCGCTTAGCCTTCTCCACATCCGCATTGCTCTCCCAAAGAGAAATCGCCTTGTCGAGGATTCGTTTGTCGTTGTTGGCTATGCAGAGGCTCTTGGCATCCTCGTCAATTTCCACGTCATAACCGTTTACACTGCCATAGAAGTAAGGACGGTTCTCGGTATAATACTTGACGTAAGCATCCACGTCAGTGCCAAACTTGTCATAGAGATCTCCTGCCCTTTCCTTTACATAGTCTATGTAGGAATGCACAGGTTCTGGGTTAGCACCTATCTGCATATACAGCTTGTCCATCTCAGAAAGTTTGCCACCGGCAGCTTCCACTTTTTTCAGAGAGTCTGCCATGTGCTTCATCGCTTTATTACTCGCCTCTATCATCTTGACGTAAGCGTCATAGTTCTCCTTGCTCACCATGGACTTTCTCTCATCTACAGTGGATCGTGTCGCAATGCCCTCGTTGAGTTTGCGAGCGATGATGTGGTGCCCCTTAAACTTACTGATATACACCACGGCATTCAGGAACACAGGCTTTGCCTCGTCGGTCATGTCGGCAGGAGATGCGGAGAATCCCCAGTGCAACCAGTTGGCATGGCGACCTATGGAGATGGCATTGTAGCATTTGGCACTCTCGCCACCAGAGATAATCTCTGCGTCAGGAGAATCAAGATATCCCCAAGGACGTGTCACCATACCTATCTTATAACCTTTGGCGTTGTCATAGTCTTTTTTCTGCACTTTCCACATTGGAATCATGTCTGGCACTTTCTCCTGACACATCTCTGCATATTCCTTTGCTCCTGTTGGTGTAGGACGCATCTCTGTGGTAATCTTCACCTTATAAGGCCCCTTGAATATGGCATTCTTGGTCTGCATGTTGTAGGCATGACCGAGAAGGCAGAGGCAATACCAGTCGTTCTTCACACCGATGCGGCGACCTACGGTCTCGCTCTCATCAGCGATGGTGATGACGGGGCGGTCGAAGTCCTCAGGAAAGTACTTGGCATAAATGAGCTTTGAGAATCTGCCGTTCTGTGTTACGCTACGTTTCGGCTCCAATGGTTTCGGGTCTCCGTCAATGATGGTCACGTCGTAGTCGTACGACATCTTGTAGTTGTAGTCAGCCCCCTGTACCGTTTTCACAGTGGTGAAGTAAGTCTCAAGGTATGACTTCCACGCTGCGGTGCGAGCCACCACGCTCCTGGCATTGGCTTCTTTGTCATAATCGCTTACGCCGAAAGTTTCCATGTCGGAGTGTCCACCCACATAGAGCACCTTCAGGTTGGTTTTCTTTACGGCTGCCATGGTTGCGACGCAGGCAAACAGGGCAAATGCCATCATTGATATAATCCTTTTCATGTTACAATTTATGTAATAATCCATTCTTGCTTATTTGTCTCGACTGATGAAGATGTTGTTGTCTTTCACGTCAAGTTTCAGTCCTGTGATGGTTTCTATCGCATGCAATGTTTGATACATAGGCTCATACTTGTCAATGCTTCCGGTAAACTGGAAGTTCTTGATGTCGTCAGAGGCAAACTCCACCTTCTTGCCATACCAGTTGGAGATTACTATCATCAGCTTGTCGAGTGTGCAGCCGTCGAAGAAGAAGTTGCCAGTGTTCCAAGACGTGAAGAGGTTGACGTCTACCTTATTAATATTAGGTGTCCTGCCATTTTGCAGTTCTGCCATTTCGCCTGGTTTGAGCAGGTATTCTTTGCCATGCTTGCTGCTAACGCCCACTTTGCCCTTTACCAGAACCACACTTGTTACGCCTTGCGTCCTCACAGTGTTAACATTAAACTCGGTGCCGTAGTCGTGCACATCGCCGTGGGTCGTTTCCACGATGAAAGGACGGTTCTTGGCATCCTTTGCCACCACAAAATAGGCTTCGCCCGAGAGCTTCACCCTGCGCTCGTTGCCCGAGAAACGAGTGGGATAGACGAGCGTCGTGCTGTAATTGAGGTGTACGTAGGTACCGTCGTCGAGTACCATCCAAAACTCCTTGTCATTCTTGGTTACAAGCGACCCTTCCACAATGTCGTCTGAACCGAAGACAGAATGATTGTCGTCTATTTGCTCTGCCTCTGCCTGCACTACTTGTGCATTGTTTACAGGCATTTTCTTTCCGTTGACGATGAATGTTGCCCCATTCATTCCGTTCTGTTGTACCCGTTCGATGGCGTTGTTTATCTCGGCGGTGATTTCAGGAGCCAGTTTCATTTGATTGCTCGGCGCCAACCAATCGTTGATGACAAACAAAGCTAAGATGGCGGCTGCGACAAGGCTTGTCATCCATATGAGTTTGCTATGACGCTGCCCATCTTTCCTCTTTTCTTCAATTTCCTCCATGAATTTCCCCTTGGCTTCCTCGGCATTGATGGAGCGGTAGACTTTGTATCTGCTCACTAAATCATTCTCTTCCAAGAGGGCATCTATCTTAGACTTCAACGAAGGGTCAGCATCTGCCTTTTCCAGCAATGCCTTGCCTTCTTCTTCTGTTATCTCGCAAGTGATCAGTTTAGAGACGAGAGTATTGATGTTATATTTCTTGCTCATGTTTTATCCGCTTTTTGCCTTTGGAAAGGCTGTTGTTTAATAATATTACACTTAAAGAGGGATTTTGGGTTACAAAAGATTAAGGAAAAATGAGAAAATCTTGCAATTTTTGTATTTTTGATAAAAATTGTTATCTTTGCAAACTAATAGAAAGATAGGATGGCAATAACATGGAACGACAAGGCTATTGGCATGTTGTACGATAAGTATTATCGTGCCTTGGTAGCTTATGGTTGTCAGTTTGTGGAAAAAGATATTGCCGAAGATTTCGTCCAAGAGTTGTTTAGCGTGTTATGGGAACGCAAGCCGAAATTCGAGCACTCAACTCATCTTTCCTCCTATTTATATTCTACCGTGCACAATATGGCAGCAAATCATTTGCGCCACCAGACCGTACACAACCAGTATAGACAAGGCATCATCGACAGTTTACAGGAGTTTATGTTAGCTGATGACATGTCGGATGTATTCAACAAGGAGGATGTTTATCGCCAGTTGTTCTTGGCAATAGATCAGTTGCCTCCTCGCCAACGCGAAATCTTCCTGCTGTGCATGGATGGCAAAAAAAATAAGGACATAGCCGAGCAATTGCAGATATCGGCCGAGACGGTAAAAGTGCAGAAGCGCCGCGCCATCAACCAGCTGCGTAAACAGTTGGCTCCGATGTCACTTCTGGTTCTGTATCTCAAGTGGCCGGCAATAAATCTTTAGTTCTTTAAAATCCGTGTGAAAAAAAATATGTGAAATGCAAACTCCAATATGAATTCAGACTATTTTTTATTTTTACGACAATAGAGACAATAGAGACAACAGAGACAACAGGCTTCGCCCATAGAACCAAAATTATGGTCTGAAAAGTTGTCTCCGTTGTCTCTATTGTCTCTATTGTCGTTTTTCTTACCTTACAATATAAACTTATTTTGAACTATCACTTATCAAACGTTGCCCCTTACCGGGGCGTTATAATTGATATGTGTCTAGCGTGGGGCGAGCCCATAGGCTATAATATGTTGTCCCCGCGGGATTTTTCCGAATGTAATATTATACCGGACAACAATATTTGCTTATTCGATTATGATGTCTCGCAAAACGATGGAACAAACAATTGTTTAGCTCTGAATATCAGGGCAGTATGGCATTTGCGTATTTGTCCCCAAAAAGTCCTTTTGCCGTTACGTTAGAATGGCAACGCCGTTACGTTAGAACGGGACTGTCGTTACGTTAGAACGGGAATGCCGTTACGCTGCAACGGCAACGCCGTTCTAGTGTAAAGCCAAAACGCGACAAAAAACGGATTAAAATGGTCGTGACAAAGTGAGTTTCCAGCAGTTGTTAATAATCAAGAAAAAGTTTTGTTTTTCAAAGATTTGTTGGTAATTTTGCATACAAATTCATAATAGAGTTTTGTAATCCTCATCGGAGGGTCTTATGAATAAGGCTGGATAAGATGACTGGGTAAAACCAATCACGCTTATCCAGCCTTATTTGTGTTGTGGCAGTATTGATGCAATGTAGCCATTCTGAGGCTCCAAGGATGTTGAATTTCATTATCTTATCGTATACAATCAATAATAAGAAAAAACAATGATGAAGAAGAAAAGAGATCTAAGCAGAGACAAGATTGACTTTGGAACTGGCAAGATAGGTCCCTTGTTCCGGGCCTTGTTTTTCCCTACACTTGTCGGAATGGTATTCATGTCGCTGCAAACCGTGATAGACGGGATATTCGTAGGACATGGCGTGGGAGCCGACGGTATAGCCGCCGTCAACATTGTTGCCCCATTGTGGATGGTGGTGACTGGTCTCGGACTGATGTTCGGCATCGGAGCGTCTGTGATTGGCGGTGTGCATCTTGCCGAAAAGAACGTGAAAGCTGCCCGAATCATCCTTACCCAATCTTTCGGCGTGGGATTCATCATAACCGTGTTTCTCTCCTTGTTCTGCCTCTGCTTTCCCACGGCGGTAGTCAATGCGTTGGGATGCAGCAAACCCTTGGAACATCTTGCCATCGACTACCTGATAGGCTTGTTGCCGGGCATGGCCTTCCTCTTTTGGCAGTGCGAAGGCATGATGCTGGTACGCCTCGACGGTTCGCCACGTTATGCCATGTGGATGCAGGTGGCAGGAGCCATCACTAACATTGTGCTCGACTGGCTGTTTATTTTCCCTCTTGGCATGGGAGTGAAGGGAGCTGCCATCGCCACGGCCATAGCTTGCGGCGTGGGAGGCTTGATGTCATTGGTCTATTTCATCTGGTTCTCTTCCTCGCTTAAGTTCTATCGCTTGAAGATGAGCATCACCTCCTTGCTGCTCACCCTTCGCAACTTGGGCGACATGGCAAAGATAGGCTTTGCCACATTCCTTACGGAGATTGCCATGAGCATCACGATCCTGATAGGCAACTATCAGTTTATGGGCATGTTGCACGAGGATGGTGTCGCAGCCTTCGCCATCGTCTGCTATCTGTTCCCAGTCATCTTCTCAATTAACAATGCCGTGGCCCAAGCCGCCCAACCTATCATAAGCTACAACTATGGCGCGAAGTTGGAAGCGCGAGTGTCACGCACATTGCGTCTGTCTCTATTGACCGCCGTCACTTGCGGCATTATGGTGATGCTGCTGATGATAGTTGGGGCTGAAAAGATAGTGGGCATGTTCCTGCGCCCGGAGGAAAACGCTTACGTGATAGCTACGAAAGGTTTGCCTTGGTTTGCCTCGTGCTCGGTATTCTTCGCTCTCAACGTAGCCTTCATCGGCTACTACCAAAGCGTAACTAACGCGAGCCGTGCCATAGTGTACACCATGCTCAGAGGCATTATATTCCCCTTGACCACCTTTCTGTTGCTCCCGTTATTCGTCGGCGTAAACGGATTATGGCTTGCCATTCCTGCCGCAGAACTGGCAACGCAGATCATTATTGTTGTAAGTAAGAGACAGCAGAATGGCTCTAATCTCTCTAAGCTCTGCTGCGGCGAGAGGAGTTGAACAGCAGGTTTACCAACGCCACCGCTAGGGCGAAGCCAAAGCCAACGAGACACACGGCGTTCCAGCCGCCACTGTTCCACGCCACGCCAGCACAGAGCGTGCCGAGGCTTCCGCCGGCGAAGAGATGGCTCATGAAGATGGTGTTGGCACGGTTAGTTGCCTCGGGTACGAGCGAGAGGCAACCGCTCTGGTTGCTCAACTGATAACACTGCGCTCCCACGTCGACGAGAATGATTGCGACGATGAGCCCCAGATACGTATCGGAGAAGAAGTAAGCCATCGCCCACGCAACAAACTGGAGAAGTACCCCCACGAGACAGAACCGCTCTATGCCGAAGCGAGGGATATACTTGCCGATGCCGCTTGCAGCCGTGGCACCAGCCAGTCCGCAGAGGCCGAGCAATCCCACGGCATCACTTCCGGCATGAAAGGGAGCACCCGTGAGGTGGAACGCCATACACGACCATATAGCCATCATGCTTCCGAAGCTCAAGCCGCCACGCAGGGCATAGACGCGTATGGTGGGTATGTCGCGGTAGATGCGCACGATAGATGCCATCAGTTTGCCGTATGTCCCCGTAAAGGTTGACGGCATCGACGGCAGGGTGCGCAACATTACAAAAAGGCTCACGGCCATGATGACGGAGGCTATGCCAAACATCGCTCTCCATCCGAACCATTCGCCCACATATCCGCTAAGCACTCGCGCCCCGAGCACGCCACTGAGGAGTCCTGTCAGCACGAAGCCCATGTTTCTTGATTTGTTCTCAGGCTTGGAGAACTTGCTTGCCACGGGGATGAACATCTGTGGCACCACGCTGTTGCATCCTAATACGAGCGATGCTGCCCATACTATCCACAGGCTCTGGCTCATGGCAATGGCGACGCAGCACACCACCGCTACGCTGATGTTGACGGCGATGATCTTGCGGCGCGACACCTTGTCGGCGAGGGGCACGATGAGAATAAGTCCCGAGGCATAGCCCAGTTGGGTGATAAACGTGATAAGGTTGGCTTGAAGCTCAGTGCCGCCCAACGTCTGGCGTATGGCTTCAAGCAGTGGTTGATTGTAATAAAGGTTGGCGACGGTCAGTCCGCCGATGACGGCCATGGCGAACAGAATGCTTCGTGGAATGCCGCCGTTTGGAACAAGTTCTTTCATCTTTTGTTATCCTTTTAACCTACATTTCTATCATTTCTGATATTATATCCACAACTTTACGTTTTCAACGTTCAAAGTTACACTTTTCTCTTTGAACAGAAGTATTGTGACAGGAAAATGTTGATTCGTGTGAAAAAACATGTGATATGTGAACGCCCACATGAATCAACATAGAACCAAAAACAATCTGGCGATATAAAAAAAGCAATGAGTTAAACTGACCGTCGCTGTTGTCACCTCCCCGTAGCCTGCAGGTACTCCCGCTTCTTCACCTCGTAGGCAGTCATGGACTCTACGTACTTGTCGCGGCTCTGCTGGTAGAGGCTCTGGGCATCGAGGAGGTCGCTCATGGTGGCGGTGCCCGCCTCGTAGTAGTCGGTGTTGAGGCGCAGGTTCTCGTCACTCTGTGCGATGCTCTCCCGGGCTATCGCCACTTGGCGGTAGGCGTCGCTGAGGTCGTTCCACGCCTTGCGCATCTTCACCACGAGCAGCTGGCTCTTGTCGCGCTTCTCGTTCTCTGCGTTCTCCACCTGCAGCTTCTGCCGCTTCATGTCGTGCGAGCCGCCCCACCAGCTGCTGATGGGTACGGAGACGGTGACCATGCCCACGAGGCGGTTCTGCGACTTGTCCATCACGTCATTGTACAGATAGCCTCCGCCCACGGCCACGGAGGGGAGGTTCTTGCCCACGGCGAGCTTGTACTGCAGTCTGTTCGCCTCTATCTGCTTGTCGAGGAGCTGGTACTCGCGGGTCTGTGGAAGGGAGGATTCCGCTGACTGGTAGAGTTGCTGCGGACTCTCGGGCATGGGGTAGGAGAGGGTAGTCTTGCCGTCAGTGGCCATCAGCGTCTTTACCTCGATCTTTTCCCCGGCGTGCCCCATCACCTGCGCCAGCAAGTCCTTCACCGTGGCAACGGCGTTCTCCACTTGAATCCTCGAAGTCTTCACCTCGTTCTGCCGCAGCTGCACCTGCAGTAGGTCGTTGCGGTTGCGCACGCCGGCATCCACGGCATTCTGCGCATCCTGGCGCACACGCTCCAGCTGGCGGTCGAGCAGGTCGAGGGTGAGGAGGTTCTCCTGCAGCTGCACGAGTTGCCAGTAGTATTGCTCCGTGTTGAGTCGCACCTCGTTCTCCGAGAGGCCGCGCTGCAGACGGGAGACATCCTCGCCAACACGGGCGAGCTTGTTGCCGTTTACTATCTGTCCACCGGCAAAGACCGGTTGCATCGCCGTCACTCCGGCCACGAGTCCGTTCTTGGCAAGCGACATCGTCATTCCGCCCAGGTCCATCTCCAGCATTCCCTTGTTGGCGATGAAGCCGCCGCCCATGGCGGAGACGGTGGGGAAATACTTGGTAAATGCCTCCTTGCGCTGCTCGGCAGACATGGCTATCTCGTTGTCGGCATTGCGGAGCGTGAGGTTGTTGCGCACTGCCTCGCCGATGCACTCGTCGAGCGTGTATCTATGGCTCGTCTGCGAGGAGACGGGCGTGTTTCCCTTGTTCTCTTGCGAGGAGGCTGGCAAACTCATTGCCAGTCCTCCCACGATCATTGTCATTGCAAATATCTTTTTCATCCGTTCGTCTATATTAGTTTATTCCTTTTCCATTTCCAAAGCCAAGCCCCGCTTGTTCTCCGTTCCCTCGAAGACGAGGAGGTATGTCACGGGCACTACGGTGAGGATGCAGAGCATGGAGATGAGCGTGCCGTAGCAGATGACAGTACCCATCGGCATCCACAGTCCGCTGCCGCCGAGTATCATCGGGATGACACCCATCG
>CAVBXD010000051.1:0-12014 GCA_963599465.1 Oscillospiraceae bacterium | reverse complement strand
GCTGAATTCCAAGCGAGAAATTCGGCCCAATTATTTATGCATGCAAAAATTTTTAGCGGACAGCAATAGTATCAAAAGGCATATTTGTCAATGCAGGCGAAACAATCGCCATGTCGGGTAACTCCGGCATGACCACCGGACCCCATCTACACCTAACCACAAAAAAGGATGGCAAGGTATTCGCCCCAACCATCCTTCTTGATTATATTTCGAAGAAACCATCTCAAACAGTTTCTGCATCAAAGTGCTTGAACTGTGAATTCAATTCAGTTCTATGAGAAGTGATTTTTACTTTTCTGTGCGCAACAAAAAAACTGCGGGGAAACAAGGCGCATCCATGATGATGGTTCTAGTACCTTCGATAAAGATCTTATATCTACGATCAGCAACCTTCACTTGCGTTACCTCGTCGTAAAGTATCTTCAGAAGATTGGGAATGCAGCCTTCGTAAGGCTCATACTCTTCTGATTTACCCATTTTGAACACACACTCATATTCACCTGAGAGGATGACTTCTTCAACTTCGCGCTTGCTGATTATGGTTTTGGTAGCAGGCTTCCTTCTGTAACTTCTTCTTGGTCCGCAAGGAGGTGAGCACATAATATTCGATTTTTTAATTAGTAACTGATTAATTAACTATCACGATGCAAAGTTACAATCCTCGTATGCAGTCTATCTGCACAGCAAGTAAAATGTCGGAATTATTTTATATGAACTACAACTTTGTAAATTCCTCATATGAGATCTCATGAAGTTCTTCAGGGATAACTACTGAATCTCGTTTTGTTTTTGCATAAGTAGGATTGTTATGCCAATTATTCCAATTCTGTACAGCAACATAATTCCAGAAGAACAGAATAGCTCCAAGAACAGTAGTGACTATTAAAGACGTCATTTTATAAGAAAGTATTTTCTCAATTATCCTTGTACCCTCTGGTAATTTAACGTATATGCATACAATTCCCATTATGAACAACACGCTAACAACAACTCAATTTCATCCTTAGTAAGGTAATCGCCAAGGTTGTAACAGTCACCCATAACTTCGCGAACGAATTTCTCATTGATTAGAGATTCGTAGTTAACACCCTCAAGTTTCCACTTATGCAGCGACAGGGCGATGGCCAAATGGAGGTTTGCATCTGAAGTGTATGCTCTGATCTTATCGGCAAAACTCCAGATGATGTCATTGACCTTTATGGCCCGCTGTGCGGAATTTACATTCATAGAAATAACGTTTAAAATTAAAGCTTGATTGTGATTTCGTTTGCAAAGTTACAATCCTTCTGTGCAGTCATTCTGCATAGAAAAATATTTTTTGTAGTTTTCTGCTATTTTTCCCGCGATTTGTTGTCTTAACCACTCCGGCTTGAGTACTTCAACCTGCGGCCCAAAGAAGAAAATCTGTGATTCGAGTTCTTTGTTGGGACGAACATGGAGTCGTATGACGTGGTTCTCTTCGTCTATCACCTCTTGGGAATGGTGCATGGGTTTGGAGATAATGTAAGGGAAGCGAGCTTCGTCAAACTTTAGCTCGACATCTTCTGCTTCGGGATGGTCTTTGGGAACCGTCACACCAACAACATCCTTGAAGTATTCATTGAAATCGTACTCCTCATTTATAATATAAGGTACGTCCTCGTGCGTGAAGCGCACAATGCGGTCAAGAGCCTTGTTCGTGAAGCGTGTACCTTTGTCGGTTTCTTCCAAACCAAGAAGGAACCAACGATTGTTGTACTGCTTCAGGTGGTAAGGATGCACAACTGTGTTGTACTCGACATTATAATAAGAGCGGTAAAGAACCCTGATGGGCTGATGGTGGATGGCGCAGTCTATCAACTCGCCAAGAAACTCCAGTCCTTTCAAGTTTTCATTCTGCCCAAACGAGACTACATTCTCTTTATTGGGTTTCACACCAAAACGAATCTCCAAATTTGAGATAATCTCTTCCAACCAACCATTTTGCTCAACACCACGAAAACGGCCTAACATCTCTATTGTTGAACGGAGATGGGACACATCTTCGGCAGAAAGTTCGTTGTTAAAGATAGAAAAGTCACAGTCTTTGTAGCGATAATAGCACCGTTTGCCCTCAAGGGGTATAGCTACAATGGGTGCATTGTACGCTACACGGTCGCGCATATGTTTAATATCATCACGGATTTGTCGGAGGCCAATGGTAGTGCCCTCCTTGTCGTAAAGGGCTTCATTAACCTTGTCCAAGAGATCATCAATCTCGTACTTTCTGCTCCAGTCACTGAAGCAGCGGTCGAGAACTTGGAAACGCAAAAGCGCATTTTTGTTTGTTGGCATTATCTCATACAGATTTGAGGTTTATACTTTCTTGTGAGCTGGAGGCTCTGGTGTAATCACAACATGTTCATCCGTGCGGACGAGGTCGTTGATTTCACATTTAAGGCAACGCGAGATCTCTATAGATTCTCCAGGCTTGGCTGAGTGGTATTCGTCGCCCACTTGGAAATAGTGGCAGGGCCTTTGCCCAGCATGGTTGCTAAATCCTTGTTTGATAACATTCTTTCAGCCAGCATCACCTTGATGCGGTTCAATGGTTTGTTTCCCATATTGCACCTATTTTATATTATATTCGTCTGCAAAAATAATGGTTTTCTGCAAAATTCGCACTGTTACAACAAAATAATGCGTATTTTCAGTTGAAAATTGATAAATTGATATAACAGTTAATTTTCGATGGATTTTAGTACTTTTGCACTTGCAGGCTGATAAAAAGACGGATAAAATTCAGACTGTTTTCAACTATGCAGATAGGCAACACTGATGAAATTTACTTTTGCACTCGATAAACTGATTTAGTAACTCCTTAAATGTTTCAGATATGAAGGAACTCAAATTCTCTAAATGCGGCAACGTATTTCAAGTTGATGAAGCAGACAGGGCTTCGATAGTCTCTCAGGTTGGGAAAGCCGACTTTGAGGAGGCAAGAAAGGAGGAGCTATGAAATCGTATCTTGAAATCCAGGTTCCGCTGCACTACGACGCTCCATGGTTCAAGTCATTGAGGAATGAATGCAGGAGTATACCTATCAGGTGGCAAAAGAGATATCACCATGGCATTTCTTGACGAAACACCAGCCAACACTGACCTCGGTCCTATATTGACAAAACATCTGGCAGGATTCAAGGCTCCGAGGTTAGAGTTCGACAAACTGGACGCTTTCGCCACAAAATCTGGAATGCATATAATATATCTCACTGTATCAAACACACCTCATGAGTTTTCGGATCTTGTGCAAAGTATTCGCAAAGACTTGCAAGCTGTTGGATGCAAGATGGAATCTGATTTCAAGTTGCATGTAACGCTCGGTAGAATCAAGGATTCATACATAAGTCTCACGGAGCTTCAGAACGTAATTAGTGGGGCTCAACCTCCAGCCTTTACCCTTCAACTGAAAGATGTTGATTATCGGGTGTTTCGAGGTAGAGTACTATACCAAACGTTTTTTAATGACAGTAGATAAACTATTGGATGAAAGCATAAAAATGATAGAACAGAGAAATTTTTCTGGAACAGTGCAAATAGACTGCATAGTAGCATTGTAAGTTTGCAGCAAATTTCAAGAAGTATAACCTCAAAGCTAATAGCAATATGATGAGAAGAATAAAGAATGGCGAACCGGTGTTTCACACTCATGAGTGTTCAGAAGACCGTAGAGGCAAGGTGATGACAGCAGATGAACTGCATGAGTTTGCCGTACAATGCCTAATGGAAGAATATGACGAGACAAACGCAGAGGTGGTGAGGTATAATAAGATTCACGCCTCAGACCCCGACTTCTATTTTGTAAACAACGGCAAGCGTCCCAACTTCGCTACCAATGGGGAGAAGAAGGTGAACGTTTTGGTTGTATATAAGGATGATATAGACGGTGACATTTCTGGCATCGGCACCTCATGGTTGGTGGAAGATTACCGCCGTCATGGTATCATTCCACGCATCACTTTTGCTTCGGCTTACTGCATAGCAGACGAAAGTGAAGATGGAAAGCCTGCTGTATGTGGCGGAGATTTCTGCTTCAAGTATTATTCTGTCAGTGTCTTGCCCGATGAAGAGAATCAAGAGCTGGAGAAACAACTCTCTCCTGTGGAACTGGCTGTCAAGTATGCCGAAGCTTGGAGGCAGTTTGATGCTTCTATTGTAGAGCCCTATCTCGACAAGGATTTCCACTACGCATCTGACTGGGTGTTTGACGAAATGCCCAGCCGAGCTGAGTATATGGAGTATTTCAAGGTAAAACTTGATACGCTCAGTCGCAGCAATAAACTGGATATTTCCATTGGGCGCAATCGTCAGACCGAACAGGTGTGCGTACTTATCAAACAAGGAGAGCTGTCCGCTTTGGTATTGGAGACCAAGGACGGCCGTATCACCTCTGCCCGTATGCAGGACTATTGCCGGAAGTTCAAACCGTTCAACCCCGAGGAAGAACTCTATATGAATCATGGTGATCATCTTGATGCGATCATGCCCGCACATCTGTTGATGCAGAATTATCTTGGTGATATTATCAAAGAGTCTGGTATATGGAAGAAGACCCGCACTCAGGTAACTACCGAAGATATGTATGAAGAGAAGACCGATGTATTCTCTTTGGCTTTTGGTGAAGGTGACTTGAAGTTGCTGACGACTATAGCCTGTAACAGGAAGGCTAACACCAATATGTTCATGTTTATTTATCCATTCTGTAAGGGCGTACCTGTAGAAGTGAAGATAGACAAGGTTATGGAATGGGACAACCAGGTGGAAGCAACTATCTGTTGTTCTGTAGGTGATATTCGATTTGCATTCTTTGCCATTGACTACTACTGCAACAAGCGCAAGTATGTAGTCGGTCAGACTATTGTCATCGACTTGGCAGCTTTGGCCATGAGAGCCAAAGAAGCTCGTCGCAGCTTCAGCTTTGAAGGCCAGCAGGCTATTGACTGGTTGGCAAAGACTGGGCAAACTCCTGATTATGACGAAAATGGAAATGTTGTGCCTATTACTTTCAGCATGGAGAATCTGGTAGCTTTCTTGAATACAGACTCTAAGTGTCCCGACGAAGCAGAGTTCCAATCTCCTGTAGGACCAATAGAAAAGGCTTCTGTCATAGATGTAGATTTCTACAAGACTATGATTATGATTGGTCGTAGGAATACGGAAGATGGCGAACTTGCGGTTTCCGTTCCGCTGTACTTCCGTCAGGATTTCTTCCCTATGGTAAAAGAAGGATATCCAGTCAGCGGATGGTTATGGGTCACTGGTTCTATTGCTGGACAGCATGAGCAAGGACAAGATGATGCAGAGGAAGAAGACAACCATTTGGGCAAAATGGCGGCTGACTTTGAAGCCTCAATGGATGAATTCAATTTCAAATGTTTCGACAACATCATGTTCGTAATGGACGAACTGCCGTTGTTGAAGATACGTGAAGGTTACGAATTAGATGCTTTCCAAAAGGGCGATAGTCTTGGCTCCAGGTTCCAAGCCTATTGCTGCAAAGCAGGTTCAACTATACAATATGACCCTGCTAAGGATGGGGCATATGATGATAGCATGTACATCCAAGGCACCATCAGTTATGAAGAGGCTGAATGCATACCTGATTATATGCCCTACTTCAATGTTCCTTTCACTAAAGAGGGCATCATGCAGGCATGGCTATTGAGAAACTTGACGGACTTCATGCCGCTGGGCTGGCACTCCTGCTATGAATCTAAGACTTTTGTCTTTGACACCAGTAGAATAGAAGATATGTTTTGGCATGGGAACACCAGTGACAGAATGAAGGTGAGCGAACAGGTGCTGGCTCTTGATTTAGAAGCCTTGCTACCAAGAGTCACCATATCTGGCAATCACGCCACACTCGAATACGCCTACTGGAACGATTGGCGCGGACTGGTTAAGATGACTGTCGATGTAGAAAAGGATGGTAACAGTGTAATATTCGGCGAGTCCAAGGAGGAAGTGTTCGTGGCTTACAAATCGGGGCTTAGATTTTAAAGGTTTAAAAGAAGATAAATATGAGTACATATATAATGAGATGGAATCCTGGTATAAGCAGTAGCAAGATAGAGGATTTCAGAAAAGCAAGGGAGCAATGGCCAGATGGATTCTGCTGGAATTGGAGTATCTATGAGTGGGAAACCGCTGACATGGGCGACTCGTACATCATGGTGCGTGTAGGCGAAGGCCCTAATGGTGTGGTATATCATGGTCAATTCCTGTCTGAACCCTACGAAGGTGATGATTGGGCTGGTACTGCCAAGAAACGTCACTATGTGGATATTAGCATCGAGCATCCCTGTGACCCTGACCATCCGATGATCACCATCGAGCAGCTCGAAGCCATCCTCCCAGAAATAGAATGGCGAAAAGGCCATTCTGGAGAGTTGCTGACGGAAGAGCAGTCAGAGAAATTCTGGAGTTCGTTTATTTTTGAATAAGGTTTTTATGGGAAGGTTTAGAGTGCATGTTCAGCATATCACCTATGGTTGGTGTGGCATTGAACTTTATATCAATGACAAGCGTATCCAATATACCGCCAGTTATATGGGCTCGAATCCTTTAGCCTATTTGATAGGCGTGTGCTGGGAGTTTTGCATCGCCAAAAGAGATGGTGGGATAGAAGGAGAAGAATACCTTGAAGAATGCAAGGACACTTGGTATAGTGAACCTGATTCGATGAAAATCTCACTAAAATTGGACAGGAATGATGTAGTCTTTCTGGATATCCAAGCACACGATGGTATCGATGATGATAAATGCACAGTTGTGGAAGAATGGCATGAGAGCATACCCTATGAAGATTTCAAAGAGGCAATCGTTGCAGAAGGTTTTCGCGTGCTACATGCTATGGGTCTTTATGGTTACTATACGTCTTGGGCTGGCCATGAAGAGTTCCCTTTGTCCCTGTTACTGCGGCTTACTGGCAATATTGACTTAAACAATGATGGTGACAGTTACTGGTCGGAATTGACGAAAGAACTTGAATGCATTTCCAACTTTACGGAGGAAATTAAAATCAAAGAAGAAACCCACTACGACGAGTGTAAGTTGTTCTATGAAGCATGGCAAATGCAATGTTGCGGTGATCCGTTTGCAGTGGGTGACAAGGTCGGTTGGACATGCATTGAGCCTAGAGAGTATAAGAATGCTCATGGTATAATCCTTGATTTTGAGGAAGAACATCATGGATTTGCCACACATTCGATAAGTGGCACTGTAACCCAAATCATAGCTGAACGCAGTGAGTTCCCCAAAGGGAAACGGGTAGTGTATTATCCACAAGCTAAAACCATCCAAGAGGAGATTTCCAAGGCAGATGGACGTGAAAAGGATTTCCCTGATGATGAAGAAACGGAAAGAACGTTCTGGGGTTATATTGTAACTCTTAAAGATGCTGTAGTAAAGCCCTTGGCGGAGAAAACAAATAACAATTAACAGGTAGTGTAGTCATGAACAAAACGCCTTTCATTCGCATATCGCCAGATTACGATGTCCTGTATCAGGACGGCGACGGTTGCTGTGACAGTGCTTACGGCGACATAATTTATAACGACGCTCCTTGCTTGGGGCCTCGTTTTAGTATCGTTGTCCCAGGAATCGAGGAATGGCTAAAGCGATATGAGTTTGCAACAGATTTTGCGGAAGCTATGACTGACCCTTCCTTTGACTGTATTACATGGCATTATGAGGGGCTATGCTTCGCCAAAGCTATTTGGGAGCAGATGCCTAGATGTTTCAAATTATACTACCAGCCTCCCTACGAAGACCACAGCGGTACCTTAGGTGAAGTGGTAATTGATGAGAATGTTGAAAGTTTGATAGACAGCTTGCGAATGTTTGCCAACAAGAATGCAGCTCCGCTGTCAATCAAAGATAATATCGAATACAAGTTAGAACGTAGAGAAGATCACATTGAGACTTCTTTTCGTATTAATAAGTTGGAATTCGAGATTGACTTTCCGTTCTCCCGACTGTCTGGTGTTAAAAATTGGATGAAAGACATCATTGACGCCAAGGAGGATGTTTGTACGATTGGTATAGGAGGATATGACCTTCATTTTGCCCATCAGACAATTGGATCTCATCCTGAGATGGGACGCTTCTGGATTTCGAAAAACTATCCATACATAGTGAATTCTGCGCTTATGTGAACACTCAGGAATTTGTAAAAGGACTTTATCTGTCTCTGATGACCAAGCTTGGGTTTGGATTATATAAAGACATAGATAATCCACCCAAAGGTGAAGAGCGAAGCACTCTATGGATGCCATACAACGACCTCAAATCACGCAAGATAGAATCCTTTATCCATGGTCTGGACATTCAAGATGATGGCATCAGGTCTTATGTGAACGAGTCATTCGTGCTATTCCCCGATTGGGGTGGCTGCATATTTTGGGACACCATGGGAGGGGGCAATGGAGATTTCGCCGAATTGTTTACAGACTTCGGCGACATTAAACTCAATGTGCCAGGTTTGGAAAAATGGGGAAACTTCTATGACAATCATGATGATAGCCAGACGTTTGAAGAATGGTGGCTGGAGGGTTGGGAGTTGGCCAAGGAGATTCGTCGGCAACTCCCTGACCGAATAGACCTATTCTATATGTGTTTCGACCCGAAGAATCCAAACAAAATCATCGATTACGAAAGTGGTTTACCAAGGATTATCGTGCCGAAGCAATAAAATTAAGATATAGCCGGATAGCATATGGAAATGCCATTTGAGATAAAAGATACAATGCAGATGATTCTCTTCATCGGCATTCAGGCCAGCGGCAAGACAACATTCTTCAGGGACATGTTGGCTTGCCACGGGTTGGTGCATATCAATCTTGATACGCTCCACAGGCGGCACCGGGAGATGATTGCCATTAGGGATTGCTTTGACGGGAGGAAGTCGTTTGTGGTTGACAATACTAATCCGGAAATCACTGACCGGCAGAAGTATATCCCGCTCGCCAAGTCGCATGGATACGAGGTGATTGGTATTTTCTTTCAAAGCAGGGTGCAGGAATGCATTGAGCGGAACGAACAACGTGAGCGACGAGTGCCACGCCATGCCATACCCTGCACATCAAACAAGCTGCAAATGCCTTCTTATGACGAAGGATTTGACCAGCTATATTTTGTAAGAATTGTTGACAATGATTT
The DNA here is from genome assembly GCA_963599465.1 of Oscillospiraceae bacterium. Taxonomy (GTDB): domain Bacteria; phylum Bacteroidota; class Bacteroidia; order Bacteroidales; family Bacteroidaceae; genus Prevotella. The sequence goes on along the minus strand of CAVBXD010000051.1, from coordinate 2,837 downwards.
TGAAATAACTAAATGGAACGAATAGATTATGGACTTTGATACACTCGACAAACAGATGAGAAGTTTCGAGCAATCGCTCGACCGCTGTATGCTTCAAGGAATATACATCGTGGCACGCCTGGATGGGCATGGTTTCACGAGGCTCACGAAAAAGGAGTGGAATCTTGAAAAACCATTTGACATCCGTTTCCGCGACTGCATGATTACGACATTACGCCGATTGATGGATTGTGGTTTTAGGATTATCTATGGCTACACGGAGAGCGACGAGATCTCTTTGCTTTTCCATTTGGACGAATGTACATTTGGACGCAAGGAGCGAAAATTGCTTTCAATACTTGCCTCAGAGGCATCGGTAGCGTTTTCGATGGCTGCTGAGAGACCTGCCGTTTTTGACTGCCGTCTCATTCCGTTGCCCAGCGAGCAATATGTCATTGACTATTTCCGTTGGCGACAGGAAGATGCTCACCGCAACTCGCTCAATAGCTATTGCTACTGGCTATTGCGTGCAGATGGGTACTCTGCTGGCGATGCGCAGCAACAGATAAGCGGCATTTCTAATGCACAAAAGAATGAGTTGCTCTTCAATCATGGCATCAACTACAACGACTTGCCCTCGTGGCAAAAGCGTGGCGTGGGGATGTACTACGCCGATATTGAGAAGGAAGGCTTCAACCCCGTTACGGGACAAACCACATCATGCCTTCGTCGCGTGCTTCATCTTGAGGAGGAACTTCCATTGGGCGATGCCTATTCCTCACTTCTATCACATATATTAAATCAAAACACCCCCGAAAATGACCATTAAATCAGATACTGTTATTAAGTCGAGAGAGCAATTTGTATTCAAGGTTGCAGACGAATCAGAAAAGCCTGCAATCTGGTTAAGATTGCGAAAGAAAGAAGTAATGGTCTTTCCTATACCTCTTTTTGAATCGCTATGGGATTGCTATAAGAAACGTCGCATAAGTCAAGGAATAGAAGCTTGTTTCCAATTCTTTAAGGATGAAGTTTTTGGGTATTATTATGATGAAACATGTGGTTCGTATAGAATCGAACACGATCGTGATAAGTATATTGATTCTGCAATTAGTGCATTGACTGCACTATGTCGGCACATCATCGCTGGTAATGAATCTCCATATTATAGGTTTGACAAAGAAACAGCAGAATACATGCTGACAGACTTACAGCATATTGTGATTCCCAAAAGCTACGCTCAGCTTTTTTACGATGAAATCTCTGTAGAGGATTTTAGTTTCAGATTCTTGGAACCCTATAATTGTGATACCGCTTATGAAATCAAGATAGGTAATCGGGCATACTTTTCAAATCTGTCAGACTGGACTACCGACTTCGATATTCTACGGAATGAAATTGAGTCGTTCATTTATGCTCCGTGGAAAGATTATTCAGATGTAAATTTGCATTTCGAAGACTCGCCTACCATTCTAAGACTCAGGATGAGAAACCTGTTCTGGAACGAAAGTGGTCTGAGCGTCAAAATAATACCCGAAGAATTTTCTCATAGACCTGCCATCTTCGCTTGGTGCAAGCCACAACAGCTGGTTCGCTCATTATACTTGGGCATATTGGAACTGTTTACCATAGAAACCGATTGGTTTGATCATGAGTTTTATGGAGATTGGGAAAGCTTCCGTTTGAAATCGTATAACCAGTTTCAATCAAACGTGATCGAAGATTATATCAAAGGTGTGAAAGAAAGTGACAGAACCGCATCTCGTAACAGAATTATGTGTTCAGTAGAAGAAATGCTTGATGATTACCAGAAATTAAAGTGCTCACTAAATCAAATATCATTATGACAACAGGTGATTGCTTCATTATGATGGGCTCCAATAAGGAAGAGCCTATGACATTATATCAGATAGATTGTGTGCGTGGTGACAAGATAGACGCCTTTAGCACACTCGTAAAGAAAGCACAAATCATGGGATGGGATTTCCCCGACGAATACGATAACGATATCCCAAAAGAAGCCATAGAACTGCCCCGTGATACTTACTCCAAAGTCAAGCAAAAGATGCAGGACTTTGCAACTCAGTCTCAAAAGTTCATCCATGAAAACCTAATAGATGGTGATTTTGAAGTTGAGATAGGTAAACACTATGCGTACGATGGTATATATACCCTGACAAAACTTGAAGGTCAACGCGCTCATTTTGACTTCTTCAGAGTTAACTCTGAAAATATTTCTCCTTGTTGGACAAGCGAAATGAGCGCAGATGATATAAAAGAAAGAATGAAGCCGGTTTCAGAGGAACTCTATCAAGAAATGCTAAGCCGCTACAAATCTTTCGTCGCCCAACTCCAAGATTACCTCTTTACACTCGCCAAAAAACAATCCAGCGCAACGTGCAAATATTAGAACAGAATACCCACTGGTCGATGCTCATATGTAGTATCTGTCAGTGGGTAATGGTTTGTTAGGGAGTGTAGAGCAGCATGAGTTCTGCATATCGTCTTCGTTCGATGGATGGGATTCGTTTGCCTCGCCAGTAGCAGTGGTTCACATAGGCATCACGGATGTTGCGGTCGCTGGCTTCGAGTTTCTGGAGAACTGTGTTCTTTGGGTATTTGCCTTTGTGACCGAGCACTTTGTATGGGCCTATGTTATAGGCTAAGGCGGCAAGGAGCAGGGAGTCCTGACCGTATTGGCGCAACATACCACAAAGTTCTTTCAGGTCTTTGCGCAGGAGTCGCTCTGCCTCTACTGGGGACATATTGAAGTGTCCAAATAGAAGTGCAACGTTTTTCATCGTAAATCTATGAAAAACACTGCGGGGGATGCAGAAGTGGCGGGGGCGCAAAGCCCC
>CAVBXD010000050.1:0-12180 GCA_963599465.1 Oscillospiraceae bacterium | reverse complement strand
TGCCGCGTACCACAAATACGTTTTGCCGTTCGGGATTGATACATCGCGTAGTCGCCATGCGGCGTAGCCATCTTTAAAATCTTTAAAAATTAGTTCCAACCCCACGTTGTCTCTATTGTTTCTATTGTCGTAAATGTAAAAATAATTCCGATTAATTTATTAATGGATTAGACGTGCCGCGAAAACGTCAGTCGGCTTTTCGGTGATGCCCCGTTGCCGTTACGTTAGAATGGCGTTGTCGTTACGTTACAACGGCGTTGCCGTTACGTTGGAATGGAATTGCCGTTACGTTAGAATGGCGACAGCATTTCAGAGTTAAGCCGAAATGTGGCATGAAAAGCTACGGAAAGACATTGATATAGAGGGCCTTATGTGCCTTGAGCATACTTGTTGCCCTATAGCCGGTTCGTGGCTGAATTTCAGCGAGGAATCCTGCTCTGATTTTTTATTACTCAATAAGTTTTAGCGGATGGCAATTATCAAATTGTAATATTTTATTTGCAAAATATAAAAAATTATTGCAGAGCGTTGCGTGATTTATTACGATTTTTGTATCTTTACAACCATATTTAAATTATTGTAAGTTTTTAGGATGCTAAAGTCGTTCATATACAAGAAAAGGTTTGAGAAGATATACACCGAGAACTACACTCGGCTGTATTACTATGCCTTGCATGTTGTGAACGAGGAAGAGACCGCCAAGGATATTCTGAATGATGTGTTCGCCACGTTGTGGAACAACATAGCCACAACAGACCTGTCGAAGATTAATGCTTATCTAATGACATCCGTGCGCAATCGCTCGGTAGACCACCTGCGTCATGTGGTGCTTGAGAGCCAGTATACCGATGAATATCTACATATTGCCGAAATATATTGCGACGACTATTCTGACGAGAAGGATAAGCTGGTGGAAGAGATGCTCGCTCAACTCTCACCGCCTACCGACGTTATTCTGAGAATGTGCTATCTCAAGCGTATGAAATATGCCGAGGTAGCAGAACAGCTCGATATCAGTCCCAACACGGTGAAGAAGCACATTGTTAAAGCTTTAAAGATATTAAGAGAACTATATAAAGATAAAAAGCAATACCCGTTTTAACAGCTTGTCCGTATCTTTATGCAGACAACGATAAAGGAAGAAAGATGAACGAAAACTACGACATACAAGACTTTATCCAAGAGGAAGTGGCTCTGAGAGACCATCTTCTGCGCAAGGCTCATCCCGCCCCCGACGTACAGGCTGAGTTGGATGATTTCATGCACCGCCAAGGCATGGACAAGGGTCGTCGTGCCGTCAAGGTTAGCTTGGGTGTCGTGGCAGGCATTGCCGCGTCGCTCTTGTTGCTTTTCGTTCTCAATATGGGCAAGCACGGATTGGATGTTCCCGCAGGGGCAGTGGTGGCATACGAGGCCAAGTCGGATGATGCCCAGCAGGGCGTGACGTTGCAGAAAGGCGACGAGGAGCCTGTGGTTGTGAAAGGCAACCGTGTCTACACCCCCGTTTCTGACGCTTCGTCAGCGACCATAGTGCGCAACATCCTCTCTACCCCTCAGAATGCCACAGCCGAGGTGACACTTGCCGATGGCACCGAGGTGACGCTCAATGCTGGCAGCCGTCTTGTTTATCCACAGAGTTTCAGAGGCAAAACACGAGAAGTGGAGTTGCAAGGCGAGGCATATTTCAAGGTGCGTCATGATGCCAAGCATCCATTCGTAGTGCGTGCCGGCAACGTCAGTACCAAGGTCTTGGGTACCGAGTTTAACGTCCGTGCCTATACAGCCAACGATACCCATGTCACCTTGTTGGAAGGCAGTGTGCTTGTAAGCTCGGTCGCGGCATCCAAGCGCGTCAAGCCAGGTGAGGATGCGGCCTTTGACGGTTCTTCCCTCCACGTTAGCACGGTAGACACCGAGGAGTATACGGCGTGGAAGCAAGGCGAATTCTATTTCGACAATGTTTCGATGGTAGATGTGGCCAAGGAGATAGGAAAATGGTATAATGTGAGTGTCATTTTCCAGAATGCGGATAAGATGCAAACTCGTATCTTCTTTGCCGCTCCCAAAGATGTCAGTCTCCAAGAGTTGGTGGAGGTGCTTAACAGTCTCAACAAGGCCAAGTTCACCTGTCATGATGACCAGTTGGTAATAGAGTGACAAGTAATTCGACGTGTCGTATTGCTGTTTTATGAGCGCGTTTTGAAGGAAAAAGATGTTTTTTTTGATATTTTTCTTTCAAAGCGTACCTGTTTTTTGCCTATGTCCGTATCTATAGGCAAAATTATCAATCAAGTGCATAAAATGTATTAATAAGTGGGTATGAATAGGAGAGTAAAGAAGAGAGATTGGATGACGTTCTTGTTGCTCCTGTGCTTTGCCGTAACCATTTCGGCACAAGGGCTTAGCAAGAAGATTGACGTGAATTTCAAGAACACGCCTTTGGCTGTCGCGCTCAAGAAGATAGGCAAGCAGAGTGGGGTGCGTGTGGAATTTGCCTATGAGGATGTCAAACCTTACAAGGTGAGTGCCAGCTTGAAGCAGGTGAACGCAGAGTATGCCGTAAAGACAGTTTTGGGCAACCGCCCCCTGACCTACAAGGTTGTGGGAGGCAAGTTTATCATCGTGGTGAAGGATGATGGGAAAGCCCTCGCTTCAGGTAATGAAAAGAAAAGCGCGGAATGGACGCAAGACAACGAGCCCCAACCGGCAGAAAGGGTGGTAAGGGGCAAGGTGCTTGATGAAAAACATGAGCCATTGCCAGGCGTAAGCGTGAAGTGTGACAATGCTCGTATGGGCACCTATACCGACAGGAACGGTGAGTTCACATTCACGTTGCCCGAGAACCACGGACAGTATCTCACCTTTTCTTATATAGGAATGCAGCAGCAGAGGGTAAAGCTATCCAGCAAGGCAGGCAAGAACATGATGATTGTGATGCACGATGACGCAAGCAGTCTTGACGAGGTCGTGGTGACTGGTTATCAGGTGCTCGACAAGCGCAGTCTGACTTCTGCTGTGACATCGGTTAAGATGGAAGACTTGGCTCGTGCCGACATGAGCAGTCTTGACCAGATGTTGGAGGGCAAGGTGCCCGACTTGATGGTGACCAACAACTCAGCCGAGGTAGGTGTCGCCCCAAAGATTCGTATTCGTGGAACGAGTACCTTGATAGGAAACCGTGAGCCTCTCTGGGTTGTGGATGGTATTGTAGTGTCGGACCCGGTGGAGATTGCGCCCGAGGAACTTAACGACCCCGATTATGTGAACCGCATAGGTAATGCCATCTCTGGCATCAACCCACAGGACATTGAGCGAATAGATGTATTGAAAGATGCAGCAGCCACGGCCATCTATGGTACGAAGGCAGCCAATGGCGTTATAGTAGTTACAACCAAGCGCGGTTTCGAGGGCAAGCCTCAGGTGAGCTATTCGGCTAATGTGACCTATAAGCGTCGCCCAAGATATTCGGATAATTCGGTCGATGTGATGTCTTCCAAAGAGAGAATCCAGTTTTCAAGAGAGTTGGCTGAAAGCGGATATGTTTACGACAGTTACTCTCCGCGTGTAGGATATGAGAAGGCTTTGTATGATCTTTATGCGAAAAACATTGATTACAAGGAATTTGTAAATCAAGTGTCTGCTGCCGAAGGGTATAATACAGATTGGTTTGACATAATCTGCCGTGACAGTTGGTCGCAGCAACATACCGCGAGTTTGAGTGGTGGTTCCAACAAGTCGCGCTATTATGCATCTTTGGGATACAATAAAGAGAATGACGTTATCAAGGTCAACAACAATGAGCGTTATACGGCGTCGGTCAACTTGGACAATACATTCAGCAAGTTGTTGACAGCATCGTTCAATGTCAGTGCCTATCATTATAAGCGGAATTATTATCAGGATGAACTGGCCCCATTAAGCTATGCTTATAGTGCTTCGCGTGCCATCAATCCTTTTGATGAGGAAGGAAACTATGCTTATTATGAAAAGATGAACGGCTCCAACGGTTACAAATACAAGTATAACATACTTAACGAGTTGGACAACAGTTATAAAAGGCAGGAAACTAATTCGTTTACCGTTACGGCTAATCTCAAATTCAATTTTACGGATTGGTTGAATGCCAACGCCATCTTCTCCATGACCCAGCAGAATACTGACCAGGAAGGCTATTGGGGCGAAAAGACAACCCATGTTGCTTATCTGAGAACAAGCAACTATGGAGAGGAAATCAAATATCCAGAAAGCACGACCCTGCCACAGGGTGGCGAGTTGAGCAAGACAACAATTCGAAACCAGAACTATACCGCTCGTTTCCAGTTGAATGCCAACAAGTATTTTGGCGAGGACGACAAGCATAACGTTGATGCTACTTTTGGTATTGAAATAAACTCCAACAAGTATAAAAGCCATAGCAGTGTGGCCCGTGGCTATTATCCAGACCGTGGAGAGACCTTCGTGACAGGAATAGACTTGGAAAAATATCCAGCCTATGGCACATGGTTGGCAAACAACGTGCCCACGATCTCGGACGACTTGTCTAACAAATTCTCAACATATCTCTCTTTGACCTATGGCTATAAGCGTTTGTGGCGTGTCAATTTGAATGGACGTATAGATGGTTCAAACAAGTTCGGTGACCGCTCCAATGAAAAATTCTTGCCCATTTGGTCTCTGTCTGGCAGCTATGACTTGGGTAGTTTCATCCAAGCGAAATGGGTAGACTACATCACCGCCAAGGCTTCGTATGGTTTTCAGGGAAACATGCTTGACACGGAGTCTCCTATCATGACCATCCAGAAGGGTGCAATGGATTCTTATTACAATGAGTTCACTTCAACCATCTATGGACATCCGAACCCAGACTTGAAATGGGAGAAAACCAACTCTTACAATATAGGTTTGGACATGAGCCTCTTCGACCATCGCCTGGAGATGGAAATCAGCGCTTATTATAAGAAGACCAAGGATGCGTTCATGAACAAGAAGGTTTCCTCGGTCAACGGCGTGACATCTTATGTAATCAATGGCGGTGACGTGACCAACAAGGGATATAGCTTCGACATTACTTTCAATGCCATACGAAACAAGAACTTCCGTTGGTCGCTCTCTACATCCATTTCCAAGGTTATCAATAGCATCGACTCACGTCCTGACGCGCAAACCTACGACTTGGAAGACTTCTTGAATGGCTCAGCATTGGTGGAAGGCAAGTCTGTCAACACTTTCTATAGCTATCGTTTCTTGGGCTTGAGTCCTTTGGATGGCGGTCCTTTGTTTGAGGATTACTTCGACAACCAGGCTGCGCTTCGCGGCATGAGCAAGTATGACGTTTACACCACCGTGCTGGAGGCTTCGGGCAAGCGCGACGCAGACATCCAAGGCAGCTTGACCAATACCTTCCGCTATAAGAACTGGCGTGCGTCTTTCAGTTTGGGTTATAGCTTCGGTGCCAAGACGCGCTTGTTTGCCATGTTTGGCGGGGCAGCCTCGGGTGGAACTTACAGTTCTGACATATATTCAGAGAAGAACTATAGCCGTGATTACATGGACAGATGGAAACAGCCTGGAGACGAGAAGCATACCAATATCCCAGCCATCATCTCTCAGGGAACAGATGCTTATTACAAGTATTCAAGTCATTGGTCGCAGAAGTCATCTTATTCAGACATTCCAACTATAGCAAACGATTATTGGGATATGTATGATTATTCTAATATCCGTGTGGTTAGTGCCGATTACTTAAAACTGCAGAGCATAAGCCTAACCTATGAAATGCCAATGAAGCCGCTATCGACGATTGGTTTGCAGAGATTGGCCTTGACAGCCTCCGCGTATAATCTCTTCACCATCTGCGACCCTGCACTTAAAGGGCAGACGCCAACACAAGGAGGATTCTCTACGGTGCAGTTGAGCGACCGTCCAAGTTTTTCTCTCGGACTTAATGTTATATTCTAAAGGTTGAAACGTATGAAAAAGAAACTCTTATATATAATATGCGTTGTGATAGGCTGGGGGGCTTTGTCGTCGTGCTCCAGCAGTTTCTTGAAGGAGTACTCGCAGGATTTGGGGCGTGTGCAGTCTGTAACCGATCTTCAGGAACTCTTGGTAGGCGACTGCTTGATGCCAAAAGCTTTGTTCTCAAATGATTATAGTTATTACCAAGTTAACAATCCCAACTTCCTGATGCTTCATTTCATGAGTGATGAGCTCCAGGAAAACCTTGAAGTGTCTGAGGACAATGACGGAACAGGATACAGAAGCAAGATGTTTCCTTATTTCACTTGGCAGCAAGACTTGTTCATGGACGAGAATGGAAAGAACACCAACGAAAGTGACGAGGCAAGCTTTTGGAATCTGGCTTACCAAAAGATAAACAATTGCAATATGGTGCTCGTCGCTGCTGACGAATTAAAGTCCAGTTCAGCAGAAGAGACGGCTCAGGTCAATAAAGTAAAGGGAGAACTCTATTATCTGCGTGCTTCCTATTATTTCATGTTGGTCAACCTCTATGGCAAGCCTTATTCGCCTGCCACTGCCGCCTCGGAGTTGGCTGTCCCCGTCAAGACTTCCGAGAATGTGGAAGACAAGGAATATCAGCGTGCGTCTGTTGCCGATGTTTATGCACTGATAGTGTCAGACTTGATGCAGGCGGAGGATTTATTGCGTGATGCTTCTGCTCCTCAGAGCATATACCATCCGGGACTTGAGGCTGTTTATGTGTTGCGTAGCCGCATAGCCTTGTATATGCAGGATTGGCAGGTGGCTGCCGACTATGCTCAGAAGGCTGTCGATAAAAACAGTTTCTTGTTTGACTTGACATCTTTCCCTTCTACGCAATATCCCATCAGTAAGTCTAACGGGGAGGTTGTATTCTCAAATGGCGCAAGCTGTTTAGGCAACGTATTGTTTAACGCTCCCCAACGAAACAGCTACGCAGACAACAGCACTCCAACATGGTGTATCTCTGACGACCTGTATGGTTTGTATGGAAAAGACGACAAACGCAGGACAACTTATATCACGACGGAAGACGATCTGTTTAACCAACTTCCCACTTATCACAAAGTGGATTGCAGCCGTTCTTCTTATGGAGTATATAAAGAGGTGAGCGATGTGTTCTCCATTCGTACGGCTGAGGCTTATCTCAATCTGGCTGAGGCTGAGGCGGAGTTGGGACATGACGCTCAGGCTTGCGAATGGTTGAACAAACTACGCGGCAAGAGAATCAACGGTGCGGCAGACGTGCAACTTTCGGGTGAAGAACTGGTAAACTTTATCCGCGACGAGCGTGAACGTGAGCTTTGCCTGGAAGGGCACCGATGGTTCGACTTGCGCCGATATACAGTAGATGAGAAATATCCATATTCCAAGGAGATCGTTCATACGATGAGTACTTTCAAGTCGGAGAATTGGCAGGAATATCGTTCCAACTTGAAAAAATATCGGCTGGAGAAGAACGATGGAGCCTACACTCTCAATATTCCTAAGGAAGAAAGAGACTTCCAGCCGTCAATAGGAAGCTATGTGCGCCCTGTAAGAAATGCCTTTGAGAGTCAAGACTTTGCTGCAGGCAGTGACGATGAGGATTATGAGGATTGGTAAAAACAAAAAAAAGAAAGACATGAAAAAGATATATTTGCTATTAGTGGTCTTTGCTGTTTCCATGGGTATGATGTCTTGCTCCAACGATGAGGACACAACCCCCAGCTATGCTGATACAGAGAGATTTGCACCAGATGCCAATGACAACAGTGAGTTGGCTGTTTTTAGAAGAAATTTCTTTGAGAGGACGGGAACTTATGTGTTATACAATGACACGTTGCGCCCGAATGATGTCCTTAAAATCAACTATGACATGTTCAGTACCGGGACAAGTGACAGTTATGACTATACGTTTGAGTATATCAACGACTTTAACACCCAAAAGCAAGCAGCCAATTTGGCAGAACAGAAAATCGTAAAGCGATTAGGTTCGTTGGCACCTTTCTCCATCTTGCTGGTGGATAAAATCAATTGTTGGGCGACATATGATGGCGAAAGATATATAAAGAATAATCCTTCCTATTTTCTTGGCTCACAGTGCTATGTGATAAGTATGGATGAAGGGGAAGCCTTGGAAGACCCATCTCTGTTGGACGGTGTCATTGCTAATATAGTCTATTCGAAAATGAAAGACAAGGGAGATGCCTTCTATGCCGACTTCTTCTCGTTGGTTGACAATTATTCGGAGTTGACTGATATGTGGAATGACAAGACAGACTTGGGTTATCCGTACGGGTATGATGATGACTTGGCTCGCTCTTTGGGATTCTTGCGCGATGGAAGCAAATGGAGTTTCAGAAGTAAGAGTGGAGACATACAAGACTACGTAAAGGCGGCGTTCTCTTATACGCAGTCTGGCTTTGAAGAGCAATTTGCGGGTTATCCTATCTGTATCGCTCGTTTCAATAAGATGAAAGAGTTGATAAGGTCTTTGGGTGTAGTTATGGAATGAGAACGTATGGTTCAATTAAATAAATGTAGAAAATGAGCGGTTTAAAATTCTTATATATTGGGGCTTTGATGTTGGTCATGTCCCTTTGTGTTGCCTCTTGCAGCGATGACGACAAAGTTCCAGACATAAAGCCGACAACCTCTGGAACGTTGGTAGACAGAGATGGCAATGAGTATCACTGGGTGCGCATAGGAAATCAATGTTGGATGACGGAGAATCTTCGCTGTGACGTTCCTTTTTATGAGGATATCTATAATCCCAAATGGACTGATAAGTTTGGAGATGGATTGAGTCTTGACGGCAACGCTGCTGATTGGCAAGATTGGTATGCCAGCTATGGCAACTATTACACTTGGCAAGAGGCTGTGGACAATGCGCCAGAGGGATGGAGATTGCCTACTGATGATGACTTTAAGGTCTTGGAACGCACCCTGGGAATGAAAAGTAAGGATGCGGACAAGGAAGGTTGGCGAAACGGAGCTGCTTCTTTGATGACTCAAGAAGGCGAGGGAACAATGCTTCATTTCGTCTTCGGTGGTGAAGTTTGTGAGGGCGTGAGCAGTGCTTTGATAGAACTGTTTCATCACCATGACTATGGCTATTATTGGACTGCGACAAAAACGACAATCAATTCCGAGCCTGCTGCCTATGCCAGAAAAATAGTAGCAGGGTTAAATGCGGTAAATCGTTTGGTTGTTCTTCAACAAGGGCATTGTCTAAGCGTCCGCTATGTTCGTGATGCAGAATAATGAAATAAGCGAAAATGACTACAAAGTTCATGTTTCTCTCCATGGCATTCATGGTTGGAGTTTCCTCACAAGCTCAGACAAAGGTTAGCTTGATTGGTGAAATAGTGGGAATGGCTGATAGCTGTAAAGTTACTTTGATGGATGCCGAAGGGTATCAACCTGAGGAGATTGCTTCCATCAAGTTTAAGGGAAGCAGCTTCTCCTTGGAGGGCGAGGTGAGAGGTCCCCGCATGGTGACGCTTGGCATATCGGCAGTGAATCCGAAGACAAATAAGTGGATGCGCTATGCCATGGTTCGCACAATGGTTGATGGTACGCCTGTCACCGTAAAAATGGATAAGGATGTAATCCTAAAAGAAAGAAGCGACTTGGTTACAGAATCTTTCGTCAACAAACCGGAGAGCGGCATCACTATCTCCGGCGGTAAGGCAATGGAGCAATATGCCGAGTATTTGACGTATACCCGTTCTGCGGAATGGACTTCCCAAACATTAGGTTTTGCCGAGGCCAGGGCTTGGTTTGATAATGATGGGAATGACAATGCCATTGCCTATATGAAACAAGCCAACGAAAAGGCAGAGAAAGAACTGGCGGAAAAATCGAACGAGTTTATTCTCTTGCATCCAGATTATGCCGTTTCTGCCGCTTTGGTCGCTTCAAAGGCTTATAAACCTTTTTCCTATTCGGGAAGCGAGTTTGAGAAGGAATATGCGGCAATCAAAAATAATGCCGACACGGCTCATGTCAACTTTGTGACCAAGAACATCGCTTACTTCCGTTCTCACGCCATGGGCGCTGATTATACCGATTTTACGGCAAAAGACAAAAAGGGGAAGGAAGTGAAGCTCTCGTCTCTTCGTCGGGCGGGCAAGATGACTCTGATTGACTTTTGGGCTTCATGGTGCGGACCTTGTCGCTCGGCAATACCTAAGGTAAAGGCAATGGCAGAGAAATATGCTGATAAATTGCAAGTTGTTTCTTGTTCGGTGGATGAAAAAAAGGAGGCTTGGCTAAAGGCGGAACAGGAGGAAGCGATGTCTTGGCCTCAGCTGTTGTTGCCTTTGTCGTCTTTGCAGAGCAAGGATGGTGCCGGAGCGGCATACGATATCACTTCCATTCCACGCCTTGTTGTTATTGGTGTGGATGGCAAGGTGCTAACCGTTACCCACGATCCTGCCATCGTGGAGCGAACTATTAGAGAGCATCTGAGATAATAGGAAATGTTTTAAGACCGTAAGTTTTCAATGGATATGAATGTTTTTAGAAAAGTCTTTCTTTCTGTTGCTATTGCGTTTGTGGCGGCAGGTTCTTTTGCCCAGACCTTTACTATAAAGGGTACAATACCAGGAATAAAGGACGGGACAAAAGTGCAACTTCGTGTGAAGGAAAGCGGTAAACAGATTGAGGCAGAATGCCTGTCAAAAGGCAGTTCTTTTGTGTTGACTGGCAAGGTGGAGAGTCCGATGCTCGTGCAATTGCAAATCGACGATAAGCCTAAAGCTGCATACAAGGATGGGGAATATGCTGAGGACCGTGGTGGCAACTTCATGTTGGAGGCTGGTGATTACACAGTTTCGGCAGCCTGTTACGACAGCATACCCCGCAATTACGATTTATACAACAGCACACTCTTTCAAGAGAAAAACCTGAGGATAGAGGGCAGCAAGGCTCAGCGGCAGTATCAGGAATGGGCATCGGCTACGTATGATGCTCGCTTGAAGGCTGATGTGTTGCAGAGACAACTGCGCAATGCCATGTTTCCGGAAAAAGGAAAGAAGGAAGTTGATTCCGTTCTGGTGGCACGTTTGCAATCACTGACTGATGCAGCGGATATGGAGGAAGAACAAGCCAACGAATCCTTCATTGCTGCACACCCCGACTATGCCATCAGTCTTCTGTTGATGGAAAGGCAGATGGAAAGGCCTTTTGCTTTCTCCATTGCGGATTATGACAAGATGCTTGCCACTTTTGCCAACAACTATGACAAGACGCGCTATGCGGAGTTCGTGAACACGGTAGCCGAGATGAAGAAGTTTGTCAAGGGCGACCACTACAAGGGCTTGGTTTTGGAAGCAAAAGACGGAAAGACTGTGAATTTGAAGGACATCGTTGTTCCAGGAAAGTATAACTTTATCGACTTTTGGGCTTCCTGGTGTGGCCCTTGTCGTGCAGCAATTCCAAGCGTGAAGAAATTGCATCGGAAGATGGGGGATAAATTGAATGTCGTCAGCATTTCGGTAGATAGGCAGCGCAAGGACTGGGAACGTGCCGTGGATGAGGAGAAAATGTCGTGGGGGCAGTATCTTGTGCCTCAGACTTCGATGAAAGCCCTCAAGGATGGCTATTATATTCGTTATGTGCCCTCTTTGGTGGTTATCGATCCAGAGGGAAAAATCCAGCTGTTCACCAGCGACCCTCAGAAAGCTCATGCCTATTTGGAACAGAATATAAGGTAGGTCGAATGTTCCCCTTTACGCTGTGAAGTATGCGTTCAGAGAACATTGACAACAAATGCCCTCTCAAGATTTGGACGTTTGAGGACTTATGCTTAACTTTGCCATTAAAAGGAGGAAGATACAATGATGGTATCTATTATTAGTTGATTATCAATATTATACGCTCTAAACGGTAGAAAAGTGGCAATATAGATTCTGTTTAGATACAGAATAGGCAAAATTTAACGTATTTAACTTCCGTTAGTATCAAATTAGTGGAACGGAAAGAAGAAAGCCTGTCAATAGTGAAGAATGTTCACTGCCGACAGGCTTATCTGTATTTCGTCTATAAAGTTATCTCCATAGAGGCTCTGTAATCCAATTGTCTGGGAATCCCATTGCAGCTGGATCTACCTGTGGATAAGAAACGAGTAAGGATTTGAACTCATTCTTGAAATCCAATCCATATCCCATAGAATCAAGCCAATATGCAATACAA
>CAVBXD010000049.1:0-13160 GCA_963599465.1 Oscillospiraceae bacterium | reverse complement strand
TAGTGTTGGCGGCCTTCTTTCCGCCGAGCGTCACTCTCACCTTGTAGTTGCCGTCAGGCACCTTCACAGAGAAGTAGAAAGGTTCGGCACTCTTTCGGGTTGGGTTCGGGAGCACATCGTAGCCATACCCGATCTCGTCGGTGTATCTGGGCTGCTGCTTCGTCATGTCAAAGTCAAATGTCTGCGCCCATGTCATCAAGGGCAGCATTGCGGCCATTGCCAGCAAACTGTTTTTTCTCATTGCTTTAGTGTTTTTATTTGTTTTAAGGGTAGTTCCGTATGTCACCTTTGTAGTCCGTTAAACTCCGTACAACTTTCGTTTGTCCAGAACAACGGTCTTCTGTTTTCCTTTATACTGTGCAAAGGTAGACTTTTTCTTCTTTATAGACAAACTTATGGCAACTATATGTAAATTCGGAGTCTCGCTAAAACTTCCAGACCGTTAAGGCTAAAGGCGAATGCACAAACCTTTTTTATTCTTTTGTCTGACATAAAATTCGTAACTTTGCGAAATCATTTCATAAGATTTAGCTACACTCAAGAGTATGAAAAACAAGATTGACACGTCTCGTGACAAGATTGACTTTGGAGCTGGCAAGATAGGGCCGCTGTTCAGAAAAATGTTTTTCCCTACGCTCGTAGGTATGCTTTTCATGTCGGCACAGACCATCATCGACGGCATCCTTGTGGGCAGGGGTGTGGGGGCGGACGGCATTGCCGCCGTTAACATCGTGGCTCCCAGCTGGATGGTAGTCACAGGCTTTGGACTGATGTTCGGCATAGGAGCATCGGTGGTGGCCAGCATGCACCTTGCCAACGACAATCAAAAGGCAGCCCGCATCATCCTCACCCAAGCCTATGGTGTTGGCACAGCCATTGTCGCCTTGCTCATTCTGCTCTGTCTGCTCATGCCAAAGACTTTCGTCTATGCCCTCGGTTGTAGTCCAGCCCTTGAGCGTTACGCCATCGACTACCTGCTGTGGCTCTTGCCCGGCACGGTATTTCTCTTGTGGCAATGCGTGGGAATGATGATGGTGAGGCTCGACGGCTCGCCACGCTATGCGATGTGGATACAAGTGGTGGGTGCTGTGGTGAACCTTGTACTCGACTGGCTCTTCATATTCCCCTTGGGGATGGAGGTGAAGGGGGCGTCGATAGCCACTTCCATCGCCTGCATCTGTAGCGGACTGATGAGCGTGGTCTACTTCGTGTGGTTTTCCGACAAGCTGAAGTTCTACCGCATCAAGGCAAGCTTCACCTCGCTTGTGCTCACACTAAGGAATACGGGCTACATGATGCGCATCGGTTCAGCCACATTCCTCACCGAGATGGCTATGAGCGTCACGATGGTTTCGGGCAACTACATGTTCATGTCGATGCTCCACGAGGATGGCGTGGCGGCATTTGCCATCGTGTGCTACCTCTTCCCCATCATCTTCTCGGTAAACAACGCCGTGGCACAGTCTGCCCAACCCATCATAAGCTACAACTATGGCTCCGGGCAGCAGGAACGTGTGAGCCGCACCCTAAAGGTTGCCGTTTATGCCGGACTGCTCTGCGGACTGTGCGTGATGCTGATGCTCATTGTGGGCGACCGCTTTATCGTAGGAGCTTTTCTCCGCCCCAGCGAACCATCCTACGCCTTGGCGATAAAAGGATTGCCATGGTTTTCCACCTGCTCGTTGTTTTTCGCCCTCAACGTGGTGTTCGTGGGCTATTACCAAAGCATTACCCGGGCCAAGCGGGCGATGGTGTTCACCATGCTCCGCGGCATAGTCTTCGCCGTGTTGGGCTTCATGGTGTTGCCCAGAGCGATAGGCATTGTCGGTCTGTGGACAGCCATTCCCGCGGCAGAAGCACTCACTTTGGTCATCATCCTTCTGATGGTGAAAACTGCAAGGGCATAAGGGCGGTTCGGAAGGGACATTTGTATAAGGGCGGTTCTATAAATTACCACCGTACGAACAACAATATATCTTGAGTTACGTTTTGCCATCCTATGGTCTCTTTTCGGCCCAATTTGTCTGTTCACTCCGTCGTATAGCCCACGCTTTCCTTCGCTCGCAAACACATTGTTCACGAAAATAGAACCGCAATCTGACAAAGCTAATTTATAGAACCACCCATAATTTTTATCCTAAAAAAGCGAAAAAGGAAGTTTACGGATTATGCATCTTGATTTTATTTGCTACCTTTGTGAAACGTACTGTGAAACTTTTTAAAAACCAAATAACTATGGAAGATAACGCACAGCTCATAGCCCAATGTGAGGCTAAGGCAAAGCAATGGCTAAGCCCTGCTTTCGACAACGAAACGCAGACAGCAGTAAAAAAAATGATTGAAGCCCAAGACAAGACCGACCTTATCGAGTGCTTCTACAAGGATCTGGAGTTCGGAACCGGCGGACTGCGCGGCATAATGGGTGCCGGAAGCAACCGCATGAACATATACACGGTGGGCATGGCCACGCAAGGTTTTGCCAACTACCTGAAGAAGAACTTTGCCGGACGGAGCGACATTTCCGTTGTAGTGTGCCATGACTGCCGCAACAACAGCCGTCTCTTCGCCGAGACAGTCGCAAACATCTTCTCCGCAAACGGCATAAAAGCTTATCTCTTTGACGACATGCGCCCCACCCCAGAGTGCTCCTTTGCCATCAGACACCTGAAGTGTCAGGCCGGAGTGAACGTGACAGCAAGCCACAATCCGCGCGAATACAATGGCTACAAGGCTTATTGGGAAGATGGAGCGCAGGTACTTGCGCCGCACGACACAGGCATCATCGACGAGGTGAACAAAGTGAAGGTGGAGGACGTGAAGTTTAATGGCGACAAGAGTCTCATACAGATTATCGGCAAGGAAATAGACGACATCTATCTCAACCAGATAAAAGACATCTGCATAGACCCCGAGGCCATCAAGCGCCAGAAAGACCTGAAGATTGTCTACACTCCGCTGCACGGAACGGGCATGATGCTCATTCCGCAGTCGCTGAAGTTGTGGGGCTTCGAGAATGTACATTGTGTGGAAGAGCAGATGGTGAAGAGCGGCGACTTCCCCACCGTGGTATCGCCAAATCCGGAAAACGGCGAGGCTCTTACTCTTGCCCTTCGTGACGCAAAGGCCATCGATGCTGACATCGTGATGGCCAGCGACCCCGATGCTGACCGCGTGGGCATGGCCTGCAAGAACGACAAGGGCGAGTGGGTGCTCATCAACGGCAACCAGACCTGCCTCATATTCCTGTGGTACATAATCACCAACCGCAAGGCTAAGGGACTCATGAAAGAAGGCGACTTCATCGTGAAGACCATTGTCACGACGGAAGTGATACGCAAGATTGCCGAGAAGCAAAACATAGAAATGCGCGACTGCTATACAGGCTTCAAGTGGATAGCTCGCGAGATAGCCCTTTCGGAAGGCAAACAGCAATATATCGGCGGCGGAGAGGAAAGCTACGGTTTCCTTGCACAAGACTTCGTGCGTGACAAGGATGCCGTTTCGGCCTGCTCGCTGCTCGCAGAAATTTGCGCCTATGCAAAGGACAACGGCAAGAGCCTCTACGACTTGCTCATGAACATATACATGGAGTATGGCTTCTCAAGGGAATTTACCGTCAACGTGGTGAAACCCGGCAAAACAGGTGCCGACGAGATAAAGCAAATGATGGCCGACTTCCGCTCCAACCCGCCTAAAGAACTTGGCGGAAGCAATATTACCGTATGGAAAGACTACCAGACTCTGGTACAGACCAATGCCGATGGTACTACTGAAAAGCTGGACATGCCGACCACGAGCAATGTTTTGCAATGGTTCTGCGGCGATGGAACCAAGGTGAGCGTGCGTCCATCGGGTACGGAGCCTAAAATCAAGTTCTATATAGAGGTGAAAGACCCGTCGATGAAGTGCGCAGGATGCTATGAGCGGTGCATGAAAGACGCAGAGAACAAGATTGAGGCAATCAAGAAGTCGCTTAATCTGTAAGCGGACATTCTTATACACACAACAACGGGGTTGGCTCTTTCCACGAGGAGTCAGCCCCGTTTTCTTGCCATTCCTTTTAACTCGTGGACAAATTACTCGCGCATTTACTTATAGGAAGTTATTGCTGTCCGCTAAAACTCAAAAGAGCATAATTATCCTGCTCGAAGCCTTGTATAATGGGACTTCGGGCTTGCCTTTTCAAAAAGTAAGCCCCCTCTAATCAAACAGACTTGGTTCTGGAGGCGATTCCTTTGTCTCTTGAACCATTTTTGCCCAGTCTTTTTCGGGTTCTTCAAGAAAAGTATAGCAGTTCACGTAATACATGAGCATGATCCTCACCATTGTAGCCAATCCGGAGAAGCTCCAGGGGCGTTTGATGCGTTTTTGTATGACCATCAGAAGAAGGTTGGCTATTAGTGTAACCCAAATTTGTATCTTGATGGCGTTTCGAAAGTACCTCGTACACAAGATTTTTCTTCATTTTTGTCACATATATGACACCGCGATTGGTCAGTTCCTCAAACTTGGAATAATCTATGTAGGCTCTGTCAATGGCAATTATATCCCCATCATTATAATTCGTGGGCTTTAGCATGAAACTGTTGTTGGTTGCGTGCCTCGGGAAACATGGAATCGGTAATCTCGCGCAATGAGTCGAATCGCTTGATGACAGCGTAAAGCATAATCGTAAGATGCTGGTAAGCGTCAAAGTGCTTCACATAGCGTTCCCCATTGCGTTCACGACTGAATTTGAGTATTTCATCCTTGTTGAGCAAATTTATCAGCTGACCATACATCGGCTGTCCGATAAAATGTGTACTTTTGTTCATCGTTGCTTTTTTATGTGCAAAAACAAAAGTAACAAATTGGGCTGAATTCCAAGCGAGGAATCCAGCCCTTTCTTTTGCGGGTTCAAAAAGTTTTACCGGACAGCAATATATATCAAAGCAATATTTCGGGTTTGCAAGACCATATTAGCAGTTGTGTAACAAAGCCTGCATTTCTCATTATGTGTACCCAATATCTGCCCTCATTTTGCTTTCCAAAGGCGCCCCGTTGCCGTTACGTTAGAATCGCATTGCCGTTACGTTAGAATGGCGATGCCGTTACGTTAGTATCGCGTTGCCGTTACGTTAGAATGGTAAAAGGCAGTCAAAGTGAGTACTAAAATGCCCAAATCTATATAAAACACGCATGTGGTTTGCGCACCATTTCCTTCTATAAACAAGGTTACGAATTTCATAAGCCTGGGCTTTGTCATGTCACAAAGAATATGTATCTTTGGACTATCAGAAATCAACACTTATGGCAAAGGACAATATCAAGAGGCTTATTGTATTCGCGGCAATCGGCATTGCCGCCTATAGTTTTACAAAATACATCGAACACACGACAGACGTCGCGATCCACGAGGCAGAGACTCAACGTAAACAGAATGCCGAGGCGCAAGAGAAGAAAGATGCTTGGGCGCAAGAGAAGAAAGATGCTGACACGCAAGACGCAGAGACTGCCAGCGACCAAAGCGCGGATTACGAATTTCCAAGATGGAGCAAGAACAAGCCTGCGGAGCAGATATTGCGCCGCTACGCCTACACCACCTCATACAACAAAGACACACGCACGCCAAACTGGGTGGGATGGGAACTGACGGCCGACCACACCGACGGCGACTACGCAAGGAGCGGACATAAATTCATGGAAGACCTCGACGTGCCAAAGCCAAGGGCCACTTATTCCGACATAAGGGAAAGCGAATGTGGCTACCAGAGGGGGCACATGTGCCCGGCAGGTGACAACAAGTGGTCATACAAGGCTCAGAAAGAGGCGTTTCTGATGACCAACATCTGTCCGCAAAACGGCTACTTGAACGAGCGCGACTGGAAATACCTTGAGGAGGCCTGCAGAGTCTGGGCAAGGCTCTACAGCAAGATTTACATCGTGACAGGCCCAATATTCTACGGCAAGAGCCACAACACCGTTGGCGAGCATCGTGTTGCCGTGCCCGACGCTTTCTTCAAGGTCGTAATGCGAACCAAGGGGCCGTCTCACGACGCGCAGGCCATAGGCTTTATATACGACAACCAGTCGGGACATCACGACATGAACTATTATGTGCGCTCCGTGGACGACGTGGAAGAAATCACGGGACTCGACTTCTTCTATCAACTCGACGACAAGACCGAGAACAAGATAGAAAGCCAGAGCATCCTGAGCAAGTGGAGATAAGGACGCAAAAAAATGCCGCACGACACATAAAACAGTCGTGCGGCATTTCATTTATTTGTTGGCTCTTTGTTCCCTTGTTCTTGTCAGCATCCTATTTTGTACTGACTGGGCGAATGCACATACCGTTGTATATGTACGTGCTCATCAGCGTGAGAGTCGCAGAACTGTTGGTGAGATAATAAGACCAATAGTCATCAGCATGTATCGGCAGGTTATTGTAAGAGCCTGTCCAATAATAGCACTTGGTGTCGCTCGTTAATGACGTTCCCAAGTAGAAACCCGTGAATGGCAAGAATATCTCGTTGCCATTTGTACCCTTGATCTTAAAACCGTTGTCGGTTTTTGTCCAAGTACAATATTTCACGAGTTCGTTAACCTCCTCATCTGTAGGCATGCGCCATGTTCCTCCCCACAACTTTACGGCAGCGTCATTATCGGTGTCGGATATGTTGGTGCTTGGAACATTGAATGTCTGGGTGGAAGCATCGTACCATTGGTACTGGTTCAAGCTGAAGTCGGTGCCAGCGGTTGTGCTTGCCCATGAGAAATAAGAACCCGGCTCGGTTTCAGAAGTCGTGCCGAGATTATAAGTTGCCCACTTCACACTCAGACCAAGGTCAACAGACTTTGCCTGTTTGCCTTCTTCGGTAAACTCTCTTTCATCGGTTGCCGGAGTGTCTGGGTCAGAGCCCGTGTCTCCATAGACAGGACGGATAAGCATGTGCCAGCCTTTTTGGTCTTCTGTCTCAAAGGTGCTGCTCACTTTTCCAATCTGTACACCTTGAGCAAATGTCTGAGAGGTGTTTGCAGAAGTCCAATAGTCAGCCGACTTATTTACATCTTGCGTTCCCTTGCTTGTTTGATATCCGCCACGCGGCAAGTAGATATAGTTGCCGTTGCTCGCTGTCACCTTATATGCCGTGATGCCATTAGAGAAAGTGACTATTTCCTTGGTAAGCTTGTCAAGTTCCTTAAACTCTGCAGGAGTCGGCATGCGCCACTTGTCTCCCCATTGTGTCGTGGCAACGTCATATTTTGTGCCCGCGATGTCGCTGTAGTCATTGGGATAATCATTGTTTACAAAAGACGTGTTCTCACCGGTGTTGTCTCCCCATGCAATGAGCGAGCCGTATTCATCTTCTGAAGAGGCACCGATGTTCCATTTAGCCCACTTCACGCTGAGACCAAGGTCTACCATCTCGGCGATTGGGAATTTGGGCTTGGTCTTAAGACTTGCAGTAGCACCAAGGTTTCTCTGTCCTTGGCATACTATATATCCCGCGAAATAATAGGTAGTGTTAGGATCCAAATTTTGAAGGTGGAAGGTGTAAGTGCCATCATCGGCTATGCCAGACACCTCGCCCGTCACTTTATTGTTTTGGTCGGGGTCAATGTTGGAAGTAGTGCCATAGCAGAGTCCTATCTCGGAAGCGTCGGCATAGCTTCCCTCGAATGTCACCTGTATGTAGGCATCGTTCTTTGTACAGTTGGTCACGGTGACACTTTTCACCTTTGCACCCTCATAATACGCACCATAAACAGGGCGAATCTGCAAGCCGAGATAGCGAAGGTAATCGGCTGGAGCATTGCTTATACCATCCAGGATGAGCGCTGAAGCCGTTTTGTCGTCTGTCTTGCTTAAAGAACCTGTCCAGTAGGCACCGATTGCATCTGCCTCTGACACGTTTTCACCATTGCGATAACCTTGCATTGGCAGGAATATCGACTTAGTGGCATCTTTCTTGGATGTTACGGTCCAACCTTTCTTTGCTTCGTCGTAAGTCCAAGTGCAGCCTTCTATCAACTCGTTCACTTCCTTCAATGAAGGCATGCGCCATTCGTCGCCCCAAAGCACGTGAACAATGTCGTATTTGCCATTCACGATGTCGGATGTGGGATGAAGCACAGGGAAGTAGTTGAGAATGGTAGACTGGTTCAAGCCTGTGACATCGCCCCAGCCAACATAATAGCCAGCAGATGTCTCGGTAGAAGCACCAAAATTGAAAGGTGCCCATTTGACGCTTAAACCCAAGTCGACAGCCTCTGGTTTATTCGGAGTGTCGACAGAGCCCAACGGCTCAAAAGTGACATTTTGTATATCCCAAACTTGCTTCTCAATCTTCTCGCCATTGGCAAGGGTGATAACCATCTTGTATTGAGCATGAACAGTGATGGCGAAGACGAGGAAACTGAATAAAAGGAAAATGTATTTCTTCATCGTTTGATTATCTTAAAGGATTGTTTGTTTGCCCGAATAATGTAAACGCCCGCCGGTTGATTGTCAAAATCAACCACGGCCCTGCCGTTGCCCTTGTCTATCCTTGCATTGACTTGGGCACCAGACAAGGAATAAACCGTAATGCGTGCGGAGGTCTCCAAGCCGTCGATATACACCGTTCTGCCATCGACAAAACGGAAAGTGAAAGGCGACGAACTCGCAGAGCCATCGGTTTTCTTGATGGCATCAATGCCTGTTGTAGATTCGGTCTTGAAATAAAACTCTTGGACATTGCTTAATTCCGCACTGAAGTCAGAAGTGCTGATATAAAACTTCTCTATATCGAACGTGACTTGAGGCTTATTTGCAAGGATAAATATCTTCTCGGTATTATCCTTGAGTTTCACTACAAGCTGACTTGGCTCATTGCTCGCAAATAAAGGCGATGTCAATGATGAAATGAAAAGTAGGCTTATAAAATGTTTTAGAATCCTATTCATAAGTCAAAATAAATTATTCTTTGCGTACAATCTTACCCTTGAAGTAGATGAAAAGTGGATTCTTTTTTGAATTGCTGTAAACCCCCACTGTTTTCTCATAATCGCCAGGAAAGAAACCTGTCATGTCGATGGTCACTCTCAATGTGTCAACCCCTTTAGGGGGTATACGTTTCCTTGGATAAGCAACTGTTGTGCAAGTGCAATCGGTTCGAGCGTCTTTTATCTTCAAGGGTTCCTTACCCTTGTTCACAAATGGAATGAGATACGTCCTACGGGCACTATCGGTGTAAATTGTACCCATGTCATAGTTCACCTTCTTGATGGAGAGCTTGGCATAACCTTGCGCACCTGCAAACTGAAAGTTGGAAAGCAGAAAAACAAAGCAAAGTGCAGACTTAATAGCTGTTGACATGTTTATCATAAACATCTATTACTCCCTCCGCTTTCTTATCCAACAACGTGAGATACCACTTGCCATTTTTCACAACTGGATTAAGAGACATCCTTGAAACACCAATGCCTTTATCGAGATCGCCGTTCTTGACAATCTGGATCAACACGTCCACCTGATTGTTTTTATCGGAGCGCAATACGAAAGAGTTGGTCTTAGCAGCATATACAGGCATCTGGGAATAAGCCTTAATGAAGCCTTTACGTTCCTGAGCCGACAATGGCACCACGCTGTCGTGTCTTACCTTATAGAGCATGTTGGCTGCCTTTTCAAAATCTTTCTTCTCCACCAGCTTGGTATAACGTTCTACCATATAGTTGATGTTGGAAGAGTCTTGCTTTGTATAGGTCATTGTGGCAGGGCGCAAATATTGATATACCCCCTGGTCTTTTGTCTTTTTTTTGCAACCAGCCAAAGAAAGCACGACACATGAAACGATGATAAATGACTTTGTGAAATTCATATCGCTGTTTATTTAATGAAAAAAGGAGAGGAGAACGATTCTCCTCTCCCTATGAGATTTATATTAACCCTTACGGATTAGTTCTTCTTAGCGTTAGAGTGTGTACGCTTAACGTTGACAATGATTGTCTGAGGAACCTCACCCCAATCGTATGTTACGACAACAGGAATCTGAACCTTGAAGTCTGCGGTTGTAGAGTTGTAGTTCTTGTAAGTCAGCTTGCCATCGTTGTAAACGAAGTCGATAGCGCCGTTGACGTTCTGCAGAGCAACCATCTCTGTGTTGCCGTTCTGGTCGGTGAGCACGTCTGAGTTTGTGCTGATCTTCTGACCGTCAGCCACACCAACGACCTTCACGCCCTTGATGCCGTAGAACTTGTCATAGCCAGTCTGCCAGAGGTCACGCCAGTCAGAGAATGTCAACAACTTCATCAGGTCGATAACCTGAGCTGCATCACCAGCGTCCTCAACATCAGCAGTTGTGTTAGTGATGTTCAATGGACGGAGGAAGCGAACATTGAATGTGTTGTTAGTCAATGGGAGCTCGTGGCAAGCGTTCTTAGCGAAGATGCCTACGATAGCTGTCAGAGTCTCGTCGCTAAGCTCGTCGTGCTTCTTGTAGTTGAGGAGGTCCTTAGCATACTCAGTCTGCTGGTAAACAGCCTTCTGAGCATTAACATCAGTTCCCTCAATCTTCACGATAGCCTGAGTAGCAGTCTGACCCTTGATGTTTGCATTAAGAGTCTTGCCACCATCGGCAACGCTCAAAACATATGTCTTGCCTGTGATACCCATGAACTCCTCGCCAACGTTAGCCTTGTCGAACTGGAGGTCGAGAGTGAGCTTGCTTGCTGCATACTCCTTACCAGCTGTGTTGTCAACCAAGTTGGTCAGAATGTCAGCTGCGTTGATCTTGTTGCCAACGAAAGCCTCAGCGAGAGTCTTCTGGAATGGAATGTCACCGTTAGCCACGATCTCGTGGTCGTTAGGACTGTTGACGTTCATGTCGAACTCATTCTTACCTGAACCAGCCACACCGTTCTTCGCTGACCAGATGGTAGAGTTCTTCTGTGGGTCGAGGCTCAAAGAAGCTGAAGGCAATGTACCAACGAGGGTACCAGTCTTGAAGACAACGTATACGTCAGGACCAACGGTCTTGTCGAAAGACTTATACTTGACAGCTACGCTCTCGCCGCCCTTCTTGTCAGTAACGAAGAACTTGAATGCCTGCTCGCTTGTCAACTCCCACTTGAGGATACTTGACTTAGTGCCATCAGGATCATTGTCCTTATCAATTACAGTTGAAGCAGTACCAATCTTGGTTGCAAGCTCCTGGAACTTACCGTTCTTGTCTGCCTGATACTGTGTGAGGTCATCCTCATCACCTTCGATTGTGTAGTTATCCTCAAACTCCTCACGAGTCAAGCCAAGCTCCTTGTAGAGATCCTGCTCAGTGATGTACCACTTTGTAGCAAATGACCATGAGTTAGGAGTGCACTCGCCGTTGTATGAGTAGTCAGAACCATTATAAGTGATGCTCTTGTCAACTGAGACAGGAGAATCCTTCTCGTCAACGATCTTGATACGGATGTAACCGTAGTCGTAAACCTTGCCAGTCTGCTGGTCAACCAATGTGACACGAACGACAGGAGTACGGCCAACCTCTTGAGCGCGAACCTGCTCTGAGCCATATTCAGCCTGCTTACCATCAGTTGTAGGAGCCTGTGGACGGAATGTGTAGCCATCAGAAGCGATAGCAGCGTGAGCTGACTCATCGGTAACGTTGTTACCCTTGTAGAGAGCTGTCAGTGTGAACACATACTTGAAGTTAGCGTTAAATGTAGCGTCGTCGAGCTTATCGAAAGCGCCCTTAACGTTCTTGTAGTGTGTCTCAACGAAGTTTCTCAAGTCGAGAGTCTGATCCCAGGTACAGTAAACCTGAGCGTCAAACGTATTGCTTGCCTCGTTGACAGTCTGCATCAAGTGGCCATAAGATGTGCCAGACTCAATCTCGCAAGGAGACAAAGCGCTCTTGGCAGCACCTGGGAAGAGGTGACCATTGACATCGTTGTTGGTCAGAGCCAACTTGAGGTCAGAAACCTTCTCTGTGTACAATGTAGCATAGTCAGAAGTGATAGTAGTATCCTTATCGTTCTTTGTAGCTACGTTAACCTGTGCAGCGAAGTTTGTAATAGAATCGTTCTCAAGAACGCTCATGATCTTCGTAGGATCGTTTACGTCGAGGTTAACTGTCAAGATGCCATTCTCAGCGGCCCAGCTCTTCACGCTGATACCAGCGGCAGCACTTCTTGTGACAAACTCAAGGTCACCAGACAATACATTAACAGTAGTTGTCTTCTCATCAAGCTTAGCTGAAGATGGGTTCATGTGGTATGTGGCAGCGAAAGAAAGCACCTTTGTGCCATCGCCCATGTCGTAACGAGTATCGTCGCCATAGCCCTTAGCCTCCTTCTTGTCCCAGTTCATGTCGCTGATCCACTTAGCATCGTTGACATAGTTGAAGTCAAGATAAAGAAGCTTTGTAGCCTCAACACCCCAATAGTAAGACTGTGGGATGAAAACAAGGCTACGGAGGCTCTTCTCCAACAACACGTTCAACACATTGATATTAGCGTTGATAGCGTCGATGCTGTTTGAGAGGCTCTGCAACTTTGATGTCAACTCTGCGACATCCAAATCCTTGGTCTTAGTCTGAAGAGCAACAACGTCAGCGAGGAGCTTCTCGTAAGCCTCCTTAGCGTCACCACCCTGACCGATCAGTTTGTTGAGGGCGGTAATCTGCTGCTGCAAGTCCTCGTCAGCTGCTATACGATTGTCAATCTCAGTGCTGATAGTCTTTCCAAGACCATCTGTCACCGACTCCAACTGACCCTTGATAGAAGCGCAAGAATCCTCAAGTGCCTTCTGGTCAGCCTTGAGAGCGAGAGTAGCGTTGATATTCTCCAGTGTTTTCTCAGCTGTATTCAAGCGAGACTCCAAAGCAGCAATATCAGACTTTGCTTTCTCGATAGCCGTAGTGTTGGTAGTAACCTGACCTTGGAGAGTAGTCAGCTTACCATTGGCTGTCTCGAGCTGGGACTTCAATGATGAAATCTCAGACTCCAACGCAGTCTTAGCCGAAGCGAGATCCTTCTGAAGAGTCTCAATGGCAGACTTGTTGTTGTTGATATCATCATCGTAGTCCTTACAGGAAGTAACAGTACCTGTTGCGCCTGCAGCAAGCAGACCCATGAACAGGTAACCGAAAATCTTCTTTTTGTTCATACGATTAAAAGATTAATTAAACATTTAAAAATAA
>CAVBXD010000048.1:0-13901 GCA_963599465.1 Oscillospiraceae bacterium | reverse complement strand
TGGTCGGTAGGTGCAGGATGGTTGATCCACAACGAGGGCTTTATGAAGAATGTCAAGTGGGTAGACTTCCTGAAGCTGCGTGCCAGCTACGGTGTGACCGGTAACATCTATCAGGGTGCCACGAGCTATATGACAGCCACATCGGGCAACCTCAACAGCTACACCAACCTGCCATATGGCGAGATAGAAAGTCCTGCTAACCCGAACCTGAAGTGGGAGCAGAGCCGCACCACCAACATAGGTATCGACTTCGGTCTGATAGGCAACCGCCTTCGCGGATCTATCGACTATTATAACAAAGTGGCAAAGGACGTGTTCTCTTATCGTACACTCGACCCCACAACCGGCTTCACCTCCATGTTTGTGAACGCCGCCTCAATGCGCAACCGTGGTGTTGAGCTGCAACTCACCTACGACTGGCTGCGTGCCCACAACCGTAAGGACTGGGCGTGGACTACCAACTTCACCATGTCGCACAACAGCAACATCGTGACCGACGTGGAGAACCCATCCACCAGTGCCTACCAACTCATCGAACGCCCATACGTGAGCGGTAAGCCGGCAAGTGCACTCTGGTCGTACCGCTTTGCGGGCATCAGCGACCAGGAAGGCGAGAAAGGACAGGTGCTCTTCTACATCGAAGATGGTGGAAAGTCGCACGATGCACAAAGCAAGAGTACTAGCATTCTGGAATACTCCGGACAAAGCGAGCCTAAGATTATCATGGGTATGGACAACACGGTGAAGTGGAATGGCTTCTCGCTCAGCCTCTTGATGTCCTACTATGGCGGACACAAGATGAGAGCCTTGGCTGAGAACGAGACGTTTGCCTCATCATGGGGAAATGCCATCTCCAGTTATTTCCTTAATGCCTGGACTCCTGAGAACCCCACCAACACACCGGGTATCGGAAGATATGCCTCCACTTCACTCGGCTCAGAGACCATGTACTCCAATCTCGCCGTCCACGATGCTTCCTTCCTGAAGATACGCAACATCGTGCTGGGCTATGACTTCCCAACAGAGTGGTTCCACGGAACAGGTATCAACCGAATCTCGCTGCGCTTCCAGATAGACAACCCGAAGTATCTGTGGGTAGCCAACAAGGTACACGTTGACCCAGAGACACTGGGCCTCCGCAACCCAAGCTCATACGTCTTCGGACTGAACATCAACTTCTAATCATACGAAAAGGACTATAACAATGAAGAAAACAATATATAGCATATTGGCTGCCGCTGCGCTGCTTATGACATCGTGCTCGGACTTCACCGACGTGCAGCCCAAGGGTAAAAACCTGCTCACCACGACCGAACAGTTGGAGATGTTGCTCAACTATCAATACGAGGGTGGAAAGAGTGACATGAGGGTAATGTCAGGAGACATCATCAATGCGTATTCCAACATCGCCACGGACATTAGCAAGCCACAGAAAACACGTCAAGTCATCATGTGGACTTACGACGAGGCGAACATGGACAAGATGGCTGAGTTGACAAGTTCCGACTACGACTATACCTACTATTATGGACTCATTGGTAAGGTTGCCAACCCTATCCTGAGCCAAATCGGGATAGCATCAGGAGATGAGGCAACCAAGAAAAAGCTAAAATGCGAAGCTCTCACTCTCCGTGCTTGGTCGCTGTATATGCTGGTTAACAAGTTTGCCAAGGCATATAATCCCAGTACGGCTGCCAGTGACCAGGGCATCATCGTCATGACGGAAGACTTGGATATCCAGGACGCACAGCCCAAGAGTACCGTGCAGGAGGTATATGACCAGATTCTGAAAGACATCAACGAGGCAATAGACCTGAACGGACTGCCCGACAAGGCCGTGAACAAGATGCGTATCAGCAAGGCAGCAGCCTATGCGGTCAAGACACAGGCACTCATGAGTATGCAGAAGTGGGACGATGCAGAAGCCGCCGCTAAACAGGCCATTGCCTCCAACGGTGCCATCAACGACTATCTGCACAGCTATCAGGGTGTCGCAACCGGTTATTTCATAGGAAACACATATGATGTCATAGACAGGGGAAAGCAAGGCACTGAAGAGGATTACTTCCTCAACGAGAACCTGGAATTCTACAAGGCTATTACGGCAGAAGCCCTGGCCAACTTTGAGGACGGACATGTATATAAAGAAAGGATAAACTGCTTGGATATGGCATACGACTATACCATGGACGCAAGCCAAGAAATGCTGGGACAATCGGGCTTCATGTTCACCTACGACCTCAACTCGCTTTGGAACGACGGCGGTCTTCGCTCTCCACAGATGTATCTTGCCATTGCCGAGTGCGAGGTGCAAAAGGGCAATATAGACACAGCCATGGAGTATCTCGACAAAGTTCGTGTTTGCCGTATCGACCCCAGCAAATACAAGCCTCTCAAGGGCGCAGTATCTTCCAAGGAAGAAGCTATCGCCCACGTGAAGCAGGTGACATTGAACGAAGACATCTTCTCCGTCAATGGTTTCATAGACAAGAAGCGTTGGAATCAGCTCGATGGTTGGAAGGCCACATATTCGCGAAAGCTGATAGACAAGACCTACTCTATCACCCCCGACAGCAAAATGTGGATATTCCCATTCCCCCAGAATGCCGTCAACAACAACCCCAATCTGACGCAGAACTATAAGGAATAATATCGTAACAATACTTAAAAAATGAAGAAACTTATGATGATAGCCGCCGCCGCAATGGTGGCGCTATCTTCCTTCGCGCAAGGAAAAGCAACAAGGGTAAGCGGACAACTCACCGACCTCGGCGACTCTCTGCTCTACAATCTCATCGACATGAACCTGGACAATCCTCGTTCCAAGGCAACTTTCGCTGTCAAGGACGGCAAGTTTGACTTCACCATCAACGTGGAGCATCCAGCCACCTTCGCCATCATGGACTTGGTCAGCCTAAAAGCAGACGACCCATCCACCTACAAGATCATCGACATCACCATAATGCCGGGAGAGGAGCTTACTATCAATGGCAGTTTCGCAGACTACAAGGTGGGCGGTGTCGCTATCTACCAGCAAATGGCTGATGTGCAGAAAATCGTGAACGACAGCTACAAGAACGTCAACAGCAAGAACATGGACTCTTGCCGCAAGGCTTTCACTGCCGTCGCCCTACCCTACATCAAGGCACACTCCAACGATGAAGCGGCGATGGTGCTTATCCAGGGATTGGAATATGAGAAGATCAAAGAAGCCCTGACCCTCTTCTCTCCCGAGGTTCGCGACGGAAGAATGGCTGGTTTCTGGAAGCCTATGCTCAAGATGTATGAGGCACAAGCCAAGCGCGATGCTGCAGCCAAAAAACTCAAAGAAGGCACGGAAGCACCCGACTTCACGTTGCCCGACATCAATGGCAAGCAGTTCAAGCTATCCAGCCTTCGCGGTAAATACCTGATTCTCGACTTCTGGGGAAGCTGGTGCGGATGGTGCATCAAGGGTATGCCGGAGATGAAGAAATACTATGACAAATATAAGGACAAGCTTGAGATTCTCGGCATTGACTGCAACGACACGGAAGCCAAGTGGAAGGAGGCCGTGGAGAAGCACCAATTGCCCTGGAAGCACGTGCGACAGAGCAAGGAGACACAGAGTGTGAGCGATGATTATGGGATACAAGGTTTCCCAACCAAGATTCTCCTCGACCCTCAGGGTAAGATAGTAAAGGTGATAGTTGGAGAAGATCCTGCGTTCTACGAATTTCTTGATTCCACCTTTGGTTCCAAGAAATAAAAACTCTACAATATAGAAATGAACAAAAGAACATTTATGCTGTCCATGGCGATTTCTACAATCGCCATGGCTGCGAACGCACAAGGGAAATATACCATCAACGGTCAGCTGAAAAACGCAGAGGGCAAGACCATATATCTCTCTACGGGTGATTTCAGCAATACGGAGATGGACAGTACAGTCGTCGCTAACGGCAAGTTCTCCTTTCAGGGAGAGATGGATGCTCCTTTCAAGAGCGGGGCGCTTATTCTGGGCAGTCTCTCCGACTATCGGACCGCCAAGACCTGGCGACTGGCTATCGAACCCGGCATTATCTCGGTAGAGGGAGATGCCAACCAGGAAAAGTCTGTTGTCATCAAGGCAGGAAAGGTGCAGGAGGAGTTGAAGAATATGCTGCAGGAAATGAATGTGTTCGAAGAACCAGCCCGACAACTCAGCGATGTGCTGTATGCCCAGCAGACCAAGGAGGGAAGAGACTCCGTGAGTCTACTAATTGAACCTTACCTAAAGCAATATGATGAGTACATGACCAACTTTATGAAGTCTCGTACCAATTCCTACTATGCCACCCAATTCCTCAGCGGTGCCATGGGCAAGATGTCGTATGAGGAAATCAAGGCCATCTGGGACAATC
The DNA here is from genome assembly GCA_963599465.1 of Oscillospiraceae bacterium. GTDB lineage: Bacteria > Bacteroidota > Bacteroidia > Bacteroidales > Bacteroidaceae > Prevotella. The sequence continues at coordinate 9,519 of CAVBXD010000048.1, read as the reverse complement.
TATCTCCCGAAGTGCAGAAATATGGAGTAGGTAGCAAGATGGTGAAATCGGAATTGGATGTTTTGGCAAAGGTTCGTCCTGGCAATCCCGCCCCAGACTTCACCGCCCTTGACATTAACGGCAAGTCTTTCACCCTCTCCTCTCTGAGGGGAAAGGTGGTCATCATCGACTTCTGGGCAAGTTGGTGCGTTCCTTGCCGCAAGAGCAATCCACACATGCGCGAGCTTTATAACAAATATCACTCAAAAGGTCTCGACATGGTGTATGTCTCCGATGACGACAGCAACCCGGACAAGTGGAAGGCTGCCGTAGAGAAAGACCAACTCATTGGCGAAGGATTCCATCATGTGCTTCGAGGGTTGAAGATACTTGACAAGACGAAATACACCATGGACAAGACAAACGACATCTCCGACAAGTATGCCATCCACTACTTGCCCACTAAGTACTTGATAGACAAGAAAGGTAACATCGTTTGCAAAATCAGTGAGGGCGAGGATGCCAAGCTAGATGCACAGATAGAACAACTTTTAAAAGCTAAATAAAAACTCTCTCTCTTTTCACAACAAAGTGAAAACAAAGAAGGTCAAGCAAGACGCAATATCTTGTTTGACCTTTATTTTATTACAACTTTAATGTGTGAACAGGCATCTGTAATGAGCGACAAGTAGCATACGCCTTCCTGTGTTTCCACATACATGATGTAGCTCATCGAATGTTGAAACGTTCCTCTGCCAATGCGTATCAGAATTTGTAGTATAAACTCTGATACGTTTCGACTATTATGGGATAAATTACAATATTGACTGATAAAGCGCAATGAGCGAGGCGTTTTTGAAATATTCGTTCTGCAATGCTGCCATCTTTGCAGATAACAGATTCTCTTGCGCCGTCAAAACTTCAAGGTAGTTGCTGCTCCCGTTCTCTTGGAGCAAACGGGTGGACGTCACCGTGCGCTCCAATGCTTCTACTTGGCTATTCAAGACCACGGTCTTGTCTGAATAAGTCTGCACTTGTGTCAAAGCATTGTTGACCTCCACGCCAGCTTTTAAGAGGGCTTGCTGAAACTGGAGTTGTGCCTCTTCTTGCTGAGACTTGCGAATGGTAAGTTCGGCTTTCAATCTCCCCTTTTGGAAGATGGGCTGTGTGAGAGATGCGAGTGCCTCCAAGAGTATCTTGCCTGGGTTTGAGATGATGCCCGACGAATTGGTCCATCCGACTATGCCTGACAGAGTGAGTGATGGATAGAACGATGCCTTTGCCTCCTTCGTAGCATATGCGGATGCCGCCAGGTTCATCTCGGCTTGGCGAACATCGGGGCGAGAGGACAATCGGCTCAGGGCGATTCCTTCGGAAATATTCAAGCTGATGCCATTATTGATACCGTTTTTATTTGATCCCAAGTCTTCTGTTTTTATAGAATCCCCTACGAGCAATCTGATGGCATTCTCGCTCTCTCTTATCTGTTGTCCCAAGTCCAATGCCGTTGCCTTTACAGCTTCGCGGCTCGCCTCAGCTCCCGACACGGCGGCATCGGTGTATTGACCTTCTTGCATGAAGACTTTCATCGCCCTTACCGTCTCATCCCAGATAGCGATGGACTGATTAGCGAGGTCAAGTTGCTCCCTAAGACTCCGCATCTGATAATACTCACGGGCGATGGAAGCAATGACCTGTACCTCCACGGCTTGCCGGTAAGCCTTGCTACTCTCCAAAAGCATCTTCTGCTGCATCTTGGCATTCTTCAATTTGCCAAACAAATCGACTTGCCAACTGGCTTGCAGGGGTAAGGAATAGGTCTTAACTGCTTGACTTCCCCCGGAACTGCTCACGCCAGCCTGTGGTGAGAAAGCCAAAGAAGGAAGGTTTGCCAAGCGAGCCGCCTTGAGACTTGCTTCGGCTTGTTCAATACGCAATCGAGCCACGTTCAGGTCGGTATTGTGCTGTAACCCTCGCTCTATCAAGGCTTGGAGTTGTACGTCTGTGAAGATGTCTCGCCAAGAGTTTATATCGAAAGAAATTTCTCCAGATTTTTGGTGTTCTGAAACCGCCGAGCGTTGGTTCAGCACCGAGGCGTCCAATCCACTCGAACCGCCCCAGCACAAAGCCACACTCAATAATATATACTTTATTCTGCAATTACTTTTCATTTTCTTCATTATCTTTATCCATTAGAAATCTGGTGTGTTCCGCCATGGTTTGCGCATCCAGCTCCTCGTGTTTCGGTCCACGGACATACTTCTCCTGCAACCATTGGAATACGATAAAGAAGACTGGCGTAACGAACACCAACGCCAATGTGCCAAAGAGCAAGCCGCCCACGACACCTGTGCCTAAAGCCCTGTTACCATTGGCTCCGGCACCTGTAGAGAACACAAGTGGAAGCATACCGATAACCATCGTCATCACAGTCATGAGGATAGGACGGAATCGGGCCACTGCTGAACTGTACGCCGACTCCACGATACCCATGCCCTTGCGCCTTCTCTCTGATGCAAACTCGGTAATCAGAATCGCCGTCTTGGCAAGCAAGCCGATGAGCATAATGACACCCGTCTGCAGATAGATGTTGTTCTCCAAGCCGAAGAGTCGGGCAAAGAGAAAACTGCCCATCAGACCAAACGGCACGGCAAGGATGACTGCCAAAGGCACCAGGAAACTCTCGTATAGGCACACCAATATGAGATAGATGAGCATGATGCACAGGCCATACACCACCACGGTAGAATTGCCGCTCTGTTCGGCTTCCTCACGGGCTATGCCGCCATACTCGTAAGAATAGCCACGAGGCAGCGTCTGTTCTGCCACTTCCTTGATGGCTTGCTGTGCCTCGCCCGTGGAATAGCCCTCGGCCACGTCCACGTTGGCGGCAATGGAACTGTAGAGATTGAAGCGGTTGGCACCCTCTGCGCCCACCGTCTTATGGAGAGTAGCAAACTGGCTGATAGGTGCCATGCCGTCGTCCGTGCGGATGAACATACGGTTGAGGGCAAACTCATCCAGCCGATATTCCGGCAAAGCCTGCGACATCACGCGGTATACCTTGCCGAACTTATTGAAATTAGACACATAGGTACCACCCGTATATCCGCCAAGCACATCGAGCACGCCTTGCGAGGACAAGCCTGCACGCTCACACTTTGCCGCATCCACCTCCACCTGGTATTGGGGAAAGTTGATGCTATAGGAAGAAAATGCCATCGCTATCTCCGGTCGCTCGTTGAGAGCCATGAGAAACTTCTGTGCATAACCATAGAACACCTTCATATCGCCGCCCGTGCGGTCTTGCAGGTTGAGGTCGATGGCATTGCCCTCACCATAGCCCGGAATCATCGCATCCTCCATGCAAAAGACACTTGCCTCCTTGATGTTGGCCGTCTCGGCTTGCAATCTGCCGATGAGTGCCCCTACGCTATGCGCGCCACCCTTGCGCTCTCCCCACTTCTTCATGGTCAGGAAGATGGAAGCGTAGCACGAGCCTGTTCCGCCACCGAAGCCGTCGATGCGTGAGTAACTAGCCACCTCCGGTTGAGCCTTTACCACCTTCTCCACACGGGTCATAATCTTGTCCATCTCCTCCAGCGAAGTACCGGGAGAGGCTGATACCATCATCTGCACAAATCCCTTGTCCTCCTGCGGGACGAGACCCGTGCGGGTTGTGGCTACGAGGACAGCGAAGAGCACAATGCCTATCGCCATGCCTGCCCACGCCAGCCAGCGACGACGAAAGAAGGACACGACACCTTTCTTATATTTTGCGAGCAAGGCACTATAGGTGGCATTGTAAGCCGCCTTTACACGACCATTGAAACTCTTCTCACTCTTCATTCCCGATGCAGGGCGCATCAGCAGGGCGCAGAGTGCAGGGCAAAGCGTCAAGGCACTCACCATGGAGAGGCCTACAGCCGTAGCCATCGTCACACCAAACTGGGTGTAGAACACACCAGCCGTGCCTCCCATGAAGGTGACAGGGATAAACACCGCCATGAAGACCAGCGTGCAGGAGATGACCGCCATCGTAACATCGCCCATCGCATCGCGCGTGGCAAGGTAAGGCGACTTGTAGCCGATGTCGAATTTCGACTGGACTGCCTCCACCACCACGATGGCATCGTCTACCACTGTACCGATAGCGAGTACCAGGGCAAAGAGCGTAAGGATGTTGATGCTGAATCCTGCTATCTGCAGACAGGCGAACGTGCCCACCAAGGATACGATGATGGAGAGCGACGGAATGAGCGTGCTCTTGAAGTCTTGCAGAAAGAAATATACCACCAAGATGACGAGCAGGATGGCGATAACCAAGGTCTCCACCACCTCGTGGATAGACTCGAAGAGAAAGTCGTTGGTATCCTGGAAGGTGACGAACTTTAATCCGTTGGGCAACTCCGACTTCATCTCCTCCAACTCCTTGTTGATGGTGTTGTTGACCTCCGTCATGTTCACGCCCGCCACAGGATAGACAAGGAAGGTGACTCCGGGCTTGCCGTCAATGGTGCCCCGGAAGTTGTAGGCGGTGGCACCCAGTTCCACCTTTGCCACATCCTTCAGATGGAGCACATTTCCGTCCTTGTCGGTCTTCAGCACGATGTCCTCAAACTGCTTTACGTCGGCATATCTGCCCTTGTACTTGATGGAGTACTGGAACGCATTCTTGCTCTGCTCGCCGAGCGAACCCACGGCAGCAACGAAGCTCTGGCGGTTGATGGCATTGTTTACGTCGGCAGGTTCCAGTTCGTATTGCGCCATCACGTCGGGCTTCATCCACACCCGCAGGGCGTAGGTGCTGCTGTAGGCTTGCACGTCGCCTACTCCCTCCACGCGTTTAAGACGGGGGAAAACGTTTATCTCCAAATAATTGGCAATGAAATTCTCGTCGTACTTACCGTTGGTGCAGGTGAGGCCGCCTATCTTCAAGTAACTATTTTGGCGTTTCTCTGTACTCACGCCCACACGAGTCACCTCGGCAGGCAGCAGGCCCTGCGCCTTCGCCACACGGTTCTGCACGTTGACCGCCGCAATGTCGGGGTCGGTGCCTTGCTTGAAATACACCTGTATCCAAGCCGAGCCATCGTTGCTGGCATTGGAGCTCATGTAGATCATGTTCTCCACGCCGTTGATAGCCTCCTCCAGCGGCATCACCACGCTCTGCATCACGGCGTCGGCATCAGCACCTGTATAACTCGTGCTCACATAGACCGTAGGAGGCGCAATGTCGGGATACTGCTCCACGGGGAGACTGAACAGCGATATGACGCCCGCCACCAACATGATGATGCTGACGGAAATCGCCATTGCCGGACGCTTGATAAAAATATTTCCTTTCTTCATTTACTTTACCTCCATTCCTTCTTGCACCATTCCTGCTCCATCGGCAACAATCTCATCGCTTGGCTTCAGTCCGCTTTGCACGATATATGTTCTGCCGTCATTATAAGGCGCAACGGTCACAGCGGTAGAAACAGCCTTACCGTTTACCACACGATAAACGATGAGCTTGTCCTGCAGGGTTACAGTACTCGTCTGGGGAATGACAATCACATTCTTGTATTGTTGCTTCATCACCACATTGCCCGTTGCCCCACTATGCAGTAGACGGTTGGGATTGGCAAAGTCGGCACGCAGGGAAACACTGCCTGTGCTTTTGTTGATGAGGCCGCTAATGCTTGCCACCTTGCCCTGCACATCATACATGCCGCCATCGCTCAACTGCAAGCCCACGGCATCCATTTGGGCAATTGTATTCTCCATAGAGCCGTATTTCCTCAAGAGACCGAGCAACTGGTTCTCGTCCATGGAGAAGTAGACGTACATTGTGGAATTGTCAGAGATTGTAGTAAGCGGTTGCGTCGTATCAGGTCCAACCAAAGCACCCTGGCGGAATGGCAACACGCCAACCACACCATTGCTCGGACTCTTCACCGCGGTATAAGAAAGATTGTTCCTCGCACTCTCTTGCGCAGCGCGAGCCAACGCCACCTGTGCCTGTGCGTCAAGCCATGTGTTGTAAGCCAACTGCAATTCGTGGTTGGACACCACCTTGTTTTCAAACAGTCGTTTGCTGCTCTCATATTTCAGTTTTGCCGATGCCGCCGAAGCCTGGGCTGCACGCACTTGAGCCGTAGCCTGTGCCAAGGCAGCACGGAAAGGCACAGCATCAATGGTAAAGAGCGTCTGCCCCTGCTTCACCTGCTCGCCTTCCTTCACGCATACCGTCACTATCTTGCCCTGCACCTGTGGGCGGATTTCTATGTCCAGTCGGCCTTGTATGGAGGCAGAGAAAAGTTGCTTCACCTCAGTGTCGCTACGTTTCACCACCATTGTCTTCCATTGTTTGTTACCATGAACTGCGCTTCCTTGCTCTTCAGAAACCGTTCCTTTGTCCTTGCACGCCACAAGGCACATGGCGCAAAAGAGCGACATAATTAGTGTATGAGTATTCTTTCTCATTTTATATATATTATTGTGATTTTTGTTGTAAAACTTACGCAAAGTTATCGCCGTTTTCTCCCACATGCAATCAAAAACTGAGTAAAGCGGAAAAAATCGGGGATGAAGTTTCATATAGGAAAAATGAGGTGAGAAGGGAAATATTTCCCCTCCATGCCCCATTTATTCCGTTTCACCTGTTTTTTTGGAACATTCATCAGCAATTATGTGTAACTTTACAAAATAAAAAAAGACAAGGTAATGAATGGAATAAGACATTTCCTGAAAAACTGGAGCATAATATCCTGCACGACATTGGTGATTAACTACCTTCTGTGGTGGCTCATCACATGCGATGAGTTATGTGATAAGTACCCATATGGATGGGAGAACTTCGTATTCGACCTTTGCTACTGTGCGCTCTATGTGTTGGCATCGCTCTCCGTGTCCAATCTGATACGCAAACTGTTGCTCGACGGTCGGTTGCGTAAAAAACAGCGGTTGGGTTCGAAATATCCTTCTTTTGTGATGTTTTTCCTGCACAGTGGGGCGATGCTTGTTGCCAACGTGCTCATTGCCATCGTTTTCGATAATGTAGTAAACTGCATCTACGATGGTGGAGAAGAATTTTACTACGCAAGGCTTTACGTGTGTACAATCTGCGCTACCCTACTCACAATCATCTACCTCTGCCTCTACTACAGCCGCATTGTCATCCGGCAGGGCAACAGAAACGTGGAGATGCAGAAAGAACTCCTCAAACTGCAACTCGACCCTCATTTCGTGTTCAACAGTCTGAGTACGCTCACCGAACTCATTAGCGAAGATGCGGAACTTGCAGAAAACTTCACGCTAAAATTTTCGGCAATCTACCGCTATATCGTCAACCAACTCAACAAGGAAACTGTCACCGTAGCCGAGGAAATACGTTTCATTCGTGACTATTGCGACCTCCTCTCTATTCGCCACCCCCAGCATTTCATCTTCGAAATAGACGGGCGACTGGCAAAAGACAACAGTCTCATACTCCCGATGTCAGTGCAAATACTCATTGAGAATGCCGTGAAACACAACAGCCATTCCGTCCGCCGTCCTCTTCGTGTCAGCATAAGCCGGGAAGACGATTGGATTGTTGTCAGAAACGAGCGCATACCATTGACCGGCAAATCGCCGTCAACCAACAAGATAGGGCTGAAGAATCTTAGTGAGCGATACGGGTTGCAGGAACTGCGCCCAATCATTACGGAAAAAGAAGATATGTTTGAAGTAAAACTCCCCATCATACCAAAATGAGAATACTGATAATAGAAGACGAGGAGCGCAGTTTTACACGTTTGAAGAGACTGCTCCAAAATATAGATGCCACGTTTGATGTATGTGGACCGATTACGAATGTAGCCGAAACCGTTGATGCCTTGAAAAAGGCAACTAATGGTGACGCATATGACATTATATTCGCCGACATCCGTCTTGACGATGGCGATGTGTTTGACGCTTTCGTGCAGACACCTCCGCAATGCCCGGTAATCTTCACCACGGCATACAACGAGTATGCGCTTGAGGCGTTCCGCAGCAACGGCATAGCCTATCTGCAGAAGCCTATTGTCCCGCAGGAACTCAGCGAAGCTGTAAACAAGGCAAAGAAACTGATAGCCAACAATTCCGTTCCACAAGACTTCTCTGCATTGTTTGACTCCCTCGGACTGAACAGGCAGAACTATCGTGAGCACTTCCTCATACAGAACCACGATGGCTACACCATACTCAATGTGCAGGACATCAGCCATATCGCTACCGAAAATGGCGTGGCTCGCGCCTTTCTTCATAATGGCCGCTCAATGGCCCTCGAATACTCCCTGAATGACATTGAGCGGCAACTCGACCCTTCGAGATTCTTTCGTGCCAACCGCCAATACATCATCAGCATTGATGCCATAGACCGCTTGCATTTCCACTTCAACTACAAATTGTCAGTGAAACTAAAAGCATACCCCGATGTAAGCATAATTGCAAGTAAAGAAAAGTCGGCCCAGCTCAAAGAGTGGATTGACAGATAGTCAATGCATAACTCCCTTTCCTGCTTTAATATAAGAAATATGGTAGGGCATTGTTGCCAGTTTTACCATCTTTAAGTACCTTTGCACTTGTTATTCATTATATTAGGGTAAATGGAGAATGCGTATCATATATTCTTGGAGCAGATTAAGAGCTACGGCTTTGTCTCCGAACCGGCGGAGCGGGACTTGCTCTCCAGAGTGAGCCGCATTCACCGTTCCAAGGGACACCGGATTATCCGTGAAGGACAGATGGCAACAAGTTTCTTCATTGTTGAGAGCGGTATGGTGCGCTCGTTCTTTCGCAAGGCGAAAGCGGAAATAACCGTATGGTTTGCTTATGAGGGGCAGAAAGCCGTGTCCATCTCCTCGCTTTTTGACAACAAACCTTCCCGTGAGACGGTGGAGTGTATTGAGGAGTGCGATTTGCTTTGCATTTCCAACAAGGACTTGCAGGAACTTTATCAGAAGTATGAATGTATGAACACCATCGGACGGAAGATGGTGGAGGAATATTGCAGAATACTTGACGACAGGGTTTACCAACTTCAAGTCATGTCTGCCACAGAGCGATACAAGGACTTGATGGAATACGAACCGGAAATAATAAAACGTGCCCCTTTAAGCTATATAGCCTCGTTTCTCGGAATATCGCAGGAAACGTTGAGCAGGATAAGGCACAACTGGTAGTCTGGAATATACGGAAAATATTTCATTTCGACACTCCTTCCCTGCCAATACTCGCTCTTTTTGACAAAAGTCAAAAAAGCCGGAAGCGCATAGCCGTACCTTTGCACGCAAAAAGGGAACGTTATGCACTATTTGTATCTCGGCTTGGCCATCGTATTTGAACTGATAGGGTCGAGCTTCATAAAAATGTCTGACGGCTATACCAAGCCGTTGCCCACCGCCATATTCGTGGTGGCATACATTATCTGTTTCTATTTTCTCTCCATATTCAAGCAGGGCATCAATGTCCAGACGATGATAGGCATAGGTCTTATCCTCATCGGGGTGGTGGTGATGCATCTTTCTG
>CAVBXD010000047.1:0-15295 GCA_963599465.1 Oscillospiraceae bacterium | reverse complement strand
CCCGCGACCCCCAGCTTGGAAGGCTAGTGCTCTATCAACTGAGCTATTTCCGCAAAACTCCCTTCAAAAGATGTGGGTGGTGATGGATTCGAACCACCGAAGGCATCGCCAGCAGATTTACAGTCTGCCCCATTTGGCCACTCTGGTAACCACCCTTGTTTTTTTTACTTTCTCTTCCTTTCAGTCGAGCCTCTTGTCGGATTCGAACCAACGACCCCGAGATTACAAATCACGTGCTCTGGCCAACTGAGCTAAAGAGGCGTTTCTTTGCAGCCGTCTTATCGGCGAACTACAGACCTGTTGTAAAACGGCTGCAAAGTTACTATTTATTTTTCAATCTCCAAAACATTTTGAGGAAATTTTCAACGATTGCGTAATTTTTCCTTGAATTTCGTCAGTTGTTCCCGCAAACTGTCCACACACAAGTCTATTCCCTCCTCGAAAGTATCGCATGTCTTGGCGACAAAGATAGGGTTTCCGTTTGGCACCGACACGGTGACGCTGGTTTCCTTGTTGAGTGCGGCAGCAGGCTTGACAACCTTTAATTGCACCTCTACTTTCTTAATATCTTCGAATGACTTTTCCAACTTAGCTACCTTCTTCTCGATGAAGGCTTGCAACTTTTCGGTAGCGTCGAAGTGAATCGACTTGATGTTTACTTCCATAGTTACCATTTTTAAAGGTTAAACTCACACCCTTGGATGGGCTTCTTTGTATACTCTGCGGAGCTGTTCGAAGGTTGTATGAGTATACACCTCCGTTGTCGACGCGCTTGCGTGACCCAACAGTCTCCTGACACTTTCTATACTTGCGCCATTATTGAGCATTGCGGTTGCGAACGAGTGTCGCAACACGTGTGGCGAGAGTTTTTTCTGTGTGCAGACAAGCGAAAGCTTCATCTTCACCCTATGCCTCACGTCAACGGCTTTCATTCGATTACCTTTCAACGTGACAAACAACGCGTCACACTTGCGAATCACCTCGCGATCCCTACAAGCCACGTAGCAACTCAATGTTACGGCGAGTTCTTCTCCGTATGGCACCACCCGCTGCTTGTTACCTTTTCCGGTCACTTTCAACTGGCGGTTATCGCAATCAATGTCCACATCGTCAAGACCCGTCAACTCGGACAGGCGTATGCCCGTCTCGTAGAAGGTCATGATTATCGCCCTATCCCTGACATCCAAGAAGCTTGCGCCCCATGGCAAATCGTCAAGCAGACGATCCATCTCGCTTTCCTTGACAAACGTCGGCAATCTCTTGCGGCATTTAGGCGCCTCTACCCTATAGGTGGGGTCACGTTCCACAAGATGCCGCGCCAAGGCATAACGAAAAAACGATCGAAGAGCGGCGAACCGCGTCCCAACGCTCGATGCTTCCATACCACCATCCATGAGATGTTCCATCCAATCACGGACTACATCTTCATCGACTGTCTGCCAGCCAAGCCCATTGTCAAGACCATGGAAGAATTCCTCAAATTCCCTAAGCGAACAAGAGTAAGACTCTATCGTTCTCGGTGAGCGACATCGCTCATAACGTAGGTAATCCAAGAATTTTTCAACCATATCATACAACAATCAGGCACCAACCGACTTCTCGGTGATTCACATTGCGAATTTATGGAAAATATTTGAAACTACCAAATTTTTTTGAAAGAATTTACTATTCTTCCTCGTCGCGCATGTGCTGCACGTAAACGGCATGCTCCATCTTGAGACGCTTCTTGACAGATGGCTTGTCATACTGCTGACGTGAGCGAAGCTCCTTGATGACACCTGTTCTTTCAAACTTTCTCTTGAACTTCTTGAGAGCTCTTTCGATGTTCTCGCCTTCCTTTACGGGTACAATAATCATTTTGTTTTGGTTTATAAAATTTAAATTAGACATTTGCTTCGCAAAAGGGCACTATACACCCTCCCACAATAAGCGGATGCAAAATTACAAGTTATTTTTCAGATAACCAAACAATTATCTTTTTTTGTGTTATATTTCCTTCGTAGCGTTTTCCAGCCAAGAGCGTTCTTCCTCGTCAAGGTATGGCGCGAGCACTTCATACACATGCCGATGATATTGGTTCAGCCAGTCTGCCTCTTCGGGCAAAAGCATTTCCCTTATTATCGGGTCTGTATCGAATGGGCAAAGCGTGAGCGGCTCCATTTGCAGGAAGTCGCCGAACGCCGTAGACATATATGGCCGTATGAGCAGCGTATTCTCATGACGCACTCCAAACTTGCCCTCAAGATACAATCCTGGCTCGTCGGTCACAGTCATTCCCGCCCTAAGCGATGCCGGCATGTATTCCATCCTTATCTGATGAGGACCTTCGTGCACGTTGAGATACGACCCCACTCCATGCCCCGTGCCATGAAGGAAGTTCATGCCTTCGCGCCACATAGCCTCACGCGCCAGGGCATCGATCTGAGTACCAGAGGCTCCGTCGGGAAATTTTGCCAGTTCCAACTGTATGTGTCCTTTCAACACGAGCGTGTAGACACGACGCATCTCCTCAGATACTGGGCCAAGGGCGATGGTGCGCGTGATGTCCGTCGTCCCGTCCTCATATTGCGCGCCGCTGTCGAGCAGCAACAGGCCCTTAGGCTCAAGTGGGATGTCGGTATCGGGTGTCGCCTCATAGTGTACTATGGCACCGTGGGCGTTATAGCCGGCTATGGTGTCAAAACTGATTCCGCGGAAGAGAGGTTGCTCTGCACGAAGTGCTGTAAGCTTGCGGTCAACGCTGATCTCGGTTTGTCCGCCTGCCTCCACTGCCGGCTTAAGCCATTTAAGAAACTTTACCATGGCAATGCCGTCCTTGAGCATGGCACTGTGGTATCCGGCTATCTCCGTATCGTTTTTCACGGCCTTCATCGTGGGAATGGGCGAGGCACTCCTCGCTATTTCCTTGGCATAAGCCTTGCTGTCTGCCGAGGCAATTATATTATATAATGTGTAGGATGTTTCTTCTGGGTCAAGAAGGATATTATACTCAAAATATTTTCTCAACCCTTCGCCCACTTTTTCATAGGCTGCCACCTTTACCCCTTGGGATTTCAGGTAATCGTCAACTTCCGAAGTGACCTTGCATTTGTCAATAAACAAAGTTGCTTCGTTGGTACTAATCAGCAGATACGCCACAAACACTGGGTTGCAATGCACGTCAGAGCCTCTGAGGTTCAGCAACCACGCTATGTCGTCGAGTGCCGAAACGAGCATTCCGTCCGCTCCATTGTCGCGCAGCGCAGCCCGCACTCGCCTCATCTTTGAGACTGCCGATTCGCCCGCATATTTTAGTGGGTGTACCTCTATCTTATTGTCGGGAATGGAAGGGCGACCGTTCCATATCTCGTTCAACGGATCGAGGTTGGTCCTGACGGTTATTCCTCCATTGCGGCGCAGGTCGCGGATGAGATTTTCCACCGAACTGACGTTGTTGCACATTCCGTCCACGCCTACCTGTGCGTTGTTATCCTTGAGCTTATCGGCAAGCCATTGCGCAATAGAGGGCGTGTCTTTCATTTTCAAGCGCATCAACTGGAACGACGTACCCGCCAATTGTTCCTCCGCCGCAAGAAAATACCTGCTGTCTGTCCAAAGGGCTGCTGCGTCCAAAGTCACCACAGCAGTGCCTGCTGAACCGTTGAACCCGCTTATCCATTCCCTGCCCTTCCATCTGTCGGGGGTATACTCGGAATGGTGTGGATCGGTTGATGGAAAAACGAAAGCGTCGAGTTTCTCGCGACGCATCACCTCGCGCAGGTTGGCGAGGCGGCTCAGTATCGTGTCGTTTGTCATGGCTGGTATCATTGATGATGTAGTAAATATAATGCAAAGATAAGAATCTTTGAGAACAATCTCACCGCACATCAAGAAAATTCGCAAACTTCCGCAAATCCAAGTAGCAAGTTCGGTTTAAGTAAGGTAATCAGCACAAGAAAAACACTTGTAAAGTGAGGTCAGAAGCTTCATTGTGCCAATATGTCAAACAGAGATTGCAAATTATAAGGTTTTAATATTATACAACATTTCGCAACGAAAAAAAATAATCACTTCTATTTTATTTTCTTTACCTTTGCAGCGGAAAAAAGGAAACTTTTAAAACACAAACTAAGTTATGAAGTATTTAACAAACGACAAGCTTCTTATCGTCGGAGCAGGCGGTATGATTGGTTCAAACATGGTTCAGAGTGCCTTGATGCTGGGTCTGACTCCTAACATCTGCCTGTATGACATCTACGAGCCTGGTGTGCATGGCGTATTCGACGAGATGGAGCAGTGCGCTGTTCCTGGAGCAAACCTCAGCTACTATGCTCCCGCAGTGGAGGACATGAACGATCCTGAGAAGGTAGCAGAAGCTGCCAAGAAGGCTTTCACTGGCGCCAAATACATCATTTCTTCGGGCGGTGCTCCCCGCAAGGCCGGCATGACCCGTGAGGACTTGCTGAAAGGCAACTGCAAGATTGCCGCAGACTTCGGTGAGAACATCAAGAAATATTGCCCCGACGTGGAGCACGTGGTTGTGATTTTCAATCCTGCTGACGTTACAGCTCTCACAGCTCTTATCCACAGCGGCTTGAAGCCAAACCAGCTCACTTCTCTCGCAGCCCTCGACTCTACTCGTTTGCAGCAGGCTCTCGCCCACGAGTTCGGCGTGCAGCAGGACAAGGTGACTGGCGCACACACATACGGTGGCCACGGCGAGCAGATGGCTGTCTTCGCCTCACAGGTGAAGGTAGACGGCAAGCCTCTTCAGGAGCTTGGCCTTTCAGCTGAGCGTTGGGAGGAGATCAAGCACATGACTACACAGGGTGGTTCAAACATTATCAAACTTCGTGGCCGCAGCTCATTCCAGAGCCCTGCCTACAACGCCGTGAAGATGATCGAGGCTGCCATGGGCGGCGAGCCTTTCACATTGCCAGCTGGTTGCTACGCAAATCTTCCTGAGCTTGGCATCAAGGACGTGATGATGGCTCTGCCTACAACTATCGACAAGACTGGCGTACACTATACCACTCCTTCTGGCACAGAAGAGGAGATGGCTGACTTGCAGAAGAGCTACCAACACCTCTGCGACATGCGCCAAGAGGTTATCGACCTCGGCATCGTACCTCCAGTGGAGAAGTGGAACGAGGACAACAAGAATCTCTAAACTTCAAATAAAACTATAATAAAAGGTGTGTCCCTAAATACAGGGACACACCTTTTATGTTTTTGTAGGCTATTGTCTTTCGCGAGCAAATATGAGTATGAATGCGGATGCCGTCAGTCGGGATCTACGTCAAAATATATTTGCACAGATTTGTAACAGAGCTGCGACACTATACTTTCGCGTGTGGCGTAAAGAGCCTGACGCATCTTCCTCAGATCAATACCTGTTTCCAGTTTTAGCACAATCTTTCGGATAAACACCGCCTTTACTCTTGCCACGGATGGTTTGTCGGGACCAAGCACACGGTCGCCAAACAACTGGCGCAACTTGCCACCAGTCTCCTGCGCCGCCATCTCGACCACTCCTTCATTCTTGTGTTTGAGGTATACATAAACCAAACGGGAGAAAGGCGGATAATTAAATAAGGAACGTTCTTCAAGCAAATTATCGTAAAACGCCTTATAATCGTTTCTCACCACCTGAGCGATTACCGGCAAGTCGGGTGTCTTAGTCTGCAATATCACCAAACCTCGCTTCCCCTTGCGTCCAGCTCTACCGGCCACCTGGCTCATCATCATGAAAGCGTTCTCGTAAGCGCGAAAGTCGGGATAGTTGAGCATGGTGTCTGCATCAAGAATGCCAACCACCGCAACTTTGTCGAAGTCAAGACCCTTGGAGATCATCTGTGTACCTATGAGCACGTTGGTCTTGCCAGTTCCAAACTCGTCTATCAGTCGCTCATATGCCCCACGGGTGCGAGTGGTGTCGAGATCCATGCGAGCAACAGAAGCCTCGGGAAACTCCGCACGCACAAGATCCTCGATTTTCTCCGTGCCAAAGCCTCGATCGGAGAGATGAGGGTTGTCACAGTTGGGACACGACTCTGGCACTGGCATCGTGAAACCACAATAATGGCAAGTCAACAGGTTGAGACGCTTATGATAAGTGAGCGACACGTCACAGTTGGTGCATTTAGGTGTCCAACCGCAGGTATGACACGACAAGACAGGCGCGAAGCCTCGACGGTTCTGGAACAGAATTACTTGTTTGCCATTGCCTAACGCCTCACGCAGGGCGGCAAGGAGACGTGGCGAGAATGGTCCCGACATCATCTTGCGATGTCGCAAGTCCTTAACGTCCACGACTTCTATTTCAGGCAATTCCACTCCCTTGAATCGTGTTGAAAGAGTGACAAGACCATATTTGCCGGTCTTGGCGTTGTAGTAGGTTTCCATTGAAGGCGTGGCGGTACCGAGAAGTACTTTGGCTCCAAACATTTGCGCCATGACGATTGCGGCGGAACGGGCATGATAGCGTGGAGCAGGGTCTTGCTGCTTGAAACTTGTCTCGTGCTCCTCGTCGACAATGACGAGACTAAGCTTCTTGAAAGGCAAGAATATGGCACTGCGAGCCCCAAGGATGATGTCGTAAGGATTATCTGAAAGTTGCTTGCGCCAAATCTCCACTCGCTCACGGTCGCTATATCTGGAGTGATAGATGCCAAGCCGTGAGCCGAACACGCGTTGCAAGCGCTGGGTCATCTGCACGGTGAGGGCAATTTCCGGCAAGAGGAAAACCACTTGTCCGCCCTTGCTTAGGACCTCTTGTATGAGATGGATATAAATCTCTGTCTTCCCGCTCGATGTCACACCGTGAAGCAACACTACGTTCTTGTCGTGCCACAACCTTTCCGTCTCATCCTTGGCGCGCGCCTGTGGCTCGCTTAATGGTTGCATCAGCTCGGGATGGTAAACGCCGCCACGATTGATATCTTTCACCTCGCGATCAATTGATTGGAGGAAGCCTTGCGCAACAAGTTGTTTTACGATAGCAGCCGTGCAATGGGCCTCGTTCATAAGCTCCTCACGGGTGACAATGCCTGATTTGGAATCGCCAATGAGGTTCAGAAAGGTCTTGAACGCAGCCTGTTGCCTTGGCATTCGGCGAAGCATCTCCACCGCGGCCCTTTGAGCCTCCTCGTTGACAAACTTCTCGCCAATGGCGACACACGCCTCCGTCTTTGGCTTATAGCCCACTTCCGCCTTTAGACCCGCGGGGAGCGCGGCGTTCATCACGTCGCCAAGTGGCGACATGTAGTAATCGGCTATCCACCGCCAAAGCCTTAACTGGTTAGGTAAAAGAACGGGCGCGTCGTCGAGCAGCGCCAATATCTCGCGAATCTTGCTGTCGGGGAGGTCTGGCTTGTCCGCATGAACCCTTACGGCCATGGCCGAGTAGGTCTTGCTCTTGCCAAAGGGCACGAGCACACGCACGCCCATGACAATGCGGGCGGCGAGCGAGTCGCTCACGGAATAGGTAAAAAAGTCCTGAAGGGGTAAGGGCAAGATTACGTCTACATATTTCATCAATCAGAACCAATAGCCAAGAGATACCTGCCAAGTGTTGTTGTGGCCCTTGACCCATTTAGCGTCTTCTGAATAATCTCTGCCGGTATCCATCTTGCCAGACTTGTTGCACTCGATATTATAGTTTACAGAGCCCTGCAAGTGTTTAAGGATAGTGACACCGGCACCGATGTTAACGCTGACGGTTGCCTTTTTCAGGGAATAACTGCTACGCGCATCCCATTTGAAATCCTTGTCACCAACGTTGATGCCCCATTGCGGGCCGGCAAAGACAAAGACATTCGCCAAACTTCCCAACCCGATGCCATATCTCACATTGACAGGAATATCAATATATTTTTGCTTAATGGTGGTCGTTTGGCTCATGTCCGAAGGTCCAACCACGTCTCCCCACTGCATCTTGGCCTCTTTCTGGTCATAAAGGGCTGCCACGTCGAAGCTCAAGCCAAACAATGGCACCGTGACTTTCAGCATGGGACCGAAGAAAAATCCCGCCTTGTTGTCGGTTGTCCACATGTCATCGCTCAACTTCAAGCTGCTGACGTTCAAGCCTCCTTTCACACCGAGTTTTACCTGTGCGTTAACGGAAGCAGACAAACTTAAAAACAAAACTAATATTACGATTATCTTTCTCATCTTATAAATCTTAAACTAACATTTTTTCTATTCATGTCAATGCCTCTGCCTTCTCACTGTCACTCTTGCGGCTCCCGATGCCGACGACGACTGTGACGTGCGCGAACGGCTCTGCTTCACCCTTGGTGACTTGGCTGATGCTCGGCGTATCCGGGAACTATTTTTCACAGCCTTAGCTTGCTTAGTATCGAGCTTGGCAATGGAGTCGAGCGAGTCTTTCTTCGCCTGGTCCCCCCATAGATGGCTCTCGAAAGAGGCTATCTCCGAGTCGATGCGCTGCTGCGCGTTTGCAAGTTTCACGGAATCGTTGCCAACTTCTTGAGCAAGGGTTTTCCCAAGCATGTTATTGGTTTTATATATCTTTCCTTTATAACTGTTTGTGGCAAAATAATCGGCTATGCTCATCATAGCGGCATTGTTGACACTGCTCGTCATAACCATCTGCTTGGCGAGGTATGGGGCCAAGTCGCTGTATTTGACCCAAAACAAGGGATACTTAGTGGCTCCATCGCCAAAATCATCGTCACGGAACATCACGGGGCAAAGTGCCGTCACCTGACGGTGAAACGACGATGTGTTCTGGTCATAATAGCTGCTTTCCTTGACATAGTAAGCCTTGACTTCGGCAGAAGGTATGTCGCTGTCATCTATGTGCACACCGCGGTCGGTCTTCTCATAGAAGATGTGATAGTCGTCGAGAAACTTCTTGGCACTCAAACGCAACGACTCGTCGAATTTCTCATTTCCACTGTTCACGTCGTAAGAATAGGCGGCAACTCCGCCATGATTCGGACCTGACATGATAAGCTTGAAGAGCAACGTGAAAAGATTTACCTGCTGCCCGTTGGGTTCAACGGGATAATATAACGCCGCGTTAGCCTCGTCGTTGAGATCAAGCTCACGGTAAACGTCCCTCCGCCAAACGACATCACCGCTCATGGGTTCATCGGTTGGAAAATCTATCTGCTGACGCAAAGTCATGTTGTTACTGTTCGACTTCGTGGCTTGCTGCTCTTGGCGACGAGCCTTCGGCTGCGCCACGAGACAAGAGGCACCCATGGTAATAAATGCGAAAAATATAAATAACCTCTTCATAAGAGTATCTTTGTTTCTGTTTGTTTCAGTAAAAATCATCTCACCTTCACCTCCATGGCTCCTGGCAACACACGCGCCACGCCGTCTGGTCCCACGGCATGTACCTCTGTGATATAGAAGCGGCGACCACGGCTTAGCCTTCGGAACTGGTCACGCATACGGTCTGTGAACTCTGAATCTTGGGATGCCATCTGGACGGCATTGCCCATGTTGTCGTAAAACACGGTCGAGAAGCCCGTCACACGGAACTGTATGTCGAGTATTCCGTCGTCGATGGCTGCTTTCAGGTGGCTGGCTCCCATCAGACTTGCCTTGGACATGTTGCCACCCTTGAAGCGATCATCACCCAAGGCTATGTATGGTGTTGGGTTGGGCAACTTGCGCACACGGAACGTGAACGGCGGGAAGCTTCTTGTAGTCTTGCCGTCACGCGCCGTGACATGGAACGTGACATCATGGCCAACAGTGGAAGGCACGGCAATATACTTTCCAGGGCCCTTGGATGTAAGACGGCCTCCTGTCATGCTCACGGAAACAGCGTTTTGTGGCACGCCTGGCACACTGACACTAACGGGGTTATCGTATCCGGCATAAAGCATGTTCATCAAGTCAGCGGCTACGGTAGCGCCTCCGGGTACAGGAATGACATTATATTTCTGCACGAAATTGCGACGAAGCACGTCGCCATGGGAGTTGCGCATCAAGATGTATCCGCCAAACTGGTGCTCTCCCACTCCACCTGCCACAAAACCATATTGCCCATTCTTGGTGGTGACGCGTGAGCCGTTGACGTAAATCTCAGGCTGACTGGTAGTGTCAACTGCCGCCATAACGATATTGGCATTGAAACGTTCGCCTGGATAAAGGGTCGTCTTCTCTGGCACCACAAAGGCCTCAAGCTTGTTTACGCGAATATCCTTTAGGCCAATGTTGGCCTCCAAAGAATGCAGCACCTCTCCCTCGGCATAGCGCACGTCGTTTTGCAGTTTTGACAACAAGGTGACGGCTGCCGCGACAGGCATATCCTCAAACATATATTCTTGCCAGTTCTTGCCAAGGTTATTCTTGCCCTTTGGCACTGCCGTTGAAAGGTTGCTCGCGATAATGGCATGTTGGCGAGGGTCGGTGACAAAACCAAGGATGCGCTCACGATAACTGTTGATGGCATTAAACAATTGTTTTCCCTTGCCTGTTAAAGGTGCCAACATCACGGTTCCGGCGGCGTCGATGTTATCCGTGTTCTTTATGTCTTTCAGATTGCCATCCGCTCCATCGGCTTCCTTGACGATCGCAAGTTTCAAAGTCTCGGCAAGGTTATAGAGCGAGTCACTCATGTTTCTTACCGTCGTTGCCTTCTCATACCAAACCTTCGCCTTTTCCGGGTTACGTAGCATCTGGTCGCGGAAGTCATTGTATATGGCGGCATTCTCCTTCGACGCGTTGTTGGTGGTGCGGTCAAGACTTTCTTGCACTACGGCAAAGCCCTGAAGCACCTCTGTCGACACGTTGAGTGCCAACATTGCCAAAAGAACGATATACATGAGGTTAATCATCTTCTGGCGTGGAGAGATCGGTCGTTTCTTGATTGCCATTTATGTTATATATTCTTAATTCGATAGAATTCTTCGTTTTTCACTCTACACCTTTCACTTCTCTTTTTATTCTTCACTTACCCGTGGCATGTTTACCGTCATTGCCTTTATCATGCGCGCATAGATATGGTTAAGCTGGTCTATCTGCTCAGCCATCTTCTTTGTTTGTGCATTGATCTCGTCTATGGTTCCCATCTGCTTGCTTGCGCCCTTGAGTTGCATCTCGTATATCCTACTGATGCCCGTAAGCGTACGGTTGAGATTTTCCATTTCCTCACTGTCGCGCGTGAGACGTGAGCTCTGCTCGTTCACCTTTTTAAGAGTATCTACAAGAGTCTTGAGCTCTTCAACATAGTTCCCTTGAGCCTCATTCAACGCCTCTGCCTCTTCCTGACTCATATGTGGCACGTATGCCGATTGTTGCGGCATGGCTGCAGTTACACTTGAGCCCGTTTCGGCAGCCCTCGCGACCTCAACATTAACCGTATTGTCATTTGCCCGTTGGGTAGACTGTTCCACACTTCCCGCTGAATATTCCACCCTCCCAGTCTCAAGGTATTCTTCTGTCAGATGGGTAGGCATTTCCCTGCCTTCCGCGGTCTTGTCGAACGGACGGTCGAAGGCTGATATAAAGAACACGAACACCTCTGTTCCCATACCTAAGAACAGCATGACATTGGCACCAGGCAAGTGGGTCAGCTTGAACAACGCTCCGAGAATGACGACGGATGCACCCCAACTGTAGGCATAGTTGAGAAACGTTTGACCCGCCACGGTATCCATCCACTTTTGCAAGCGGTAGACAATATTATAATTACTGTACTTTGACATAGTTATTTCCTTTTTTGTTTTCCACTTATTGAGTTAGCCAACGACCTCACGCAACGGAACCCGATATAGCTCCTCGGTTGGTTTTGATACTCCCACGCGCGCCATGCCGAACGTATGAGGCTCTCGGGGTCTTTCCATGAGCCACCGCGAACGCTCTTCTTCTTCAAGCGATAGGGGTCTTCCAAGGCGGCATTGTATTTCAGTTGCGGATTAATATCGTTCATCGCATCCACTCCCGCTTCGGTATAAATGGTGCTTGTCCATTCTGCCACGTTACCTGCCATATCGTATAAGCCGTTACTATTTGGCGAGTAGCTGCCCGTCTTTGCCGTGATGAGGTTTCCATCCTTAGTATAGTTGCCCCTGTCGGGTTTGAAGTTGGCATAGAAACAGCCATTGCCACTCATCACGTCCTTGTTTTCCCAGGGAAACTCCGTCTGATTCTTCCCTCTGGCGGCATATTCCCATTCTGCCTCTGTCGGCAAGCGATAACGCTGCACATAACGCGCCTCCGGCCCCAAGCCCTTCAACAGATAGTCTGTACGCCAAGCGCAGAACGCATTGGCCTGTTCCCATGTCACGCCTACAACAGGATAGTCGTTGTAAGCAGGGTTGGAGAAATAGTTGCGGAGATAAACCTCGTTGTCGGCATTGCGGAAATCGTTTACCCAACATGTAGTGTCTGGATAAATGTTTACGATATAAGTGTTCAAGAAGTCCCATGGCCCTGAGAGCGGGCGGTCAATGGTCTGACGCACTACCTTGCCCGACTCATCAATATAAGCCGTGTCCTTGCTTATCATCACCACCTGGTTTGGATCTACTACATTATCGGTGTTGAGGTTACGCTCCTCCGGGTTGATACGGTTGCGACGAAGCGCGGCAGCAGTATAGTCGTAAATCTCGAAACGATAGTTCATCTGCCTGTAATCGAGCATTTTCTCACCTGTAACGGGATTGGTGACATACAGGCTTTCTATTGCCCTCTGCTCATCCTCGTTTGGCTTGCGCGGCAAGCGCTTGTTCCAGTTCACATGAGGCGTGACAGGGTCGCCGTTCTTGTCCTCGGTAATCATATAGGACTCATCGCCTCCATAGTTAGGGTCAGCAAGACGTGTGCGGAGGATGGAGTCGCGAACCCAGTTGACGAATTGTTTGTACTGGGAATTGGTGATCTCCGTCTGGTCCATCCAAAAGCCGTCAACGGATATGTCTTTTACGGGAACGCTCTTACCCCAAAGGCTATCGCTCTTCAGGTCTCCCATCTTCAAGTAGCCACGGTCAACGCGTATCATTCCATAGGGGGTTGGCTCCGTGAAAGGGCGGCCACCTACGCCAACCACTTCACCGCCCTTGCCCGACATGGAAGCAGACTTGGCACTGAAACAGCCTGTCAAAGACAACGACAACATTGTCAAACTTAATAATAATATGATATTCTTCATATGATTAATATCTGTTCTGTCAACTTTACTTATAGTATTCTTACACTCTTATGCAGATTCTTGCCTTTCTTGGCAAAATTTATTTCATGCCTATATCCGACAAACAGTTCATGACTGCCGTTGCCCGGATTGATGCTGGACGTGTAGACCTCGTAACTGTAACCTAAGATTACGCCATGAAAACTGCCACCGAGAAGAATGGTAGCGGAAATGGTAGGGCTGTATGTCACACCAACATAAAGCATCTTCGACTCGTTGGTATAGACAAGCCTTCCCGTCACGTCGCCACGCCACCCTGTGCCATCTGTCCTAAACAAGAAAGATGGCTTTAATGTTATAAACGGATTACGGAAAGAAATATTGCCTCCTCCGGTAAAATAATATGTGGGTAATATTTTCAACTCATTGTTGTCACCAAGAGACACAAGCGGAGAATTGAGATGGTGAACTGACGCACCACCATACCAAGCCCCATGAGTATAGAACATTCCGGCACCAAGGTCTACGGTGCTGCCTGTCAACGCTGTTGACGAGAACGCTGGGTCACTGCTATCTTCCAGGTCAATCTTGCTTCCGTCAAACTTCTCACTTATGAATCCAGCTTGCAGTCCTAAACGCAAATGGCCTTTAAACAAAGGCAACTGAAACGCGTATTGTAAATCAAGCTTGGTGTGGGTGAAGAGACCTATCTGATCGTTCATGAAATTAACGCCCACGCCATGAAAGGAGCGCAAGGCACGAAAAGGCATGTCTGCCGAGACATAAGCCGTCCTCGGGTTATGCTCAAAACCAGCCATGTCCATCGCATAAGCGGCGACAACATTGAGGTATGATTGCCTGCCAGCAGCAGATGGGTTGAAGGATGTTTCCATGTCATAATAGTGGCTGAAGGATGGGTCATACTGAGCCTTTGAAACAGAAACTCCGACAAGCAAGAGGATAGATAGTATACAGAATCTTCTGGTTGACACGTTCAATCTATAATGAAGCAGACCTGGGGCGTTGCCGCTTTCAGCGACCAACGACACGGATCCACAGAGTTACTCACGTTATTGCATCATAACTTATTGTCTGCAAAGGTAGCGTTTTTATTACAAGATGCGGATATATAAAATAGGATATTTAAAAAGCAAACTTTATATATCATAAAACAACGTGGGAAACGCACGAAAAGAACATTAATAACGCAAAAAGGAAAGCATGCGGACGCTGGGCACGCTACATCGTGGGATAGATCTTTCCGAAAAAAGCGGTATGAGAATCTTCTAAAAAATCTCATACCGCTGGTATAAAAAGCTTTAAGCTATACAGAATAGCTCACTGTGTAATCAATACTCGTCCTCATTCCAAAGGAAATCTTCTTTAGAAGGATAATCAGGCCAAAGGTCTTCGATGCTATCATAAACATCTCCTTCATCCTCTATCTCCTGTAAGTTCTGTACCACTTCATCTGGGGCACCAGAACGAACAGCATAATCAATCAACTCTTCCTTAGTAGCTGGCCAAGGGGCATCCTCCAATTTGGAAGCCAATTCAAGTGTCCAATACATAATAGTTATAATTTGTCGTTTTTAATGCTTGTTTACGAGTCGCAAAAATAAACAAAAAAAATGATTCCACAATCTTTTATGTAATTTTTTTTGTTAGATGCAATATAACAAATCATAAAAACCTAAACTAACATTACCTTATAGTTAAATTTTGCCATATTACCATCAAGAAAGACAACCCCACAATCATACAAATCAAAACTCACAACAACTTTTCTCGATTCAATGACAGATTCCCACAAGGCATATGTCTGGTCAGACAAGTGGATTCCCTCAATAACATATACAACATCAAAACATTGTTCAGTATTAACGAAATCAAGAAGACGGAGATAAAATTTACGGAGTCGGAGATCAGAATCCCCATAATTAGAATCTAATGAAGAGTAATAATCATGTTGTCTCTTATCACGCACCACTTGTGTTACAAATCTAAACGCAAAGGGCGATTGAATGCCAAAGCCATTGCTTCGTGGCAATCTTATGACAGAATAGAATAAACGACGTAATGACTTTATCATGGGGAAACGCATAAAAAAAGCCTCGGGGATAATGTTATCCTCGAGGCTCTATTTAAAAGGAGGCGGCTACCTACTCTCCCGCATTGCATTGCAGTACCATCGGCGCAAGC
>CAVBXD010000046.1:0-15666 GCA_963599465.1 Oscillospiraceae bacterium | reverse complement strand
TACCTTGTGATTCCGCAGGGATTCGAACCCTGGACCCACAGATTAGAAATCTGTTGCTCTATCCAGCTGAGCTACGGAACCTTTCGTTGAAGCAAAATACAGATGATATTTTTGATTCTGTACGAATTGGTTGTGCAAAGTTAACTATTTATTTGTAATTGCAAAAATGAGAGGCGGATAATTGATTATATTTAGTCTATATTAACAAATCTGATTGAGGCGATTGGTTGCCGTACATTGTCGTGAATGGAACAAACGACAAAATAAACATTATTTCGTTGCATAAAGTTGCTGCATATAACATTGGCAAGACGTTAAATTTGCGAAAAGAGGTCATCTTTCACAATATAATATTGTAATTTTGCACTAATATTATGCATTGCCATAATGCGATAATATATGCACCAAAATACATGCATTAATAATGTGGACATATTTAAGGACTAAGTCTTTCATCATATTGCTCATTTCCGCTGTGGTATGTGCCTGGGCTGGTGGCAACACCCTTCTTCCTGTGAAGAAGCACGGCGCAGGGACAACAAACGGCAAAGATTCAATAAAGGTTGATCAAGCGGAGATAGACACGCTAACGATGGACTCTCTCCAACTTGCCGTTTATCATCACAACAAAGCCATAGACGACTCCATTCGGGCCGACTCTATAAACCGCGCGAAGAAACAAGGTATCGATGCCCCCGTTACCTATTCGGCAAACGATTCCTTGGTTTATGATGCCATGACCAAAGATGCCAAGCTCTATGGCAACTCGGAGGTGAAATATGAGAACATGGATCTGAAGAGTGACAAGATACGCATGAATCTTGACTCTTCGCTCGTCCATGCCACGGGTTCACCAGACAGCACTGAGAAGGATGGCGTGAAAGGCCGCCCTGTCTTTGTCATGGGTGCCGACAACTATGACACCGATACCATTGCCTTCAACTTCAAGACAAAGAAAGGCTTGGTGCAGAATGCGTTGACCAAGCAGGAGGATGGTTTCCTGCGAAGCGAGATATCGAAGCGTACCGCCAGTGGTGACGTTTATCTCGCTCATGGTCGCTACACTACTTGCGACAAGGAACATCCTGATTTCTACATTTCCCTTTCGCGTGCCAAGGTTCGACCAGGCAAAGACGCCGTCTTTGGCCCGGCTTACATTGTAGTGGCCGACGTGCCTTTGCCCTTTGCCATACCCTATGGCTTTTTCCCGTTTACCAAGAGCTATAGTTCGGGTTTTATCATGCCAAGTTATGGTGATGAATCAAACCGTGGTTTCTACTTGAGGAACGGTGGCTATTATTTTGCCATTAGCGACAAGATGGACCTCAAGCTCATTGGCGAGATTTATACCAAGGGGTCATGGGGACTCACTGCCACAAGCAACTATAGGAAACGCTATAAGTATAACGGTTCTTTCCTTTTTAGCTATCAAGACACGCGTACTGGCGACAAGGGCATGCCCGACTATGCAAAGCAGACGAGTTTTAAGCTGCAATGGAGCCATAGGCAGGATTCCAAGGCAAATCCGTTCATGTCGCTCTCTGCCAGCGTCAACTTTGCCACGTCAAGTTATGAGCGCAACAACTTGACAAGCATGTATAATCCGCAGTCGCTAACGCAGTCTACGCGTACATCTTCTGTCAATTGGAGCACCACATTCTCGAGCATTGGCATGACGCTAAGTTCCACGGCGAACCTCAGCCAGAACATGCGCGACTCCACCATCTCAATGACACTGCCAGATCTTAACATAAGCATATCTCGCTTTTACCCTTTCCGTCGCAAGCATGTGGCTGGCGACGAGCGTTGGTATGAGAAGATTTCAATGAGCTATACTGGACAATTCTCCAACTCTATCAACACCAAAGAGAACCAGTTGATGCACTCAAGCCTTATAAAGGATTGGCGCAATGGATTCCAACACAGCATCCCGGTAAGCGCAAACTTCACGTTGTTCAAATATATCAACATCAATCCTTCGTTCAACTTTACTGACCGAATGTATACCAACAAGGTTAACAAGTCGTGGGATGAAAAGACGCAAACAGAAGTTTCCGACACCACCTACGGTTTCCACAACGTATATAACTGGAATCTCTCGCTGTCGGCCTCCACAAAGGTATATGGATTCTGGAAGCCGAATCGCAAGATTTTTGGTGACAAGATACAGGCGATAAGGCATGTCATAACGCCAACGGTGAGCTTCAGCTACGCCCCAGACTTCAGTGCCTCACGCTATGGATATTATCAAACATACCAAAAGACCGACGCGGATGGCAATGTTTCCCTCGTGCAATACTCGCCTTACCAAAACGCGCTGTATGGCGTGCCTGGCAAAGGACGCACGGGTAGTGTGTCATGGAGTTTCGACAACAACATAGAGATGAAGATAAAGAGCGACAAGGACTCCACGGGATTCAAGAAACTCAGCCTCATCGATCAACTCGGATGGTCCATGTCGTATAACATGGCGGCAAAGGAGAAGCCTCTCAGCGACCTCTCCGTCAACCTTCGATTGAAATGGTGGAAAAACTATACGTTCAACATGACGGGCGTATTCGCTTCTTACGCTTATGAACTTGACAGCCAAGGCAATCCGTATGTCGGCAACCATACTTATTGGGGTATGGGAAAATGGGGACGTTTCCAAGGCATGTCGCAAAACATTTCTTATACCTTGACTCCCGAGAAAATCAAGAAACTCTTTGGTGGAGCCAAGGATGATGACGACAAGGATAAAAAGAACAAGAAAAACGATGATGGCGAGATAAACACTGATATAGAAAGCAATGTCGATGACACGATGATTGACGCACAGCGTGGGGCCTCCAAAGAAAACAGTGGTGGCAAGGCCGATACCGACGGTGATGGCTACATGAGGTTTTCCATGCCTTGGTCGCTCACTTTTGGATATGGCATAACCATGAGTGAAAACACTGATGTAAAGAAGTTCAACTACAAGACAATGCGTTATCCGTATAAGTTCACGCAGACTCTCAATGTCAGCGGTAACCTCCGCATATCTGACGGTTGGAACATCAGTTTCTCATCTGGTTATGACTTTGACAACCACAAGATCTCAATGACCACGGCATCATTGCAGCGTGACCTCCACTGCTTTAACATGAGTTGCTCTCTCGTCCTCGCTCCTTACGCAAGCTATAATTTCACGTTCCGTTGCAATGCGTCGACACTTACTGACGCGTTGAAATACGACAAGCGTTCTGGTTACAGCAACGCCGTTCAATGGTACTAATCATTAATCTAAAATGAAGAAAAATACACAGGCAATTCATTTGCCTTATCGCCGTCGTGATGCCTATGATGCCTTGAGCATGCCAGTATATAATGCCGTGGCATACGAGTTTGATGACGCTCAAACGATGGCCGACGCCTTTTGTGAGCGCATAGATGCTCCCGACTATTCACGATGTGAGAATCCTACTGTCGATAATCTCGAAGATCGTGTGCGTGTGCTTACAGACGCGTTCAGCGTGTCAGCTCTCAATAGTGGCATGGCGGCAATAAGTAACGTCATGCTTGCCCTTACAGCACAAGGCAAGAACGTGGTGTCGTCTACCCATATGTTTGGCAACACCTTTGACCTTCTCAACCGCTCGTTGAGAAAGTTTGGGGTAGACCTTCATACGACAGACCTTACCGACATAGAGAAGGTAAAGGCTGCGGTAGATGACAACACTTGCTGCATCTTTGTTGAGATAATCACCAACCCGCAAATGGAGGTTGCTGACCTTACGGCCTTGGCAAGTGTCGCCCACGAGCACAATATCCCTCTCGTGGCCGATACCACTACAATCCCGTTCACCATGTTCTCGGCAAAACAACTTGGGGTAGACATAGAGGTGGTTTCATCAACTAAATACATTAGTGGCGGCGCTACATCCCTCGGAGGCTTGATAATAGATTATGGCACCGACTACACCAAAGGCTTCACCCCGACTATAAAGAGTGAACTGCTTTTCAACTTTGGAGCTTACATGACCCCTCAGGTTGCCTTTATGCAAACCATGGGTCTTGAGACGCTTGATGCCCGCTATCGCGTACAGTCGTCGAACGCACTGAGCCTTGCCAAGAAATTGCGCGACTTGAAGCAAATAAAGGCGGTTAACTATGTTGGATTGGAAGACAACAAGTTTTACACCCTCGCTCAAAAGCAATTTGGCAAAACGGCAGGCGCAATGGTTTGCATAGACTTGGAAAACGAGAAGGCATGCTTCAACTTCCTTAACAAACTGAAATTGGTGCATCGCGCAACGAACCTTTTCGACAACCGAAGCCTTGCCATTCATCCATACTCAACTATCTTTGGCAATTTCACTCCCGAGGAGAAAGTTAAGATGGACGTGCTCGACACTACCATCCGTTTGAGTGTTGGTTTGGAAGACGTTGACGACATTTTCAACGACATAAAACAAGCCTTGTCTTAATCATTTGGCTAAAAACATAATGCACATGAAATACGATTTCAATACCATCATAGACCGTAAGGGCAGCGGTGACCTCATGCATGAGGCCCTGTTGCCACGTTGGGGTCGTGACGACCTTCAGCCATTGTGGGTGGCCGACATGGATTTCGCGGTCATGCCCGACATCCTCGATGCTTTGCGTAACCGATTGGAGCATCCCATCCTTGGCTATACCGTAGAACCAAGCGACTACCGTCCGGCTATCATTGATTGGATCAAGGAACATCACGACTGGGATGTCAAACCAGAGTGGATTAGTTTTATACCCGGCATTGTAAAAGGCATAGGCTTAATCAGCAACCTTTTCTGCAAACCCGACGAGAAAGTCATTGTCATGCCGCCGGTTTACCATCCGTTTTTCCTTGTGCCACGCGCCAACGACCATGAGGTGTTGTGGAACCCTTTGAAAGTCCACCCCGAGGCACTTGAGGCTGACCATGTAGAGGCTGGTGATTATTATGAGATGGACTTTGATGGGCTTGAAAGAGTGTGCGATGACAAATGCCGCGTTCTTATCCTGTGCAATCCCCACAACCCTGGAGGTATATGCTGGAGTCGTGAGACGCTTTCTCGTCTTGCCGATTTTTGCTATGACCACAATCTGCTTGTCATTAGTGATGAGATCCACTGCGACATGGCACTTTTCGGACACAAGCATATCCCCTTTGCCTCAGTCTCGGAGAAAGCCGCTCAAATCAGCATCACCATGCAGGCTCCCACAAAGACATTCAATATAGCAGGAATAGTATCCTCTCATGCCATAGTGCCTAATCCTGATATTCGCAAGCGATTCTTTGGCTGGTTGAAAGCCAATGAACTTGATGAAGCCCACATCTTTGCGCATATCGCCACCATCACGGCATTCCGCAAAGGCGATGAATGGCGCAGGCAGATGCTTGCAACCGTGGAGGACAATATTCGCTTTGTCGAGGACTTTTGTCGTGAGCATATGCCGCAAATCAAGCCTATTCGCCCCGAGGCGAGCTTCTTGGTATGGCTCAACTGCCATGGGCTGCGGCTTGACCACAAGGCATTGCTCGATCTCTTCATAGACAAGGCACATCTTGCTCTTAACGACGGCGAGATGTTTGGACCTGGTGGAGAGGGCTTCATGCGATTGAACGTAGGATCACCAAAGGCTTATATTGAGGCAGCTTTGGTGAAACTCGCAAAGGCTGTTGAAGGGTTAAGATAAGTTTTATACCAAGGGTTAAGATAAGTTTTATACCATGAGACTGTATCCAGGCCATTATCGTTCTCTTCTTTCCGTTGGAATACCTATAATGGTAGGGCAGCTTGGAATGATAATCTTAGGTTTCGCTGACACCATGATGGTAGGGCACCACAGTACAACAGAACTTGGTGCCGCATCTTTTGTCAACAATATAATGAACCTTGTCATTATCGCTGCCACGGGTTTTTCTTATGGGCTTACCCCAATAGTTGGAGGGCTTTATGGCCGTAAAGAACTTCCGCAAGCAGGCAAGGCTCTCCGTAGTGCTCTGTTGGCCAACTTAATGGCAGGAGCGCTTATGATGGCAGCGTTGACAATACTCTATTTTAATGTTGGCAATATAGGGCAACCAAAGGAGTTGTTGCCCTATATTAGGCCATACTTTTTAGTATTGTTAGCCTCGTTGCCTTTTGTCATGTTGTTCAATGCCTTTAAGCAATTCACCGATAGCATCACCGATACGCGAACATCGATGTGGATTCTGCTTTCGGGCAACGCGCTTAATATAATTGGCAACTATATATTGATTTATGGCAAGGCAGGCATGCCGGAGATGGGATTAGTGGGAGCTGGCGTGGCAACACTTTTGTCGCGTATAGTGATGGTGGCCTTGTTTCTTTTCGTTTTCTTTGTTCGAAAGAAGATGCGTCCATATCGTGAGGGATTCTTGCGGTTGGGATGGTCGCGCCAAATGGTGCGCCGTTTAGTGTCGCTGGGCACGCCCATAGCCTTGCAGATGGGTATGGAGACCGCGTCGTTCTCGCTGTCAATAATCATGGTTGGCTGGCTTGGCACTATTGCCTTGGCATCACATCAAGTGATGATCACCATATCTCAGTTCACCTTTATGGTCTATTATGGGTTGGGTGCGGCGATAGCTGTGCGCACAAGTTATTTCAATGGTCAGAACGACCGTGAGAAAGTTCGCCACACCGTGATTGCCGGCTTGCAAGTCATGGTGGCATTGGAGTTGTTGTTAAGTGGCATCATCTTCTTGTTGCGCAACCACATCGGCGGTTGGTTTACCGATTCCAGTGAGGTGTCGTCGACGGTCGTAGCACTCTTGGTGCCATTCTTCGTTTACCAGTTTGGCGACGGTCTGCAGATTACTTATGCCAACGCCCTGCGAGGCATAGCCGATGTTAAGCCTCTTGTGCTCATTGCCTTCATTGCCTTCTTTGTCATTTCGCTCCCTGTTGGCTATTTTTGTGGTTTCGTGCTCAACTTTGGACTTGTCGGCGTATGGATGGCTTTCCCTTTCGGGCTTACATCGGCTGGCGTCATGATGTGGTTGCGGTTCAAGAGGGTTTACCTTTAGCTGAAGTTATTTCTCCAACTTCTTGAGAACCTTTTCAAGCTCAGTCCAATGCTCTTCGGTCATTGAGTTGGGTGTGAACAGGCTTATGCCGTTAGCACCAGCCGCCATTGATGTCTCCACGGCTTCCTCAATCTCAGAAGGCAACAATCCCGAGTTTTCAGGGTCAACAACCTTGTCCTTGTTTTTCCAGTCTTGGCAGATGAAAAGGCCGCTATACAACAAAATGTTCTTTCCCTTGATCGACTCTGCCTCTTCCTTTGTTATCTTGCCAACCCAGGCGGCAGGTTCCATGTAAAAGTCATTGTAGTTCATTGGGAACACGGCATCCAGTTTCCAGTTGTTCCATTGCTGGCGTACCATCCACTCAGCATAGCTCTTTGGCCCGGGAAACACGTCGGCGCTTATCTTCTTGCCTTTTGCGTGAACGGCATCGGCAATTGTGTTCACGAGGTCTGTCACGGCCTTACAGCGAAACAGTGCCCACTCCTTTATCTTCGATGGGTCGGTAACCTTTGTGATGTCTATTCCACTTTGCTTTTTGAATGCTGCCACACAGTCGGGGCAGTAGCAATAGTCAGCCTTGGCGTATTCCCCGTTCATGGTAAGGCCGTACTTGTCCCATAGGCCACGTGCAAGAATCACGTCGGCATAGCGAATGTAGTCGAGTTGCACGTAGTCAACTTCAGGTATTGAGGCTATCTCCTCAAATTTCTCTGTCAGGAACTTCTTTACCTCTTCGTTGCGAGGGTCGAGCGTTGTGTAATAAGGCACATAGGCGGGGCGCTCGTAAGCCGACTCCCCAAGACGGTTTACCGTGTACCAACTTTTGGGTTTCCCACCTTGCACCATCGTCGGCACCCATGCATGATATTCCAGTCCAAGCTTTTTTGCTACCTTTGAGGCAAGACGTATTTTCTCAATGTCCATGCCAGCGTTGACACATACGCCAGTCACGCCATGCTTCTTCCATGCCTTGAAGTCTGTTGTAAGGCTTTTCGCGTCAGTGTTCTGCTCTAAGCCTGTCCATGCGTATACTGGAATCTTGTTGCCTTTCGCGCTCGCCAGAAAAGCAGTCAATACCAAAGTGAGGGTTAAAAAGAGTTTTTTCATGATGCTTGGTTTAGTAATATTAAATTGTCGTAATTATAATCTTTATGCAAAGGTAATGGTCTATTTCGAGAAATCATAAATGTGGAGCACATAAAAATTATTATTAATGTAAGGGCAAGAAAAAATGGTAAAAAAACATTGTCATGCGATTATAATTTTATACCTTTGTCTACAATGCAATATATTAACTCTTGAACAAACATAAACACTTATGAGAATCAATCGTTTCCTGACTTCCTTACTCTGTGCGGCAGCCATGACGAGTGCGGTAGCCCAGACTGCCACGTCCAATACAGAGACGGAGGAGCAAAAAGACAAACGCATGGAGTGGTTCGACCACGCCAAGTTGGGTATCTTTATTCATTACGGCATATACGCCGTCAATGGTGTGTCGGAGAGTTGGTCTTTTTACAACAAGTACCTGCCTTACGAGCAGTATATGAGCCAACGCGAAGGCTTCACTGCCAAGAACTATGATCCAAAGGCTTGGCTCGACCTCATCAAGGAGAGTGGGGCCAGATATACGGTGCTGACCACCAAACACCATGATGGCGTGGCTTTGTGGAACACTAAGTATAGTGACCTCAACACCGTTAAGTCAACGGCGGCAAAGCGAGACATTGTGACACCGTTTGTTAAAGAGGTGCGCAAGCATGGGTTGAAACTCGGATTGTATTATTCGCTTATAGATTGGTCTCATCCCGACTATCCTAACTATACGCGTGAGGATTCACGCTACAACGTGAAAGACGACTCCACAAGATGGAAGAAGTTTCTGAAGTTCGATTTCGACCAGCTCGACGAACTCAACCTGTATAAGCCAGACCTTTATTGGTTTGATGGCGACTGGGAGCAAACCGCCGAGACCTGGAATGCAAAGGGCTTGTCTGCTTTCCTGCGTAAGGCAAACAAGAATGTCATAATAAACTCGCGAATACAGGGATATGGCGACTATGCCACGCCTGAACAAGGCGTGCCGGTGGTGCGTCCGCAAGACAAGCATTGGGAACTGTGCATGACCATGAACGATTCGTGGGGTTATCAGCATGCCGACACCAACTACAAGTCGCCATATATATTGCTGCGTACTTTCGTGGATTGTCTTTCTATGGGCGGAAACATGTTGCTCGATATAGGCCCGAAGGAAGACGGCACGATACCTGAGGAGCAAGTGGCGATACTCAAGGAGTTCGGGCGTTGGACGAAAAAGCACAAGGAGGCAATCTACGACACGCGTGCAGGAATTCCTTTGGAGCATTTCCAAGGTTACACCACTCTCAACAAGGCAGGCGACATACTGTATCTCTACTTGCCTTACAAGCCCAACGGCCCGATAGAGGTGAAAGGATTGATGAACAAGGTTAACCGCGTGTGGGTTGTGGGCGATGGCGAGATTATTCCGTCGAAGGTCTTCAACAAGAACTATTGGAGCGAAGTGCCAGGCAATTTGTATATTGACGTGCCGGAACGCTCACTTGACCCCATGATAACCGTTGTTGCCGTATTGCTCGACGGTCCGATAAAGCTCTATCGTGGAGCGGGCAAGGTGATTGAAAGCAACTAAATACCCGATATTTATTCTCGTTTCGATGAAGCATGTCATCCTTTCTCTTTGTGTCTTGTTTTCCATAACATCGTTTGCCGCCAACCATAAGGAATATCCTGCCAAGGGCGATACGGCAATAAAGGTGTTTGAAAAGGCAAACGTGCGTTTTGTCCCGTCAAGGCTTGCCAACTATAATGCCGCCGATGCCAATGGGATAATACACCTTGTTAATGGACGTATAATACTGAAGAAAATCCATGTGCCTCACTATGAGCGCGACACCAAGGTGTATATAAAGACCACCGTGGCTTCCAACGGTGACAGATGGGACAAGTCTGGCTCGGTGTTTGTCTTGCCAAAGAATTCGGCTATAAACCTCATGTCAATAGCTGAAGGCAAAAACCGTTTCCCTGCTGTCGACTCTACGGTGTACGAGAAGTTCATTGGCATAGTGGCTGGAAAGCATTATCTGCCCACGGTTGAGCTTATGCGATTCATGACTCCGTTCGGCGTGGGTTATTACAGTGGCAAGGACAATGAACTGTCGTCGAAGCGCCGTCCGGTTTACATACCTAAATGGGCCGACTGCGTGGAATGGCAACAAGACGTCTCTGACCTTTATCCAGAGCTTGAGGGTGAGGCTTACGTTGGCGTGTTCATTGACACTTGGACCGAACAAGGCTATTTGGCAAGCGTGGAACTCCAGTTCCAGGAAAGCCAGGTAAGTTGTGTTCCAATGCCTCGTGCGCATGTTTTGCCGCTTGTCAACACAGTATATTATATAGGTCAGGAATATCCTGACTTGTTCGCGCGCAAGCCGCTTGTAACAGATTTCAACCTTCCCAAGGGAGCAATGAATGTAAGGCTAAGATATATTGTGACGGGTCATGGAGGTCATGATGGTGGTGATGAGTTCACACCCCAAGAAAACATATTGTCGGTTGACGGCAAGGTTGTTTACAAGTTCACGCCTTGGCGCGACGATTGCGCTTCGTTTCGCCGATTCAATCCCGGCACGGGAGTATGGCTTGAAAAGCGGGTGGCTTCCTTCATTGGCGAAGACGGCAACTATACGGAGAAGGAGATAGAAGAACCTGTTGGCTCCTCCGACTTTTCACGCTCCAACTGGTGTCCAGGTTCCGATGTCGCTCCCGAGGACATTCCTCTTGTGGGCATCACTCCAGGGCATCACACCTTAAACATTGCCATTCCAAAGGCTCAGCCCATAAAGGGCAGCGAGATGAACCATTGGCTTGTATCTGCCTATCTGATTTGGGAGGAGTAGCATGGAAGGCCCATAAAACATAATTGGACAAAAAGAAATGACATCAGCAACGAAACAATGTTGACTGATGTCATTTCTTTTTGTCCTGTGTTGTATTCCTGAAGTTTATTTCACCTCAAACTTGCCGTTCTGGTCAACAGAGTATCGTTTGCCCGTACCACCTACAAGAATACTCGCGTTAAACTGTCCCGTGGTGGCCTCCACCTCAACGTTGCTACCCTTAGGCAGTGAGGCAAGGTCGGTGTCGGTCACTCCAAGTGCGGCAAGAGAACTTGCGTATCTGCCAGTCTTCTCCTTGTTGCCGAATTGTGCGTGGAATATTGCCCACAACAGTTTGTATGCCTCCATGTTGTAAGGGAAACTGAATGCATCGTTTCCGGTGCCCACAGTCTTGTCGGAGAATAGCAAGAAGCCCCATTGGTTTGGAGCGTGCATGTTTATCTCGCCCGTCGGTGTCCACACCCAGTTTTCCTCGGGTCCACCTTTCTTCAACCATTCCACACGCGAGAAATTAATCCTCCAGATGTTCCCTGCCGTCAGCGGGTTGGTGAAATTGCGTGTAATGGCTTTGTGTGGTATTGCCATCTCCACGGTCCACGAGCGGTCACTGTCGTTTTGCTTGTTTAGCGTGCCGTCGTGTTGTACGGCAAGTTTCAGTCCGGGGCAATCCCATTGCACATAGAAGTTGCCGCCAGAGCGATATGCACGGTCGAGCATTAAGTCGAACACTACGCCACGCGCGTTGTTCTCAATCTCAAAATAGCATTGCCCGTCGCCAGTGGGGTCGAGGAACACCTCAAAGTCGTTGTCATGATATATTATGGTGTCGCGTTGTGTCAGGTTTGCCACGATGTTAGGCTCTTCCAGCACCGCTGCCACGTATAGATAGTCATCATCCCACATCATGCGGGCCTTGGTGTCGTATTTTGGCTTGGGGAATCCTTCTCCGCTTATGTCCACAAACGATTCTGTCTCTGCTGCCTTGCCCCACGACTTCTCATTGAGTTTGCCGTCAATCTTTATTTTCTCGTTGGTGCGGTAGCATACATAATGGCGTGGTGTCGTGATTAGCCGTGCGTATTTGTTGAGCAGGCCGTCTTGTGCCATGGATGGCATGGCGAACGCGAAGGCAATGGCAATTGCCGAAAGGATAGACTTGTTCATTTTTAGCGAATGTTTTTAATAAAGTCGGAAGATTCAAATATCATGTGCAAAGTTAATAAATTAGTTTGAGATTTTATAGCCCGACCATATGCACCAAATGGCAAGAATACCCATTACGAAGATAAAAACATAGGTGGCA
Organism: Oscillospiraceae bacterium; assembly: GCA_963599465.1. Taxonomy (GTDB): domain Bacteria; phylum Bacteroidota; class Bacteroidia; order Bacteroidales; family Bacteroidaceae; genus Prevotella. Next base: position 3,383 of record CAVBXD010000046.1, on the reverse strand, counting down.
ATGCTTCCGATGAAGATTCTGCCACTATGTATCTCCAAAGCCACATTCCATAGCGACATAGGCAGGTTGTTCATGTTCGCGGGTTGAGGGGCAAAGGAAGTTCCTTCGTAATACTCCGCTATGACTGGAGCTCCAAAGTCTTGACTCATCCCAGCTATGGCTTTCTTTCCGAAAGGTGCTCCAGCTTTCTTTGGTGCGACTTTCCCAGTGAAGTAGTCGTTGGCTGTCGATTTTTGCCTGTCCCAAACAAACAAGCCACAGAACGAACCACAAAGCCATCTGCCTTTTTTGTCTTTCTGTAACACGTTCAGTCCCATTACGCTAACAGGTGGGGTAGAAGATATTGGCTTTACCGTAGCCCTTTCGAGATCCAAGGAGAAGAAACCTTCCGATGTTGACATAAGCCAGTCGTGGCATCTCTCGTCGTAGCGTATCATGCGCAGTTTGTCATTCCAAGGATTTGCACTCTTTAGGGTCGTGCCAGGTAGTGCTGGTATCTTGCCCATTACCAAGGCTATCATCACGGGAGGCCGAAGACACCAGCCTGTCAGCGCAATAAAGAGTGTGAGTATGATGGTGTATCTTCCAATCTTGTCATGCAGATGGAGCGAATATCGTAGTAACGCCTTCCGTTTTGGTCTCATCCAAAATATAATGCCCGTGATGCAGAGAAGTACAATAATAACGGCAATGGAATCTACCATCAGTTTCCCTGCCATACCAAACAGTTCTCCGCTATGAAGTAGCCAAACGGTGCGAAAAGCCGTTACCTTGCCGTCATAATCTTTTGGAGCATTGATTGAAATCCGTCTGAAACTCGTATATGGAGCAAGTGAGATGTAAGCAAACGAACGGCTGACAACCACAAGGGTGTCGCCATGAGATGCAATGTCTGTCAACTTCTCGTCTTCTGCCAACGGCATATCCACCTTATGCCAAGCGCCGTGCACTCCATAGCGGTATAGCCCGAATGGGGAAACGGCGAAAAGGCTGCTATTAGATATCCTTATTACATTTCTTATCTGTCGATAGTCTGCCCCTGATGGCAAACCTTTATTGAAATCTTTGAAATAAGAAGCCTTGGAGTCGGTAAGCCATATGCCACCATTGCCGTAAAGCAATAGATTGTGGCAAGAATCCATCGTCAAGGTGTCTTTCCCTAAATCATTGTCAAGGTCGAGCGTACCCCTTAGCAAACCACCATTCCAGTTGGTGAACTCATAGCGGCTTGGCAGATACCTTCTGCTCACGTTCACATCTTTGATGAGAGAACGATGATTGAGCAAGATACCCGACACGCAAAACATCAGCATGAAAAAGCTAATGCCGATGCCTAACCACTTATGCTGTTTTCTCCAAGTTCCTTTCTTCATGTTTCTCTTTATCTAACGTCCATTTTCGGTAGTAGGCTTGTTGGCTTTCGTGTCTTTGATTATTTTCCCTGCCAAGAAGCAAAGTTCTATCACCATTACTACCCAATGCCAAGGATAGGCTGTTGGATTGTCTGCCAACTTCCCGATGATGCCAGTACGGTTGAATGCCTCCACCGCTATCCAAAACACGATAACCGTTGCCGTTCCCATTCTGATGTTCGCTCCCCACGATGGCAAACGGAGTTGTTTGCGGAACACGTATGGAGCACACAGCAATGAACCGAAAGCCACGCCGAAGGTCACCGCACTCTCACGACCGAAAAGATTGGGGTCGTAGAGGTTCATAAGCAGGAGATAGCACGTCCAGAGCATCGTGTTGATTTCCATGAAGGTGACGATGCTTGTATGGCGTGTCATGGGTCGAGCGGCTATCAATCGTTTGTTTTTCCCCAGAAAGAGCGTCTGCCACCAGTTGATGAAGTTGCAGGCGTTGCGAGAACAGAAGATGTAGAGCAACATCACCATTGCCCACAAGCCGAAGGTTGCAGGAAGCATGAGGTATTCCGGACGACTCAACAATGCTCCGCTCACCGGGTCTGTCTCCGCTTGCGTTCCCCAGCGATGGGTGTAGTACATGAAGAGGAAATCAACCCAACCTGTCCAGTAGAACATTCCGCCAATGAGTCCGAGCAAGGTTTGACGCGTTTGCCCTTTCACAAACACGCCAATGACAACCATCATCATGCCCACGAAGCCCACAGCTATGCCTGAGCCCAGCAGTTGCGTGCCGTCATAATTGTCTTTTAGCACTCGCGCCACCAAGTGGACAATGGGCATGCTTCCTAAAATCACGCCCATCGACACAATGGATTTCCACCAGTATAGTTTACGGTTACGCATTGCTTTTCTTCTTTCTCGCGGCAATCATGATATAGACAAGCAAAGCCACGAAAGCCACGAGGATGCTGACCATCTGCACGGCGTATTTCTCCGGCTCAATCCAGAACTCCTTGAAGAAGTCGAGGCGCCCGAGCACCTCCACCGGCACCCAGAACACGACAACCGTAGCGATGGCCATGCGGATGTTGGCTCCCCATGTGCTTAAACGGAGCTGCTTCTTGAAGATGAAGAAACTGCCTATCAAGCAGGCGGCTGCTACAATGGATGTCACAGGATGATGGTCGCCAAGGAAGTTCTTGTCGTAGCAGAACATCAAGAGAAGGTAGCTGGTCCACAGAATCATGTTCAGCTCCATGAATGTTACAATACTCGTATGACGAGTCATAGGGCGAGCGGCAATCTCGTTCTTGCGAGAACGGAAGAGCACACGCTGCCACCAGTTGATGAAGTTGCAACCGTTCTTTGTGGAGAAAATGTAGAGCAGCATAATCATCATCCACATACCAAAGGTGGCTGGCAGGATAAGATATTCTGGACGTGTCACCACCTCGCCATTCTCTATCTCAGGTTGTGTTCCCCAGCGCGTGGCATAGTACTGGAAGAGAAACTCTATCCAGCCTGTCCAAAAGAGCAAGCCTCCGAACAATCCCCAAAGGGTCTGCTTGGTGTCGCCCTTGACAAAAACACCAATCACTACCATTATCAAACCTACGAGCCCCATGAAGAATGCAGAGTAATGCACAGCCTCGGGCGTCATCGTCTTATCCATTATCATCATCAGCGCATGTCCCAGCGGCATGGTAAAGAGCACCACGAGGAACGAGGCGATGGATTTCCACCAATTCAATTTCATCATTTGTTATTTTAGGTTTAGGCGGATTAGCCATCCGCCGTTTATTTACTTCAATTCGTCGAGGTAATAACTGATTCTACCTCCCTCGTCACCAATTTCCACATTGGCATCATACCAGGATATGATATGGAGCTTATAGTATCGCTCGCCGTCCCACGAACGGATTACGTAGGTATGAAACGAGGGCGAATACACGGGTGGTGGCCCCGAGAAGCTCATGGCGTTGCCCAGCACGGGGTTGGCACTTACCAGCTGCT
>CAVBXD010000045.1:0-16813 GCA_963599465.1 Oscillospiraceae bacterium | reverse complement strand
TTACAGACGCATTGCTGTAAGAAGGAGCATCGTCATCGCTGCTGCAGGATGCAAAGCCAAGGCAAAGTGCCATTGCTGCAAGCCCGATGAGGTTCTTAAAAATTTTCATTGTTTCGTAAGTTTAAATATTAATTATCTTTAAATATTATCCTCAATATATGCGGGTGCAAAGATATAAGTATATCAAATAACGTGCAATACCTAAAAACAATGAAAATTTGGTTATATTTTGCAATTTAGAAGAGTTTTTAGACCTACGGGCCTAAACGTATAACAGAAATATGAATGGGTCATTAGGATTAGGACTTTACTTCTTCCGGCTTAATCAGCCTCCTGTATTTATAAGTAATCACTCGTAATAATTTTTATGTCTTCTCCAACAGGTTATTATTATCACGACAATAAAGACAACTTTTTGAGGCAATGAACTTGTAAAGCAACCGAATAGTTGCTGCCATATAAAGAAAGAACATAAAAAACAGCTTATCTTGTTTTTATTACGAATGCAATTATTATCTTTGCAATAAGATTATGCATTTTCATGTATTATAAGGAATAAAGTATGGAAAAGTTGGCTGTTTTAAATCCATTTATCGTCGGAAGATACCTCTCTCCTGACTATTTTTGTGACCGCGAAAACGAAACCGCATTCTTAATCAAGCAGATTCAGAATGGTCGCAATGTGGCACTTATATCACCAAGACGTATGGGCAAGACAGGCTTGATTCATCATTGTTTTCACCAAACCTTTCTCGCAGAGAATTTCAACACGTTCTTCATCGACATTTATGCCACTACATCCTTGGCCGAGTTTGTTTATCTCATGGGTAAAGCTATCTATGAGCAACTAAAGCACAAGGGAAAGGTATGGACAGAACGCTTCTTCCAAATCATCACTTCGCTCCGCATGGGATTCAAATTGGATGCCATGACAGGAGAGCCAAGCTTTGACATCTGTCTTGGAGACATCCAAACCCCACAAACTACACTCGATGAAATCTTCGCCTACCTTGAAGCTGCCGACAAGCCATGTGTCGTTGCCATCGATGAGTTTCAGCAGATAAGCAATTATGAGGAAAAGAACGTAGAGGCGCTGCTCCGTACCAAGATACAGCAATGTAAGCAAACCTTGTTTGTCTTCGCAGGAAGCAAGCGACACTTGATGAGTAATATGTTCAATTCCTCGTCCAAGCCTTTCTACCAAAGCTCCATCAGTATGGGACTTGACCCTATACCAGTGAACACATACGCTGACTTCGCTTCCCGCCTTTTCGAGGAACGGGGCAAACACATCAGTCGTGAACTGACAGAAAGTGTTTATGGGCAATTCAACGGCTGTACATGGTTTGTACAGATGATGATGAACGAGCTTTACGCCATGACAGGAAATAACGAACTTTGCGGCATCTCGAAGTTACAGATGGCTGAAAACAATGTAATCCTTGCACAAGAAGGCAGTTACAAGGACATGCTGGCACATCTCGCCCCCAAGCAAAAGCTTGTTCTCCAAGCTATCGCCAAAGAGAGAATGGCCAGAAACGTCACCTCCTCCGCTTTCATCAAGAAGTACAACCTTCCATCCGCCAGCTCCGTACAAAGTGCTATCAAAGGCTTGCTAAAGAATGACATCATTACGCAAGAAGAGGATACATACAGAATATACGACTATTTCTTCGCCCAGTGGTTGGCAAGTGATTACTGAATGGAAGGGCTACTCCTCATTATTGTCAACTTCATTTCAAATACCAGTCCTTGATATACTCGGCATAATGCTTGGCAAACTCTATGGCTTGTCCTGGGGCACACTCCTTCACTTTCTTGGCTGGTATTCCTGCCCATATCTCATGCGCCGGAATCTTTGTGCCCTGGGTAACCACAGCTCCGGCGGCAACGATGGCACCTTCGCCAATGTCTGCCTTGTCAAGAACCGTGGCATTCATGCCGATGAGTGCACCCTTGTGTACGATGGCTCCATGCACCACGGCCCCATGACCCACTGAAACATCATCTTCCAGGATGCATGGCTTCGTGCCAGACTGATGGATGCAAGCACAGTCTTGTATGTTCACACGATTTCCGCACCTTATGGCATCTACGTCAGAGCGCAAGACGGCACTATACCAGATGCTACAGTCATCACCAAGAATGCAATCGCCTGTAAGGGCGGCATTCTCTGCGATAAAACAATTTTTGCCCCATTTCGGGGTCTTTCCTTCTACGGTTTTTATGATAGCCATATCTACAATTTATCCTTCTTCTATTTCGTGAATGATGATTGGCGAACAACGTAAAGTCGCGTATGGCAATTATGTACTAATCGCCATACGCGTTGAATTAGTCCTATTCCGTCAGTTCTGTTCCCAAATACTGTCCTTTTCGGGTTGCTGGAACTCCATATTTCATCCATGCTGGTTCGGCAGCTCCTTTCATATAGAAGTCGAAGAATTGCTGGAGACGAATGCTCAAGTCCTTGCAATTGCGACGCTCCACGAGGTTATGCTCTTCCTTGTTGTATTCCAACATCCACACTTTCTTGCCTAATCTTCTTAACGCCATGAAGTACTCGATGCCTTGGTACCATGGCACTGCTCCGTCGTTGTCATTGTGCATGATGAGGAGCGGCGTTGTCACCTTGTCGGCCTTGAAGAGTGGTGAGTTCTCCAGATAGAGGTCAAGACCACCTTTGTCCCACAAAGTGGCTCCGATACGGCTCTGCCCATGTTCGTATTGCATCTGGCGGCAAATTCCAGAGCCCCAGCGTATGCCACCGTAAGCGGATGTCATGTTGCTGACAGGCGCTCCTGCTCCTGCCGCACAGAAGAGGTTGGTGCGAGTGACCAGATAGGCAGTTTGGTAACCGCCCCAGCTCTGTCCCTGAATGGCCATTCGGGTACTGTCTACAAACTGGAACTGGTCGCACATGGCCTTGGCTCCAGATACGATGCAGTTGTAGGCACTCTCGCCAGGATGTCCTACCTTATATACAATGTCTGGTACGAATACCACATATCCTCGGCTCACATAGAATGGGATGTTCACGGTAGAACGGCTGGGACGAGGTTCGATGTAGTTGTATAATGTTTCGCTTCTTTTCTCATAGAAGTATATCATCATGGGGTATTTTTTGCTGGTGTCTGCACCTTCCGGCACATAAAGCAGTCCGTCGAGTGGTGTGCCGTCGTAGGCCTTCCAGTGTACCAGCTGGGCTTTGCCCCAAGCGTAATCCTTTTGTTGCGGGTTGATGTCGCTCAGGCATTGCTCTTGTTCGAACTTCTCGTTGCTCGTGTAGAGGTTGTTGGCAAGCGCGAAGTTGCCTTTCTGGTAGGCGATGACATTGGCTTGCTCTGCCTTGTAAACGTTGGAGTAACCAAACGTATCCAAGGTGTTGACGAGGAAAGTATGGCTGTCGGCCACGTTGACCGTTGCAAACCCGTTTTGTTTGCTGTTTTCGTCGAAAGCAGTCATGTAGAGTGTTCCCTCGTTGTCTATGGCTTCCTTCTCTTGCCAGAAAGTTGAGGCAGTGCTTGGATGGCTATCATACAACTTGTGGCGGAGTTGCAGCCCTTTGGCTCTTCCTTTCCCCTGTGTCAGGATTTCGGCACCCTTGCCGTCAGGATTGAGTTTCCAAATGTCGTAGCGGTCGCTGATAAGTATGCTCTTGTCGCCCTTTGTCCATAACGGGTCAGTGTCGTATGGAGAAGGATAGTTTGGATGGTCGTCCTCTTCGTTGTAGAAGTTGACGTCTAAGTTCTTGGTAAGGTTTACGGTTTGTCCTGTCTCTATGTTATAGGTGAAGAATGCTGAGTCATTCCAGTTGTACCAAATCAAGTATTTGCCGTCTGGAGAGATCTGAGCCTTGGCATTCACCTTGTTGGCAACATTCCTGCGCTCACCCGTGTTCATGTTTACGATAGCCAAGTCAGTGTATTCGTCATCGTCCCATTGGGAGCGGATGTAGTATTTTGTCTTGTCTTGTGATAAAGCCCAGTTTCCATTACCTTCGTCAGCTATGTTAATCTTGTCCCACATCTCGGTGGTGAGCGGAATGATTTCTTGTGCACGGTCAAGGTTGATGACAGCCTCGTAGACTTTCTTCAGGGCTTTTTCCTTGTTTACCTTTTGCTGCGGCTGTATTTGGAAGTCTTGATAGTTCCAAATATCTACTTGTGCTGTCTCGGCTTCGATGATGGTCGTATCCTTGGGAGCTCTGTATGGAGCTATGCCGAGCAGGATGCGCTTGCCGTTTTGCGAGAATTCGGGTGCGCTGTTCTCGTTGACCGACCACCCTGCGGGCAAGTTCTTGCTGTATCCTTGTGGTATTATTTCTTCTGCTTTCCCATCCTTGGCATAGAAAATAGAGCAGTGTTTGTTGCCCGTCGTTGTGGTATCCGTAGAAGCCAAAAAGACCATTTGCGTGCCGTCCTTGCTGAAGTTGGCTTTGCCGTAATATTTCTTGCCTTGCGAGAGCAACGTGGGTGTCATGCTTGGCAAGGAGTAGAGAGTGGCTGAGGATTTCAGCTTCTTGTTCTTCTTGTCTGGATTTACCATGACTGCCAGTTGGGTGGCATTAGGGCTGACGACATAGCTGTTGACATTTTTTACAAGTGTCTTTTCCCCGGTAAGTGTATTGACAACTACCAGAACGTTGCCGTCGAGTTTTTCCTTTTCGGCTTTCTTCTTGTTCTTGTTGGGAGCCTTCGACTGGATATAGGCAATGAAATTGTTGTTGTCCACTCCCGTCTTGTACGATTTGATAAGCTCATATTTCTTTAAGCTCATCTGTGCCAGGTTTACGGTGCCCAGAGAGTCCTTGGGCATATTGTCCTTCTTTGTGTTCTTGTTTCTTGCCTTTCGTATCTTGCTGAATGGAGCTTTGATGAGGAAACAAGCAGTCTGGTTGTCTTTTGCCACTTGTGCCTTATAACCGCGTGGCACGATGAGTTGCTGTCCATCGCTCAATCGGCGTACGACGAGCTGGCCGTCGCCTTCCTGCGGATTGATTTCATAGATGATGTACTTACCGTCTGATGTAAGTTGGGTGTTGCTGATGCTTTTCCAACTGTCGTACACCGAATGGTCGAGCGGTTTCTTCTGGGCCGACGCCATGGTGAAAGTCGAGAGCATGAGCCATAATGTTGTTAGTTTTTTCATTGTCAGTCTTGTGAAAATGTAGTAAAGGGTTAAAGCAGACAAGTGCAACTGCCGCTTTAACCCTTTTAAAGAGATTTATGGAATTTATGTTGTTTCTTATTCCTCAGGACTTGCAATCAAGCTGTTGTAGTCAATTTCTTTGTTGGGGAATGACCATGTCCAGCCATTGTTGTCGCTTGGATTGATGGTTACGGCAAAGTTGGAGTTGAAACTTCCACCTGCCTTTGCATCGTGGCGCTCTATAGGGAGCCCCCAACGCTTGTAGTTGAACCAGTCGTGACCTTCGCCCCAAAGCTCTATGCGGTTGTATAGTCTAACTTCCTCAAGAAGGCTTTCGCCTGTTTTAGAGCAAGTGTATGCGGGGTTACGACCAGAACCTGCGTTCAATGCCACCAAAAGCGCTTGCGCTTCTGTGTCATGTCCAAGATGACACTGTGCCTCGGCTTCGATAAGATACATCTCGGAAGAGCGGAAGAGGCTGAACTGACCCACACCGGGCATGGCGGTTGCTTGCTGCTTAAACTGCATATAAGCGTAAATCTTGGATGTAGAGAATAGCTTGCTTCCGTATGTAGACTTCGCTCTTGCTGAGAGTGCTGTTTCTGCCGCGCCCGTAGAGGCTGAGTATGAGTCGGTCTTAGGATCCAGGAAGAGATTGCGACGGATATCAGTCTCAGGTATTTGGTTGAACAATTCCTTGCTGATGGCTGAAGGGTAGTTGCGGCACAAGCTTGCGCTGCTGTTTGACCCCTCAAAGGCAAAGTACTGATAGTAATACAAAGTCTCTTGTTCTGAACTGTAAACGCTCCAAATCCACTCTTGGTTTGGCGTGTTGAATCCGCTATTGTACTCATCGTTGCTCATCAGTGCATAACCCTGACGTGCCAGAGGAGCATATTTGGCTGCTGTTGCCCAGTCCTCACGGTTCAATGCAGTGCGTGCATAGACAGCGTAAGCCGCATTGATGCCCGGAAGATAGTTCTCCGATTTGTCTCTGTCCATCCCCGATGACTGGAAGAGGCTGATAGCCTCGTCGAGGTCTTTGTATATCTGAGCATAGCTCTCAGCCAGTGTAGATGCAGCCATGTCACCCTTCGATTCGTCGATGCGAACCACAACGCCACGGCTTGCGCCATTGTTGCTGTCTTTCCAACGCTTGGCATACAACTGCACGAGCATTGAATAGCAATAAGCTCGATAGATCAAAGCTTGCGCCTTGTAGAATTGCTTCTCTTTCTCATCACCGCTGGCTTCATCTACCCTGCAGATGATGGCATTGGCATTGCCAATCAACTTGTAGTAGTAGAACCAAGGGTAGTAAAGATAGAGGGATGAACTCTGCTGCATCAAGTTCATATTAGTTATGTCCTTCCATGATGTGAGAGCGCTCTTTTGGTAGTCATTGCCAGGATAGTTGCCATACCACACTTTGATGGTACCCTCACCGTTGCATCCCTGTTTTTTAAGGTATTGTTGGGTCATGATTTTTGAAAGACCATTGACGGCAAGCTTCACATTGTCGGTTGTGGCAAAGATGGTCTCTGTGTCAGCAGACTCATTCGACTCTACATCAAGGTAGTCGCTGCTGCAAGAGGCATTGAGCATCAAGGCGCAGGCAGCTAAAACATATATTGACTTTTTCATTGAATTCTTCGTTTTTCGTTTTTTTAATTAGAACTTAACATCTACGCCGATTGTGAACACACGAGGAGTTACAAGATAGTTGTACTGGTAACCATCGAAACTCTGTTGGGGGTTCATTCCTCTGCGTTTGGTCAGTGTGAAGACATTCTCGCAAGAGAAGCTTACACGGATGGATTCCAAGCTAATGGCACGTACCCAGTTCTTAGGCATTTCATAGCTCATGTTAAGATTCTTGAATACCAAATAGTTGGCACTGGTCAACCATCTTGAAGATGTGTCGTTGTTGTCACTTGATGTGGAACTGTTGAGCTGTGGAATGCCATTGTACCAAATGCGATCGGCGGAATCCTCGGTCATGCCTGCTGGAACACCATTCCATGATTTCAAAACATCTTCGTGATAATTTGAAGGTGATGTGCCTGAGGTCATCAAGCTGCGATATACCGCATCATATACTTTTCCACCCAATGAATAGGTGAACATGGCTGCCAGGTTGAAGTTTTTGTATCTTACTGACGGTGTGAAGCTACCATACACCTTAGGGAAGGCTGAGCCATGGAACTCTTTCTGTGCATAAGTTGTCTTGTTGACATAGTAGTTGTTGCCAATCTTCACAGTGTTGGCTGTTATGTCGTTTCCGCTGGCATTACCCAAAACCGTACCGTCGGCAGCCTTTACATGATAGTCTTCCAAGTTTGCCTTATAGAGCGCGTTACCAGTCATCTGGTCAACGCCAACGTAGGTATAGGTGTAGAACTCATAACGGCTCTTGCCTTCTACGATCTTATATATGTCGTCTATAATACCGTCCTTGTCTTGCTCTGGCAATTTTGTGATTTTATTCTCTATGTAAGAGAGGTTGGCGGCAAAGTTAACTGTCCATTCCTTGTTTCTATAGATGTCAACATCTGTATTGATTTCGAAACCTTTGTTTGAGATGGTTCCGAGATTCTGAGTGATGGTCGACTGAGCTGAGGAAGTGGAGGTTGCACCTGCTGAAAGAGGCAAGTATACGTCAAAGAGCAAATCTTTGTTACGCTTGTCAAAGTATTCTACGCTCAGGTTCCAACGGTTGAAAAGACGTGCGTCAACGCCCAAGCCGAATGATGCGCCGGTTTCCCATTTCAAGTCAGCATTTGCAAGTTGCTCAAGGTAGTAAGCTCCTTGGTTGTTGTTTTGCTCTGCCAAGTAAAGGGCTTTGTAAGCATAATAGTTTGCACCTGCGTCATTACCCACAAGACCATAGTCGGCACGAAGCTTCAAGCTGTTTACCCATGTGGCAGGTTGCATGAATTTCTCTTTTGTGATAACCCAGCTGGCACCTACACTGCCGAAGTTACCCCAACGGCTATTCTTCGAAAAACGAGAAGAACCGTCACGACGGAACGAGGCTTCTACATTATATTTCTCATTGTAGTCGTAGCGCACGCGTCCCAAGTAGCTCTCTGTGCGATAGGCATCGCTGTAGCCGTCGGCACTTGTGATGGTGGTGAAGTTGGACAAATTGTCTTTGTTCGCAAAAGTCTCGCTGGTCTTATATATGTAAGTGTAGTCTTTGTCGTAGCTGTAATTCTCATGTCCAAGCAACGCGCTTACAGTATGATCGCCAAAAGTATGGCTCCAATTCAATTGCTGCTGGAAAGTGTAGTTCTTGTATCGGTAAATCTCACGCTTGGTACGACCGCTATTTCCCTTACCGTCACCGATGGTGGCGTTGTTGTAGGTGCGTTTCTCTTGGTTGCGAAGGTTGATCTCACCCTTGACGGTGAAGGTGAAGTCGTTCAAGAACTTGAAGTCAGCATAGGCGGAACTTTGGATCGTATTGCGGAATTGCTGGTCTTTGTCAAGTTCAGTCTCCCAAATGACATGACGGTCTTGATACTCATTGCGAGTCAACACAGTATTGCCATTCTCGTCTTGGTATGAACCCGAGTCGTACTGACGGTTGCCATTGGAATCCAGTTGATAGCTGCCGTCTGCGTTGTGCAAATGTACCGGGTAGATAGGTGCTATGGTACGGCAATACATGAATGCGTTGGTGTAGCTACCCGATGAGTCGCCATTGGTGCGGTTGGCCTTTTGGTGGCTGGCAGCGATGGAGAATCCCGTGTGGAACCATTTTGATGGGCGGAAATTCAAGGAAGCACGTCCATTCAAACGGTTAAAGTCTGAGTTCTTTACGTATCCATTCTCACTCAAGTAACCAATTGAGAAATAGTAATCGCTCTTGGCTGTTGCTTGGCTACCACTGAAGTTGTATTCCTGGCGATAGCCATTTCTGATAGCATTGTCGTACCAATTGAGGTCTTCCGCATAGCCTGAAAGAATAGAGGCGTCAGCTGCCAACTTGCCGTTAGCGTCAAAGAGTTGGTCGTTTGCCTTGTTGTAGATGTTCAGGTAAAGTTCCTCTTCTATCAAGTTTTTGGTGGCGTATTCTGCCGCTGCCGCTGCATCGTCGCCGGCAGAGAGACGTGAATTGCGAAGGTTCGTCCAGCTGGCCTCCATAAACTGGTTGGCATTTAAAAGCTTATATTCCTTGATGCCACGGCTATACGTGCCTTGGTTCATCTTGAAATTGAAATTCATGCGGTCGCCCTTGCCGCGTTTGGTGGTAATCAAAATGACACCGTTGGAAGCGCGGTTACCGTAGAGGGCACATGATGCGGCATCTTTCAATACCGTAACGCTCTCAATATCATTGGTGTTGATGTCGGAGATGTTGCCGCCGAAAGGAACACCGTCGAGCACATACAAAGGTTCGGTTTGCAGTTTTGAAGATTCTCTTGTGTTCTTTCCATTCACTGTTCCGAAACCACGAATGCTAATCTTGGCGTCTTCACCAGGCTGACCGTAGGTGCTGTTAATTTGGATACCAGAGGTTGTTCCTTCCAAGGCTGAAGTTACACTCGATACCGGACGTACCTCTATCTGCTTGCTGTCCACCTGGGTAACGGCACCTGTAAGGGTTGATTTCTTGGCAGCACCATAAGCAACCTGAACAACGACCTCATCGAGTGACTTCGAGTCTGGGTCCAAATAAATCTTCATGTTTTCTCCAGCTTTTACGGTCTTTGTTTGCATGCCGATGTAGCTGATTACCAATGTGGCGCCTTTTTTGACGTTCACCAATTTGAAGTTACCATCAATGTCGGTTGCGGAACCACTCTTGGTTCCTTGCACTACGATGGATGCACCAATCACTGGTGTGTCATCTTCACTGGAAAAAACAGTTCCTGAAACTGTAGATTGAGCCATGGCTTTGCTTCCACCCAATAATAGACAGAACAATGCGATGAGCATCAAAGATAATCTTTTTACCATAAATGTCTCTCTCTTAATTATACTTAAAAATGTTATCGTGTGCAAAATTACACATTTCTCCCTGAGCAACCAAACATTATGTAACAAATTTAAAAAAAAATGAGCAAAAATTTACAAATCTGGTAGATAATAATCCATTTTGGTTTTAAATGTGCTTGGTGTAATGCGAGACTTTGACTATCTCTTAAAAGGAATTGAGGTCTCCGTGTGACCAGAATATCACACGAAGACCTCAATAGTTTATGGCTTAATCAGACTGTATCTTTGATTAAGAATCCTTACTTAACTACAAGCTTGCGAGTAGTGCCGTCGCTCATGCGAACGATGTTGACACCCTTCTGCGGAGCATAGATACGCTTGCCGTCAGCGGTGAAGCGAGATACCTCTACAACACCATTAGTTGTAACCCCATCGATACCCGTAGCAGAAGTCACGGTAACGGCAAATGCCGTCTCTGCCAACTTGCCGTTAGAGTTTACCTTAATAGTAACAGTAGCCTCACCTTGCTTCTTAGGAGTAATGACAAGAGACCCATTCTGCATCTTAGCCTCAACAACACTCTCATCACTGACAGATTTCACAGTCTTCACGATAGCAGCATCGAAGTTGTCTGCATCTGTTGCAAGATCCTTCAAGTCGATTGTTGCAGTCTTGTCTGCTGCCAATGTCAAATCACCAACAGGATTAGCAATCACAGGAGCCTCGTTGTCTGGGAATACAGGCAAAGAAGGGAACCAGTAGTTGTTGATCATAGGATACTCAGCAGTCTGCTCACCCTTTGCATCATACTTGCGTACAACATAGGTTTGGTCAGAAAAGCCCTTGAACAAGCTGACGTATGCCTCATCGCTCACAGGATCTACGCGGAATGAGCAACCATAGATGTAGTAACCGTCGGGGTCGTTGTTGAAATCGAGGTAAGTAGAAAACGAGTCGTTGTCGATGTCATACTTATAGATAGTATAGCCACTGAACCAAGAATTTTCACCACCATTCCAATAGAGAACATTCTGCTGTTTGCTTGCACAGAAACAATCGGGAGTCCAAGCATACCAAGAGTTGGCTGGTCCATAAATACTTTCCGGCAAATCGGTGATGGTCTGCTCCAAAGTATTAGGATTAACCTTTACTATTCGGTTGTCTGCACCGCCATAACCAGACGGATCGGCCAAACTCAACCAAAGATTTCCATCCTTGGAAAGGACAACAGAGCCAAAGCACCATCCCTCAGGAGACTCAACCACAGTCTCTATCTTATCCGTATTGGCATCAATAACCAAGAGCCCCTTCTTCTGGTGCACAGCAAACACACGGTCGTTCACACGAACCATACTACCTATCTGTTCGCTATAAAGCTGTTCGTATGCTGTTCCGCCGCCATTGGAAGTACCTTCTATGCTTCCGGTGATTTCCTGCTTGTCGAGGTCGAGGATAAAGATGCCATTGCTTGTACCTACATATCCCTTGTGCTCGTCTACACCCAGGAAGCCACGACCATCGGCATTGCTCGTGCCGCTGCCATCGGTAGAGATGGTCTGTATTTGCTTCTCCATCTTCATGGTCTTGGCATCAAGAATGTTGATACGACCGCCAGTAACAGAAGCACCAGGGTCTTGCTCCTGCTTGGACATCACATAGAACTTGCCGCCATAAATCTGGCCATACTGGGCAGTGCAACCCAACTCTACGCCAGGATTCTCTTTCTGAACCACACGGTAAACCCATTCGCCGTCATCGGTCAGGAAGTTGATGGTAGAGTTCTGATGACCATACCAGTCCTCGTTTACGATAAATGTACCGTTAGAATAGTTTGTCTCATCATTACTCTCACTCAAATTGCGTGGAACTCCCTGCACTTTTACTTGCGCAAAAGAGAATGTCGCACACAAGAGCATCAATAAAAGAAAGTAAAGTTTCTTCTTCATACTTGCTTTGTTTTTTAATTTAACTATAAATAAAATGTATTCTAATTCTTGTCACTAACCGTTTATTCTCCGCCTAACGGATCATCGGGTATGGATGACTTCACCTCCACATGCAAGTCTTGCGCCCTTGCCACTTCGGTGGATGTTTCGCCAATCCATCCGCAATACTGCCTTACTCCTGTATAAACCCTTACAAAATCAACACCTGGCAGATGCACCGGATTACCCTGCTTATCCACCGCCCAAGAGATATCGAAGGAGCAGAGGTCTTGCTCGGCATTGGGATGATTGTCGACATACCCCCACGGATAGGAATAAAGCACGTAGTAAGTGCCCCTATGACTCTCGTCCACTCCGTTCTGCGGCAACAATGTGCCCTCAAACTTCATTTCATCTTCCTTGACCCATTCCGGATAATAGCTCTGCGTATGAAACGAATTCTTTGCCACATATCCGCTTCCACCGCGGTTGTCCTTCCAGGGAATATACAAGGTGTCGGTAAGCATACCTGTCACGTCATGAACAGGCTTGTGGACATCATCCGGACGATGATAGGTTATCTCGTAATTCTTCAGTGTGGTTGGCTTGTGATATTCACTGCCAGCCAACTCATACCATTCGTCTTCATCCGCCTTGCCATTACAGTTGCGGTCGAAAGCCACCATCACGATGCCCGGTTCTGCCGAACCTCCCTTCTGGTCATTATAGGCAGGCACGTCGCTATAGAAAGCATTGCCCTTGATAAAGAAGTCTTTCTGTCCAGGTACATTGACAACCGTATGGTCGAAGCCAAAGGTGACATATCCGCCATACGAACCCAACGAAATCATCACATCGTTAACCAAGTCGTCCTCTGCCTTTTGGCGCATTTTTTCCTCATCGTCGCCTTTTTCATAGAGAGGCATCGTGTTGACAAACTGCCCCGGGGCTGGCCGATACTCATATACTTTTGCGGTGTAAGGACTATACTCTGTGTCCTCATGTACCACCATTACCGGAAAACTGCGCTTATAGCCCCGTTCACCATCATCGAGCGTGAACGTTATGTTATAAGTACCCTCCTTCTCGGCAAGAAACACATAGTCTCTATCCGTACCGAGCAGGGAGTCGCGCCCGTCGGCAGTCTTCACAGTCCAGCGATAGCCCGTGCCCTCGTAGGCTGGCAAGAGCCGAAGTTTGCGCATACGCTCGATGTAGTAGTAGTCATCGAGTCCAGACGAAACATTCTCTATGTCGCCGTGACAACCCGACAAACCCACCCATGCGAGCATGCCCATCAATATGTTGTATACACCTGTCTCTTTTTTCATCTTCTTTCTTTATTTTGTGAGGAAACACATGTGGGCGGGAATGTCCCCTGTCCTCACGCTCCACTTCTTCACACCATATCGGTTATAGCAATGCAGCACACCACTCGATACATAGTTTTTGGCATCCGTTACATAGATGTCATGTGTCTCAGGATGGATATTGATGCCGTATGGAACTGTAATATCCTTCTCCGATCCATCGGTAATGAACGAATCACTCACCTTCTCTTTGGTCTTCACGTTGACGATGCCATACGTGATGGTATTCTTCTGCGTGTAGTTGTTCCACTCCGTGGCGTAATAATAAAGAGAATCGCCACTGATGCAGAAGTTGGAGCAAGGTATGTCGAGCGTATCCGTTACCTGCATCTCGTTGCGTCCATTCTTCTTGGCGAGTACATAGAGATTGGAATGGATAGTCTGATAGTCGCCTCGGGAGGTTACCCAAAGTTTGCCATATTGGTCGGCTTTGATGTGATGGAGATTGATGCCGACGGGAATCTTCTCCACTTGCTTGAACCCCTCTATCTCTATCACCGACACCGTCGTGTCGTAGTTTGGCGCCATATAGCCACCAGAGTTTGCCACATATATATATTGTCCCGACACGCAGAGTTCGTCAGGCTGGAATCCTACCGTACATTTTGCCACAGGCTTAAGCGACAGGGTGTCTATCTTATAGACCGCCCCCTGTACGGCATCAGGATTGTTGAGCTGTACAGGTCCCACATAGGAAGTGGCGTAAGCATATCCCTTATGGAACCGTACATAGCGCACATTGGGAATATCTATTTGCCCGAGCCGACGGGCCGTACGAGCATCCAGTACCTCTATCTTGTTGGAGCAGTTGATGACGGCATAGATGCGCGAACCGTATATCTGAATGTCATTGCCCACATCGCCCAGTTCCTTGATGACATGCGGATTACGTTCAGCATATAGATTGCGCACATAGTAACCTTGCTCAAAATCCACATAGTCGAGCGTACACTTGTTGCTGCCCATGTTACCCTCATTGAGAAGATACATTCCGCAGACAGTCTGCCCAGGCTTCATTTCCTCGGGAATGACTTCATACTCGGTAGGCACCACCACCTCGTCTTCCCGACATCCCACAAGACATACACCTATAAGTATATATAGCAATAGTTTTTTCATCCTGTTCTTGTCTTTTTGATGTGTGTTGTCACAATTCTACATCTCGAATGTCAGCGTGAGCCGATAGTTGCGCTTAGGCATCGGATAATTGAGTATCACATCATAGTCTTGGCTCAGGAGATTATTCACCTCCAAAGCCACACGAGCCTTGTAGCCTTTCCAATCGAAACTCTTCTGTAGGGAGAGGTCGTGGGTGTACCACGGCTGGGTATGGTTATAGACGATATTCTCCTGCTGGTTGTATCGCTCGCCAGTATAAATGAAACTATAATTCAAGCCCCATGTGCCATAGTCCATCTGTACGACGGCAGAGCCACTGTTCCATGGAATGTATGGTATCTGGTCACGATAGTAGGTATCGGCAGGGTTGGTCACGTCGATAGCCTGCTGGTAAGTGTATTGCAGACGGGTGGTAACATACAGCTTGCGCAATGGGCGGAGGGTAGCACTCACCTTGGCATCAAGTCCGTTGATATGCACCTTACCGAGGTTGAGCATCGTCCATCTAAACTGAGCACCCTTGGGATAAGCCACTATCTTGTCGCTTGCGAAATTGCGGTAGCCATCCACCTGTACGGCCCACTCACACAACAGCCCCTTCATGCGAGGACTGAAATAGGCAAACCCCACATTATACTGGGTGGTGTACTCGGGATTGAGCCTGGAGTTACCCATCTCCGCATAGTAAAGGTCGTTGAAGGTTGGCATGCGGAAGCTCTTCTTGTAGAAAGCTCGCAAAGAGAAACCTACGTTTCTAAAAGGCTTATAATAGAGAAACACTGCCGGGGTCCAAGTATTCTTGTCGGCTGGCGACTCGGCGTCCCTCGTCACGTCGTGTACATAATTATACACCACGCTGCCTTGCATCTTTAGTCCGCCCCAGGAGAGTGCGGTCGCCAAGGACACAAGATGATTCCAACGGGTAGGATGCACGAATCCATACATATCGGCATCCATGTTGTTCCATTGGAAATCGTAAGCTCCCGACACCTTCCACCATGAGGTTACATCATACTGGTGCTGGGTAGAAAGATAAAACTCCTTTTGGCGATACACATTGTCTATCATCATCACCGTGGTGTCTTTATTGACGTACTTGGTAAGGAAGTAAGAGTACTTTGCCGTCAACTTTGTCTGATATTTAGCAGAGAAACGCTTCTGGACATAGCCCTGGATGAAAGAATTGTTGTCGCTGATACGCTCCTCACGTCGCCACACATTATTGACGATGGCACCAGGCACCCCCCGTTCCGAGGTATAGTTGTATGCCTTCAGCATCCAGTCGCCACCCTTTATGTCACCAAACAATGCTCCCTCCAGGCGAGTGGCACGAATATCACCATTCTCCCGCACGGCAGTGGTATCATACATTATCTCATCGGTCTTCACCGCCTTTCTGCGATAACGAAACTTATACTTGCCGCTACTGCTAAGCCACTCTCCATTGAAAGAGAACCTCACTTTGGCAGAGAGTTTCAGGTCTACGAGCAACGATGGATTAACGAGGTCGAACGAACCTGTCTTGAATTTTGCTTTCAGATGGTACGTCTTTCCCTCGTCAAACTCAGGCACACGAGTTTGCAGATACACAGAACCTGCCGAGGCAAACTCCTTGGCGGCTTGGAAAATCTGACTTTTCTGACCATTATAAAGCGAGATGGTCTGCATATTGTCTAACGAATACATACCCAAGTCTACCTGTCCATTCTGGGCATTGGCAAGTTCTACGCCATCGTAAAACACACCAACATGATTGGTACCCATGGAGCGGATGTTGATAGTCTTTATTCCACCCACACCGCCATAGTCCTTGAGTTGTACTCCCGAGAAAAACCGCAAGGCATCTGCAACACTCATGGAATTGAGCCGTTGCAGTTCGTCACCTGTCATCACTTGGGCAGGTATCACGCTTGGCGTATTGTTGCCTACCACCACCACCTCCTTGATGGTATGGATACTATCCAAACTGCCCACATGCTTTTGTGCACATAGCATAACATTTGCTGTCATGCATAAGATGCACAACAGTAAAATTCTACTTTTCATTCGTCTGAATACCTTTACAAAGTATATTATGTCTCTCCATCACGAACCCATCCCACGGGGTTGGACAGAATCATCCGCCATCACTTCTTGATGGCTGGGATGGCAACGGCAGGTCTTCTGACTTGCATCCTTTCCCGGCATCCTTTATGCCCTCTGAAGGACAGAAATGCCTGTACTCATGGCAAGCGGTCTTCCCGAAAAAATGTCAGTGACCATCGTGCTTGCCGCAATAAGACGCTTACAGCAGCGGGACTGTCC
>CAVBXD010000044.1:0-18913 GCA_963599465.1 Oscillospiraceae bacterium | reverse complement strand
AAGTGTTGCTCGACCCCAACACGAAGACCGACTATGCCAAGATGAAGAAGCTCCTGCAGCTCGACAAGCTGGACGGCGACCGCAAAGGAGTAATCCGCACGATAGCTGAGACCGGGGAGATAGTGGCTTCGCTCTACGAGACCTTCCCTGCCAGAAAAATAACAGACCCCAAGGTGTTCCCAAGCCTGCTGTTCTATTACGGCATGCTCACCATCAAAGACACTTTAGGCACCCAGCTCATTCTGGGCATCCCCAACAATAATGTCCGTAAACAATATTACGAATACCTGCTGGAGGAATATCAAGACGTTAGCAGTGTCTACCAAGAACAGTTGATGACAAAGTTCACCTATATGGCCTACGAAGGCAAATGGCGCGATGCCTTGCAGTACATGGCTGACGTATACGCCGAGATATCCTCCGTGCGCGACGGCATAGAGGCGGAACGCAATCTGCAGGGCTTCTTCATGGCGTACCTAAGTCTCAACAACTACTACTATACTGCCCCCGAATTGGAGCAGAACCACGGCTATTGCGACTTCTTCCTTTTGCCCGACCTCACCCACTATCCCACCAAGCACAGCTACATCCTGGAGCTGAAGCTGGTGCCGAAGCGCGACAAGGGCGAGAAAAAAGAAGAGTATGACGCCCGCGTAAAGGAGCAATGGCAGCAGGCCGAAGACCAGATACGCCAATATGCCGCCGCCCCGAGGGTGGAAGCCCTACGCCAGGGCACGCAGCTGCACAAGATCATAATGCAGTTCGACGGCTACAAGCTGCTGAACATGGATGAGGTGGAGTGAAATATACCAGTGCAAACGAAACCTTCAAAGATTGAAATTCCACAATGAGGGTGTGTCAAAAATGACGCACCCTCTTTTTCGTATAAACAAATCCCCAACTTCCACAAGCCACACCCATGCCTTGCCATTGCCCACGCACCCCGCTATCATGGCTCGCCAAGTGGATGATTTGCACCCGTCGGAACAGGCTTTCGGCTCCTCAGCGTAACGGCAACGCCATTCTAACGTAACGGCATCACCATTCTAACGTAACGGCAACGCCGTTCTAACGTAAAGGTCACGCCGTTTCCAACAATCTCATTTACTGTGCCTTTTTAAATATTTCTTAACTAATCCGCATCCTATTATTTTCGATTATTTTTATTAACTTTGTAAAGAAATAGTAACCATCCAAAAACTTCCTAAAACACATTAACATTGCAAATATCCGACAAGACAATATACTGATTAATCAACCCACGTTATGCTTAAAACTATAACCCACAACAAATTCTTATCCGCGGTTCTTCTCGCAGGGATGTCGCTTGGCGCGCACGCCGGGACTTACACCCAACATGTGAACACCGCAATCGGCACTGGCGGCCATGGCCACGTGTTCTACGGTGCCAACACGCCTTTCGGCCTCGTGCAACTCGGCCCAACAATGGTAACGCGCGGCTGGGACTGGTGCTCCGGCTACCACATCAGCGACAACATAATCATAGGTTTCGGCCACACCCACCTCAGCGGCACCGGCATCGGCGACCTCGGCGACGTGGCTCTGCTTCCCGTGGTGAGCGACAACGAGAGGCAAACAACCATCAACCGCGACACGGAGAAATGCGTACCGGGCTTCTACACGGTGACAACCGGCGACGGCGTGAAAGTGGAACTCACCGCCACATCCCACACCGGTCTCCACCGCTACACGTTCCCCAACGGCAGCACGCCGCAGCTTAGGCTCGACCTCAAGCAGGGCATTGGCTGGGACAAGATGAGCGAAAGCCACTTCACGCAACTCTCACCCACCGCCATTGCCGGCTACAGATATTCAAAAGGTTGGGTGAAAGACCAACGCGTCTACTTCTACGCTGAGTTCAACCGCCCCGTGTCCATGACCCGTCAAGAGGGCGACTCCGTGGCTTACATGCGCGCGACCGACAACAACGGCACGACCATAATGGCACGCGTGGGCATCTCTGCCACGTCGATAGACGAGGCGCGAGCCAACCTCAACAAGGAACTGACCTCATGGAACCTTGAGCAGGTGAAGGAGCAGGCCGACAAGGAGTGGGACAAGGAACTGGGCCGCGTGCGCATCGAGACGGCCAACGCCGACGACCGCACCATCTTCTACACCGCCCTCTACCACACCATGACGGCACCATCGGAGATAAGCGACGCCTCCAGCGCCAGCAAGCGCTACACCACGTTCTCGCTTTGGGACACTTATCGCGCACAGATGCCTCTCTTCACCCTTATCCATCGCGACCGCTGCGCCGACATCGGCAACACGTTCATGAGCATCTTCGCCAAGCAAGGCAAGCTGCCGGTGTGGCACCTGTGGGCCAACGAGACCGACTGCATGGTGGGCAACCCTGGCGTGCCAGTGCTTGCCGACCTCGTGCTCAAGGGACTCTACACCAACAAGGAAGAGGCATTCACCGCGATGAAGGCCTCGCAACTGCTCGACGAGCGCGGGCTCAAGCAGCTGCGCGAGTATGGCTACATTCCTTTCGACAAGGACACGACAAACGAGACCGTGGCAAAGGGACTGGAATACGCCCTCGCCGACTGGAGCACGGCACAGGTTGCCAAGCTGCTCGGCAAGACCGACGACTACAACTATTTCACCAACCGAAGCAAGAGCTACGCCAAATATTTCGACAAGAGGGTCAACTTCATGCGTGGCGTGGACAGCAAGGGCAACTTCCGCGAGAATTTCAACCCCTTCCATTCCGTCCACCGTTTCGACGACTTCACTGAGGGCAACGCATGGCAATACACGTGGCTCGTGCCTCACGATGTGCATGGCCTCGTCAACCTTTTTGGCAAAGAGAAGACTTTCACCAAGAAGCTCGACTCTCTCTTCGTGGTCCAGGGCGACCTTGGCGCGGAAGCCTCGCCCGACATCAGCGGTCTCATCGGCCAGTACGCCCACGGCAACGAGCCAAGCCACCACGTCATCTACATGTACAACTATATCGGCCAGCCTTACAAGGCCGCCCCGCTGCTGCGCCAGGTGTTCCGCAAGATGTACTTCAATGCGCCAGACGGTCTCAGCGGCAACGAGGACGTGGGCCAGATGTCGGCATGGTATGTCATCTCCGCCTGTGGCCTCTACCAGGTTGAGCCTGCCGGCGGCAAGTTCATCATCGGCTCACCCCTGTTCCAGAAGGCTGAGCTGAACGTGGGCGACGGCAAGACATTTACCGTGCTCGCCAAGAACAACAGCGACAAAAACATCTACGTGCAGCGTGCCACGCTCAACGGCAAGCCGCTCACGAGAAGCTATATCTCCTACGAGGAAATAGTCAACGGCGGAACCCTCGAGCTGGTGATGGGAGCAAAGCCTTCCAAGTGGGGCACGGCTAAAGCTGACCGTCCATGACAAATAATGCAGT
Source organism: Oscillospiraceae bacterium (assembly GCA_963599465.1). GTDB lineage: Bacteria > Bacteroidota > Bacteroidia > Bacteroidales > Bacteroidaceae > Prevotella. The sequence continues at coordinate 15,507 of CAVBXD010000044.1, read as the reverse complement.
ATCATTGAACGGAAAACTTTAATGAAGAAACACCTGTCAGCATTATTCGCGTCACTGCTCGCATTGCCGGCACTGGCGATAGAGAACCCCGTGGAATATGTCAATCCGCTTGTCGGTTCCCAGTCGTCATACGCGCTGTCCACGGGCAACACCTATCCAGCTGTGGCAATGCCCTGGGGCATGAACTTCTGGACTCCACAGACCGGCAAGATGGGCGACGGATGGGTTTATACCTACGACGCCCACAAGATACGCGGATTGAAGCAGACCCATCAGCCCAGTCCGTGGATCAACGACTATGGCCAGTTCTCGCTCATGGCCACCGTGGGCAAGCCCGTCTTCGATGAGACGGAACGTGCCTCATGGTTCTCGCACATGGGCGAGACCGTGACACCTTATTATTATAATGTGTATCTCGCCGACTACGACATCAAGGCTGAAATGGCACCCACGGAGCGCGCGTGCCTGTTGCGCTTCACAATGCCTGCCACCGACAGCGCCAACATCGTGGTCGACGCCTTCGACAAGGGTTCAGCCATAAAGGTTGACCCGGCACACCAGAGCGTCACAGGTTACAGCGTGCGCAACAGCGGTGGCGTGCCCGACAACTTTCGCGACTATTTCGTCGTGACGTTCGACAAGCCTTTCACCGTCAGCTACGAGAATCATGGCGAGCATAGCGGTGCCATAGTGACGTTTCGTTGCGGCAGAGGCGAGAAGGTAACGGCGCGTGTGGCCTCTTCGTTCATAAGCGAAGAGCAAGCATGGCAAAACCTCAAGGAGGTGGAGGGCAAGAGCCTGGAAACAGTGAAGGCAGATGCCAAGAAGCGCTGGAACGAGGTGCTCGGACGCGTAGAGGTCAACGACGACAACACCGACCACCTCCGCACGTTCTACTCGTGCCTATACCGCTCCACGCTCTTCCCGCGCAAGTTCTACGAGATAACTGCCAAGGGCGACACCGTGCACTACAGCCCCTACAACGGCAAGGTGCTGCCAGGCACCATGTACACCGACACGGGATTCTGGGACACCTTCCGCAGCCTCTTTCCATTGGTCAACCTCGTGTATCCATCCATGGCGGTTGAGATGCAGCAAGGTCTCGTCAACGCCTACAAGGAGAGCGGCTTCCTGCCAGAGTGGGCAAGCCCCGGACACCGCGACTGCATGGTGGGCAACAACTCGGCAAGCATCGTGGCCGACGCATGGATAAAAGGCATACGCGGCTACGACATCGAGACCCTTTGGCAAGCCGTGACCCACGGAGCACACGCCAACCACCCCACGGTGGGCTCCACGGGAAGGAAAGGCTGGGAATACTACGACGAGCTCGGCTACGTGCCTTGCGACGTGGGCATCAACGAGAGTGCCGCGCGCACGCTTGAATATGCCTACGACGACTGGTGCATCTATCAGCTCGGACTGGCCTTGGGAAAGAAAAAGAAAGAGATTAAGCCTTACTACAAGCGCAGCTTCAACTACCGCAACCTCTTCTGCACAGACAACAACCTCATGCGTGGCAGGAAGAAGGACTCCTCATGGGAGACGCCGTTCAACCCCTTCAAGTGGGGCGGCGTGTTTACCGAGGGCAACTCCTGGCACTACACGTGGTCGGTGTTCCATCGCCCGGAAGACCTCATTCAGCTCATGGGCGGCGAGAGCAAGTTCAACGCCATGATGGACTCCGTGTTCAACCTCCCGCCCGTCTTCGACGACAGCTACTACGGCCAGGTGATTCACGAGATTCGCGAGATGCAGGTCATGGGCATGGGCAACTACGCCCACGGCAACCAGCCCATACAGCACATGATATACCTCTACGACTGGAGCAACCAGCCTCGCAAGGCGCAATACTGGGTGCGCGAGGTGATGGACCGCCTCTACAAGCCCACGCCCGACGGCTATTGCGGCGACGAGGACAACGGACAGACCTCGGCATGGTATGTCTTCTCCGCCATGGGTTTCTATCCCGTGTGCCCGGGCAGCACCGATTATGCCATCGGCACACCCTATTTCAAGCAGGTCAAGCTTCACCTTGAGAACGGCAAGACAACTGTCATCAACTGCGACGCGCCAGCCAAACGTTTCGTCCAGGCAAAAACCGTGGACGGACAGACGCTCACGTCAAACTTCTTGAGCCATGACGCACTGACCAACGGAAGCCGCATCGACTTCACGATGGAATGACCTCCACGCTACAATGCGACAACATGAATACAATAACCCCATAAACTTGCAAACCAAAAAAAAACTATGAGAAAAACATTTTTACTATCCCTTTTCATGATGTGCCTCACAGCCGTAGGCGCTACCGAGAAGGCCGACTTTGCCAAAGTGGTACCAGCACCCGACAAGATCAACTATAACCCTAAGGGTGGCGACTTCACCCTGTCGGCATCCACAGTAATCAACTACACCGAAGGCAATGCCGACATGGAGCGCAACGCCGCCTTCCTCGCACAGTACGTGAAAGACATGACCAAGCTGGAGCTTGGCAAGCAGGCCGTCAAGGGCAAGGCAAAGACTGGCATCAGCCTCGTGCTCAACGCCAAGGCGAAGCTTGCCCCCGAAGCCTACGAGATAGTGGTCGACAAGCGTGGAGTCACCGTCACCGGCACTACGGCAGCAGGCGTGTTCTACGGCGTTCAAGCCATTCGCAAGGCGTTGCCCGTGCTTGAGAACGCAGAGAGCGTTGAGCTGCCCGGCGCAAAGGTGGAGGCTTCTCCACGTTTCGCCTACCGCGGCATGATGCTCGACTGCGCACGCCACTTCTTCCCCGCCAAGTTTGTGAAGAAGTATATCGACTTGATTGCCCTGCACAGCATGAACCGTCTCCACTGGCACATCTCCGACGACCAGGGCTGGCGTTTCAACGTGCCTGGCTACCCACGTCTGGCCGAGGTAGGCTCAAAGCGCGCACAGACGGTGGCAGGCCACAATAGCGAGCTGGGCGACGGCGTGCCTTACAGCGGCTACTTCACCGACGACGAGATTCGCGACATCGTGAAATACGCTGCCGACAGATATATCACCATCGTGCCCGAGGTAGACATGCCTGGCCACATGATGGCAGCTTTGGCAGCCTATCCTGAGCTGGGATGCACGGGCGGCCCTTACAAGACCGGTGAGTTCTGGGGCGTGTATTCCGACATCCTTTGCGCAGGCAACGAGAAAGTTTATACTTTCATCGAGAAGACCCTCGACCACATTTGCGACCTCTTCCCCGGACAATACATCCACATCGGTGGCGACGAGAGTCCTCGCGTGCGCTGGGAGAAATGTTCAAAGTGCCAGGCAACGATAGCCAAGGAAGGCCTTACCGACAACGACGGCATATCAAAGGAGGCCCGTCTGCAGGGTTACTTCGCGAAGCGCGTGCAGAAATACCTTGAGAACAAAGGCCGCAAGATCATAGGTTGGGACGAGTTGCTGGGATGCGATGTCGATACCACAGCCACCATCATGTCGTGGCGTGGAGCCGAGCCGGGTGCCAAAGGTGCCAAACTTGGCCATGACGTCATCATGTCGCCCAACAACGCACTCTATTTCGACCACTACCAGGCAAAAGAAAAAGGCTCTGAGCCACCAGCAATAGGCGGCTTCTCCGACGTTGCCAACGTCTACAACCTTGAGCCGGTGCCAGAGGAGCTTGCCCCGTCTGTAAAGGCCCACATCAAGGGCGTGCAGGCAAACGTATGGACAGAGTACATTCCCACGACAAACCAAGTGGAGTACATGGTATTGCCACGTATGGCAGCCCTTGCTGAGGTGCAGTGGTTGCAGCCAAGCGAAAAGGATTTCGAGGCTTTCAAGAAACGCGTCGACAGCCTGCGCCATATCTATGAGCTTTATGGCTACAAATACGCTCACCATCTCTGGCCAAGCGAGTTCAGGAAAGAAGCAAAGAAATACTAAGCTTTAGAAATGCACACCAAACGATTCTTCATAACGGCAGCCGCCCTGACTGCCGTTTTTTTCACTTATGCGAAGCAGAAGACCACCCTGCCCTATCGTGATGCCAAGTTGCCCGTGGAGCAACGCGTGAGTGACCTGCTGAGCAGAATGACCATCCAAGAGAAAATAGGGCAGCTCCGCTGCACGCTTGCGTGGGACTATTATGATGTCGTGGGCAGAAAGAAGGTCGTGCCGTCGGAGACATTCAAGAAAGACATTGCAGAGGGCAACATCGGCATGCTCTGGGCAACCTACCGTGCCGACCCATGGACGAGGAAGACTCTCGACAACGGCCTCAACCCACGCCTGGCGGCTCTCTGCGGCAACGCACTGCAAAAATACGTGATAGAGAACACGCGCCTCGGCATCCCACTCTTCCTCGCCGAGGAAGCACCGCATGGCCACATGGCCATTGGTGCCACCGTCTTCCCCACGGGTCTCGGTCTCGCTGCCACGTTCGACCGTGACGTGGTGCGCAAGGTGGGCGACGTGATAGCGCGTGAAGTGCGTCTTCAAGGCGCGCACATCAGCTACGGCCCCGTGATCGACCTCTGCCGCGAGCCGCGCTGGAGCCGTGTGGAAGAGAACATGGGCGAAGACCCCGAACTTGCCGGCGAAATGGCGGCAGCGGAGATAGAAGGCCTTGGCGGCGGCGACCTCTCAAAGCCTTTCGCCACGATACCCACTCTGAAACATTTCATCGGCTACGGCACGACGGAGGGCGGACACAACGGCGCTCCCACTTATCTGGGCAAGAGGGAGATTAAGCAGTTTTTCCTGAGGCCTTTCCGAAAGGCCATCAACGCCGGCGCGTTGTCGGTGATGACGAGCTACAACAACCTCGACGGTGTGCCGTCGACGATGGACGACTATTACCTGAAAGACATCCTGAGAAAAGAATGGGGCTTCAAGGGCTTCACCGTGTCGGATCTTTACAGCGTTGACGGAATCCTCACCACACATCACGTGGCGCGTGACCTCACCGAGGCCGCGGCCTTTGCCCTCAACGCCGGCGACGACGTGGACCTCGGCGGACGGGCTTACGCCGAATTGGGCGAGGCGCTGAAACGCGGAATCACCAACGAGGCTGCCATCGACTCGGCATGCGCCAACGTGCTGCGCCTGAAGTTCAAGATGGGGCTCTTCGAAAACCCATACGTTGACCCCGACAAGGCGGCAAAGGGCGTGCGCACCAAGGAAAACATGGAGGTGGCACGCGAGGTGGCACGGAAAACAATCACGCTATTGAAAAACAAAGGCGTGTTGCCGTTGAAGAAAGACGTGAAGGTGGCTCTCGTGGGGCCAAACGCCGACAACGTGTACAACATGCTGGGCGACTACACCGCGCCACAAGACGAGGGGAACGTGAAGACCGTGCTCGACGGCATACGGCAGTACTTGACTGACGCCAACATTAAATACGTGAAGGGATGCGCCATTCGCGACACCGCCACAAACAACATTGCCGAGGCTGTGGAGGCGGCACGCCAAGCCGACGTGGTGATTGCCTGCGTGGGCGGCAGCAGCGCACGCGACTTCAAGACAAGCTATAAGGAAACGGGCGCGGCAGAGGCCAACTCAAACAGCATTAGCGACATGGAGTCGGGCGAGGGCTACGACCGCGCCACGCTGGGACTCTTAGGTCTGCAAGACCGCTTGCTGCGCGAACTGAAAAAGACCGACAAGCCTCTCGTGGTGGTATATGTCGAAGGACGACCATTGTTGAAAAACTGGGCGGCGGAGAATGCCGATGCTCTACTCACCGCTTATTATCCGGGGCAGGAAGGCGGATTGGCCATTGCCGACGTGCTCTTTGGCGCTTACAACCCTGCAGGACGATTGCCAATCAGCGTGCCACGCAGCGTGGGCCAGCTACCTGTCTACTACAACAAGAACGCCGAGGCGCAAAACTATGTGGAGATGTCCGCCAAGCCTCTTTATGCCTTCGGCTACGGATTGAGCTACACCACGTTTAAATATTCAAACCTCAGCATCTCACAAAAAGGCTCCCGCCATTTCGAGGTGTCGTTTGACGTGACCAACACAGGCAACCGCGACGGCGAGGAGGTGCCTCAACTCTACATCCACGACGAGGTGGCATCGGTGGCACAGCCCATCATGCAGCTACGGGCATTCGACCGCAAGCTCATCAAGGCCGGCGAGACACTTCGGTTCTCGTTCAACATCGGCCCCGACGAACTCGCCATCGTAAACCGTGACATGAAAGAGGTTGTGGAACCGGGCGACTTCACCATCATGGTGGGACCGGCAAGCGACAACATCCTCTTGAAAGACAAGATAACGGTCAAGGGCGATGCCGTCAGCGTGGCGTTGCCAGCAGGTACGGTAAAGGCAGGAGAGCCTTTCGCTCTTGAGATACGCGTTCGCTGAACGTCATTTTAACAACACGATTGATATTTGATCATGAAGAAAATATTGTCAACCATGCTTCTAGCGTTGGCGTGTTTCTCGCAACACGCCAACGCCGGGAATCTGACACGATATGTCGACCCGATGATCGGCACCACCAACTTCTCGGTTTGCAACCCCGGAGCGGTGCTGCCCCACGGATTGATGACGGTGACCCCGTTCAACGTCATGGGATCCGACCTCAACCAGTTTGACAAGGACAAGCGTTGGTGGTCGGCAGCTTACGAATATAATAATGTGTATATGACGGGCTTCGCCCATGTCATGATGAGCGGCGTGGGATGCCCGGAGATGGGCACACTGCTCACCATGCCCACCACGGGCAAGCTCAACGTGGACTACCACGACTACGGCTCCACATACGAGCAGGAGACAGCACGCCCGGGCTATTATGGCGTGAGGCTTAAAAAATATGGCATAAAGTGCGAGATGACATCAACACTCCGCTCCTCGCGCGAGAGGTACACGTTTCCAAAGGGCGAAGGCCACATACTCGTGAACATTGGCGACGGACTGACCAATGAGGTGGGCGGCAGCGTGAGACGTGTCAGCGACACCGAGATAGAAGGCTTCCGCCTCCTCGGCACGTTCTGCTACAACTCACAGGCCGTTTTCCCGATGTACTTCGTCGTAAGGGTAAACAAGAAACCGCAGTCGTCGGGTTTCTGGAAACTGCAACCCAAGATGGACGGCGTGAAAGGAGAATGGGATCCCGACAACGGCAAATACAAGCTCTACAACAACTACGGGCGCGACCTCGCCGGCGACCACATAGGTTGCTTCTTCAACTACGACTTTGCCGACAACTCCGAGGTGGAGGTTTCGGTAGGCGTGTCGTTCGTCTCCATCAAGAACGCGAGAGAGAACCTCGACGTGGAACAACACGACAAGACGTTCGACGACATAGCGCGACAGGCTGACAACGAATGGGAGAAGACCTTGGGCAAGGTCACCGTTGAGGGTGGCACCGAGGCACAGAAGCGAGTGTTCTACACCGCCCTGTACCACACACAGCTCGAACCCTGCATCCTGCAAGACGTAAACGGCGAGTACCCTAAGATGGAGGGCGACAGCATCGGCCACACCAATGGCACGCGCTATACCGTGTTCTCGCTTTGGGACACCTACCGCAACCTGCACCAGCTTGAGACACTGCTGTTCCCCGACAAACAGGAAGACATGGTGCGCTCGATGATAGACATGTATCGCGAATGGGGATGGATGCCCCGGTGGGAGTTGTTCGGCCGCGAGACATGGACCATGGAGGGAGATCCCGCCATACCTGTAATCACGGACACATGGCTGAAGGGACTGCGTGGCTTCGACATCAACACTGCTTACGAGGCGTTCCGCAAGTCGGCTACCACGCCTGGCAAGGACAACCAGATGCGGCGCGACATAGACCCGTATATCAGCAAGGGCTACATTCCTTTGGGGTGGTTCGCGCAAGACCAATCGGGCGACAACTCCGTGTCGCACGCCCTCGAATATTATGTCGCCGACGCGGCTTTGGCTCGCTTGGCAGAGAAACTCGGACACAAGCAGGATGCCAAGCTCTTCCGTGAGCGCAGCCTCGGCTACAAGAACTACTACGACAAGCAGACCGGCACGTTGCGCCCTCGGCAGAAAGACGGCTCATGGATCACGCCATACAACCCAAGCGACGGTGCCAACTTCTCCAACACGCCGGGATTCCACGAAGGCTCATCGTGGAACTACACGTTCTACGTCCCCCACGACATCGACGGGCTTGCCAAGCTCATGGGCGGCTCAAAGAAGTTTGTCAATCGCCTGCAAAGCGTCTTCGACAATGGCTACTACGATCCTGCCAACGAGCCCGACATAGCTTATCCCTATATCTTCAGCCGCTTCAAGGGCGAGGAATGGCGCACACAGGAAGAGGTGCAAAAGCTCATAGCGAAATACTACACCGACAAGCCCGACGGCATCCCCGGCAACGACGACACAGGCACAATGTCGGCATGGGTTGTCTTCTCCATGCTCGGCTTCTATCCCGACTGCCCGGGCGACCCAAGCTATACGCTCACCTCACCGGTGTTCGACAAGGTGACACTGCACCTCGACAAGCGTTACTATGCCGACGGCGACCTCACCATAGTGGCAAACCGCCCCACTCCATCGGCTCATATCATAAACACGATGACGCTTGGCGACAAAAAATGGAACTCTTACCGCATATCTCACGTGGCTCTCGTGAAAGGCGGCAAGCTGGAATTCAACATGAAATAAACCCCACACTAAAAAAAGTCAACCGTGCCAGGAACAAGACACTTCATATATCAAGCAATTGCTATCTTCATGCTTTTCTTGCCCCTTCAAGGCAAGGGACAGTCCTACTTGTGCAACTACGACATAAAGAACGGCTTGCCCGACAATTCCGTCAACTGCATCACACAGGACAGCAAAGGCTATATATGGGTGGGTACATCCAATGGCTTGGCACGGTTCGACGGTTTGTTGTTCACCAAATTCAGGCACAAGCGCAACGACACTACCACAATAGCCAACAACAACATCCATGCCTTTCATGCCGTAAAGCAAGGCCTGTATTTATCTACCGACCTTGGTGTTGACTTCTACAGCAACGCCGACAACAAGTTTCACCACTGCGCGTTTTCCGGACAAAACGGTTACCAACACATAATCGCAATGACCGAGACAAACGCCGGATTGTTTGCCACCGACTATAATGGCTCACTCTACCGTGTCGAAGGCACTACATTAAGGCACATCCGCCTCAACCTTAGAGTTTATGCCCTCGCCTCTTTGGACAACGCGGGGAAAGGCAAATATCTCATAGCGACGGCCAACAACAAGCTTTTGTTGCTATCCGCTGACGCGAGACGCATACTTGCCTCTGTCAACACTCCGTTTAAGGGATCGAGCAACAACGTGGTTTATTACAGCAAGAGACAAGGCCGCATATACGTGGGCAATAGCATAGGGTCAAGGTCGGTTGCTTTCAAGGTTGCAGACGGCAAGCTCATCGAGTGCCCCGACAACGTTCCGGCCAACCTCAAGGGCGTGACCGACTTTCATAGTGGCACGGCCTTCGCTACAGACGGCGAGGGCATGATGATACTTGACAGCCATGGCACACGGTGGCTCAACGAGAAACGTGACGGCATATGCGGCGATGCCATCTATTCCATTTTCGCCGACAAGATTGGCGACCTGTGGATTGGCTCCTACCGCAAGGGCATGACTCAAAGCCGCAGACGCGGAACGGCTTTCAGCCTCCTGAGCGAGGCCACGCACACACTTCCCTTTGACCTCGTGACAGCCATCACCTCACGGCAAGGCAATGTCTATGTCGGCATGGACGGAGGCGGCATGAGCGTGGTGTCTGCCAAGACACGCGTCGTCACTGCCACCTACACAGCTGCAAACAGCAATCTATGGGGCGACAACGTAGTGTCGATGACAAGCGACGACGGTGGCGTGTGGATGGCAGTATACGACAAGGGACTGTCGAGATTCGACACACGCACGCATACATTCACCAACTACAAGATTCCACTCTACAGCAACCATGGCGACATCATCTGGACGCTCTGCGACAGTCGCGACGGTAACCTCTGGGTAGGAGGCCGCGACATTCTCGTGCTCAACAAGAAGAGCGGCAAGTTCAGTCCGGTGAAAGAGCTCATCGGCATTGGAAGTCAGGCCATGAGCCTGCACGGCAAGTATTTGTGGGTAGGCACGTCAAACGGAGTGTACAAGGTTGACAAAGACTCCAGACGTGTAGTGAGACATTATAGTCAAACCACCAAAGGCATGGCCTTGAGCACCAACAGCGTGAGATATGTCTATGCCGACAGCAAGGGGCGCGTATGGGTATCGTTCAGCTACGACAACATTTGCCGTATCGACGAGCAAAAGGGTGAAGTGCGGACATACAACATGGCGCAAGGACTCGGAAGCAATGCCGTGACGGGCATCGTGGAGTCGCGGCAAGGCCACATGATGTTCTCCACGAGCGATGGTCTCTACTACTACTTTCCCGAAAGCGAGACTTTCATGCGGTGCGATCTTGACAACAACTTACCGGTGACATACAACTATGGAGCATGCCATACCAATGGCCAAGACTATTGGTATGGGGCCACGGAAGGACTGGTATGGGCCAAAGATGTGCCCATACGTCCCAAATACCTGTTCTCGCAAGTTTCGTTCAACGAGTTGACCCTTGCCAACGGGCAGAATGCCAGCTGCGGGGACAACGGCGCGGAGAGCATCAAACTGAAACACGAAGACAACTATTTCACCATACATTTCTCTGTGCCAGAATACACGTCGCCACGTGCCATACGCTTCTCCTATTACCTCAAGGGCATGGAGACCGGATGGGGCGAGATGACCGACAAACGAGAAGCTAAATACACCAACGTGCCGCCGGGCGAATACGAGTTCTTGGTGAGATGTACCGACCTCACGGGCAAGTGGACGAAACCTTCCGTGATGCGGATAAAGGTGCTGCCGCCATGGTATCTCACATGGTGGGCAAGAACTTTATGGACCATCATCTTCCTTGGCATGGCATCCCTCGGCGCATGGCTCTACCTACGCGAGCTCAAATTGCGCCACAAAATGGAACTGGCAGAGAAAGAGAAAGAAAGCCAACGCAAGATAGACGAGGCCAAGATGTCGTTCTTCACCAGCATCACCCACGAGTTGCGCACGCCGGTATTCCTCATTGCCGCGCAGCTGGAGGAGCTCATCGACCGCCGACAGTCGATGGTCACCGTACCTTCCTCTTATCTCATGGCCATGCACCGTGGCACCATGAAGATAAGCAAGCTCATCAGCCGTGCCATTGACTTCAGGAAGATGGACGAGGGCAAGCTTGTGCTCAGGAGACAGAGGATTAACGCCACGGTGTTCGCGCGCGACCTTACCGACGACTACATCGACCTCTGCGACCAAAAAGACATCACGTTCAGCACGTCGCTGCCCGACCATCCCGTCTGGGTAATGATGGACGGGGAGAAGATGGAGATATGCATCAACAACCTCGTGTCGAATGCCTACAAATACACCAATCCGAAAGGTCATGTCACACTAAGCGTGACCGAAACCGACGACGACGTGGTGTTCAGCGTCAAAGACGACGGCATAGGCATAGTGCCCAAGGCCCGCGAGGAGATTTTCAAGGCTTTCTACCGTACCGAACGGGGACAGGCGCATAGCCAAGGCGACGGCATAGGCCTGGCGTTCGTACAGCAGCTTGTCAATTTGCACGGAGGGCAGATGCTTCTTGAGAGCGAGGTGAACAAAGGCTCCACTTTCTCTATCAAGATACCCAAGGCGACACCAAACGACGAAAGCCGGCAAGAGACTACTATGGTAATCCCCACCGACAACGATACCCTCCCACAGACTGACGATGGTGAACAAGAGCCAAGGGAAACGCCTTCCGGCGCAAACGACACTCCCAAGGAGCCGTCGAAGGTTAAGAGCAATCCAACGGCAACACACTCATTACTTATCATTGACGACGAGCATGACACCGTGGCACTGCTTGAGCGAAACCTCGTGGCCGACTTCCACGTGTTAAAGGCATACGACGGCGAAGAGGGGTTGAAGATGGCAAGCAAACACATGCCCGACATCATATTGTGCGACATCATGATGCCCAAGCTCGACGGACTGGAATTTCTGCGGACACTGAAGAGCGACAAGAAACTTCAACACATAAAGGTGATAATCTTCACGGGTGAGACATCGGAGGAAGAACGCATAGCTGCCTACGACGCTGGAGCAGATGCCTTCTTAACCAAGCCCGTGTCGCTGAAACTTCTGCGCACGCGCATCGACAGGCTCATTGCCGAGAGCGACAACACCACCCTCACAACAGACATGGCAAAAGAGAAGCGCACATACAACAAGGAGGAGCAAATATTCTTGTTGCGATGCCGCGAAATCATCGACGACAACATCTCCAACCCCGACTTCAATGTCGACTTCCTTGCGCAGAAACTCGCCATGAGCCACTCCGCCCTCTACAAGAAACTGAAACAGATGACGGGCATGTCGCTGATAGAGTTTGTCAACGACTACAAGATTTTCAAGGCCGTGAAATGTTTCAAGGAAGGTCAGAGCAACGTGGAAAGAGTGGCAGAGCAATGCGGATTCGGCGACGTGAAGAATTTCCGCACCTTGTTCAAGCGAAAGATGGGAGTCACGCCAAAACAGTATGCGCAGAGCCTTTGACTACAAGGCAAGACTATATTTTTGGAGCAATCATAGCGAGAAAGGGCGATTTTGGTAATGGCAAACCAAAATCGCCCTCTTTTTTATTAATAACACGCCGCACGAGTTCATCACGATTACCTAACTTTGCGTCAGAGAAAACAAAAAACCTATAGATTTATAATCAAAGGTTAAACATATATGAAACAATAACAAGAAAATGAAGAGACAAATAACAAAGATGCTCGCAGGCATCGCCATCTTGTCATCAGTGGCCACGGCAAGCCATGCCGCCCTACCCAACGCCAAACCCGCTTCAGCTGCCACTGCCGGCACGTTCGCCATAGGCGACAAGACATTCCTGCTTGGAGGCAAGCCGTTTGTAGTGAAAGCAGCGGAAATACACTACCCACGCATACCAAAGCAATATTGGGACCAGCGCATCAAGATGTGCAAGGCTCTTGGCATGAACACCATCTGCATTTACATCTTCTGGAACATCCATGAGCAACGCGAGGGGTCGTTCGATTTCTCCGGTCAAAACGACATAGCCGAATTTTGCCGGTTGGCGAAAAACAACGGCATGTACGTCATAGTGCGCCCCGGCCCATACGTCTGCGCCGAATGGGAAATGGGAGGCCTGCCATGGTGGTTGCTCAAGAAGAAAGACATACGTCTGCGTGAACAAGACCCTTATTTCATGTCTTGCGTTGACCGCTTTGAGAAGAAGGTGGCAGAACAACTCGCGCCTCTTACCATAGCCAACGGCGGACCCATAATAATGGTGCAGGTGGAAAACGAGTACGGCAGCTACGGTGAGGACAAAGCCTATGTGTCGCAGATTCGCGACACGCTGCGCAAATACTGGAACCCCTCAGGCGACAAGACCAAGGACATTACCCTGTTTCAGTGCGACTGGAATTCTAACTTCGAGAAGAACGCCCTGCCCGACCTCGTGTGGACAATGAACTTCGGCACCGGCGCCAACATCGACAACCAGTTTCGCCGTCTGCGTGAGGTGCGCCCCAACTCGCCACTCATGTGCTCAGAATTTTGGAGCGGCTGGTTCGACAAATGGGGTGCACGCCACGAGACACGACCGGCGAAAGACATGGTAGACGGCATCGACGAGATGCTCTCCAAAGGTATCTCGTTCTCTCTCTACATGACCCACGGAGGCACCTCGTTCGGCCACTGGGCGGGAGCCAACTCGCCCGGTTTCGCCCCAGACGTGACTTCCTACGACTATGACGCGCCCATAAACGAATATGGGCAGCCCACAGAGAAATACTGGCTTCTGAGGAAGACCTTGCAGAAATATTCTGACCAGAAATTGCCCAATGTGCCAAAAGCCGCCGCAGGCATTATAACCCTGCCGACAATGACGCTCAAGCGCGTCGCGCCATTATGGTGTGGCGTGGACAGCACGGCGGAAAGCCAGGAGCCGCAAACGTTTGAGCAGATGAACATGGGCTGGGGCTCTATGACTTACGACACGTCGCTGCCAGAGATAAAAGACGGGAGCACGCTCCACATTGACGGCCACGACTTCACGCAGGTTTTCATCGACGGCAAATATATTGGCAAGATAGACAGGGTGAAAAACGAACGTTCATTGCCTCTGCCTCCCACGAAGAGAGGCCAGACGCTCACGCTGCTTGTAGAAGGCATGGGACGCATCAACTTCGGACGGGCAATTAAGGACTTCAAGGGTCTCGTGGGCGACGTGACGCTCACCACGGAGCTCGACGGCGATGAACTGACCTTCAACCTCAAGGATTGGCGCATGCGCCGCATCGACGACAGCTACGCCACGGCTGCAAAAGCCATAAAACTCGCCAAAGACAACACGAGCGGCGACGACAAGTCTCATGGCAGCCTACCCCAAGGCATAGGCTACTACGCCACCACTTTCAACCTCAAGAAGACGGGCGACACCTTCATCAACATGGAGACATGGGGCAAGGGACAAGTCTACGTCAACGGCCACGCACTCGGACGCTTCTGGTCTATAGGGCCACAACAAACTCTCTACTGCCCGGGATGCTGGCTCAAGAAAGGTCAGAACGAGATAGTGGTGCTCGACATCGAAGGGCCCAAGACCCCGAAAGTGTGGGGACAGGCAAAACCCGAACTCGACAAGTTGCAACTCGAGAAATCTGCGAAACACAACAACATAGGCGACAAGCCTGACCTCAACTCCTCCACGCCCGTGGCAGCCGGACAGACCAAACCGGGCAACGGTTGGCAGAAGATAAACTTCGCAAAACCTGCCAAAGGCCGCTACATGGCCATCGAATGCGGCACGACCCACGACGGCAAACCTGTGGCAATAGCCGAGCTATACCTCATCGGCAAGGACGGCAAACGCCTCAGCCGCGACAACTGGGAAGTGAAATACGCCAACAGCGAGAACCTCAACGGCAACCACACCGGCGACAAGGCTTTCGACCTGCAGGAGTCTACCTACTGGCAGACCGAAACCGACGCAACAGGACCACACCTTCTCGTCATCGACCTTGGTGCCGAACAGGAAGTGACGGCTCTCGAATACCTGCCACGTGCCGAGCAAGGCGCACCGGGAAGCATAAAAGATTTCAAGCTCCATATCTTCAATAAGTAAACGTCTACACGAACCACATTTAGGTGCCCACGACATTCAAGCTATGCACGGCATGTCTGGGCACCTAAATGGTACGTGTATAGGGGTAAAATGCTAAAAAACACCCTTTATTTACCAAAAACACCCTCCTTGTTTTCAATTCATATACATAATTTTGCACAAGAAAACAAGAAAACGAGAAAACCGTTAAAACTTAAAAACAATTATTTATACCCCAATTCGGGATAAGTCGTTCGTTTACAATAGTCAATAAGAGCCTTCGTTAATAAATATAATGTCTTAGCCAT
>CAVBXD010000043.1:0-21835 GCA_963599465.1 Oscillospiraceae bacterium | reverse complement strand
TGGAAGTCATCCCTGCCACCGGTGCAGCCGTGGATGAAGCTTATCGCAAAATAGCCGCAGGGGAGGTAAAGTTCAGATATGTAATGGATATGTCAACACTCAAATGACACGTCTCTTATAATTCTTGGGACACGAAGTAGCCGTTTGCTACCTGTCCCTGCGGAAATCGTTGCGCTTCTCACCGCCCAAGATGGCACCGAGGATGCCAAAACGATACAGAGAAGATGTTTCTCATCAGCTTCGGCATTGCCATTGGAAATGCCGACAAACAAAAATCCCGCCAAGCGAAATCTTTACAATATTTGCTTGACGGGATAATTTCTAACATGGAAGAATTATTCCACTTCTGTGCTTGGGGTTGTCGTGCCTCCGCTTGAATAGCCTCCTGTTGTGCCGCAGCCAGACGTGCTGCCGTCTGTCGCAGTTCCGCCAGTAGTGCCGCTTGTCTGTGCAGAGCCGGATTTCTGGCCTATCACCTCACGCTTGTAGTGAACGATCGGGTAACCTGTGAAAGCGTGTGGATTAAGCAAAAATTCTTGTTAGTCTAGATTCTTGTCAATAATACCTCGTAATTACGCTCTGAAATGTTTGATTTTAGCATTGAGGGATTCTGCAGCAGCATTTGTGGAACGGTTGACAAAGAAATTCAAGATTTCATCCTCCCTGTAATACATAGCCGCCGCAATGTCATTGAAAGCTTTGTTGCCAAATTCTGCGACTTTGCCATACCAAGACTTCAAGCTGTTCCGTCCTTGTTCTTTGTCACACCGCTGCGAGAAAGTCATCCGCAATGAGTGGGTCAAAGAGAAAGCGGTATGAATGTCCGGGAACTCACGGAAAAGGATTTCGGCACGTTCGGCCTGCGTTTCCGTCCATTTGTCGGGTGACATCATCAGAAGCCCTTTGCTCCGTGCAAGCAGTTCCGCACGGGTTTCATCATTCTCAAGCCTTTCAGGACGGTACTTTGCGTTCTTTCTTATTGGATTTCCGTCAGCATCAACGAACGGGCCGTTATAGGGACTGTTTCCAAACGCTTCTTTTAAAAAAGCCGCCAACTCCGTGGAGCAGCGGGTGGACTCTTGGACAAAACCACATTCTGTCATCACATTGTGCCCGTCCGCATCAAGCCAACGACGGCGGCGCACATGAAGGAGTACTTCCTGACCGCGAATCGGAAAGTCATGAAATACGCTTTCACGGGTAAAGCCATTGGGACGCAAGTCGCCACGGCCGGAAGGCTTCTGGTCGTTCTCGTCAAGATACAGGTGGACAACCTGTGTATCATCTTTCGTCTTCACTTGTACGTTTTTCAGTTCAAACCAGTCGAGCATATGATGGGGAAGAAGACATTCGGCAAGTAACCTATATTGTTCCATTTTGTACGCTTTTTTGTTTATTAAAACGTAAAATGGAGACATTTATTGCGATTGGCTTTCCACACGTTTTTTCAGGTGACCCGATTTTGTCCCTCGGGACAGACACGGGGGACAATCTGGGGACAAAGATACGGCAAAAAGTGATAAAGAAGAAACTTTCTCAAAGAAAATCTGCAACTAAAAAATTGCGGATTTCTTTGAGTATCAATAGTTTTCAGTAATCTATTTGCAGATAGTAGTGCTTTGTTTGGCGATAGCTACTTTCCGATGCAAAAGTGCTTGAAGATATTATTGAGCGTCTCCTGCGGAGTGATGCGGTCTTGTCCTGTTATATCTGCAAGGTCATCAATGACAAGGCGCAAGTCCTCGGCAAGAAGATCGGAGGGAAGACTAGCATCAATACCATCCACCACCCTCGTGAGGTCATGGTATGCTTTCGTCAAGTCAGCATAGTGACGCGCATTGGTCACAATGACATCGGCCGACGACAATTCTGGTATGTCGAGATTGTTGACGAGCATCGACTCCAGTTCGGCAATTCCCCTACCCTCTTTGGCACTTATCTCTATAGAAAGCACGGTCGATGGCAACGAGACAGAAGAATGAGGGAGGTCTATCTTGTTGATAATCGCGATAAGATGCTTACCGTTTGCCCATTTCTCCATTCGTGCTATTTCTTCATTGGAAGGCTGGGCATCAACAACCCATAATACTACGAAAGCGCTGTCAAGCGCGCCCATGGTACGCGATATTCCTATGTTCTCTATCGTGTCATCGGTTTTTCTCAAGCCTGCAGTATCTATAAAACGGAACAAGATGCCACCTATAGTCGTAGTATCCTCAATAGTGTCGCGCGTGGTTCCATCGATATCAGAAACTATAGCACGTTCTTCGCCAAGTATAGCGTTGAGCAATGTTGATTTTCCCACGTTTGTCTTGCCTACAATGGCAACAGGTACACCGGCTTTCAACACTTTGCCAGTATCAAAGCTTTTCGCCAAACTCAAGATATGTGCGCTTATGTCCTTGGCCAAACCACCAAGTTCTGAACGGTCAGCGAACTCAAGGTCCTCATGGTCGGAAAAGTCAAGCTCAAGTTCCATAAGCGATGTCATCTTCAGCAATCTTTCCCTCAGCGAGGAGAGCTCATCACTGAATCCTCCCTTAAGTTGACTCATTGCCAACTTGTGCTGCACCTCGTTGGTCGAGGCTATCAGGTCTGCCACAGCCTCGGCCTGCGACAAGTCCAACTTGCCATTGAGATATGCACGTCGGGTGTATTCCCCCGGATCTGCCTGGCGGGCACCACGCTGCTGCAGGAGTGCCAAAATGCGTTGTATTATGAATCGTGAGCCATGGCAAGAAATTTCCACGCTATCCTCGCCTGTGTAGCTGTGAGGAGCTTTAAAAACAGAAACTATGGCATCATCAATGGTCTCGCCATTCTCATCTTTTATCTCGCCATAATGAAAAGTGCCCCCATGGGCTTCCACGACTTTGCCAGTGAACACGCTCTGGGCAATTGGCAAGGCCTCAGGGCCGCTCATGCGAATAACGGCTATCGCGCCCCCGGCAGGTGTCGCGAGAGCTGATATCGTGTCATTAAACAAACCTTTCATCTGCATTTGTCTATGTCGTTTAGCGTTAATATCTATTTACCATGGGGAATCGTCATTCAAACAACTCTTTCCAGACAAGAAAGCGTTGCAAGCCATCCTTGCCGAAACGGGCGATGCTCTTCTCGGCTTTTTCAAACGACTTCTCGCGGTCAGGATGAGTCTTGGAAAAAAACTTATCCGCATAGCACACAAGTTTCTCCTCCAATGTCTCAGGAAGAAAATCCTGATGTGGCAATGGCAGGTTTTGCCGTAATATCTCCTCCTTCGTTAGCCCCGCTCCTGTATGCCTCTCGCACACACGTGCGTGACGCGCGAAACCTTCAGCGCGTAGCATCTCTGCTCCGATAATGCCATGACGTATATAAGGTTCGGTGCCAAAACAACAAATGCCGGGAGCGTCACAACGATAGATGCCAATGTCATGAAGCATGGCAGCCTCCTCTACAAAACCACGATCGAGATGAAGTTCGGGATGTGCATCGCAAATTTTAAGAGCACGCCGAGTCACAAGTGTGGAGTGGGTCAAGAAAATATCCCGAAGTTGATTGGCTTCGGGATAATATTTGTCTATAATCTTGTTATAATCCATATTGATTATAAGGTATCAAAATAGTTTTCTATAGTGACACCTTATGTGCTGATTACTTCTCGTCTCTCTTAATGTAAGCAATCACGCTGCCTTTCTGCACCTTGGAACCTTGCTTTGCGTTGATTTCCACAAGCTTGCCACCGAGATCAGCCTTGACCTCAACAAACTCGCCCCAAGGAGCTTGGATCCAGCAGAACGCGTCGCCTTCCTCATAGGCCTTGCCAATGAATGGCTCAAGGGCAGGTTCTGCCTCTCCATCACCCTGGAAGTCCCAGAAGATCTGGCCACGCACAGGAGCAACGATTGCGTCGGCTTGTGCGTGCTTATAAGCTGCGGCCTCCTCAGCCGACACCTTGGCGCCAAGCTTAGCGTCCTTTGCCTTCTGCAAGTCTGCCAAGAAATTCTTCTTTGCCTGACCACTCTTGTAGTTGCGATACTGCTCTGGATGCATGGCAAGCTCGAAAAGTTCCTCTTCGTCCTCTCCATACTCCCAACCATTCTCGTCCATCTCCTTACGGAAATCATCGAGAGCAGGCTTCAACAACGTATGAGGATCCACATCGGTAAACTCGCGGTTCTGCTTCTTGGCAAGTTCCACGAGCTCTGAGTCGATCTCCCCAGGAACCTTACCGCTCTTTCCGAGTATCATGCCCCACATGTTGTCGTCCATCATCACGAAGCGACCCTTACCCTGCTCCATGGTGAGGAGGTTCATCAATGCGATGTTCTTTGTATACTGTGAGAAAGGAGTAACGAGTGGTGGATAGCCCACACGAGGCCAAACGTAAGCCACCTCATCGAAAAGCTTTATGAGCAAGTCGTCCATAGAGAGTTCTGGTTCACCTTTCTTTTTGCGCAGGTTATTGATAGTAGTGCGCATGCCGCCAAGGTCTGCCATCATCGAACCCATCATTCCGCCGGGAAGTCCACAGGTGAGAAGAAGAGACGACATCACCTTGTTGCCAGGATTGATGAAATAGCCAAGCCACTCGTCGATAAACTCTTGCGTCATGGCACGGGCCTTCATGTATGCACTCATGTTTATCTCTGGCACGTCAAAACCAGCGTGCTTGAGCATGCTTTGCACGGATATGATGTCTGGATGAACCTTACCCCACGACAGAGGCTCAATGGCGGTGTCGATAATATCTGCGCCATTCTCGCAAACCTCAAGGATGGAAGCCATCGACAAACCAGGACCAGAGTGGCCATGGTATTCTATTATGATGTCAGGATATTTGGTCTTGATGCGCTTGGTGAGCTGGCCAAGGAAAGCGGGCTGTCCTATTCCGGCCATATCTTTCAAACAAATCTCCTCAGCGCCAGCTGCAATCTCCTCATCGGCAAGCTTCTCATAATAGTCGAGCGTATGCACAGGCGAGGTGGTGATGCAAAGGGTACCCTGCGGAGTCATGCCACCCTCCTTTGCCCATTTGATGGAAGGAGCAATGTTGCGGATGTCGTTCAAACCGTCAAAGATACGGGTGATGTCGGTGCCTTGGGCGTGCTTGACACGATACATCAGGGCACGCACATCGTCGGGCACGGGATACATGCGAAGCGCGTTAAGACCACGATCAAGCATATGGGTCTTGATGCCTGCCTTATGGAGAGGGGCAGTGAAAGCGCGAACCGCTTTGTTTGGGTTTTCACCTGCAAGCAACTGCACCTGCTCGAAGGCGCCGCCGTTGGTCTCTACACGTGAGAAGCAACCCATCTCTACAAACACAGGAGCTATCTTGGCAAGCTGGTCGGCACGTGGCTGGAATTTGCCACTGCTCTGCCACATGTCACGATAGACAAGACTGAACTGAATCTTTTTCTTCATTATATTTCTTCTACTTTACGTTAAGCTAAAATATTCTTCCCCCATTCGACGTGCAAAATTAGATAAAATTCATCAAAATGGAGATAGGCAGTCGCATTTTTTGTAATTAATAACTAACTTTGTAGTCTGAAATCAAAGCTTGGAAATGAAAGACCAAGCTAACAACAAACTAAATTAGGAAGATGTCGCACAAACTTGTTTTTATCTTTTGCCTCATTCTCAGCACTCTTGCCACCATCGTGTCGTGCAACACAAGGGAAGCGAGAGAAGCCGAGACACCTGCTTATACCATACGTCTACAAGGCGACAGCGCCGTCTATGGCCTTGCTTGCGATGGTTGCAACGACACGGTCATCGTGGTGTTGCCCGAGGACAACAGTGACCCCATTACATACAACATTATGGATGCCAAGCGGCACAGACGCATGCTGGGCAAGATACAGATTGGCGACAGGCTTTGCATCGTTCTCAACAAGAAGAACAAGAAGAAGGCAGACGTGGTAGTCGACATCGACAAGCTCTCCGGCATATGGTGCTACATCGTGATGCCAAAGATGCGCGACGCTGAGCAATTGAGCGCCAAGGTTCAAGCACAGATGATGGAAAACATGAGCGATTCCATTAAAGAAACCTACTTCATTCCGCGAGAATATGGTTTCTATCTAAAGCGCGACTGGATAGCATCAAGCGTCGGCTATGTCGACGACAACAACGCCTTGGCGCAGGAAAGCCCTGTCGAATATCCTCCATTAGGCTTTTTCACGGCATGGCACCTATGGAATGGCATGCTCGTGATAACGAGCGGCAAACCATCCACAAAAGGCAACGAGCAGATAAACACGAAGAGCCTCCACAACGACACTTGCTCTATCGACTATCTCAATGGCGATTCCCTGGTGTTGTCGAGCGACGGCATATCAAGAAGCTATTACAAAAAAGAGAACATCAACGACGTGAACCGCAGGGCACAGGCCGTGGCAAACGAGTTGAAGAAGAAAGCTCTAAAGGAAACCGTGAACTAAACGCGAATATATGGAAAAGAAAATGAACATAGCCGTAGCTGGCACAGGCTATGTTGGACTGAGCATCGCCACATTGCTTGCCCAACACCAACATGTCGTCGCTGTCGACGTAGTGGCAGAAAAGGTTGAGATGCTAAAAAACCACATCTCGCCGATAAAAGACGAATACGTGGAGCGTTACCTTAAAGAGAAACCGCTCGACATCGACTTCACCACCGACGCTGAGTCGGCTTACCGCGAAGCCGATTTCGTGGTCGTAGCTACGCCAACCAATTACGACAGCGTGAGAAACTTCTTCGACACTACTCATGTGGAAGAGGTAATAGAACTTGTCTGCAAGGTCAACCCGAACGCAATAATGGTAATAAAGTCTACCATCCCCGTTGGCTTTACTTCAATGGCAAGGGAAAAGTTCCACTCCGACAACATCATTTTCGCGCCTGAGTTCCTCCGCGAGTCAAAGGCTCTTTACGACAATCTTTACCCCTCACGAATAATCGTGGGCAGGCCAGAGGGCGACGCACGCCTCGACGAGGCAGCTCACGTCTTCGCGTCCCTGCTCAAGCAAGGTGCCATAAAGGAAGACATCCCTACCCTATTCATGGGTACAACTGAAGCCGAGGCGGTAAAGCTTTTCGCCAACACTTATCTTGCCCTGAGGGTAAGCTATTTCAACGAGCTCGACACCTACGCAGAGGTAAAAGGCTTGTCGAGCAAGAACATCATAAACGGTGTTTGCCTTGATCCACGCATAGGCTCTTTCTATAACAACCCATCGTTTGGATATGGCGGCTATTGCTTGCCCAAAGACACCAAACAACTCCTTGCCAACTATAAGGACGTGCCCGAGAATCTCATTCAAGCCATCGTGGAGAGCAACCGCACACGCAAGGATTTCGTTGCCGACCAGGTGCTTCGCAGGGCCGGCTATTACAGTTACAACGATCAAAACGCATACAACGCCGAAGGCGAGCACACGTGCGTGATAGGCGTTTACAGGCTAACCATGAAGTCTAACTCCGACAACTTCCGCCAGTCGAGCATACAGGGTGTCATGAAACGCGTCAAGGCCAAAGGTGCCACGGTGATTATCTACGAGCCTTCTCTCAAGGATGGTTCCACGTTCTTCGGATCAAAGGTTGTGAACGACATTGAGGCGTTCAAGGCGCAGTCGCAAGCCATCATAGCCAATCGCTACGACGAGATTCTCAACGACGTGAAGCAAAAGGTTTACACACGCGACCTTTTCTTTAGAGACTGAATCATTTATAATCCAAAAAGCCATATTTCCAACCACATGAAAACAGATATAGAAATAGCACAGGAGACCTCCTTGCAACGTATTGACAACATCGCCAAGACTTTGGGTATCGACGAGAACCACATAGAGCCTTATGGCCGATATGTCGCAAAGGTTTCGCTCGACGCTATCGACGAGGAGCGCATGAAGCGTCACAACCTCATCCTGGTCACGGCCATCTCGCCAACAAAAGCCGGCATCGGCAAGACAACGGTGTCTGTTGGTCTCGCGCTTGGCTTAAACAAGATTGGCAAGAAGGCTGTCGTGGCATTGCGCGAGCCTTCTCTTGGCCCTTGCTTCGGCATGAAAGGTGGTGCTTGCGGTGGCGGCTATGCGCAGGTGCTGCCAATGGATAAGATAAACCTTCACTTCACGGGCGACTTCCATGCCATAACAACGGCAAACAACATGATTGCCGCCCTGCTCGACAACTATCTTTACCAGCATGCCAAAGACGGATTCCGCCTGAAGACCATCCTGTGGAAGAGAGTGCTCGACGTCAACGACAGGTCGCTGAGGCAGATTATCACGGGCCTCGGTCCGCTCACCAACGGCATACCCACCCAAACTGGTTTCGACATCACGCCGGCATCTGAGATAATGGGCATCATGTGCTTTGCCAAGGATATGGACGACCTGAAGCAGCGCATAGGCAACATCTTGCTGGGCTTCGATTACCAAGACAAGCCTTTCTACGTGCGCGACATGGGCATCGAAGGTTCTATCGCCGTGCTCCTCATGGATGCCTTGAAGCCAAACCTCGTGCAAACCACCGAGGGCACACCAGCTCTCGTCCACTGTGGTCCTTTCGCCAACATAGCGCATGGCTGCAACTCTGTAGTAGCCACGAAGATGGCGCTCACGCTTGGCGATTATGCCATCACTGAGGCTGGCTTCGGAGCCGACCTCGGTGCCGAGAAATTCTACGACATCAAGTGCCGCGTGGCTGGATTGCAACCTGCCATGACCGTACTCGTGGTGACTCTTCAGGCATTGAAGATGCACGGTGGCGCTGCTTACCAAGACATAAAGGAACCCAACATCGAAGCTGTCAGATTGGGATTCTGGAACCTCGACAAGCACGTGGAGAATATCAAGCGTTTCAAACAAAAAATCGTGGTGGCATTCAACCGCTACAACACCGACACCGACGAGGAGATCGAGGCCGTGAGGGCGCATTGCCAGGAATTGGGCGTGGCTTTCGCTGTCAACAACGCATTTGCTGAAGGTGGAAAGGGTGCCGAAGAGCTCGCCAACACCGTGGTAAAGACGATAGAAGACTCTCCTTCTTCTGAGCTTCAATATCTCTACAAAGATGAAGACAACGTAAAGGACAAGATTGTGGCTGTGGCCAAGAACATATATGGCGCAGGCAGTGTGAGCTTCTCCCATAAAGCTGAGACTCAAATAAAGCACATCTACGACTTGGGCCTCTTCCGTCTTCCCGTATGCATAGCGAAGACCCAATACAGTTTCTCCATAGACCCAAAGGCTTACGGCAAGACAGACGGGTTCCATCTCGATGTCGCTGACATCGTGATAAACTCTGGATCGGGAATGATTGTGGCCATAGCCGGAAACATTCTCCGCATGCCTGGACTCCCAGCCTCGCCGCAAGCCAACAACATCGACCTTGTCGATGGCAAAATCATAGGATTAAGTTGATGAGATCGCGACATTTCCTTTTCATTGTTGTCTCCGTTCTGTCTCTCTTGCTGTCATCATGCTACGAGCATCGCACGGGGCAACATCTCATGCGCTATAAAACCATATCCGAACGCACAATAGACTCGCTCTCGTTTTTCCAGAAACACCATTACACAAACAACTACAACTTTGTGGTGCGTGCCGACTCTCTCACGCTTCTTAGACAGTTGCCCGAAGAGGAGGTGGTAGGTATGGAGACCGACTCGTTTAGCGTGCGCAAAGGTGACCATTTGGTTGTGGCTGACATCAAGATGGTGTCGGCAGACTCCATCGACTCTGTTTGGGTGCAACTGGCCAACGACACCTCTGCCTTTGGATGGACACGCGAAAAGGAAATGTTGCCTCGGGTAATGCCTGATGATCCTATATCTCAATTCATTTCGGCTTTCTCCGACTCCCACCTCATCATCTTCCTCATTGTAGTGGTGATTTTCGGCACGAGCTACACTCTGTGGAAACTCTTCAAGAAAAAGGCATATATCGTTCATTTCCACGACATCAACTCCGTGTACCCCACGATGCTTTGCCTGCTTGTGGCAAGTGCGGCGACATTTTATGCCACCATACAGCTCTTCGCTCCGCAACTGTGGCAACACTTCTATTTCCACCCAACGCTAAATCCATTCTCGGTGCCGCCTGTACTGATGCTGTTCTTGCTTTCGGTATGGGCAATACTCATTGTTGGCATTGCCTGCGCCGATGATGTATGTCATAAGCTTTCCGGGTCGCAGGCCGTGCTTTACCTAGGAGGTTTGGCTGCGGTATGCGCCATCAACTATATTGTCTTCAGCGTCACCACATTATATTATATCGGCTATCCTCTGCTTGTTGCCTACATATCGTTTGCCTTGTATCGTCATTGGCGAAACCGCACGGTTTATCTATGTGGCAACTGCGGGAAGGCTCTTAAGAGCAAGGGCAAATGCCCCTATTGTGGCGCGATAAACGACTAAACTTATTTTTCAAGACATATCATTTCACACAGCATGAGCAAGACAGACTTGATGAGGCAACTTGTGGCGGAGCTTAACGCCGCTTCCGAAGCCTACTATAATGGACGTGGGGAGTTGATGACCGACCATGAATGGGATGCCCGGTTTGATGAGCTCCGCCAACTTGAGCAAGAGACAGGCATGACATTGCCCGACTCGCCCACCAACAAGGTATCTGCCGACTCCACCATCGGAAAGAAAGAGGCTCATGAGTTTCCCGCGCTCTCGCTTGCCAAGACAAAGAAGACGGAAGACCTCGTGAAATGGGCAGAAGGCAAGCCTATATGGTTGTCGTGGAAACTCGACGGATTGACTCTCGTCGTCACTTACGATGAAGGCCAGCTAACCAAGGTAGTAACACGTGGCGACGGACACATAGGTACAAACATAACTCATCTGGCTCCTGCTATAAACGGCATCCCGCCTACCGTGAAAGCACAGGGGCATATCGTCGTAAGGGGCGAAGCCGTCATATCCTACAACGACTTTGAACAATTCAACCTTGAGAGCGACGAGGAATATGCCAATCCAAGAAACCTCGCTTCTGGCTCAATGACGCTCAAGGATCCCAAGGAGGTTGCCCAGCGACACATCCGCTGGATTCCTTTTACGCTCGTATACACCGACAACGACATCGCATCCTGGGGCAAACGCATGGACTGGCTCCGTGAAATTGGACTCAACAGCATCGATCATGAGCTGATTGCCAATCCTACATTTGACAATATAAACGAGACCATCAACACGTGGTCGCTCAAGGTTACACGCAAGGAGAACCCTTACCCTGTCGATGGCCTCGTCATAGCATACGACGACACCCACTATGGCGCAACAGGGTCTGTCACTGGGCATCACGCCACACGTGCCGGATTCGCATTCAAATGGGCCGACGAAAGCGTCATTACGGAGCTTGACCACATAGAATGGAGCTGCGCGGCTTCCACCATCTCCCCTGTCGCCGTGTTCAAGCCTGTTGAGATTGAAGGCACCACGGTGAGACGTGCGTCGCTGTGCAACATCAGCGAATGCGAACGACTCGGCATTGGTGGCAAAGGCACCGAACTAGAGGTCATCAAGGCAAACAAGATTATACCGAAAGTAATAAGCATACGCCAAGCCCACGGAGAGCTCGTCATACCAAAGGTGTGTCCTGTATGCGGTTCACCAACCGAGATTGTTGAGAGCATGGCAAGCGGTACTAAGACGCTTCACTGCACAAACCACGATTGCCCAGCTAAACAACTGAGAAAGTTCGCCCGCTTTGTTTCCAAGCCTGGCGTAAACATAGACGGCATATCCGAACAAACGCTCCAGCGGTTTGTTAACCTTGGATGGATAAAAGATTTCGCCGACATATACAAACTGCCTGACCATGCTGCCGAGATAGCTCGTCTCGACGGTTTCGGCGACAAGTCGGCAAACAACATCATCGAGTCCGTGACAAAGGCTCGCGATGTGGACGCACAACATTTGCTCTACGCCCTATGCATCCCGCTTTGCGGTCAAGACGTATGCAAGCGTTTGTTATCTGCCTACAATCTCAACGAACTCGTAAACATAGCGAGAGGCAATGTAAGCCATGACTCATTGTTTGCGCCCGACAAGGAAATGACACTATCTGCCATACCTGGCATCGGGCCAGAGAAAGCCAAGCAGTTTGTGGCATGGTTCACCAACGATGCCAACTGTAAGGTCTACGACAAGCTAATGAACGAGATTAACATAAGGCAGTCATTACAGGCTACTGTTGGAGAATTGTGCAAAGGGTTGACGTTCGTCATCACCGGCGACGTGAACCATTACAAGAATCGAAATGACATGAAGGCTTATATAGAGAGCCAAGGCGGAAAGGTGACGGGCTCGGTAAGCAAGTCTACGTCGTTCCTTATCAACAACGACATAAACTCCACCAGCACGAAAAACAAGAAAGCCAACCAGCTTGGCATCCCCATAATATCGGAGGATGATTTCCTAAAAAGATTTACACAAGAGGCATAAACACAAACCTGAAAAAAATGAGAATAGATATAATAACTGTCTTGCCCGAAATGATAGAGGGCTTCATCAACGAGAGCATTCTCGCTCGCGCACAAAAGAAAGGGCTCGCTGAGATTCATTTGCATAATCTACGCGACTATACCAAAGACAAATGGCGACGCGTCGACGACTATCCCTATGGTGGCTTTGCCGGAATGGTGATGCAATGTGAGCCTATCGACAATGCCATATCCGCGTTGAAAAAGGAGCGCGACTACGACGATGTAATCTACGTGTCGCCAGATGGTGAGCGTTTCGACCAGAAGATCGCCAACGACATGAGTCTGCAAGAGAACCTAATCATCCTCTGCGGACACTATAAAGGCATAGACCAGCGTGTGCGCGACCACCTCATCACACGCGAGATCAGTGTTGGCGACTTTGTGCTCACGGGTGGTGAGTTGGCTGCCGCCGTGATTGCCGATGCCGTGGTCAGACTTGTGCCTGGCGTGATAAGCGATGAGCAGAGTGCCCTGTCCGACTGTTTTCAAGACGACCTGCTTGCCGCACCCATCTATACTCGACCTGCCGACTACAAGGGATGGAAAGTGCCTGACATTCTGCTCTCTGGCAACGAGGCTAAAATCAAACAATGGGAAATGGACCAAGCTCTTGAGCGCACCAAGAGATTGAGGCCCGACCTGTTGAAATAAAATTATTGCTGTCCGGTAAAACTCCGATGAGCATACTCGACAAACGAACAAAGCCCAAGGCTCTTTCCTTCGAAACAGGAGAGAGCCTTGGGCTTTTTGCATGTAAAAGATGATTATTGAAGAACACTTTTGGCCCAGTCGCCGATTTCTTCCTCCGACATACCGTTGAGCAGTTTTCCTGCTTCCCATTTCACGTCGGGGTAAGCCTTCTTGAAGATTCTTTCGGAGTTCTCGATGCCACTGCCGCCGGAGGTCATGAACATCACGACGCGCTTACCCTTCAACTGGTAGGCGTCCATGAACGTGTTGATGATGCGGGGTGCCCCGTTCCACCAGTTGGGGAAGCCGAGAAAGATAAGATCGTAACCGTCGAGCGACTCCTTGCTCTTCTCAAATGCGGGGCGCGACTTCGGATTGTCGTTCTCACGACAACAGCGGGAAGACATCTCCGTCCAATCGAGGTCGGCTGCGGAATAAGCCTCCGTGGGTTTTATCTCGAAGATTTCCGCATTCGTGGCTTTCGCAACTTTCTCTGCGGCAGTCTTCGTGGTGCCCGTGGCAGAGAAGTAGGCTACAAGCACCTTGGGTGCTGCGTGTTGGTTGGAAACTGCGGCCTCGGAAGGGGAAGCCTTCTTACCACAAGCCATCAGTGTGCAGACGGTAGCAGCTGACACAGCAATGAGTGACATGATTCTCTTCATGATGTAAATAGTTTTTGTTTGCTCTAATCTATGACGCAAAATTACAACCTTTCTGCCATAGTTATTGTAGATGTATTACGGACAAAATTAAACAAATTACGGTAAATGCATCAATAGGCTAAATCTTACATATTGTAAATAGCTTCTACTTGATACGGCTAAAAATTTTCAGTCATTTGGGAAGGCAATGACATGACAAGATGTTACTCGGGTATTCCGTAAGTTATCTTCTTGGTATCCCATTTGTCCTTGGGCTGCAACGGTTCGTCGGGGTAGCCGATGATGATGTCGTTGAGGGGTATCAGGTTGCCGGGGAGGTTCAACGTTCTGGATATGCCGTTAACCTTCTTCTGTATGGGATAGATGGTGGTCCAACAGGCTCCCAGTCCCATGGCGTGGGCGGCAAGGAGAATGTTCTCCGAAACGGCAGACAGGTCTTGCACCCATAGCTCCCTACCCTGCCCTTCTGCCATACGGGTGGTGTCGGCACACACGAAGATGAAGAGCGGAGTCTTCTTGATGTCCTCTGCGTGGTACTGGTTGAAGGCGGCGTATCGCTCTATGTCCTTCTTGTCCTTCAACACCACGAAGTGCCAGGGTTGCATGTCGCCCGACGTGGGCGATGCCATTCCGGCGCGTAGCAGCGCCTCCACCTTGGCATCCTCCACGGGCTGCTGCTTGAACTTGCGGACACTCGTGGGGGTCATGGTGTTCTGCAGCACAGCCTCAGCCTGCGCATCTCCGCTCACAGCATGCGCCATTGCGCCAGGGAGTGAAGTCTGTGCGCATGCCGAAGCAAAGCTTGCGGCTGACATGGCAGCCACAAGCAAAGTTATTGCCTTTTGATGGGTAATAATTGTGGTACCATAAGGAGTATTGTACGTCGGGTCTAGCACATTCTTGGGGATATAGAAATACAACAAGGCTTTCGCACCTTATTATATAATATAACCTGCGGAATGATATGGGCAATGACTGTTTCTCGCTTATCCGTTGCCTTTATTCCATGCTTTTCGGCTGAGAAGAAATGTATTCCATTCCTGCTCAGTCTAATTTGCAGGTGCATAGGTACGGAGTTTTTCCCGAAATGGGTAATACCTAGAAATGGTGATTTTTTAGCATTTTACAAGGCGACATTTGCGAAAAAACATAGCAATTATTCTTTTTGCTTGTTTTGGAATGGTTTTCGTGTTGGCATCCACTTAACCTACTTAGTATAGGCTTGAGGCCCCGAAAATATCGGTTAGAAAATCTAAGAAAAACAAGCATATATAATTGTATATCATAGCATTATGCAATTTTGTTTCGTTTCCTTTCTTTTGCTTATTTCGGCGATTTTTGGTGCATTTTTGTTGCAGATTTGTTACGCGTTTCAGATTCCTTTTATTACTTTTGTGGTGAAAACAGGTGCTAATAACACCTCTGAAAGCATATAAAAAGAAAACTAAACAAGTGGACGAAAATGGGAAGACCAAAGAAAATGATAAAGGTGAAGGAGCCGATAAGGCTCAGGGAGCGCAAACTTGCCAACGGCAATTTGGGGCTCTATCTCGACATTTATGTGAAGGGAACACGCAAGTATGAATCGCTCGGACTGTACCTCATACCCGAGAAAGACCCGATGGCGAAGCAGATGAACGCCCACACCCGACAGGTGGCGGAGAAGATAAAGGCAGACCGCATCATCGCCCTGCAGAACCGTGGCGTAAACCAGTACGAGAAAATCAGGCAGTCGAATATGTCGCTCGTCGATTTTCTGAAAGGGTACGAAAAGGACAGCTTCGGTTTCCGACCTTCCACATTGAAGGGACGTGTGGATATGCGCAAGAAGGTTGAGGAATATCTGCAACAGGAGAAGATACTCTATCTCGCCATGAACGAGGTGGATGCCGACTTCTGCCGTGGCTTCCTGCGCTTCCTTTCCACGGCAAAGAATAGCGTCTGCACGGTCAATGCCCGAAGCATTTCGCACGGTTGCGCCCACCATCACCAGGCGGTGTTCAACGGTGCACTCAACAAGGCGGTGCGAAGCGGCATCCTGCAAACCAATCCGATGAAGCAGCTGGAGCGGAGGGAGAAATATCAGCCGAAGGCACAGGAACGGGAGTACCTGACCATCGAGGAACTGCGTCTATTGATGCAGACCCCTTGCGCCAACGAACAGGTGAAGCGAGCCTTCGTGTTCTCTTGTTTCGCTGGACTGCGCCTGAGCGATGTGCGCACGCTGACTTGGCGCAATGTTTTGAAGTCGTCTGACGGCAAGACGGTCTATGTGCATGTATTCATGCAGAAGACCCAGAAGCCCAACAACGTGCCGCTATCCAACGAGGCTCTTGCTTGCCTGACAAAGAAGGAGAGTTTGGACGAACCCATCTTCGAGTTACCGACAAGTGATGCCACCATCAACTATCACGTCAAACGTTGGGTAAAGGCGGCTGGCATTGACAAGACCATCTCGTTCCACTGCTCGCGTCACACCTTCGCCACACTAATGCTAACGCTCGGGGCGGATGTCTATACCACGAGCAAATTGCTCGGACACTCCAACGTGACCACCACTGCCATCTATGCCAAGATAGTGGACAAGAAGAAAGTGGAGACCGTAAACCTCGTCAATAACCTATTCAATGCCGAAGCTCATGGAGAAGATTACATTGCGCAGCCGTAAACTTCCGAGCGGCAACCAGTCGCTCTATCTGGAGTTCTATGAAAAGGGCGGCAAGAGACAATATGAAGCACTCAACCTGTTTCTCGTTCCCGAAAAGGACGAGAACGACCGCCGTGTGAACGAGGCAACGATGAAGCAAGCCCTCAAGATAAAGTCGGAGCGAGTGCTTGGCATCAAACCTTCCAAGGAGAAGAAGGAAGAGGTGAAAGTTCCTCGCCGTACTTTCTGCGAGTGGATGGACGATTACCTCTCCTACCTTCAAGCAAGCGACCGCCATTCCGATGCGTACTGCAAACATATGCGCAGCACCATGAATATCATCAAGGCGTACTTGAATCACATCAACCGCCCTCGTATGCTGATGACGAAACTCGACAAGGAATGGGCAAAAGGCTTCCTTATATATATTAAGGAGGAATACCGCAACAGGAAGTCGCCCGACAATCCGAAGCCATTGTCACCGAAGACCATGATGCTCATCCAGACCGACCTCAATACGATGTTGGGCTATGCCGTCAAAACTGGGATGTTGGCAAGAAATCCGTTGGATACTTTGGAGACATGCGACAAGTTCAGCAAAACGCCAAGTGAGCGTGAGTTCCTGACCACAGAGGAAATGAACCGGCTGGCGAAAACAGAAACGGGCAGCCCCGTTACCAAGCAGACCTTCATGTTCTGTTGCTTCACGGGGTTGCGTCATAGTGATATGGTTGCCCTGAAATGGAGCGACATCAAAGAAACCGCAGACGGACTGATGCTGCACGTTGCCTCGATGCAGAAGACCAAACAGTCAGTCGTTGTGCCGCTCAGCAAGAAAGCCTTGGAGTGGTTGCCTGAACGTCCTGCCGACTGCAAGGCTGATACAAAAGTGTTCGTCAACGTCCCGACTCTCGGTTGCGCCAACCGAGCGTTAAAACACATGGTAAAGCGAGCTTGCATCAACAAGACTATCTCGTTTCACTGCTCACGCCACACCTTCGCCACAATGACCCTCACCGCTGGCGGCGACCTCTACACCACAAGCCGCCTCTTGGGTCATACCAACATCCACAGCACCGAAATCTATGCAGATGTGGTGATGGAGCAGCGCACCCAAGCCGTGAACCTCCTCAACGGCATCTTCTGATTTTCCGAAGAAGTGTTCTTTGTGACTACAGCCACCATTGGTTTGCACATAGAACACTTCTTTCCCTATGTTTTGTAAGTAAAAAGTATATATAAAAAGTGTTTGAGAGAAGAATGAGGAAAGTTTGCTGGGTATCAGTTACTTTCCTCATTTTGGTTAAAAAAGAGTGAGGACAAGCGAGGATGGGAATATGACAAGATGAGACAGAGGAACGTTACCTGACGAAGCCAAGACACCAATCATACGTTACAACAAAGAGGTGTCAAGGAAATCAGTTCACCGAGCAGAATTTGTAAAGGGAAATAGGTGAAAGGAATGAAGGTGTAAAGTAAATTAGTTCACCAAATAAAGAGTGTAAACAAAATTAGTTAATCGCCCTCAATGTGACAACGTTTTTCAGAGATAGTCAGAGTGCTGATTGTGTTGGAAAGTTGTCTCGATACATTAAGCAATACAAAAAAGCTAAGTTCATTTCCATATTTACGTTTTGCTGCTATGAATGAGATATGCTAAAGGATAAGGTAATAATGAGTTATTCTCATTTTATTGCTAAATAATTATAAAGAAATTGTTAATATCAAATAAAAATAGTATTTTTGTGCCAAAAATAACATATTTATGGCAAACAAGGATTTGAATAGGCTAAAGATAGTGCTTGTAGAAAAGAAACGCACTAATAAATGGTTGGCCGAACAACTTGGAAAAAATCAGACAACAGTGTCTAAATGGTGTACTAATACATGCCAACCAGACATTGGTGCTCTCATGAAAATTGCCAAACTATTGGATGTTCCGTTGACTGAATTACTATGTGTAGATGCAGTTGATGGGGACTAAAAATAAATAATATAAAGGAATTGAACTATGCTCCCATTACAACAAGCATACGAGGCTAAAGATGCCATCATAGAATATTTGAAAGCAACATTCAACTTCAAGGACAAGGAAGTGAATGATGCTTTTTATGCATTTATTCAAAATGATGAGTATGGTATTGCACACGAACCATATATTTCCTTGAAGACACCCTTTACCTCGGCAGATAGTGATGGCTCTGACATCATGGATATAGTTCCTGGCTATACTTTGTATAAGCATCAGTATCAGTCATTTCAGAGATTGTCCTCTAAGAATAATCATTCACCGCAGCCGACTCTTCTTACAACAGGAACAGGTTCTGGTAAGACGGAGTGCTTTTTGTTCCCACTCCTTGATTATTGTTATCAATGGAGATTGTTGCATGAACATGCAGAAGGTGTCAAAGCAATTATACTTTATCCTATGAATGCGTTGGCAAGTGACCAAGCCAAGCGTCTTGCAGAGGCAATCTATAATGACGAGCGTCTTCGGGGAAAGGTGACGGCTGGTCTTTTTATTGGAGAAGGACAGAATCGTGACAAGAAATATCCTGTTGCGATGGGGAAGCACAATATCATTGAAGACAAAAATCAAATATTAGAAACGCCTCCTGATATTATTCTGACTAATTTTAAGATGCTTGATTATGCTTTGATGAAGCATAATTACGCTAAGTTGTGGTATTATAACTTTAAAGACAAAGAAATGCTTAAATTCCTTGTCTTGGATGAGTTGCATACCTACGATGGTGCGCAAGGAACCGATGTGGCAAACTTGATTCGCCGTTTAAAACTAAAGGTAGATTTAAAAGCAGGACAATTATGTCCTGTTGGAACTTCTGCGACTATCGGAAGTGGCAAGGACTCTAAGGTGTTATTGCGCAAATATGCATCTGATGTCTTTGGAGAGGAGTTTGATTCTGAATCTGTAATAGTTGAAGATAGAATTGTAGTTAAGAATATAGGCGAAGAGGCAGATAATGATTTTGTGCCTTCATTAGATAATTTGCCACTTACTCGTTTTGGATTGGAAGATACTTATGATAAGTATATTTGTCGCCAACGTGAATTGTGGAATCTACAGGATACTGGTCTTGCAGAAGGACTGGCACAACTACGTATTGTGCGTGATATTACGGAAATCACCTATAACACATACATTAGTGTAACTAATCTTATATCAAAACTTTCGGATAAAAATGAAAAGTTTAGAGCCATTCAGGAGTCTTCCTACAAAGGTATCGACTCGCCACGTTTGGCTATATTGTCCTCTTTGTTGGCCTTGATAGCAGCGGCTAAGAAAGGAACAAAGCCGCAATTCCCTTTCTTGTATCTGCAAGTTCAACTTTGGCTTCGTGAGCTTTCTGGCTTTCTGCGTATTATGTCGAATGACGTAAAGTTTACTTGGAGAAAAGATGTCAATAAAGAAGACAAACAGCAACTTGCCTTACCGGCATACTATTGTCGAGAATGTGGGGATTCGGGTTGGATTGCTTACAAAACCAAGAAATCCAATTGCTTGGATAAGGATCCAGGTAAAACGGCTGCTCAATTTATTGCCAATAATGAAAATTGTTGGTTATTGACTCTCTGTAAAGATGAAAACAAGCCAATAGATGAATATCAGGGAATTACAGAATCTTGGTGGATTGACCCATCGGATTTGCATGTGTATGACCAACAGGATGAGGAAAACGAAAACCGTATCCATGTATATGCTATGCGTAAAATAGAAGCAGGAAAACAGAATAAAAATCCAAGGTTTGTTCAGTCTTGTCCTGCTTGCTGTTCTGATAATTCATTGGCAGTCATTGGTACTAAGGTTGCGACTATGGCTTCTGTTGCTATTAGCCAAATCATGTCGTCAGACCTTGATGGAGAAGTTGAGGCAAATCGTAAGATTCTTGCTTTTACAAACAGTGTGCAAGATGCAGCGCATCAAGCTGGTTTCTTTGAGGCACGTAATTATCGTTTCTCTTTTCGTAATGCATTGCAAAATTGTATTCGAGTTTTGGAGGAGAAAGGCTTGCTTCCTGTTACTCTTGCTGAGCTTGAGGTTCAGTTCGTAAAGTATTGGAAGGATAAGTTACATTTCGAGGAAAATCAGGAGCCATATGTTTATAGGTTTTTCCCTCCAGATAGATTGGGTGATATAGATTTAGATACAGATTTTCGAGTCAATGACCATAAGTTTAAAAAGAATTTTATAGAGCAGCTTGACCTTCGCTTGGGATGGGAAATCGCATCGGAGT
The DNA here is from genome assembly GCA_963599465.1 of Oscillospiraceae bacterium. GTDB lineage: Bacteria > Bacteroidota > Bacteroidia > Bacteroidales > Bacteroidaceae > Prevotella. The sequence goes on along the minus strand of CAVBXD010000043.1, from coordinate 1,108 downwards.
TTGGCTTTAATGCTCGTATCGGTCGTACTTTGGAGAAGTCGGGAGCTTCTGCAACCTATTTTGATGAAGAACAGTTGCAACATGTATATAAGATAATGAAGCCATGGCTTGATGAAAATAGATTAGAGCGTATTGCACGCCAACATTTTGTGCAGTTCGTTAACGGCGTATTGCACCGCATTCGTATGCGTGGAGCTGTGGATCATCCTTTCTTAAATCGTTTTCGTGAGGTAAGGTCAAAGACTTTCGAATTGAATAATTTAAAAGGTTCTCCATATTTCTTAAGTCGTCATTTTAGTCCACGAGCTCGTTTCCCGAAATTAGTGGCTACAACCCATCTTGATAGTCGTGGCATTCTCGATACTACTTATGTCAATCCGAGGATGCTCAATTGGTATAAGTACTACTTTCTCAAGTGCTTCAAGGCTGATTTGGCAAATAACGAGATGCTGATGGCAGAAATACCTGATGGTCTTTTCAACGATTTCTACCAAAAGTTGTTTGATACTTTGTGTGGGGTCGGCATTTGTAATCAGAGTGTTCGTGAATCAGAACGAAATTATTGTATATCTCCTTCTGCACTGCTCATATCAGACAAAGTTAAGCATATCAATTGCTATCATTGCACTTCAATGATGTGCGTTGCTGACGAGGATGAAATTTCAGAAAATACTCCTTGTCTTGAATACAAATGCCAGGGTAAATATACAGAGGTTAGGCATGATGAGATACGCAAGTATTATTATAATGTGTATAATCGTCAGCTTTCTCCTCGTATCTATTCACATGAGCATACAGGAATACTCGATCGCCAAAAACGTGAGAGCATAGAGTATCAATTCAAAAGTAACGAAGGGAAAAATAGCATAAATACGTTGGTCGCAACATCTACGTTGGAAATGGGTATTGACATAGGTGACTTGAATGTTGCCTTGAATACATCGGTTCCACCGATGCCATCAAACTTTATTCAAAGAGTAGGACGTGCAGGTCGTAAGAGTGGGGCTGCGCTTATCATTGATTTCGCTCGCAACGAATATCATGATTTGTTCTATTATGCAGAACCAAAGGAAATGATGCAAGGCAAGATAAACACACCTGGTTGTTA
>CAVBXD010000042.1:0-22999 GCA_963599465.1 Oscillospiraceae bacterium | reverse complement strand
GGCTACCAACTTTTTAGCCTACTATTTTAAGACTTTCTTATCCCGAACTGGGGTAAAAATGGCTTCTGACACTATACGACAAGACACCGCACCCCTACGGTGCGGTGACAAATTCATGTTGCTCATGGCCTTTTTAGTCAAACGCCATCCAAGCTTGCCCTACTTGATTTCCCTTGAAATCCTGACGAGTCTGCCCTGGCTGCCCACACCTTCCATCACGAGGCGATAGTTCGTGGCGCCATTGGGCAGGAACGTGAGCGTGGCCTTGTCTCCGACGACGCGCAGCGATGCATTCCAATATACGGTGCGACGCAGCCCGTAGTCTTCGGGAGCGGCATGCCTTGGGTTGTAAAATTCTGTGGGAAAGCCGTCACCTGCCGCCACATGCGCGCGGCAAGCGTGTCGGGCGACACGCTATTGGCTGCCGCCACTACCGACACCCAAAAAACAATAACTGCTATTAAGACAAAGAGCCTCTTCATAAAATGGAGCTTATTAATTTCAGTCTTTTAAATCACCCCAACCGTCGAAAATCCGACCATTTCCGCTATAATCCGACCGAAATCTGTTGAATCAGTGTTCAGGATTGTCTATATCCGTCCTTGCAATGTGTGAATATCAAACAGACTCTTTATCCAATAAGAAATCAAATACGTCCATCAACACGATGCCATCGTCGTTTTGATATTTCTTTATGACATCCCCAGTTATCACGTATTTCATGAAACTGTCATTGATGCGCAGCAAGGAGGCAAGTTCTTGTTGCATCTTCTCCTTGTCTGGCAGACTGAGAGCAGACTGGATGTAGCAGCGTTTATAGCCACGGTTGCAAACAAAGTCTACTTCAAGCATCCGTCTGACGTTAGTGCCTTTTTCATCTACCACATTAAATTCCACGTTGCCGATATCAACACTATAACCACGATAACGAAGCTCATTATAAATAGCATTTTCCATTAGGTGGGTCTTCTCCTGCTGGCGAAAACCGAGGAGCGCATTGCGGATACCCAAGTCGGAGAAATAATATTTCATGGGCGTTCCGATATACTTACGCCCTTTCACGTCATATCTATTGCATGGCTCAAGCAAAAAAGCATCTGCAAGGTAATCGATATATCTTTTTATGGTTGCGGCACTGATGGATATGTTATTTACCGATTGGAAAGTGTTGGAAAGGCGTTGCGGATTCGTAAGGGTACCAATTCCAGATGCGAGAATCTTGAACAAATCGTTAATCTCAGCATCATTTTTCACCTTATTCCTATTGATGACATCTATCATATAGGTTTCGGTCAAGAGACTGTTCAGAAGCCTCACTTTTTCTTCCTCTGTCTTCTGTAGAACGACAGGGGGGAGTCCGCCATACAACAGATATTCATTCCATCCGTCCACCTTGTCGCCATCATACACGGTCATATACTCTGCAAAACTAAGTGGTGAAACGTGTATTTGGTATCCTCGTCCGCGAAATTCAGTAATTATATCCTTCGACAAGAAGCGTGCGTTACTTCCCGTTACATAGACATCGGCATTAGGGATGTGTAGTAATCCATTTAGCACATCCTCAAATTCGTCGAGCATCTGAACCTCGTCGAGCAAAATATAGTATGGTTGGTCATCTACTATCTTCTCTTTTACAAACTTATAAAACTTGTCGGGATTACGAAACTCCTTGAAAGCATAATCGTCGAACATCATTTCTATGATGTGGTCGGGCATCACTCCGTCGTCTTCAAGAAAACGCTTGAAGAGACGAAACAAAAGGAAGGATTTCCCACAACGACGCATGCCGGTAATAATCTTTACCAGTCCATTGTGTCGTGCGCTTACTAATTCTTGCAGATGTTTTTGCCTATCTATAATCATAACATGATTTTTTTACGGATTTCCGCAGTTTTCTTTCGCAAAATTAGCAATTTTTCTTGTTTCGCGAAAGATTTTTGCGGAAATCCGCAAAAATCTTTCGCAGGATTGACAGTTGAACTTTATTCTGCAAATACTATATCACCTCAAATTACAGAAATGCAATGCCAAAGCAAGGATTTTCAACGATTTGTTCTTTCGTTCGGTGAAAATCGCATATCTTTGTAGTCAATGATTGATAACTCTGTCAAAAAAAAGTCCATTGGTTAATCTAATCTCTGAACACAATCAGCAAACTAATATGAATATAGCAGATCAAATACGTTTGAAGCTCCAACTGAAGGAGAATTCCGAGGTGGAATACAAATCTGCCGCAGGCGGTTTTCCCAAGGCTGAATTTTGGCGTTCTTTCTCCGCCTTGGCCAACACCAATGGCGGAACGATTGTGCTGGGAGTGAAAGAAAAAAATCATCAATTCATGCCTGACGGTCTTTCGGAAGATCTTGTAACAAAATACAGGAAACAGTTTTGGGATGACGCGCACAATAAGTCGTGCGTGAACATTCCGCTGCTGGTTGAGAGCGACATCGAAGAGATACAGACCGATGGAGGGCAATATCTTCTTGCCTTCAGAATACCCCGAGCCCAGTACGACTTGCGCCCCATACACCTTACGCTCACTCCATTCGGACACACCTACAAGCGTAGGGATGAAGGCGATTACCTGTGTAGCGACGATGAAGTAAAGCAGATGTATTCGGATGCCAACAACATGAGGGCATCTGCAGACTCCCGTATTTTACGGGGGTACTCTATCGATGATATTGATATGGCAACATTGCATCAATATCGTCGCGCATACGATATCAAGCATGAGAACCACCCTTGGACAGAGGTTGACGACAGACAGTTTCTGGAAAACATCGGCGCCTACCGTAAGGACAGGGCCACATCGACCGAAGGATTTACTGTTGCCGGAATGCTCATGTTTGGCAAGACAAACAGCATTACAGATCCGGAATGTTGCCAAGAATTCTTTCCTGACTATCGAGAGCATTTGAGCGATGACCCACGAATGCGTTGGACAAACCGCATTTATCCCGATGGAACGTGGGAAGCCAATATCTATCAGTTCTTTTCTCGTGTCTTGCCATCATTGCAGCATTCGTTGCCTGTGCCGTTTAGCCTTGATAGCAACCAAATGAGAAACAACACCACCGCTGCCCATGTCGCATTACGTGAGGCTTTCGCCAACAGTCTGATTCATGCGGCATACACGGTGAGAGGCAACATTGTTATCGACAGATACTTCGACCGCATCGTGCTGTCCAATCCTGGTACTATGCTCGTCAGCATGGAAGAATACTACGAGGGCGGGCATAGTATCTGCCGAAATCCTGTCATCCAAAAGATGTTTGTATTCTTGGGTATTGGTGAAAAAGGAGGAACTGGTGCTGATGTAATAGCGAAAGGATGGAAAGACAATGGCTGGAGCATACCCACGGTTGAAGAAAAGAGCAATCCTGATAGAATAAAAACTTGCCTTTCTTTGGTAAGTCGCACCAATACAACTACAGAAACTTCGCATAGCACTACGGAAACTATCAGGAAAAGTTCGGAGACAGACGCTCTTGGTTCGGAAAGAAGTTCGGAGAGAATATCAAAAAGTTCGGAGACAAACGCTCTTGGTTCGGAAAGAAGTTCGGAGAGAACATCAAAAAGTTCGGAGAGAATTCTCGATATAATAAAAAGAAAGCCTACGGTATCAGCAGCAGAAATTGCAGTGGAGATAAATATGTCATCCCGAGGAGTGGAAAAGCAAATCAAAAAACTTCGAGAGGCTGGTATCATCAAGCGAAACGGGGCCGATTTCGGAGGCTATTGGGAAATTGTAACAGATATTAACGACTAAAATACAGACACACCCATGTTCAGCAAGATTGAACGTGGTGACAGACGAGCCAAAAAAGTCAGGCAACGCAAATGGCAACATAACTTAAAAAACAGACATTATGGAAATGAAAAATATCAAATGGTTGGCCGTCATAGCTATTGCTGCGGCTGGAACGACGCTGACGTCTTGCATTGACAAGGTGAAGGCAGACGAGGGGGCAAAGGCGCAGGTTGTGGAGTTGCTCAAGACTTCCCAAAGCTGGGACGGGGCAGAGTTGCCCGACTATCTTGAGGGGAAGCCCGAGCTGCGTGTGCTCAAGGTGACATTGCCGCCCCACAGTTCCCTGCCCAAGCATCATCACGACGTGATGTCGTATGGCGTGGTGAACAAGGGCCAACTTACGCTTGTGAGGGAGTCTGACGGAAAGGAGAAGACTGTGAACCAAGGCGAGGCGGTGGTTGAGACCGTGGGGACCGTGCATCACGGGGAGAACCGTGGCGACGAGCCTGCTGAAGTCGTAGTGTTCTACCTCTCCAAGGAAGGCACACCCCTTTCCGTGGCGGATGAGTGATTACTTTTGCTAAGGGAACCTGCTGCTTAACTGCACATTTTTCAGGACGAGCACCATAATAGGGCCACTATACGGCATAAAGGGGTACGCAGTATAGTTGCTCCTGTTGTTTGTAGGGTAGCATCGAAAATCTCACAGCACGTAAATCCGGGTTGGAGCGAAGCAAGGTTGCCAGGGAATTGGCTCTTACGTTACCCTCTGCCTTCACCTCCATGGGCAACAACTTGCCGTGGTACTGGATAACGAAGTCCAACTCCAGACGTGAGTCGTCGGTCTTGTGATAATAAATGGGGGCTATTCCGCGGCTCTTCATTTCCTGCAAGACATACTCCTCGGTCATTCCGCCTTTGTATTCTGAAAATATTTGGTTGTTAATCAACACTTGTGCAGGGTCGGTGTTTACCATTGCCCCCAACAGACCTACATCTACGAGATAGAGCTTGAACACGGAGAAATCCTCATAGATGTTCAGCGGAAGGGCAGGCTTGCTGCATCTCGGCACCTTGTAGAGAAGTCCCGAGTCGACGAGCCATTCGATAGCTACCTCGAAATCCTTCGCCCTTGCACCATGCCTAAGTGCGCCGTAGATAAATTTCTTGTTGTCCTTGAACAGTTGCGAGGGAATGCTCCGCCATACCATGCGGATTCGCTCAATCAGTTCTTTGGGGGCATGCTTGGAGAAGTCGCGCTCATATCCCTTGAGTATCTCCTGTTGTATACGTCGTACCTCTTGCAGGGCACCGCTCTCCACATATTTCTTCACAGCCTCTGGCATGCCGCCTACATAATAATATTGCCGTAGCAGGTCCACGTATTTTTCATGCAAAAGGTTGGTGATGTCAAAGTTGCGCTCCTCCAAGAGCTGATAGGCTTGCTTCTCACCTTTGGCAAGGAGAAACTCTCCATAGCTCATAGGGTAGACTTCTATTTCGTTTACCTTGCCCACAGGATACGAAACATCCTGATGGAGGGAGATACCCAACAGGGAGCCAGCCACGGCAATATGGTATTCAGGTGCGTTCTCGCAGAAATATTTCAGAGCTTCGATAGCCTCAGGAATCTCCTGCACCTCGTCCAGAATGATAAGAGTGTCTCCAGGAGTGATGTCCACATGAGTCACGGCGCAAAGAGATACCAATATCCTCTGCACGTCGAAGTCCTTCTTGAAGATTTGCTCCACGAGCTCGTTCTTCCGACAAAGAATGTAGGCTTCCTTCTTGTATTCCCGCTTGGCAAACTCACGCAAAGCCCAGGTCTTACCCACTTGTCTTGCTCCATTGACAATGAGCGGCTTTCGATCGCTTCGCTCTTTCCAATATTTAAATTGCTGTAACACAAGTCTTTCCATATCCATCATTACATTTTTCCGCACCTTATTATTGCGTAGAGATACATTTTTCCGCACTTCTTTACGTTGCAAAGATACATTTTTCCGCACATAAACAGATACGATACATACATTTTTCCGCACTTCCAGCGCAAATATCAATATCCTACGGCAAAAAATAAACAGGGCGACGCGGCGTGCCTTCCTTGACAAGCCTGCCGGCGGTCACCATCGCCGTCAATCCCTCTGTTGCCTTGCGACGGCTAAGGGCAAACTGCTCACGCATGACGTTGACCGTTATGAAACGATGGGTGGAGAGATATGTCTTAACCTTTGCCCACAACTCATCGAAAGTGTATTCAGCCGATTTCGACACGCGCTTGCCACGTCGGAAGGAGACGTTGCCACGGATGGCGTTCAGAAGCCGGCCCTCCGGTAGGAAATTAACACCACGCAGATAAACGTCCTTACCCGTTATTTTCTTGTCATCATCGCCCGGCAAGGCAAGCCCCACCGAGAGCGAGAGATAGCCAATGCCGTCAATGTGCACACGCCTGCCCCGACTAAGCTCGCTCACTATCATGCCGCGAAGCGCGGTCAGCACGCTACGCACGTCGGCGGCTGTAAGCGTGGTAGCCGACTCTATCTCGTGCTCCATCTGCTCGGCCGTCAACGGTTCCGCTTGCCGCAGGCTCACGTAGCGCTGGCTGCGGCCCTCACCTTTGGCGTTTTCGATAGCCTTCAATTCATACTCCAATTCCATAACCTTGATTGTTTTAAGTTAGTAAACGTTGCCTGACAAGACAATGGTCAGGCTCTATCTTCCACAAAGTTACGAAATCTTGTCGTCATCGCCAAAAAACCGCCGCCAGCGCGTCCTTGCGGCACTGGCCCGCGAACGCGAGCCACACCGTCCTCGGACGCGGGCCATATATCCCACGTTTGCGATCCGCATTGCTCACGGACGTGAGCAAACGGCGCGGAAACGCTTGAGCATGTCGCACCTTGACACGAAACCGTCTAACCTTGACGCATTGTCGGCGCAGAATGTCGCCAAGGTGTTCATGGCCTTGTATTGCCGTGTCTCGGGCTGCGTCTTGATGTTGTTGATGTCATAAAACTGCTGCGTGCCGTCGTCCCATCCCTCAAAGAACCACAGTCCGCCTTGGCGTATGAAGGCAAGGGCATACAGGCTCTTCTCCTTCAGCTGGAAGTCGGTGCTCTGCGCGCTCTCGCAGAGAAGGGTCCTGGCCTTTGCCACGAAGTCGGCAGTGCCAACCATGGCACTGTCTTGCACCACGCTCACCCCATACTGTTTCAGCCACCAGCAGTCGCCCTCATGACTGCCCTGATACCACATCGAGGCAAGCTCATAGGCCTTGTTCATGCGTTCCTTGGAAGGCTTCATGAGCGAGTATTGGCTGGAGAGGCTCAGCATGTCGCGGCAATAGCTCAACTTCTTGTTCTCCGACAGCTTGGGCAATGCCGCCTGTTGCTCCTCAGATATGTTTTCGGGTAGCGACACTGGCTGCTTGCCCATCCAGCGTTCCTTGGCATAGCTGCGTTGCGCCACGTAAGGCGATATGTTCTGGATGTTGAGGAAATCGAGGCTCACCTTCTCAAGGAAAGGTATGGCATCGGCAAAGCGCGCCTGGGCGAGGAGTCTCGTGCCAATGAGGTCGTTGTAGAAATTGGCGTCGCGGTAGGCACCCTGCCAAGCCCAGCTCTCAAGCGAGTCGGACGGCTGCTTGGCAAGGTATGCGGCATAGGCCTTGAGGTCGTCGATCTTGGCTTCGTTGAGCGCGTTGAAATAGGTGCCCTGGTAAAACCATTGCGGTGAGCAGTCGTTGTCGTTCATGTGGCTCAGCAACACGAGGGCGGCATTGGTGCGTCCCTCCTTGGTGAGCATGGGCACGAGGCCATTGTATATCATGCGCTCTTGCACGTCGCGATAGTGGTCGGCATCGTAGAGCACGTTGCTCTTGCGCTCCTCCGCCGACATGGCGTCGAGCCATTTCATCTCTCCTGCCAGCCACTTGTCGAACGACTCGTCATGGCGTTTCTCGGCGAAGATGGAGTTTGCGGCAAATATGGCGCGCGCGTTGTCTTTCATCCTCTGCGTGCCGGCGAGCGTCATGGCCTTGTCGAGGTCGGCCTTCGCCTTGTCGTAGAGTCCCAGCTGGTGCTCAATGCAGCCTATCGCCGTCTGCCAGAGGCACGGGGCGTTGGTCTTGCCTTCCGCCACCACGCCACGGGCGAAGGATATGAAGTTGTTGGCCTCAGCCGTGGTGATGTTCTTGGCGTCTATCTCCTTCATCCACTCGTCGAGCTCACTCTTCGTCTCCCCCGAAATGGCCATGCGAGCCTCATCATACACGTCCATCGTCTCCTGCACGTTGTTCACGAAGTCCTGCACGAGATAAGTGAGCGTGGCCGACTTGGGGTTAGTGGCATACACCTTCTGTATTCCGGCGAGGTTGCGATAGCCTCGCACGCAATATTTCAGGCTCTGGTAGTCTTCTTGCTCGGCATAGGTCTCTATGGCTTGGCTCTTCTTGCCTATGCGCCACAGGCATCCGGCATAGATGTTGCGCGCCATGTCGCGATAGACGCTTGGCTGCATCCGCTTGCCCGTGGTGTTCCAGAAGGTCACGCCTTCCTGGTATCGCCCCAGCCCGAGAAGGGCGCGCATGCGCATGAGGTTGTATTGGGCGCGGAAGCGCTTGCCTTGATAAGTCTTCGACACCTGCAACAGGTTGTTGAGCGTTGACGTGCGGCGCGCCAGCTGCTGCTTGGTGGGATATTCCCACGCGTTGAAGATGACGCAATTGTCGAGATAGCTGTCCAACCTGCGGCAATAGGCCAGCATCTCGGCGTCTTTCAGCTTCTTGGCCTTGCTCATCACCTCTTCGCGGCCTCCCCATCGGTAACTCGGCAGGTCGGCATTGCCTACATAGCGTTGCCAGAACTTCTCGCTGGCATCGGTGAAACGGTCGCTCATGAGCGAGCGGTTGAACACGGAGAAGAGGTAGTTGTTATGGCGGGGGCCTTCCGATCCGCATGCGTGGGCAGCGGTGGCGGCAAGCAACATTATGGTCAAGCTACTTGTAAATTTCCTTAAAGTTATCATGGTTAAATCGTTTAATGTTCTTATAGTTCAAGTCATAGAGTATGATCTCGTTGTTGGCGTCGCTCCTCGCGTCGTCCACGGCCTTCTTCGCCTTGAGTATGTCGTCCAGCTCCGGCTGCCTAATGGCAATGCTGTCGCCGGGCAACACCGGCAAGTCGTCGTCGCCATGCATTATGCCCACATATTTGCCTCCACGGAAGAGCACGCGCCAAGTGAAGAGCGGATAGGCGGCGGAGAGCGACAAGCCATAGCCGCGGAGATGACGCATATAGGGCATCACGTCCTTGATGTCGAGTATGGGCTTGGTCACGTCGAGCTTGGTCACATCGCCCGTGTTGTAGATCATCAGCACGCCGTTGTCGGCAGGGGGCGCGGGCTGCGAGAGCTGGTGGAGGCGTATGGTTACCGACAGCCTCATGCCTCGGTCACGGCATAGTGCGCGGAGGTTTTCAAGAAAGTCGAAGAAAGCTCGCCGCGTGCTCATTGTCCAGTCGCAGTCTATCTGCAACTCCTTGGCGACGGGCAAGTCGTTGGTGACGTTCATCTGGCACACGCGCCTGAGAATCTTCTCCGCCAGTCCGTCGTGTGGCTGGCTCATGCAGTCGTTCACGATAAACACCACGGGCACCATCTCCACCGTCTTGGGGAAAGCGCCCTCAAAGGCTATGGTGGCGTTGGGTTGCGGGCCGTCGTTGCCTGGCACCACGTCGAAATAGCGGCAATAGACCTTCCCCACCCCATGGCGCGCGAGAAAGGCACGCTCGGCGGCATTGACACGCAGCGTGGTCTGCCAATAGTAGACCGAACGCTTAGGCTCTTCACGCCCACAGGAGGCAAGCGAAAGGACAGCAACCAATGACATCAGACAGGTAAGAGCCCTGAATATTGTTTCACGCCAATGCATAATCCACATAAGATATTCCACGTTATCTTCTGCAAAAATAGGGAAAATAAGACATACGCTACGCTACAGAGGCTAAAATATTCTTAAATCAATGGAAAAAGAACCGTGCCATTTGCTATTAGCCCGAAGTCTCACCTTCGCCCATCAAAATATTTGTTGCATCTTTGTGGCAAGTAGAGCAATGGGCGGTGTATCAAGGAGAATGCTTGTTTTTAGGAGAAAATGAAAAACTTGTGTTCGACTAACCGAAATTTACTGTAAATTTGCAGTAAAATTCGGGTAGAAAGATTCGCGACTATATTCATGAACGCGAGAAGACCAAAATCAAAAACCGTCTTAGTTGTTGATATACAGTATGATGATAAATGACAGATTATGAAAAAGGTATTGGTAGTTGATACGAGTGTGCTCTGTGTTTGGTTAAAAGTACCAGGCAAGGAGACTTGTGGACCAAGCAATGCCTTGGTTACATACGATAATTTACAGAGCAGAGTGATCTTTGGAATCCTGAGAATCTGAAGAAATTAGCAGAGAAATGGAAAGAAACTGTAATAGGTGGTCAAGCATTAGGCGATGCTTCTATTGTAGAGGTTGTTCGATATTATACGGATTTAGGATATGAAGTGGAAATCTTTACTGGAGATGAGGGCTTAAAGGCTTATGAGCCAACGGTAGAAGTTCCAAGAAGACGAAGGAAGAGCTAATATTTAAATTCGAGGAGAATGAGATGTACTATGCTCTCCTTTTTCAATTTTTAATTGAAAGAATAGCATAGTTTTTTCAATTACTAATTGATAAAAACACATAAAAGTTTCAATTACTAATTGAAAGATTGAATAAAAAGACTTATCTTTGCCACTAGAATAAAGTGAGCGATGGATAAGAATATAATACAAAAGATTATCATAGAGAACCAGGAGCTTGTAGAGCAAGTGGAATTGGTGGAAAGGCATTTTGTCTTTGAGCCACAGGGATGCTATGTTTTTGTAGGAGTCAGGCAGGCAGGCAAATCTTATTTGCTTTACCAACGTATGAAGCAACTAATAGCCAAGGGACATCAGATAGATGAGTTGGTATATATCAACTTTGATGATGAGCGTATCGCTAACATCAAGGCTGAGGAAATGGACTTGATTCTTCAGGCTCATCAGGCATTGTCGCCAACCAAGCCAATCCTTTTTCTGGACGAAATCCAAAATATAGATGGATGGGAGCATTTCGCACGCAGGTTGGCAAATCAAAAGTATCTGGTATATATAACAGGAAGCAATGCCAAGATGTTGAGCCGAGACATTGCCACTACTTTGGGTGGACGCTATTGGGTTATGAATGTTTATCCATTCTCGTTTGAAGAATTTCTGGAAGCTCATGATGTCAAGTTGAGAAAGCATTGGCAGTTGAGCAAGCAATGTGCGGAAGTAGAGCGCTTGTTTCATAACTATTTCTACTTTGGTGGATTCCCAGAATTGACATCTGTGATAGATAAGCGTGCTTGGATTACAGGTATATTCCATAAGATATTCTTCAGTGATGTGATGGTGAGAAATGGTGTGCGTAACGAGGATGCCTTACGAATGACCATTCGCAAGTTGGCTGATAGCGTGAAGCAACCTACGGCTTATAATCGCATCAACAACCTTGTAGCATCTACAGGGGTGAAAACAAACGTGCAGAGTGTTATTCATTATGTGGGGTACCTAAAGGACAGTTGCTTGGTGTTCTCTTTGGAAAATTATGTATCGAAGTTTGTGGAAAAGGAAACTTCGAAGAAACATTATTTCATAGACAATGGCTTGTTGAATCTATTCTTGGTGGATTCAGAGACATCCTTGTTGGAAAACCTATGTGCCATTCATCTGTATAAGAAGTATGGCGATGAACTGTACTATTATAATAAAGGTATAGAAGTGGATTTCTATATTCCATCAGAGCGGTTGGCGATACAAGCGTGTTACGATATGAAAGATAACACGACCGTAGAGCGAGAAAAGGGCGCTTTGGTAAAATTGGCAAATCATCTTGATATACAGAGGGCTTTGATTATCACAAGAGATAGTGAAAGTGTCATAGAGGAAGAGGGACTGAAGATTGAGGTCTTACCTATATGGAAATGGTTGTTGGCAGAGTAAAGAGGAATTGGTGAATACAAATAAAAAGTAAATCGTAAAAAAAGATAAAACTGCTTATCTTTGTATAAAAAGAAAAACATTCTTATGGCAATAAGCAACAAGATAGAGTTTGGGTTTGCCGAGAGCCCCTTCGGCAGCATTATCGTGGCACGCACATGGGACGGCGTGTGCGACTTGCAGTTTCTTGAATACAACCGGCTGGCGACCATACACGAATTGGCGAAACGATGGGGGCAATACACGCCCACCATACAAAGCGACGTCATGGCCAACACCGTGGAGCGCGTCATCTTCGAAGATTACGATCACCCCGTGAAGCTCGACGTGAAAGGCACTGAGTTTCAACTGAAGGTGTGGGAAGAACTGCGCAAGATTCCTTTCGGCACCACGGTGAGCTACATGGAGGTGGCAGAGCGCATAGGCGAGCCCAAGGCGGTGAGGGCGGTCGCCACGGCGATAGCGCAAAACCCCGTGGCAATGCTCATTCCTTGCCACCGCGTAATTCATTCCGACGGCACGGTTGGCGAATATCACTGGGGAAGCGACTTGAAAAGAAAACTCATAGAATGGGAGAAAAGCAAGACAAGGCAAGCCTGACGGCGCTGGGCCTCTACGACAACGTGCTTGCCATTGTGGGCAACGAGAAGCTCATGGCCGCGTCGCGTCTCAAGCTCTTGCACGAGACATTGGTCATAACGTGTGCCGAGGCGTTGAAAGACACGAGGTACGGGTTTGGCGACCTCAACTCCCAACTGGAGAGCGTGATGCGGATTTACAATATCCATGGCGACGAGGCCAACGCCCTCAGACAGGCGAGACGCGACAGCAACCGCAGCCACATCGACAGTGGCAAGGATGGCGACAAGGACGACAGCAGGAACATCTTGCTCCACGACGCGGCAGCCGTGGCGAGACTCATCAGCCGCGTGCTGAAGACAGCGATGCCCGCGCCGCTCACGGCGCTCTTGCCACGCGACATAAAGCCAACCGCGGAACGGATACGCCAGAACTCTCCCGACAAGCGATGCATAGTGAGGTCGTTTGACGAGGAAACGATACAGGTGGTGGTCGACGAGGATGGCGGAGGCAAGGAGATGACCGTGTATTACACCAAGCAGACGCAATATGCCCACATGGAATATCTCCACGACATTCTCAAGCCAGGCATGCACCTGAACCTTCTCGACTGCGAAACCGACGGCGACACCATCACGCCAAGGCTCATCATCGTGGAGCCCGACTGCCTGATGGACATCTCCGTGATAGCGTCGTGCTTCGAGGATTACGGGCACCATCCACTCATGTATCTCCTCAACCGAATAAAGGAGCGTGCCAACTCGCAAGCCATACTCTTGGGAAACTATGCGGGAGCGTGCCTCGACGACATAATAAACGACGAGGCGTTTTCCGCAAGCAAGACTCTCGTAAACAACTTCCGCGACAAGGCGCTTGAATATGCCAGCTGCCCCGACTTCGATGCCACGAAGTTCAAGACCGACGCGGCACGGCAGGCAGGAAACCTCACGAGCATAGTGGAGGAGCTGAACCGGCACTACGACATGAAGAAGGCCATGCTCGAGCCCACGTTCGTATGCGAGAAGCTCGGACTTCAAGGACGCGTAGACCTTATGACCACCGACTTGCGCCTGTTGGTGGAGCAGAAGTCGGGACGCAACATCTTCCTGGAGCGCAACATGACAAACAGCCAAGGCGCGAAAGTGGTGGAGAAGCACTATGTGCAGGTGTTGCTCTACTTCGGCATACTGTATTACAACTTCGGCATTCAGCACTCCGACATACGCTTGCTCTACTCGAAATATCCCCTGCCCGACGGTCTCATAGGGGTGACATCGCTCATGAAGCTCGTCTATGAGGCCCTGCGCTTCCGCAACGAGGCCATGGCGCTGGAGTTTGACATAGCCGAGAACGGCATGGAGAAGACGCTGCCGCTGATAACCGAGCAGACGCTCAACGTGACGCACGCCGGCGGACATTTCTACGACACATACCTCAGGCCGCAGCTGCTGTCGTTGATAATGCCGCTTCATGCGCTCACGCCCCTGGAGCACGACTACTTCTGCCGCATGACGCAATTCGTGATAAGAGAGAACATAATGTCAAGAGTGGGCGTGGTGGAAGGCACGGGCAACTGCGTGGCAAACCTTTGGAACATGCCTTTGGCGGAGAAGAGGGAAACGGGCAACATCTTCACCGGTCTCGCGAACCCAAAGGAGGCAGACGACAATGGCGATGACGTGGAAGGGGGACACGGCGGCGTTTGCGACACGCTCGCCCTCACCGTGCCAGACCAAGGAGAGGACTTCCTGCCAAACTTCCGCCGCGGCGACATGGTTTACCTCTACGCTTACGACAAGGAGACGGAACCCGACGCGCGCAAGGCGATATTGCTGAAGGGAGGAATACAACAACTCCATACCGACCGCGTGGTGGTGAAACTCATGAACCCATTGGCAAAGACTTACCTGAAGCAAAACGAGGACAAGGCGTGGTGTCTGGAACACGGGAGCAGCGACGTGGGCGGCGGCGCGGCATTGAGTTCCATCTACCAATTGGTCACGGCTCCGCAAGAACGCAAGGACTTGCTGCTCGGGCAACGCACGCCACGAGCCGACAAGAGCCTCGCCCTGTCGAAGAGCTACGACGAAAGCATCGACGAGATAATACTGAAGGCGAAGCAAGCACGCGACTATTTCCTGCTCGTGGGGCCTCCCGGCACGGGAAAGACATCAATGGCATTGCAGTTCATGGTAAGGGAGACCCTCACAGAACTGCACGACGAAGACGGCAAGGGACTGCTGCTCATGGCTTACACCAACCGCGCCGTGGACGAGATTTGCGGCATGCTGGCCGACAACGGCATCGACTTCGTGCGGATAGGCAGCGAACTGTCGTGCGCCGAGAGCTTTGCGCCTTATCTCTTGCAAAACAGGGTCGGCGAAAGGCCCACCCTTAATGGCATGAAACGACTCATTGGCGACGCCAAGATAATAGTGGGCACCACGTCGATAATGCAATCGCGAGCTTACCTTTTCTCAATCAAGCATTTCGCGCTTGCCATCGTTGACGAGGCTTCACAGATATTGGAACCAAACATCATCGGCCTGCTGGCAAGCCACCGCGCGGCGGTAGCGTTGGCGAAAAGCCAATGCAATATAGACAAGTTTATCCTCATTGGCGACTACAAACAACTTCCCGCAGTGGTGCAACAGGGCGATGGAGACAGCGCGGTAACAAGCAAGCGGCTGCTCGACATAGGGCTCACCGACTGCAAGAACTCGCTCTTCGAGCGGCTCATACGGCAAGAGCTTCGCGCTAACCGCTCGGAGTTCATGGGCACGCTACGCCGCCAGGGACGCATGCACCCCGACATAGCCGACTTCCCCAACCGCGAGTTTTACTCGCGTGAGCGCCTCAGCTGCGTGCCCTTGCCTCACCAAGAAGCCACCGACATTGGCTACACGTTGCCGTCGAGAGACAGCATCGACGACCTGCTGAAAAGTCACCGAATGATATTCTTCGCGTCGAAAGACTGCCGACAGCCAGAGATTTCCGACAAGGTGAACGCCGACGAGGCACGACTCGTCGGCGACATACTAAAGCGGGTTTACCGTTTCTACGGAGACCGGTTCAACGCCGACAAGACGGCGGGGGTGATAGTGCCTTACCGCAACCAGATAGCTATGATAAGGAAGGAGATAGAGAAAACGGGGATAAAGGCCCTTGACGGCATAAGCATAGACACCGTTGAGCGATACCAAGGGTCGCAACGCGACGTGATAATATATTCGTTCACCATACAACAAGCCCACCAGCTCGACTTCCTTACCGCCAATACCTTCAATGAGGACGGTCACGACATTGACCGCAAGCTCAACGTGGCGCTTACGCGGGCACGCAAGCAACTTATACTGACGGGAAACGTGAGGACACTGTCGGCCTCACCGCTCTTCAGGGAACTGATGGACTATATAAAGGGAAAAGGAGGTATGGTGGGACGCTGACGCGTCACAGCAAGTCTCTATTCTTGAACTCCTCAAGAAGTGGCATGGCTATCGCCTTGGCATCGGGATGCGGCTGGCCAGTGGTGCCAAGGGCGCGAAGGTCAAAGAAATGCTTCCAGTCTGAGACGAAAGCCGTGTGGGCAAGCTCGGTGGCAGTGTCGAGCGGCAAGACCACACGCGCTTCCTGTGGCTTGCGGCCGGCGGCGATGAGGTTCATATACGACTTCTCGGTGGCGATGTTGGCAAACACCCAATTGTCGAGCACGGAAGCACTGCCGTCGGCAACCTTGCGCGCCAGCTCCATAAACTGCTCGCCACTGACAGTCAATGCGCCATTGCTCAACTGGCTTGCCCATTCCGTCTCCGTCATCTCCTGCCTTACCCATGTGGGGATGTTGACGGTAATCTCGTTGCCAAACTTCGCCTTTGAGTAATTGCAATAGCGCGTGCTCTGCTCTGCCATGGAGTTGGCACGATGGCGGTTAAACTCCCTGGTTATGGCTATCTGGGTGGAGAAACGCACGGTGACACGCACAGGATGAAGCGGCAACGGCTCGCTCCAATAAGCTTGGAGGTCGTCGAGGCGCTTGTTCTCGGCAAGCACGCGGAGATTGGTAGTGACATACCACTTGCCCGAATGCTCCACACATTGCGTGAACTTGTTGGTGGCGTAAAACTCCCATGGCCTACCTCCATCCTTCCCGGCGCAAGCCTCCATGTCGAACAAGAGATACACTGTTCCGTGCTCAAGCATGGCAAAATGCTCGCTCTTTATCATGCGCTCCACAAAGGGCCGCGCCGAGTCGGCGGTGGTGTGGTCTTCGCTCTTGTAGCACACGCGCCCCACGCGCTCTATCTGCTTGTAAACGCCGGACATGCCCGGCCCTTGTTGCCATATCTCGAAAGAAGGATTATTGATTCGCATTGTGAAATGATGTCACTTGTTTTAAATTTGTTGGGCAAAGATAATGCAAACGAGCGCAATAAAAACTTGCTTTCAAATTGCCGAGTGCAGCTTACCTTATGCAAAAATACAACTATTTTTTCGTTAACACTTCTACAACGCTGATTAATATTAAACTTTTTGCTAATTTTGCAATAAAGAAATGTATCTGAGACAATGGATGAGAATACATGCATAAAGCTGTTGAGCAGTCATGGCATAAAGCCCACGAGCAACCGCATACTCGTGGTCAAGGCATTGGCAGCGGAAGAATATCCGTCAACGCTTACAGAACTGGAGTACCACTTGCTCAGCGTTGACAAAAGCGGCATATTCCGTGCCTTGACTTTGTTTCGCGAGCATCATCTTGTGCACACCATCGAGGATGGCAACGGCGGAATAAGGTACGAACTGTGCATGAGCCACAGCGAGGACGACGATGAAGACGAAGACCTGCACGTGCATTTCTTTTGCGAGAAATGCCACAAGATTTACTGTCTTCACGACACGCCGGTGCCAAACATAGAGTTGCCGTCGGGATTCACCCGCAACAGTTGCAACTATGTGGTGAAAGGCATCTGCGAAGAGTGTAACCGACGAGACTGACCCATAACGACACCATTGCCTTTAATAACCTTTAAGCCAACAAACATGAAACAATCTCTTAGGAAAACGACGGTATTGGTTTTCTTGCTAACCGCCTCATTAACGCTTTCTTTCGCCGCGGCAAAGAAGGAATACCTATGGCCGAAGGGCAAGATGCCCGACAGCCAGCAACACCAGATAGCCGCCTTGAACAGCATGGCAAAACTTGAAGGCTTCGATGCCGACAACAACCGTTTGCCATATATCGAATGGTATGACGCCCCGGCAAAAGAGAAGCGCAAAGGGGCGTGCATGATCCTCATAAGGGGCGGAGCGTATCAATATCTGGCAAGCGAGGCCGCGGAAAAGCAATGGAGGAAACGGCTCACCGAGGAAGGCATACAATGCGTGGGACTTATCTACCGCACGCCACGACCAAAGGGATTGCCCATATACAAGACTGCATGGGAAGACGGACAGCGCGCCGTACGCATGGTGAGAAGCGAGGCAAAGAAGCGGGGATATGACCCTGAGAAGATTGGAGTGATAGGCATGTCGGCAGGCTCGCACCTGGGACTTCTTCTCGCCACAAGCTCTGAGACGCGAGCATACGAGCCACTCGACAAGATCGACGACACGCCTTGCCACATAAACTGGGCAATACTCAACGCGCCTGCCTACGTAACCACCGACGGCCGCCTCGGAACGAAAGCCACACGCCAAGGCTACGGCACAGACGTGAGCCTCGACACCATCTTCCATTTCGACAAGCATACCTGCCCCATAAGCCTACACCACGGGGGAATGGACCCGTATTCACCAAACGGTTCAACGCTTATATACCGACAGTTGAGACGAATGAAAATCCCAACGGAACTTCATCTTTATCCAGACGTGGGGCATCAGGCGTTAGGCTTTGAGCGCGCCGTTGAGTTCATACGACAGATGGGATTCTTGGAGGCTCCATCAGAAGAAGTAACGTTGATGAGCCGGTTCGACAACGACAACGCACGTGGCAACTATAAGAAAGAGGCCATCTGGCCAAAAGGCAAGATGCCCGACCGCCAAGACAAGCAATGCGAGCCTTACCTTGAATGGCATTTCCCAAAGACTTTGAAGACCAAGGCCATACAGATAGCATATTCTGGCGGAGCATACGCCTACAACGATCCCGACGGCTTCGAGGTGGCTCCTTTGCGACGCTTCCTCAACGAGAAAGGCATGACCGTGGTGACCATAAAGTATCGCACACCACGCCCAACCGCCGAGAGTGGGCTATCAAAGCACACCACGGCGTGGGAAGACTTGCAAAGGGCCATCAGGATTGTGCGCAATGAGGCAAAAGGCTATGGCCTCGACCCCAACCGCATCGGCATTTCTGGATGCTCGGCGGGAGGACATCTCACGCTCATGGGCGTAACTTCATCGACCCACCAAAGCTATCTTCCAATAGACAGCATAGACAAGTTGCCTTGCAACGTGCAATGGGGCATCGCGACATACCCTGCTTACGTCTTATCCGACGGCATCGACGGGCACGACAGCGAGGGAGGCAACGAAGACCGCGACGTGATAAACCCGGAGTTCTCGTTCGACATCAAGACCGCGCCAACGCTCTTCCTACATGGCGACGCCGATGGCTACGCGGCGATGGGGTCTGTGAAATGTTGGGAAAAGATGAGGGCAATGGGCATACAAAGCGAGCTCCACACCTTCGCCCTAAGGAAACATTGCTTCCAAAAACAAGCGTCGCCAGGCACGGGGAGTTACGGCTATCTTGACCGCATCTGGGATTTTCTGACTAAAAAGAAGCTAAATCTCTGATTATTTCGTAATTTTGCACTTCGGAAAACAATAAGACAAAACACATAATGGAAGAGAAACATTTCAAGCGGACAACCGTCACGGCGGCCCTGCCCTACGCCAACGGTGGCGTACACATAGGACACTTGGCCGGAGTGTATGTGCCCGCGGATATCTACGTGCGCTACTTGCGCCTGAAAAACCAACCTGTCATTTTCATCGGCGGAAGCGACGAGCACGGCGTGCCAATAACCATAAGGGCAAAGAAGGAAGGCATTACGCCGCAAGACGTGTGCGACCGCTACCACAAGATCATAAAAGACTCTTTCGAGGAGTTCGGCATCTCTTTCGACATCTACAGTCGCACAACGTCGGACATCCACAACAAGTTTGCCTCCGACTTCTTCCGCAAGCTCTACGACGAGGGCAAGCTCGTGGAAAAGGAGAGCGAGCAATATTATGACCCCGAGGCAAAACAGTTTCTCGCCGACCGCTACATCATGGGCACCTGCCCTCACTGCGGCAACCCCAACGCCTATGGCGACCAATGCGAGAAGTGCGGCAGCGACCTCTCGCCAATGGAGCTCAAAGACCCTCACTCAACCATCAGCGGCGCAAAGCCTGAGATAAAGAAGACCAAAAACTGGTACTTGCCTCTCAACAACTACCAAGACTGGCTGAAACAGTGGATTCTTGAAGGCCACAAGGAATGGCGTCCAAACGTCTACGGACAGTGCAAGTCGTGGCTCGACATGGATCTCCAGCCGCGTGCCATGACGCGCGACCTCGACTGGGGTATTCCAGTGCCCGTAGAGGGAGCCGACGGAAAGGTGCTCTACGTGTGGTTCGACGCTCCGATAGGCTATGTCAGCAACACAAAGGAACTGTGCGACGCTAAGCCAGAGCAGTGGGGAACATGGGAGAAGTGGTGGCAAGACCCGGAGACCCGACTCGTGCATTTCATCGGAAAAGACAACATCGTGTTCCACTGCCTCATCTTCCCGACAATGCTCAAGGCGCACGGCAGCTACATTTTGCCCGACAACGTGCCTGCAAACGAGTTTCTCAACCTTGAGAACGACAAGATTTCCACCTCACGCAACTGGGCGGTTTGGCTCGACGAATATCTCAAGGACTTCCCCGGAAAGCAAGACGTGCTGCGCTATGTGCTCACGGCCAACGCACCAGAGACGAAAGACAACAACTTCACCTGGAAGGACTTCCAGGAGCGCAACAACTCAGAGCTCGTGGCCATCTACGGCAACTTCGTGAACCGCGCTCTTCAGCTCACCAAGAAATACTGGAACGGCGTGGTGCCTGAGTGTGGCGAACTGACCGATGTAGACAAGAAGGCCATAGACGAATTCAAAGACGTGAAGGTCAAGGTGGAGCAGCTCCTCAACGGCTTCCACTTCCGCGAGGCGCAAAAAGAGGCGATGAACCTCGCGCGCATTGGCAACAAGTATATCACCGAGTGCGAGCCTTGGAAGGTTTGGAAGACCGACCCAAAACGCGTAGAGACAATTCTCTATATCTCCTTGCAACTCGTGGCAAACCTTGCCATAGCCTTCGAGCCGTTCTTGCCCTTCTCAAGCCGCAAACTGAGAGACATGATAGGCATGGACAGCTTCGACTGGGCAGAACTTGGCCGCACCGACCTGCTCAAGCCCGGACACCAGCTCTGCGAGCCTCAATTGCTCTTCGAGAAGATTGAGGACGAGACCATACAGAAACAGCTCGACAAGCTCGCTGCCACCAAAGACGCAAACGAGAAGGCGCAAGCCGCAAAAGACTATAAGGCTGAGCCCATAAAACCCAATGTGCCTTTCGACGAATGGGAGAAGGTGGACATAAGGGTTGGACACATCAAGGAATGCCAGAACGTGAAGAAATCGAGCAAGCTCTTGCAGTTCACCATCGACGACGGCAGCGGCACCGACCGAACCATCCTTTCGGGTATCGCTAAATATTACAAGCCCGAGGATCTCGTAGGAAAGGACGTGCTCTTCATAGCCAACCTCGCACCAAGAAAGATGATGGGCATAGAGAGTCAAGGCATGATTCTCTCGGCACTCAACTTCGACGGCTCGCTGAGCGTAACCACCACTCTTGGCGAGGTGAAGCCCGGAAGCCAGATAGGATAATACTATTGCGTAGGCTGGTCTTGTGCCAGCCAACAACACTATTAAAAAGTGTGCACCAAAATAAAACCCCGAAAGTTAGACTAACAACTTTCGGGGTTCATTCATTTATAAAAAAGAAGCACGACGTTTGGCGGCTATTTTTTGCACGCCACCATTGTCTTATCTCAGCACGAAGACCTTGGTCTCGTGAGCCTGCACCTTGCCTTTCCACTTTGTGGCATTGCGTGCAATGTCGCAATGCTGCCAAACGTCGCGCACGGTGTATTTGCCAGCCAAGCCAAGTTGCTTGAAAGCAACAGAGAGGTCAAGGGCATTGTCGCCACAGTTGAGTATCGCCACGGCGTGGGAGCCATCGGCGAGCGGACGGACAAACACTTGGTGCGTATCCGTGTTGACAATGCGTTCCGCCGCCTTGCCAAGCGGGTCTTGGTCGATGGCTATTATCTCCTTGTTCAAGAGTATGCGCTTGTCTTCCGAAGTAAGGTGACGAAGGTCGTTGCTCAATGCCAACACCGACGACATCATGCACCACATGCTCATCTGGGTTTGATATTCAGTGTAGGTGCAACCCACGCCGCCGAGGTCGCTCGACGGGCCGCCCTTGCCGTTGAGACCAACCACTATCATGTCCATGTCGGGCCATTGGCCATGACGCACATATTTATACAAAGGCGCGGTGACGTTGATGATGTCGAGAATGCCCATGCCGCCCTGATGAACTATGTCTTTCCACATGTCGCGCACGTCATAACTCGTGCGCCACAGCGAACCGCCGACATGCTCACACCATTCCTCGCAGTTGCGCTGTCCCCACTCGCATACGCCAAGCACTATGTCGCGTCCCGACTTCGACAACGCGTCAGCCATTGTCTTGTAACGGAGGCGCGCCGTGGCACTGTCCTCGGGAGCGTTGCAGTAGTCGTATTTCAGGTAGTCGATGCCCCATGAGGCAAACGTGCGCGCGTCTTGCTCCTCGAAGCCATAACTTGCCGTCCATCCGCCACAGGTGAGCTGGGCCGCATCGGAATAGATGCCAAGCTTCAATCCCTTGGAATGAACGTAGTCGGCAACCGCCTTTATGCCGTTGGGAAACTTCTTCGGGTCAGGTATGATATTGTTGTGGCAATCTCTTCCGCCCTGCCAAAGGTCATCGATGAAAACATACTTGTAGCCGGCATCGCGCAGCCCGCTTTCCACCATGGCGTCGGCTGTCTCCTTGATAAGTTGTTCGGAGATGTCGCCCTTGAACATGTTCCACGTCATCCACCCCATCGGCGGCGTGGGCGCCAAACGCGACCGGTCGGCAGTTGTAGTAGACTGTTGGGCAAAGACGGATGTAGCAAACATCGCCACTACCGCGAGTAATAAGATTGTTCTTCTCATGCTGTTTTAAGTTATTGGTTTGGCACAAAGATACCACTTTTTCCTGCAACCATACTCACAAACCACATTTATTTTGCTGACGATTTAAACATATGTCACGCCTTGCCGTTACACTATTCCCGGCTCGTCTCTGAGAGACCATATTTTGTTTCCTATTATGTTCATATCTTTCGGTAATTTAGCTGCCTGATTAGGTCGTTGAGCGTCGACAACTTGCTTATCAATTCCTCAAAAGAAGGCACCTGTCCGAAAATCATGTGCTCACACATGAACTTGTAGTCATCTTGCCATAGTCTTGCAA
>CAVBXD010000041.1:0-23131 GCA_963599465.1 Oscillospiraceae bacterium | reverse complement strand
GCATCGCCGTTCTAACGTAAAGGAGACGCCATTCTAACGTAAAGGCAACGCCGTTTCAACGTGAAGGTGACGGCGTTTCATTAAAAAAAATCGGCATATCAGAAAGAAGCCTACTACTTCGCTCTGAAATGCCGATGCGAGACATTAAATAAAAGGGTATTAATCGTGCAAGATTATAGCCGACTGTGCTGGCACCATGACCTGCGAGCCTTGAATGGTGTCGAGGCCTGCCTCATTGATTATGCCGTCGCGACACACCACCGTGTATGAGCCGTCGGGGATGGCCAGGAGGCATGGCTGCTTGTTGGCATTGAACGCCACTATGATATTTTGCCAAGAGTCGCCACCTGCATGACCTGTCAGGCGGAAGGCGACAAGGCAATCGGCAGAGGGCAAGAACTCAAGATGTTTGCGCACGAGACTTGCCTCTCCCAAGCGGAACGCCGGATGATGACTGCGCAAGGCTATGAGGTTCTGATAGTAGCTGAAGACCTGCGGATAGCTCTTGAGGTTGTCCCAATGAAGCTCGTTGATGCTGTCGGGCGAGTTGAAACTGTTGTGCACGCCCTTCTTGTCGCGAAGCATTTCTTCACCGCTCAACATAAACGGCACGCCTTGCGAGGTGAGCACCACTGTCTGTGCCAGCTCGTCGAGACGTATAAGCTCATCGGTGGTGATGCCTGGCACGGAAGCCTTCAAGCGATCCACGAGGCACATGTCGTCGTGGCAGCTCACGTAGGTTATGCACTGCGTAGGCTCCAACGCCCACGGCTCCTTGGAATAGTTAACCTTGGCATAGTCTACCTGTGGATGGGCAATCATTCCAGCAATGCCTGCCTTTATGCTTTCCTCCGATCCCGCAATGCCTGCGAGGAAGGCACCCTTGTGGTCGTCGCTGAACGGGCCACGCAAGGCATCGCGCATGTCGTCGCAAAAAGCGGCAATGCCGGGCATGAGTTTCGTGTTGGCCTTCACCGCGAGCTTTGACGACGGGTAAGCGCACTGCCCCGCGCTCCATCCTTCGCCATACACGAAGACGTTGGGGTTGAGGTCGGCGAGTTCCTTCCGTATATCGTTCATCGTCTCGATGTCGTGCACGCCCATAAGGTCGAAACGGAAACCGTCGATATGATACTCGTTGACCCAATGCTTGACGCTCTGCAGCATGAACTGCCGCATCATGGGTTTCTCCGATGCCGTCTCGTTTCCGCAACCCGAGCCATTGCTTGGCTTGCCATCCTTGTCGAAACGGTAGAAATAGTCGGGGAAGGTGAGTTGGAAGTTGCTGTTGTCGAGGTCGAACGTGTGATTGTAAACTACATCGAGAATGACGCGTATGCCAGCCTTATGGAGCGCCTGCACCATCTCCTTGAACTCACGCACGCGCGTGGCGGGATCGTAAGGATTGGTGCTGTAGCTTCCCTCGGGCACGTTGTAGTTTAAAGGATCGTAGCCCCAATTGAACTGTGGTTTTTCGAGGTTAGCCTCATCGACAGACGCGTAGTCGAACGATGGCAAGATGTGCACGGCACTGACTCCCAGGCGCTTGAGATGCTCCGTGGCCTTGGGCTCCGTCAGGGCGAGATACTTGCCCTTGTATTGGACCCCTGATGTTGTCTCAATGGAGAAGTCGCGATGGTGCATCTCATAGATAACGATGTCGGCGAGGTTCTTTGTCTGGAGCACATGGTCATTGTCCCAGCCCTTGGGGTTGGTGGCGTCCATGTCTATGATGGCACCTCTCTTGCCGTTTACTCCCACCGCCTTGGCGAATACTCCGGGTGTCTCTCCCTTGCCGATGTTGAACGTGTAGAATTTCCCTTTTTGGTCGCCCTTGAGCTCCACAGTCCAGATGTTCTCGGCCAATCGCTTCATCCGCTTCTTCACCACAGGCTTGGGGTCAGCCGCCACGTCGCCCTTGGCATAGACATTCAGCACGACGCTTTTCGCCTTGTCGGGCGCGAAAAGCTTGAAGACGGTGCGCGTGGGCGAATAGCTCACCTCGTCGAAGTTGAAGTCTTGCGCGGAGGCAAGCAACGAAGAAGGCAGGAGCAACGCCGATACAAGGATGTTTTTTAAATTCATGAGTCTTGATTGTTTGCTTTGAACGAATTAAAAAAATAGCCGCGGATTTGGATAAATTCGCGGCTATAAATTCATGTCGCCATGTTATAGGGCTTTCACTGACACGGCGAAGCCACCGCCGGGAGCCTGGGTGAACTTCAGCACGTCACCGCTCTTTATCTTACGCTTCGTGATGACATAAGCCTTGGGGTTCTTGTCGAAGGAAGCATTCTTGGCGTCGGCGTAGATGGTAGCCTCATACTTGCGGCCCTTGTCGAGGAAGTCGAACTTGACGGTGCTGTTGTGACCGTCCTCGTTGCATTTGCCTGCCACAAACCAGTTGTCGGTGCCCTTTGCCTTGCGTGCCACGGTGATGTAGCGGGCAGGCTCAGCCTCTATATACTTACTGTCGGACCAGTCGGCAGCCACGTCCTTGATAAACTGGAACGCGTCCATGTACTTGGCATAGTTCTCGGGCAGGTCGGCAGCCATCTGGATGGGTCCCCACATGACGAGATAAAGCGCGAGCTGTCCCACGAGGGTGGTATGCACATAGTTCTTGTTGTCGCTCCACGTGTTGAGCTGCGTCTCGAGTATTCCGGGAGTATAGTCCATTGGGCCGCCCTGCAAGCGCGTGAAGGGCAGGATGACGGTGTGGTCGGGACGGCTTCCGCCGAACGCCTCATACTCCGTGCCGCGCGCGCTCTCGTTGCCAATCCAGTTTGGCCACGTGCGTGCTATGCCTGTGGGACGCGTCGCCTCATGAGCGTTGACCATGACATGATGCTTTGCCGCCTCGGTAACGCAACGCAGGTAGTGGTTGTTCATCTCCTGCGAGAAGTGGAAGTCGCCACGCGGGATGATGTCGCCAACGTAACCGCTCTTCACGGCATCGTAGCCATACTTGTTCATGAGACTATAGGCATCCTCAAGATGACGCTCGTAGTTGATGACACTTGAAGAAGTCTCGTGGTGCATCATGAGTTTCACGCCCTTGCTGTGGGCATAGTCGTTGAGAGCCTTGATGTCGAAATCGGGGTAAGGAGTGAGGAAGTCGAACACATAGTCCTTGCTGTGTCCCGACCAGTCTTCCCAACCTTCGTTCCATCCCTCGACGAGCACCTCTGAGAGACCGTTGGCGGCTGCGAAGTCGATATACTTGCGCACCTCCTCGTTGGTGGCTCCGTGCCTGCCGTTGGGCTTAGACTTGGCATAGTTTGTGACACCGAGCTTCACCGAAGGATAGTCGTCGGTGTAGCTCCACGACTTGCGACCAGAAATCATCTCCCACCAGACACCACAATATTTGGTTGGGTGAATCCATGAGGTATCTTCTATCTTACAAGGCTCGTTGAGGTTGTAAATCAGATTGTTGGCTTCGCCAAGCATGTCGCGTGCGTCGTCGCTCACCGCCACAGTGCGCCATGGCGAGTTGCAAGGAGTCTGCATATATCCCTTGTTTCCCGTGGCATTAGGCGTGAGCCAGCTCTCTAAAATCATGTTTTTGTCGTCGAGGTTGAGGTGCATCGTGGCGTAGTTGATGCAAGCCGCCTCGTGCAAGTTGATGTAGAGCCCGTCGTTGGTCTTCATCTGCAAGGACGTCTGCACGCCCGTTGGCGAGAACACGCTCACTGAAGAGTTGCCCCAGTTGACGGCATCGTGGAGCTTTGAACGAATCTCCGAGAGCTTGCTCTCGGTGGTTTCCTGCTCCTGGGTGTCGTAGTCGCCGGGGAGCCACCATGCGGTGTGGTCGCCAGCCATGGCAAACTGCGTGTGTTCTTCCTTGATGACGAAATAAACCAAGTCGTCTTGCGCGGGGAACTCATAGCGCAAGCCCATGCCTATGTTATAAACGCGGAAACGGATGGTAATCTTCCTGTTTGAGGAATTCTGGAAGAGGTTGACCGCCATTTCGTTGTAGTTGTTGCGTATCTTTCCGTACTGTCCCCAGACTGGTGTCCACGTCTCGTCGAACGACGACACTTGGCTGTCCATCTCCGTGAAGCCATCCATCAGCGATGTCTCTTTCTCGCCTTTTGAGGCGTGCTTGTTCTTGGCAAGCTCCAAGCCGAGATGAGACGGTTTCACCACAGGCTTGCCCTTATACGACATCTCGTATGTCGGCACACCGTTGCCGGTGAGAGAGAATGATACCGAGACGTTGCCGTCGGGCGACTTCACGGTTTGTCCAAACGCCGTGATGGAAAGCAACAACGCAAGGGCGGTAAGTGCAAATGATTTTCTCATGAGTGCTATATATATAATAATGTGGGGTTATCTTCCGCTTTCCAGTATGAGATCCTTGATGTTCTGTGAGAAGCCCTTGTTGTCTATGAGGTCTTCTATGTTGAGATGCATCCTGTATCTCCAATAGAAAGGCACTATTGCCGGCACGTTGACGCGTTCCATGTCGGCATCGGCAAGGCGCAGCTTCTCGTCCATGGCGAGCCAGTCTTGTATGCTGAGCACGCACAGCATCGATGGCGAGGCGAGCTGCCTTGATATGATGTCGCGTGCGAGCCATCCCGGCAGTGGGTGCGGTGCCGAGCCTTGACGATAGAGCATGGTGTTGTAATATGCCTGGGTACGATCCCAATCCTCGTCCCACCACTGCCTGAGCGTTGGCATGTCGTGGGTAGAGAAGGTGCACACCGATCTGTAAGGGTTGCGCGAGAGATGGCCGAAACGCACGTGGGGGTCTTTCGGCATCGATTGTATCTCCAGGGAGAGTATGCGCAACTGTTGCATAACCCATGGCACACAGTCGGGCACCATGCCAAGATCCTCGGCGCACACGAGCATGCGCGTGGCTTGCACGATGATGGGCAACTTCTTCATTGCCTCGCCATACCAGAACTGGTTGTTGCGGCGATAGAAATAATCGTTGTAGAGGCGGTTGAAGGCAGCCTTGTCGTTGTCGTAGAGGCTCTCGTAGATGAAGTCGAACTGTGCCGATATGCGTGGATGGAACTTGCCGTTGTCGTTGCGGTCGCGCACGAAGAGCACGTCGCTGATGAGCGAGTAGAGCCCGTCGCGGAAGTTGAGCTCGGCGGTGTCGGTGACGTTCTCGAAGAGCTTTTGTATCTTCTTCTGCGTATCGTATTCGGGCTTCATCTTATATCGTTCGGCATCGATGCGGTCAAGATATTTTTCCCTTACCTCTTCAGCACGGTCCTTGAACACTCGGTCGAGCACCCAATCGGTGATAAAAGGCTCGGTGAAACGCGCCTCCTGGAAGTTGAGACCATAGCCGCGTATCTCATCGGCGGTCATGCCGAGAGCTGGCGCAAACTGGCCCAAGAGTCCGTGCACGGCATCAATAGGTATCTCCCAGATGCGGAAGAAGCCGAGCACATGGTCTATGCGGTAAGCGTCGAAATATTTTGCCATGTTGCCAAACCTGCGCACCCACCATTGACAACCGTCCTTTATCATCTCGTCCCAGTTGTAGGTCGGGAATCCCCAGTTCTGTCCGTTGGTGGAGAAAGCGTCGGGCGGTGCTCCTGCCTGTCCGTTGAGGTTGAAATAGCGTGGCTCCGCCCATACGTCGCAGCCATAGCGGTTCACGCCGATGGGTATGTCGCCCTTGAGAACGACGTGGCACTGACGGGCGTAGTCGTGCACGGCTTTCATCTGCTCGCCGAGCACAAACTGCACATAATACCAGAACGCCACTGCCTTATATTCCTTCGTGCGCGCGTTGGAGAGCTTCTGGCGGTCTGCCTCGTCCCACTGGGTGTGACCTTTCCACTGCGTGAAGTCGGCAGTGCCGTTCTCGTCTCTCAGTGTGCAATATTGCGCATAAGGCACGAGCCACTGCTCGTTTTCCTTGAAAAACTTCTTGAAGGCAGTCGTGGCAAGCGCCTTGGCACCCTCCTGGGCGTAGAGGTCGCGAAGGTAAGCCAACTTAGCCGTGTTGACACGCTCATAATCTATCTGCGGCATGGCGTTGAGCTCTACACGCTCTTTCTCGTATTTGTCGAGCTTCGCCTTGTCGTTGAGCAACGGCAGCTTGTGAAGGCACGCGTATTGCGGATGAATGGCGAAAATGCTGATGCAGGAATAGGGATAGGAGTCGGTCCAGGTATGGGTGATGGTAGAGTCGTTGATGGGCAGCACCTGCAGCACTTTCTGCCCCGTGGCACACATGAAGTCGACCATCGTCTGCAGGTCGCCGAAGTCGCCCACGCCAAACGATTTCTTCGAGCGGAGCGAGAACACGGGCACGAGGGTTCCTGCCACCTTGGTGTCGCAGATGGCGAAAAACGCCTGGTCGAGCTCGTAGGCCACCACGTCGCCATCGTTGAGCCCCGGCACGTGCACCTCGCGGTTGTAGCCTTCTTCCCACATCGTGTCGGAGGGGTCGTCGTTGTCAACCGCCACAAACTTGAACTCCACCTTGTCGTCGGCAAACCATGCCGCATCGAGGTCGATTACCCACTCGTTGTGCGCATGTTGTCTCATGGGCAACGCCTTGGCGGCATCCCAGTTGCCCAAGGCGTCAGCCTCGCCCACGACAGCAAGCGTGGCATTGCTTATCTGCGGTGCCCTGACCGCAAGACGCACCGTGCGACCGAAAGTGCTGTTGGCAGGTCGCTCCACGCGGCTGTCGCGAATGCAATCGGTAAACGCGGAACTATACAGATAGGAGTCGTCGGGGAGGGCATGCCACCTGTCATACACGGTGTAACGGTTGCCCATCTCGGCATTCAGCTCCAAGGTGTGCATGACGGTTGTCCACTCGTGGTGCACCGTATTGCCCTGACGCTCAACGTCATAATAGTATACGAGAGAGCCCGTTGCATGAATATCCAACTCACAAGTCCACCTGATGCCGTCGCAGGTCATCATGTGAAACTTAGACTGGGGAGCGTCTTTACAGATGCCATCCACAAGATTCAACACTACGTCCTCTCCAAAACTCGTGTGAAAATCTACGTTAAAACGAAAATTCATTATAGCCTTTAGTTGTATTATTATAATGCAAAAATAGCCATTTCCCATTATATTTCTTGATTTAAATCATAAAAAATGAAGAGTGAGGCATGCGCAATCGTTTGCATTTCGTGAACGCGCCTTTGCACAGCTGGACAGCTGGGTATCGTAATGATAATTCTTCTTAAATTATTGACTGGAAGCCTTGGCGTGTCAGAATATTTCGTAACTTTACCACATAAAAATAACTTAAACTCTAAAAACCAATAAACACCATGAAAGAAACTTGCCTGCACTCCCGCCACGTGGCGTTGGGAGCACTTATGCAACCCTTTGCGGGTTATGACATGCCCATCCAATATACATCTATTATAGAGGAGCACAACGCCGTGCGCCACCACTGCGGCGTGTTCGACGTGTCCCACATGGGCGAGGTATTCGTCTCTGGCACCGACGCCGAGCGCTTCGTCAACCATATCTTCACCAACGACATATCTTCCGTTGAGCCTGGCAAGGTGATGTACGGCATGATGTGCTATCCCGACGGCGGCTGCGTGGACGACACTTGCATCTGCAAGCTCGCCGACAACCGCTTCCTTCTCACCATCAACGCCGCCAACATAGACAAGGACTACGAATGGATAGGACAAAATGCCGAGGGCTTCGACGTGGACATCGACTATGCCAGCGATCGCTATGGGCAGCTCGCCATACAGGGTCCTGAGAGCGAGAAGGTGGTGGAGGAGACGCTCGGCATCGAGTGCCACGAGCTGAACTTCTACGAGGTGAAAGAGATGGACGGCATCATCGTGTCGCGCACTGGCTACACTGGCGAGGACGGCTTTGAGGTTTATGGCAGCCCGGAATGGATCGCCGACTGCTGGGACAAGCTCATGGCAGCCAAGGTGTCGCCGTGCGGATTGGGCTGCCGCGACACGCTGCGCTTTGAGGTCGGATTGCCGCTCTACGGCGACGAGCTGTCGAAGGACATCTCGCCCGTCATGGCTGGACTCTCGATATTCGTAAAGTTTGACAAGCCGGAGTTTATAGGCAAGGAGGCCCTGCTCAAACAGAAAGCGGAAGGCGTGGAGAAGCGGCTTCGCGGCATAGAGCTCGACGGCCACGCCGTGCCGCGCCATGGCTACACGGTGCTCAGCGACGGCGCACCTGTGGGCGAGGTGACTACGGGATACCGCCTCATCTCCGTAGACAAGAGCTGCGCAGTGGCCTTGGTGGACAGCAAGCTGAAACTTGGCGACCGGGTGGAGGTGCAAATACGCAAGAAGACGTTCCCCGGAACCATCGTGAAAAAGAAATTCTACGACAAGCACTATAAAAAATAGGAGCCCCCTACCCTATCTCAAAGAAACGCAAACAACATAACAAAAACCATAAAAACTAAAACAATATGTCTGAAGTGAAGCAAGGACTCTACTACACGGAGTCACACGAGTATGTACGTGTAGACGGCGACTACGGCTACGTTGGTATAACAGATTACGCACAGCAACAACTGGGCAACATAGTGTATGTTGACATGCCAGAGCCCGACGACGAGGTGACGGCTGGTGAGGAGTTCGGCGCCGTGGAGAGCGTGAAGGCCGCCTCTGACCTCAACTCACCCGTCACGGGCACCGTGGAAGAGGTGAACGAGGCTTTGGAAGATGCTCCCGACCTCATCAACAAGGATCCATACGCCAACTGGATCATGAAAGTGAAGATAGACGACCCATCGGAGCTCGACAACCTGCTCAGCGCCGACGCGTATGATAAATATTGCCAAGGCCTATGAACTTCAAGTATTTCCCCCACACGCCCGACGATATAGCCACCATGCTCCAGCGTTGCGGCGTGGCATCGGTCGATGAGCTCTTCGCCGACGTGCCCGAGGCAGTAAGAGTCAAGGGCGACTACGATCTGCCTGAGCCAATGAGCGAGATAGAGCTTCGCCAATGGTTCAATGCCTTGGGCGCGAAGAACACGCCGCTCACCTGCTTTGCCGGCGCGGGAGTCTACGACCACTACGTGCCGGCGGTGGTGTCGTCGATTGCCGCTCGCTCCGAATTCCTGACGAGCTATACGCCTTACCAGGCCGAGGTGTCGCAAGGCACGCTGCATTATATCTTCGAATACCAGTCGATGATGGCTGAGCTGACGGGCATGGAGGTGAGCAACGCCTCGATGTATGACGGCACCACAGCCACCGCCGAGGCAGCGATAATGGCCATGGCAGCGGGCAAGAAGACTACCAAGGTGCTCGTGTCTGCCACAGTGGACAAGAAAACGCTCGACGTGGTGAAGACCTATGCCCACGTGCATGGCTTCGAAGTTGACATCGTTGCCGAGGACAAAGGGGCTACATGCGCCGATGACCTCAAGGAGAAGGTGGCCAAGGGTGGCGTGGCAGGAGTGATTGTGCAACAACCCAACCGCTACGGCGCGGTGGAAGACTTCACGGGGTTCGCCGATGCGTGCCACGGGGCAAAGGCCTTGTTCATAGTGAACAGCGTAGCCGCCGACCTCGCCTTGCTCAAGACACCCGGCGAATGGGGTGCCGACATAGCCGTGGGCGAGGCGCAGAGCCTCGGCATACCCATGTCGTATGGCGGCCCTTACCTCGGCTACATGTGCACCACCGAGAAACTGGTGCGCAAGATGCCTGGACGCGTGGTAGGCCAGACGGTTGACAGCGAGGGGCGTCGCGCCTTCGTGCTCACGCTGCAAGCGCGAGAGCAACACATACGCCGCCAGAAGGCCACGTCGAACATCTGCTCCAACGAGTCGCTGCTCGCCCTTTGGGTGACCATCTACATGAGCGTGATGGGCAAGGAAGGACTGAAGGAGGCAGCGCAGGTGTCGTTTGACGGCGCCCACCACTTGCACGACGCGCTCGTGGGCACGGGCAAGTTTGAGGATGTCTTCCACAGGCCTTTCTTCAACGAGTTCTGCCTGAGATACTCGGGCGACGTGCCCACGTTGTTGGGCAAACTCGCCGACAACGGCATCCTCGGAGGCGTGGACATGGGCAACGGCATCGTCATGATTGCGGTGACGGAGCAGCGCACACTCGAAGAGCTCGACAAATATGTCAGCTTGGTGTAACATTAAATTAGACTACCATGAACAACAAACTATACGACAAGCTCATCTTCGAGCTCTCCAAGCCTGGCCGACGAGCATGCTCACTGCCGACGAGCCGCTTCCGCCACTTCGACGTGCCTGCCGACGAGCGGCGTGCCAAGGATGCCGAACTGCCAGAGTGTGACGAGATGACCGTGACGCGACACTATACCAACCACAGTGGCAACAACTTCGGAGTGCTCAACGGCTTCTATCCCTTGGGGTCGTGCACCATGAAATACAACCCGCCCATCAACGAGGAGATAGCTGCCATGCCTGCCTTTGAGAGGCTTCACCCGTTGCAGCCCGACAACACGGCACAGGGCGCAATGAAGGCGGAGTGGCATCTGCGCCACGACCTCGCCGCCATCACGGGCATGGCAGACTTCACCCTCAACCCGTGCGCAGGAGCGCATGGCGAGCTCACTGGCCTGATGATTATCCGCGCCTACCACGAGAGCCGCAACGACACGGACAGAAAGAAGGTGATAGTGCCCGACTCTGCCCATGGCACCAACCCAGCCTCAGCCGCCGTGTGCGGACTGGAGGTGGTGGAGGTGAAGAGCACCGCCGACGGGCGCGTAGACGTTGACGACCTCAAGCCGCTTCTCGGACCCGACGTGGCAGCGATGATGATGACCAACCCCAACACGCTCGGCCTCTTCGAGCACGACATCCCCGAGATTGCCGAACTGGTGCACGGCTGCGGCGCGCTGATGTATTACGACGGTGCCAACCTCAACCCTCTCCTTGGCATATGTCGCCCGGGCGACATGGGCTTCGACGTGATGCACGTAAACCTGCACAAGACTTTCGCCACTCCTCACGGTGGAGGCGGACCGGGGTCCGGACCCGTGGGCGTGAGGCAGGGGTTGGAGAAGTTCTTGCCCTATCCGCGCGTGGAGCGCGATGGCGACAATTTCGTGATGAACCGCGGAAGCGAGGCGGCAAAGGATAATGAGATTCACGTGGGGGCCTACACCGGCAACTTCGCCGTGCAGCTTCGCGCCCTCGCCTACATAAGGTCGCTCGGCAAGGAGCACATCAAACAGGTGGGACCGCTCGCCACGCTCAACGCCAACTACGTGAAGGAATGTCTCAAGGATGTGTTCGACTTGCCTATAAACGGCGTGTGCAAGCACGAGTTCGTGTTCAACGGACTGAAGGACAAGCAGACAGGCGTGACCACGCTCGACGTGGCAAAGCGGCTGCTCGACTACGGCTACCATGCTCCCACGATATACTTCCCGCTGCTATTCCACGAGGCGTTGATGATTGAGCCAACCGAGAACGAAAGCCTTGAGACGCTCAACGAGTTCATAGACGTGATGCGCAAGATAGCGAAAGAGGCCGCCGAAGAGCCCGACACTGTGAAAGGCGCGCCACGTGCCACACCAATAACGCGTGTCGACGACGTGCTCGCGGCTCGTCATCCCGTGCTGACTTACAAGCCCCAGTGAACTTTCCCACACGGGGGTTCTCCACACATAGTTTTATTTAGTTTTTTCACACGGAGTTTTTTTTCTTCACATGTAATTTTCCTCACACGGATTTTAAAGATTGCTACGTCGCATAGCGACTACGCGGAAACCATGTGCACCATGCATATAATATAAGCCTCAGCAAAGCGTAATCGGCGGAGCCGACATCTTTAAAATCTTTAAAATCCGTGTGAAGAAAAAAAAGAGTGAAGAAAAATCCATGTGAAAAAACGTGTGAAGAAACTCAATGTGAAGAAAACCTGTGTGGAGGAAACCTGTGTGAAAAACATTTTATCATTATGCAGAAATCGATTATTATCATAGGCTGCGGCCCGGGCGGATACGCCACTGCTGAATATGCAGCCAAGGCGGGTCTCCGCGTCACCGTCTTCGAGAAAGGCGAGGCTGGCGGCACCTGCCTGAACCGCGGCTGCATACCCACAAAGGTCTATTGTCATGCGGCAGGACTCGCTCTCGACAATGCCAACGCCTCGGCATGGGGTCTGTGGCAAGGCTCCCCGGCGCAAACCGTGGACTTCGCCAAGCTGCACGAGCACAAGGAGGCGGTGGTGGCGCAGCTCCGGCAAGGCGTGGAGACGCTCATGGCGCAGCCTGGCATTGAACTCGTGCGCGGAGAAGCCCGGCTGAAGGACGCGCACACCGTGACGTGCAACGGCACCGACTACACCGCCGACAACATCATCATTGCCACGGGCTCTCATCCCACCATGCCGCGCGTGGAGGGTATAGACAACCCTCGCGTGGTATCCTCGACGGGGCTGCTCGCCTTGACGGAACAACCGCGCCGCCTCGTCATCATCGGTGCCGGCGTGATAGGCATGGAGATGGCATCGGCATTCAACGCCTTCGGCACGGAGGTGACGGTGGTGGAGTTTCTCAAGGAGTGTCTGCCCATGGCAGATGCCGACCTTGCCAAGCGACTGAGGAAGAGTCTTGAGAAACGCGGCGTGAAGTTCTACCTGCAAGCGGCGGCGAAAGCCGTCGGCGACAAAACGATGACTTCTGCCGACGGTGCCGCTACTGCTGCCCCCGATGGCGTTGCGCTTACGTTCACGCAGAAAGGCAAGGACATCACCGTGGAGGGCGACATTGTGCTTGCCGCCACCGGACGCGGCCCCAACACCGACGGACTCGGGCTCGACGAGCTTGGCATCGACCACGACCGCCACGGCATAAAGGTTGACGACAGCTTCGAGACTTCGCTGAAGGGCGTGTATGCCATTGGCGACGTGAACGGCAGGCTGCAACTCGCACATGCAGCAGAGACGCAGGGCCGCAAGGTCATCGACGACTTGACAGGACGAGAGAGGCACACCGACACCACACTGGTGCCATGGGCGGTATTCACCACGCCCGAGCTTGCCGGCACGGGACCAACCGAAGACGCGGCGAAATTGCAGCTTGCCGACGGCGAACGCCCACAAGTGGTAAAGACGTTCTACCGCTCAAACGGCAAGGCGGTGACGATGGATGCCACCGAAGGACTGGTAAAGGTGATAGCCTCGCCCAACGGACGCATCCTCGCCTGCCACGCGCTCGGTGCCCATGCTGCCGACTTGGTGCAGGAGGTGAGCGCGCTTATCAGCATGGGGGCGATAATGGACGACCTGCAATCGGTAATCCACATCCACCCCACGCTGCAAGAACTGCTATGAGCGCAAACAGAATGTTTTAGCGGGCGGAAACGACATCGCCAGCGAAAGTCAGCACTTGCGGGGCTTGACAAATAAGCCCGGGATTGAGCGTAGCGGCATTAGCCGCGAAACTCAACCCCGGGTTTTATGTTTTATGCTTTATGAAGACGGATGGCCGTCAGAAGTTGATGTGGGTGGCAAACTCCACGGTGAACGGACGGATATAGGTTCCTGCCATCACGTAGTTCTTGTAGGCCGACACATCCTCGATGAGGTCGGCGGCGCCGATGCTGCCCGAGCAACCTTTCACGTTGAGGAAGTTGACAAAGTTCACGGAGAAGCTTACGTGCTTGTTCATGTTGTAGTCCACTCCGCCGAATGACTCCCAGCGGCCGTTGAAGTAGAGCGAGTTGGTCTTGTTGATGTATTGCTTGCTCTGATAGCGGAAACTTGCCCAGATGCGGAACTTATCGATAACGTAGCTTGGATCAAGCTCGATTATCGTCTTGCTCACGCCCGTTGTTGTCTTGTTGTTGAAATTATAGGTTTTCGTAGTTCCGTCGTCGAAGGTGGCGTTGACATTGAAGTTCTTGTACTTGGGGCTCTGCAAGGTGAGCAGTCCGTGGAAGGTGAATCCCTTGAACGGTGTGAGCACGAGGTCGGTGGTCCATCCCATGGTCTGCACGTCGTTGGTGATAGGTATTGTCACCACGTCAGACGAGTTGTTGGGGTTGGTAAACTGCGTGCGGCTCTTGTAGTTGCTTTGCGAGATGATAGACACCTGCGAAACGAGTTGCAACCACTTGTTGTTCCAGAATATTCCGGCGCGTCCGAAATGTATGTTGACGGCATCAAGTATTGGCATGTAGGCGCCGGCGAAGTCCTGCGATTCAGGGTGCTGCATGGCGTAGACATATTCTGCCACCACTCCGAAGCCGTGGGCTATGGTGTATCGGCCGTTGATTGTGGCAGCTGGGTTAAACCAGTGCTTGCTGAAGTTGGTGCGTCGGCCATTGTTGACGCAGTAGTTCACGGTGCGCACGTTCTCGGGATAGGTAGGCGTCTCGTCGGTGGCGTTGAGATATGCCATGGCATTCTCGCCGCCCACAGAATAGTATTCGCCACGCACGCCAGCCGAGAGCCAGAGGCGGCGGTTCACCTGCCAGTCGTCGGAGAGGTATAGCGCGAACTTGGTCTCATGGGTGTCGTAGAACTCGCCGCCGGTGTTGGCTTTAAACTCCTGTTTTCCATTGTGGTTGAGCCATGCCGGATCAGCTTCCACGGTGTGGGTATACACACCCGTGTTGGCCTTGATGCCCTGCTGGTTCCACCAGAGGTTGGCACCTATGCGCCAGCTGTGCGCCTGGTTCTTGCTCTTGCCAGTGAGCTCGGCGGTGGTGAGCCAGTCGCGCTCAAAAGAAATGTCGTGGAGCATGTAGCGGCTGTTGTATATCCCGGTGAACGTTTCGCCAGCCTTGTGCCCCTTGTAGTCGTAGGCGTAAGTGTATCCGTCTTTTTCGGTAGCGGTGCCCGTACCTGCCAGGGCCAGCGTAGAGTAGTTGCCGCGGGAGTAGTTGTATTTCGACGATATGTCGAGTTTCATGCCGTTGAGGAAGGAATAGTTGAAGTTGGCGGTGAGGCTATTGTTGAGCGCGCTGGCATTCTTGCGATAGTACGACTTCTCCTCGCCCGTCATCACGTCGACGAAAGTGATTTCGCTGTTGGCAGGCAGGAAGCCGTCCTTGCCCAGTCGGAAGCCGTTGTATTCCTTCACCGATCCGTCGCCCACATAGATGAACGGGCCGTAGGAGTCTTGGGGACTCTTTGAGTAAGAATAGCGGTAGAAGACGTTGAACTTGCCGCGTCCGTCGTTCCACTCCTTCGACACCGAAGCCTTGATCATCTTCATGTCGTTGGCATAAGTCACATCGGCCAGCTTGTTGGTGCCCGGGTCGTGGTTGACATAGGCACCCAGCGAGTAGCTCCAGCCTTTGGCTATAGGTCCGGCAAGCGAGAGGTCGAAGCGCTGCAGACCATAGATATTGGTGGTATAATTGGCGTGGCCCTCAAATTCTTTGCCGCCGGTGCGGGTGCTGGATATCACGGCGTAGTTCACGGCACCGTTCTTTATGGCACTTTCGCCAAGCGACATCACTCCCACGCTGCTATGCTGTGCGCAGCCTGTCCAGAAGAGGTAGGGCAAGCAGGGCCATATGCTGTAGCTCACGGGAAGGCCGTCCTCGTAGATTGTGGCAGAGAGGCTGGAGGGCAGACCGATAGAAATCTGGCGCGGCTGGTTGTCGTTGGATGCATTGAGCATCACGTTGCGGTTTTTCACCTCCTTGGTTTCGGGCACGGAGTCTTTTTCTATCTCGTCTTGAGCCATGCCTATCGCAGGCGACATGACGGCTGCTGCCATGAGCAGGTATTTAAGGTATGTGGAGTTCATTTTCAGGTTTCTTCTGTTTGTAAACTTGTCCGGAGGTAGTCCGGACAAGCTTGAATGGTTTTTGTTATTTTATTTCTTTCTCAAGAGATTGACGTACCGTTTCTGTCACTTTTGCCTCCTCTGTCACTTCGACCGTAAGGGGCTTGGCGTCGGCGGCATTCTGTGCCACCATCACGCGATAGGTGCCGCCCTCCACCTGCCACTGGCTGTCGGTCTCGTTGAACGAAGCCAGGCTCTCGTAGGGGATGCTAATCTCCACGGTCTCGCTTTCGCTCGGAAGCAGCTTCTTGGTCTTGGCAAAGCCTTTCAGCTCGCGGGCTGGCTTGTCCATATCGTTGCCCGGGGCCGACACGTAGACCTGCACAACCTCTTTGCCAGCCATCTTTCCTGAGTTTTTCACAGACACTTTCACCTTGATGTTGCCTGAATCATCGGTCGTGACTTCCGGCTTGCCATATTTGAAGGATGTGTAGCTCAGTCCGTAGCCGAAGGGATAGGAAACGTTCACGCCTTTGGTGGTATAGTAGCGGTAACCCACGTATACGCCGTCGTTGTACTCGGTGTAGTCGAAGTTTTTGCGGTCGCCAGTGGTGCGCACGTCCCTGAATCCACGGAGCGCCTCAGTGAGCTGGTCTTCGCTAATGCTGTCGGGTACGGGGAAATCGTCTTTCGAAGGCACGTCGTTGTAGCTTACGGGCCAGGTCATGGGCAAGCGGCCAGACGGACTTTCCTTGCCCGTGAGGATGTCGGTCACCGAGTTGCCGCCTTCCTGTCCGGGAAGCCATGCGGTGAGCACAGCATCAGGGCCGTCGATCCAGCTCTTGGTCTCTACCACGCCACAGACGTTGAGGATGACGATTACCTTCTTCCCTGCCTTGTGGAAGGCGGTGCACACGTCGCTTACCATCTGCTTCTCTGCATCGCTGAGATTGAAATCGTTGGAGATGAAGCGGTCGGCAAACTCGCCTGAGGTCTTGCCAATGGTGATGATGGCAGCGTCGTTGTGCTTCGCCGCCTGTTGCAGTTGAGCAGCGTCGAGCGTCATCTCGGGAAT
Organism: Oscillospiraceae bacterium; assembly: GCA_963599465.1. Lineage (GTDB taxonomy): Bacteria > Bacteroidota > Bacteroidia > Bacteroidales > Bacteroidaceae > Prevotella. The sequence continues at coordinate 6,373 of CAVBXD010000041.1, read as the reverse complement.
GAGGTGCTTGGGCATGAGGGAGGCGAACTTGCTCGTCGACTTGGGCATCTTGGCTGTGGCCTCGGGAATGTACTTGTCGTAGGCGGCCTTCACGTTGGCATCGATGGTCAGGCCGGCGTTCTGCAAACCTTCGATGAGGTTTACCACGTAGGCATGGTTGACGTCGCCCGAACCTGTGCCGCCGGCGATAAACTCATAGGATGTGCGGCCAAAGACGGCGAGGTTTTTCACGTTCTTGATGGGCAGCGTGTTTTTCACGTTCTTGAGCAGCACCATGCCTTCTATGGCGGCATCGCGCGTCACGACGGCGTGGGCTTTAAGGTCAGGGTTGTTGTCGCAGGTGTAGCCCTGATAGCTCGGTGTGCGCATGATGTACTCAAGGATGTGCTTCACGTTGCGGTCGATAATCTCCATCGACAGGTTGCCGTTCATCACGGCTTTCTTTAGTTCCTGGCGCTGCTTCAGTTTGCCCGGCATGAGCAAGTCGTTGCCAGCCTCCATCTGTGCGGCGGCGCTCCGTCCGCCATACCAGTCGGTCATCACCATTCCCTTGAAGCCCCACTCGTGGCGCAGAATCTCGGTGATGAGGTCGCAGCGCTCGCTTGCCATCGTGCCATTGATATTATTGTAAGAGGTCATGATAGTCCAGGGCTGCGACTCCTTCACGATAATCTCGAAGGGTTTGAGATAGATTTCACGGAACGAACGCGGGGTGCCGATAACGTTGTTGCTCGTGCGGTTGGTCTCCTGGTTGTTGAGCGCGAAGTGCTTGACCGATGTGCCCACTCCGTTGCTCTGCACACCATTGACCATTGAGGCACATATCTTGCCGGCAAGCAACGGGTCTTCTGAATAATACTCGAAGTTGCGGCCGCAAAGGGGATTGCGCATGATGTTTGTGGCGGGGGCGAGCAGCACGTCCACACCATAATGCTTCACCTCGTCGCCCATGGCCTTACCGATATTGTAAACCAGCTTTGTGTTCCATGTAGAACTCATCACCGTTTCTATTGGGAAGTGGGTGCAGTAGAACGTCTTTGACGTACCCTCGCGTGTAGGATCGATACGTAGTCCGGCAGGGCCGTCGGCCAACACTGTAGCGGGTATGCCAAGCCTGCTCACGGCATTGGTCTCGCCGGCGGCTCCGGGCACCTTTGCGGCGGAATTGCCAATCGTGGCCGCGGCATCGGAAGCTTCCTTGCCCGTGTTGCCTACCACAAGGTCTATCTTCTCGTCAAGCGTCATCGCCTTGATAACTTTGTCGATGGGATCGACACCCAGCTTCGGGGTTTGTGCATGTGCGCCTAATGCTACGGCAGCGGCGCAAGCCATGATAATAATAGGTTTTTTCATAAAATTAATCTGGTTTTCTGATTCCGCTGCAAAATTAGTCAATATATAGAGGCGGTGTATGGTGGTGTAAACGTGAAAGTAAACTGTGTTGAAATGTAAACCGCTGTGTTTGCGACAGTTACACTTTTAACGGTAAGGCGCAAGGTAAACTCTTAGGACGCACGATATAAGTCGTGGAATGAAGGAAAACATTGAAAACTTTACTCAACAATATTGCTCTTCGAGAAAAATGAGCTATATTTGCACGTATAAAATTCCATATTGAACAACAACTATTAAAATATGCGGAAACTAAAACTCTTGCTGGCCATAATCGTGGCTTGTGCCACGAATGTGCAGGCACAGAAGATTGACCTGGAGAAAGATCTGCAACTGCTCGACGAGGTCGTGGACAACCATCAGACCTATGACAAGCAAAAGCTACAGAACATAGCGGCATGGAAAAAGAATGTAGATGCCTACGTCACACCTGAAGAGCAATACAACTTCCTGAAGCACCTCTACGACGAATACATGAAGTTTGACCCCGACTCGGCTACATACTACGCACGGCGGTGCATAGAGGTGACGGAAAAAGCAGGACTGAACGACCTCTGCCTGATGTCGAGAATCGACGCCATACATCTCGTGATAAGCCAGGGCGAGGTGATGACGGCACAACGCATGCTCGAAAAGTTGCCGCCGATAGAGAAGATGCCTGCCAACGCCCAAATGAAACTGGCCGTCACCATGATGGAATATCAGATGCGCGTATATCTGAAAGGCTTTGCCGAAAAGCAACGCCCAAAAGAGGATGACATGAAAAACACGTGGAAGAAATACAGTCCCTATTTGCCCGACAACCTGTGGCAAAAACACTACTACCGCACTCATCTCACCAACGATCGCACCGCACCTCTGCTGGCAGCAGACCTCAAGCATACCACACAACCTTCTATCAAGGCAGCCATGCTATATGTGGCAATGTCGTCGCAATGCCAGGCAGAAGGAAAAATAGACGAATGTCTGCACTACCTCATCCTCTCTGCCATCAACGACATAAAGTGTAGCAACCGAGAAGCGTCGTCGCTCGTCTATCTGATGAACAACGAAAACCTGCCGCTCGACGTTGACCGGGCTTTCAAGTACATCATGCTGTGCACCGAAAACGCAAGAACTTTCAAGGATGTGGGGCGCAGCTATGAAATAACAAAAGCCCACGCCCGCGTCACCAAGGCTTATCAGGCTAAGCTGCAGCACTACTGCCGCAAATGCCAAGTGGTGATAGGTCTTCTCGCTGTGGCGGTCGTACTAATAGTGGTGTTGCTGGCAATTGTGGTGAAGCGTCGCCGTCGCCAGACCTTGCTGCTGAAAAAGGTGGAAGACATGAACGCCCGGCTGGAGGAGAGCGTGGAAAACGAACTGCAAGCGCAGCAGAAGCTGAAAGAGAGCAATGCGCGGCTGCGTGACGAAATAGCCTATCACAACAAGAACTTCATCAACGTCTACCATCTGGTAACAAAATATATAGCCGGTGTGGAGGCTTTCAAGAAGTCGGTATACAACCTCATCACCACCGGGAAGGTGGATAAGGCACGCAAGGAGCTGAACCGCAACAGTGATACCGACCAGTATCTGCAGGGGTTTTTCGCCCATTTCGACAAGGCGTTCCTGCTGTCGCATCCCGACTTCGTCAGCCGCTTCAACGCCCTGCTGAAAGACGACTGCCAAATCATTCCCTCAGAGCCCGATACCCTGACGCCCGAGCTACGCATCTACGCCCTGGTGAGCATGGGCATCACCGACAGCGTGAGCATAGCCGAATTTCTGCATTATTCCACACAGACCATATACAACTACCGTCTGAAGGTAAGGCATGGGGCACGCATTCCCGAAAAAACCTTTGCAGACACCGTAGCAAAGCTTTATTCGGAGGAGTGATAAAGACAAAAAGGACTTCCGCTTAGATGCGAAAGTCCTTTTTCTTGTGCCCAACCGTCAAGACGGGCTCAGCGGTAAACATGCGAATTCAAACCTACTCCTTTTATAGTTAATAGCGTTAAACATTGATAATGTAATACGTATATCAAGATAAAGCCGTAATTTTGCAAACGCAACATTACTATGTGAAACAGGAAGTTTATGGCAAACAAAGACAGCGACACCACAAAGGGAAAAGGCAAGCACGGCGGGGCAAGGCCCGGAGCCGGGCGGCCTTCCACCGACAGCAAGCTCTACACCTTCCGCGCGCCGGGGCCAATGGCAAAAGTGATAGACGGGCAGCCAAGCAAGACCGGCTTCATAAAGGGCTGCATAGAAAAGGCGTTAGGCGGAGCGGAGACCGCCTTCGGCAAGATGGGCACAGTATATCCCGCGGCCTTGCTGGAAACGACGCGCCTTCCATTCTTCGACCTGGGCATAAAGGCGGGATTCCCCATTCCGCTCGACAACGACGAGAAAAGCCAAGACATTGACTTGCTGCGCATGATATGCCCGCACCCAAACGCCAGCTACCTGATACGCGTGGAGGGCGACTCGATGATCGACGCCGACATCCACAGCGGCGACATCATCATCGTGGACAAGAGCAACCGCAACCCGTCATCCTCAGAGGTGGCGGTGTGCGAGCTCAACGGCGAATACACGCTAAAGAGGTTTGAGAAGCGCGACGGCGACGAGGGATGGCTCGTGCCGGCAAACCCCAACTACCCGGAGATACGGGTGACGAAAGACGACGACTTCTCCATCTGGGGCGTGGTGACGTATGTCATCCATAAGGCAAGGGGATAAATAGAAAACCGGAAAACGATGTTTGCCCTTGTAGACTGCAACAGTTTCTTCTGCTCGGTGGAAAAGGTGTTCCACCCTGGGCTGAACGGCAAGCCCGTGGTCGTGCTTTCGAGCAACGACGGGTGCATCGTCGCGCTCACTCCCGAAGCCAAGGCCATAGGACTGCACCGGGGAGACCCTATCTTCAAGGTGAAGGACATCGTCGAGCGCGGTAAGGTGCACGTGTTCTCCACCAACATGAGGCTCTACGCTGCCATGAGCAAGCGCATCGTGAGCATCATGCGCGAGAGCATAGGCCACGTGGAGCAATACAGCATCGACGAGAGCTTCTGCGACTTGCAGGGCTACGAGACGCATTATGACCTCACTGACATGATGCGCCAGCTGAAAGAAAAGATACGTCTCTACACCGACATACCCGTGAGCGTGGGCATAGCCCCTACCAAGACCCTTGCCAAGATGGGCAGCAAGTTTGCCAAGCAATACCGTGGCTACGACGGAGTGTGCATGATTGACGACGACTATAAACGCCGCAAGGCGCTCAGCCTGTTTCCTCTCGACGATGTCTGGGGCATAGGCAGGCAGACGCTCGCCAAACTGGAATATCATGGCATACGCACGCCTCTCGACTTTGCCGACAAGAGCGCGGCATGGGTGCGCGCCCATCTCGCCAAGCCAGGCTTGCAGACCTGGATGGAGCTTAACGGCCTGCCTTGTGTCGACACCGCCGAGGTGCGCCGCAAGAAAACCATCTGCACCTCGCGCAGCTTCGGAGAGATGATATCCGACTTCGGCTCAATGAAAGCTTCCATCGCCACCTTTGCCAGCAGTTGTTCAAACAAGCTCCGCGGACAGGCATCGGGTGCCAAGAGCGTCACCGTGTTCATTGCCAGCAACCGTTTCCGCGAAGACCTTCCGCAATACGCCAACTCTGCCACCGCCTCTCTCCTTGTCCCCACGAGCGACACCATGGAGATAACCCAAGCCGCCCTGCAAGCACTCGGGAGCATCTGGCAAGAGGGCATCATGTACAAGCGCTCGGGAGTCATCGTAAGCGACATCCATGCCAGCGACTGCATGGAAGCCAACCTCTTCGACCCCATACGCAACCGACCCGAACGTGCCCGCCTGATGCGGGAAATCGACAAGATAAACCACCGCTACGGGCTCAAGACCATAAAGATGGCAGTGGAGGGCGACGAGAAGCAGGCATGGAAAGTGAAATGCGACTACCGCAGCGGCAACTATCTCACCGATGCCGCCGAGCTGCTCAAGATAAGATGACAAGTAAGTGCCGAAGCCTCGATTGCCAACACTGTAAAGGCAAGGCGGTCAAACTCTTCCGAACCTTTATGTAACAGTTCTCTATCCTCCATGTTTAATGACTTAAATTTTGCGGCAAAAATACAAGAATATTTCCGACAGAGAGAGCCATACTGTATTTCGTACTACTCCACCTCGTTCATGTTCAGCAGCTTGTAGCCGTCAAACTGCATGATTATTTTGTGCAGTTGTGTGCCCTGGCGTAGGGATTCAACTCTCGGGGCTGCGGCATATTGGCGTATCTGGTCTTCGGCCTGCTGCCATTGCTCCTTTACGCGGGCGTCATACTCTTCTTTTTTCTCGCCCTTGTCGCGCTTCGGCACCAGCTTCAGCTCCAGGATGTAGCTGTGCTTGGTGGGATAGTGGGTGAGGTCGGGCAAGAGGAAGAAGTCGCAATAGCCGTGGTTCAGCTCCAGTTCGGGTGCCGTATAATAGTAGTTGTTGAGACTTAGGTACGCCATGAAGAATCCCTGCAGGTTACGTTCCGCCTCTATGCCGTCGCGCACGGAGGAGATCTCGGCGTATGCGTCTGCCATGTACTGCAAGGCGTCGCGCCACTTGCCGTCGTAGGCCATGTCGTAATAGTGGTCAGTAAGGCGATTGGTATCCACGATGGCCTTGGTATCGATGAGTTCCATGAGGTATTCGTAGTACTGCTTGCGGACATTGTTGTTCGGAATACCCAGTACTAACTTTTCTCCACGAGTATTCTTGATGGTGAGCATACCATAGTAGAACAGCAGGCTCGGGAATACCTTCGGATCTGTTATCTTTCTGGCAGGGAAAGTCTCGTAGAGCGAAGCCACTATCTCCCCCGTTTCAGCTATCGTGCGGATTACTCCTTTGCGGTCGCCGTCTAACTTGTCGAGCTGAAGGAGCTTCTTCATCTTGGCATAGTCGGTCTTCGTGTTGGGGTCGAGCAACACTT
>CAVBXD010000040.1:0-23721 GCA_963599465.1 Oscillospiraceae bacterium | reverse complement strand
GCGAGCGTCTTCGCTACTATACCAACGTGAATATCATCAGTAACCTCGGCTTCATTGCTCATCCTAAGGAAAACTCAGGTTATTCTACCCAGAACAAGTATTCCAAGGGTAGCATCCGTACCAACTTGGATATTGATTTGACTAAAACTACCAAGTTGGAGGCAAATCTCAATGGTGTATTGATGGAGGCATCACGTCCAGGTTTGAGCAGCGATGACCTTTGGGGTAAGGTCTATACAGTTCCTGCCGCTGCATTCCCAATCAAGACCGAGAATGGTCTCTGGGGTGGCAATGCGACATGGACAGGTTATTATAACCCTGTAGCCTTGACAGAGGCCCGTGCCTACAGTAAGGCACATACTCGTTCTCTCTTCGCCGACATGACATTGAAACAAAGTCTCTCTTCTTTAACAGAAGGTTTGAGCGTTTGGACTCGTTTGGCATACGATAACATTGCGGCTTATTGGGAAAATCATACCAAGGAGTATAAATATGGTATGGGTTCCTATACGGGAGGTAAGGATGGCACAATGTCTGAGGACAGCAAGCTCGACTGGCAGAACCGTAACTTCAACTTTGGTATCGGTGCCAACTACGACCGTACATTCGGAGACCATAGCATTAATTCCGTTTTGATGTGGAACTATGAGTTCCGTAACTGGAACGGACAAAACAATACACAGTATCGCACCACTGCGACCCTCTACAACCATTATGGTTACAAGGAGAAATACTTGGCAGACGTTTCCTTGTCTTTGGCTACGTCAAACAAGTTGGCTCCAGGTCATCGCACCAACTTCTCACCTACAGTATCAGCAGCTTGGGTGTTGAGCAAGGAAGACTTCATGCAGGACGTTTCGTTCGTCGACTTCTTGAAGCTCCGTGCGTCTTGGGGTATCATCAACCTCGACTACATTCCCACAGAGGGCTACTGGAACCAGACTTTCGGTGGTGGTAGCGGCTACTATGTAGGTAAGGACAATGCTTCATCTTCCAGCGGTTGGGCTGAAGGTCGCTTGGCATCTACTGATGTCATGGCAGAGCGTGCCAACAAGTACAATATCGGTTTGGATGCTACTTTGTTTGGTGGCTTGAACTTGACCGTGGATGGCTACTATCAGCGTCGTGACCGCCAGTGGGTTAACGCAAGTGGTAAGACCTCTTCTGTGCTCGGTGCCAGCAACCGCTATATCAACGGTGGTATCGTAGATAGCTGGGGTGTAGAGATTGGTGCCAACTATGCCAAGGAAATTGCCAAGAACTTGAAGTTGACAGCTGGTGTTAACTACACCTTGGCAAAGAACGAAATCAAGGAAGAGTATGAGGAGCCTCGTGCTTACGACTACTTGAAGCGTACAGGCAACCCAGTAGGCCAAATCTTCGGCTTGCAGGCTGTAGGCTTCTTCAAGGATCAGGCTGACATCGACAACAGTCCTGCCCAGCAGTTCTCTCAGGTTAAACCTGGTGATATCAAGTACAAGGATCAAAATGGCGATGGTGTCATCAACGAGGATGACGTGGTAAAGATGGGTTACAATACCACTTGCCCTGAGATTTACTTCTCGTTCAATCTCGGTTTGGAGTACAAGGGCTTGGGCTTCACTGCTACTTTCCAAGGTGCCGCCAACTATTCGGCTTACTTGGATACCAAGTCAATGTATCGTCCTTTGGTAAACAACACCACCATCGGTCAGTATTACTTCGACCACCGTTGGACTCCAGGCACGGCAGAGACAGCCAAGTTCCCTCGCTTGTCTGCGGAGACAAACGACAACAACAACCGCTATAACTCTATCTGGCTTGCAGACCGTTCGTTCATCAAGTTGAGAAATGTCGAGGTTTACTACAACTTCCCTAAGACTCTCTTGAGTGCAACTAAGTATATCAATAATGCCAAGTTGTATGTTCGTGGTGTAGACTTGCTCTGCTTCGACCACATCAAGGAGTTGGATCCAGAGTGCTATGGAGCTACTTATCCGGTAAACCGTTCGGTGTCTATCGGTCTTGTGATTGGTTTCTAATCATCAACTTTAAAAGAAGACAACAATGAAAATAAAGAATATATTAGGTGGCATGGTTTGCTTGTCATTGCTCGCATCTTGCGGTGATGAGATGAATTACCGTGAGTACACCAATTATGACAAGGACTACGTATTTAATAATATCGACAATACGGTAGGTTGGATTACCAACATCTATGGCAAGCTGGAAGACGGTTTTGCTCCATACAGCAAGGGCATGCTTGCCTCTGCTTGCGACGAGGCAGAGTATTCCTGGAAGAATGGTAGCGTGCAGGCTTTCACCAATGGTGCCTGGAGTGCCTTGAATGCCATGGACAACTGGAGCAACAACTATACTGCTATCCGTGCAGCCAACTATTACTTGGCTCACAAGGATGAGTGCGACTTCTCTGACTATAAGTTTAATAAAGACTATGATTCACAGATGAAGCGCATCGACCGCCTGCAGTATGAGGCACGCTATCTTCGTGCTTATTTCTACTTCACTGCTGTAGAGAAGTTCGGCGACGTGCCTTTCACTACAGAAGTGTTGACAGAGGACGAGGCTAATGCCCTCCCACGTACTTCTGCCAGCGAGGTGATGAGTTTCATCGTGAAGGAGTGTGATGAAATCGTCAATAAGTTGCCGGCAGATTACTCTACCTTGGGTGATGATGCAGCAGCCAATGAGACGGGACGTGCCAACAAGCTTGCCGTGCTTGCACTCAAGGCTCGTACCTTGCTTTATCAGGCAAGTCCACTCTTCAATACCGACAATAACAAGGAGCTCTATCGTCAGGCAGCTCTTGCCAGCAAGGCTGTTATCGACTCTTGTGGCAAGTATGGTGTGAAGCTCGGCAAGTATTCGGCTCTTTGGGGAGCCAACAACTGGCAGGCTAAGGAGGTTATCTTTGCTCGCCGTGTCGGTAGCCAGAATGGTTTCGAGTACAACAACTACCCACGTGGCATCGAGAACGGTAATGGTGGCAACTGTCCTACCCAGACTCTCGTGGATGCTTACGAGATGAAGAAGACTGGTAAGCTATGGAACGAGGAGGGTAGCGAGTATGACCCTCAGAACCCATACACCGGTCGTGACCCACGTTTCGCCATGACTATCGCCGTGAATGGTGAGAAGAAGTGGCCTTCATACAATGGTGATGCTTTGGAGACCTATTATGGCGGTACCCATGGAGAGCCTACTGTAGGTGCAACTCCTACGGGCTATTATCTGAAGAAGTACTGTGACGGTTCTGTCAACATATCTTCTGTCAATAGCACCAACTCGCCTCACGCTTGGATTACTTTCCGTCTCGGCGAGTTCTATCTCAACTATGCTGAGGCTGCGTTTAAGTATCTCGGTAGTGCAGACGCTGTCAGTGCCGACCTTCCGATGTCGGCTCGTGAGGCAGTGAATGTAATTCGCAATCGTGAGGATGTCAAGATGCCAGCGTTGGCTGTGGGCTTGAGCAATGATGAGTTCTGGAAGAAATATGAGAACGAGCGTATGGTGGAGTTGGCTTTCGAGGGTCATCGCTTCTATGATGTTCGTCGCTGGAAGGAAGGCAGCAAGTTTGCTACCATCACAGAGATGAAGATTACCAAGAATGATGATGGCACTTTCACCTATACTCGCAAGAGTGTGAACCGTGGTTGGAGCGACAAGATGTATTTCTTCCCAATCTCCAAGAGCGAGCTTCTGAAGCATACCAATCCAGACTTCAAGCAGAACCCAGGTTGGGAGTAATCCTAAGTAGAACAACATTAACAAAGACAAAACAATGAAAGCAATTAAAAATATATTTATTGCATTAGTTGGTATGGCAGCGTTGGCTTCTTGTGATAGCAACATCACAAACTTCGAGCCACAAGGGTATCTTGGCACACCAAAGACGATTGATGCTTCTGCCGTTACATCAGAGGCACTCCCCGGTGCCATTCGTTTGAACTGGACGGTTCCGGCGGATTCTTCTTATTCCTATATGAAGATTTCATATGTGAACCCAGCCAATAATGAGACGGTGACCAAGGTGGTTTCTGTTTATACCAACACCTTGCTCATTGAAAACACCTTGAAGAAGTATGGCGACTATACATTCACTTTCCAGGCATTCAACGAGAAGAATGAGGCTGGTACTCCTGTTCAGGTGAAGGCTCAGTCGGGTTTACTCCCTGCTACCATCACTTATACCAAGGGTGACAAGATTAATGTGACAGCAGACATGTTGAGCACGGATAACCAGGAGCCGACAGAAGGCCCAATCAAAAACTTGGTGGATAACAACTACAACACATTCTTCCATACCCGTTGGTCAAGCCCCCAAGTTCCTCTTCCCCAGTATATTCAGGTGGATTTCAAGGAGGCTCATCAGGTGTTCATGTTCTGGTATCGCAACCGTAATGGCTCCCAGGTAGGACCAGAGAATCTCGACATCCAGATTAGCAATGACGGTCAGGCTTGGGAGAGCGTAAAGGAAATACTCTCCGGTCTTCCTTCTGCAAGTAATGCAGAGTATACTTCTGACGGTATCGACGCAGGTAAGCCATTCACTCATCTCCGCTTGGTTGTCACCAAGACCTTCGGCGACAAGAAGTACTTCAACCTTGCCGAGCTTGCCATTTACGATGCCAACAAGCAGGTTTATGATCCTGAGAACGAATAAGCTTATAAGTTATACATGTTAAAAAATTGGGATGCAACCTATATAGGTGCATCCCAATTTTTATATCTCTTCGCAAGCCACCATGTCTACTCCTCGATAAATCACTACGAGTTTGTGGAGCTTGGTGGTCTTCACGGATTCCCGCACGATGTCGCTGTCCGCATATCGACAGACTTGGGCAGAGGCTTCCTTGAAAAGTACCTCCACTTGCTGGTCAGGAGTATTCGACTTGCAATATTTCAATTCTATGATGTAGGAATCTTTCATGTCCTTGTAGATGTCGCAGAGTGGCAAGAGAAAGATGTCGGCATAGCCTCCGTCGTTGTCAAGCTCTGAGATGGGCCGGTAGAACTTGCACTGGCTGGTCATGGCGAGGGTAAAACCATGCACGAACGCCTCGCCTTTCTGCTTGTCGCGCTGCGAGGAGTAACGCTTCAGACAGTCGGCGATATAATTGAAGTATGGTTTAAAATCGCTATGGTATGCCATTGGGCTCTCCAACTTGTTCTTTTCATATCTCTCAAATGTCAAGTCGTTCTCCCCATAGGTGTCCAAAAGATAAGTAAACATCTGGTCGCGTACCACCTCGTTGGGGATAACGAACTTAGTGGCACCTTTATATGTGCCATCTATCGTCACCATACCGAAGTAGAAAAGCAAACTCAAGAAATTGTCGGGGGCGTTGATCTTCTCTGCAGGGAAGTTCTCATTGAGCGAACCTGTCACAAAACCTTTGGTAACGAGTTCCTGGATGATGCTGGCATCATGACTGAACGACTTGTCGTGACGTATGAGCATGCGTATCTTCTCATAGTCGATACGCACATTGGTCTCCACCATGTTCTTGGGAATCTTGTAGCCACCATTGATGTAATTATCCAAGAAATTAAGCACCATGACGGAATTGTACATCGTGGTCTTGCCATACTCTTCCTCGGCAAAGCAATAGTTGTCGTACCAAGGCTTGATTTCCTTGATGAGTTCGTCCACGGTATGGTTGAACGGCAACACACTGGCATAGTAGCCCAACATCTCTCGCACTTCCTCCTCGGTAAAGCCTGTCATTTCGTTAAACATAGGCTTGAGCGAGTAGTTGGTACCGATGTTAAAGCCACTTGTCAAGTCGTCCATCGTCACCGGACTGACACCAGTCACGAAGACCCTGCCAAGCGCACCACCTGCCGCACCCTTGATGGTATTGAAGAAACGGCGCAGGTATCCTTCACCGTGCGTTTGGTCACGATAACGGTTGAGATGATCCTCGTTGGCAAGAATCATATTGGTGAAGTTGTCGTACTCGTCTATGAAGAGATAAATCTTCTGCCCAGCCTCGCCAGTCTTTTGGCAGAGGAAGCGAAGTTGCTCAATGGCACCTTCCTTTTGATTCATTTCCTCCTTTATACCTGGTGGCAAAAGATGTTTGTAGATGTCACAAAAGTAACCAAAACAGAGGTTGCAATGCCCGTCAAGCCCTTTCTTGTAATTGTCGAGAGTTCCACCTACCTCAGCAAAGTTGAGATGAATGATGAGGTATTTGTTATGCTCGGGGGTTGGATTTTCACCAATATAGAGTCCACCGAAGAGTTGCTCAAACTTATCCTTCTTGTTGATGTCGTAGTAATGTTCGAGCATCGAGAGCGTGAGGCTCTTGCCGAATCGGCGAGGACGGATATAGAAGAAATACATGTTGGATTCCTCTATGTCCCAGATGAAAGGAGTCTTGTCTACATAGTAACAATCCCTTTCCCTTATATCCTCAAAATTCTGCATGCCGTATGGAATGCGCTTGCGATAGATTCGCTTTTTCCTTTCTCTTACCATGGCTCAAATATCTTTGTGTACAAAGATACACCGAATAATTGAGAGCACCAAAAATTTTAAGTTATTGATTTCCTGTAAATTTTCAAGGGAAGAGAAAAACAAGGCTGACACCTCGCGAGAAGTGTCAGCCCTGAATATTATAGATTCTTGCAAAAAAAACAGCTTAATGTAAAGATAAACATTGGGTGGTAGCGTGTCAGGCGTACATTAGTTGTAGGCCGACTCGCCGTGCTCGTAGATGTCGAGTCCTTCCTCCTCCACGCGCTTGTCTACGCGCAGACCTATTGTCTTGTCAACGGCCACATACAGTATGTAGGTCACAACCGCGCTGAACACTATCGACACGAGCGTGGCCACTACCTGCACGCCCAGCTGGTGCCAGTCGCCATAGAGCGCACCCTGCACGCCGTCGTCGCCAGTGATGCACCGTGTGGCAAATACGCCGGTGAGCAGTGATCCCACGATACCGCCCATGCCGTGCACGCCGAAGGCGTCGAGCGCGTCGTCGTATTTGAAAAACGGCTTCACCACTGCCACCATTACGAAGCAAATTATCGGTGTGATGATGCCTATGGCAAACGCTCCTAACAGGTCGGTGGAGCCAGCGGCAGGCGTTATGGCCACGAGTCCCGCCACCGCGCCGGTGCATGCGCCCACGGTGGTAGGCTTCTTGTTGCAAGTCCAGTCGATCACCATCCACGTCACGGCTGCAGCTGCGGCGGCCACGTGGGTCACGAGGAGAGCGTTGGCAGCGATGCCGTCGGCACACAGTCCGCTTCCGGCATTGAAGCCGAACCATCCAAGCCAAAGGAACGACGTGCCCATGAACACCGTGGTAACGTTGTGGGGCAATATGGCATGTCCCTTATCGAAGTCGTCGCGGCGACCAATCATGAGAGCCATCACGAATGCCGACACACCAGCGTTGATGTGCACCACGGTGCCTCCGGCAAAGTCGATAGCCCCCATCTGCTGCAGGAATCCGCCGCCCCACACCCAGTGGGCCATTGGGAAATAGGCTATCACCACCCAAAGGATGATGAACACCATGTAACCCTTGAACTTTATGCGCTCGGCAAATGCTCCGAGGATGAGGGCAGGCGTGATGAGCGCGAACATGCACTGGAACATGGCAAACACCGCCTCTGGAATACCTGTCTCGGTGATGGTGTTGGGGGTGACACCGTGCAGGAAGCACTTGTCGAAACCGCCCATGATGGCCCAGAGCGGTGAGCCGCTCTCCTTGAAGCCAGTGCCGAAAGCCCACGAATAGCCCACGGCCACCCATAGCAGCGTCACCACGCCCACTATGAGCATTGTCTGCATTATCACGCTGAGCACGTTTTTCTGCCTCACGAGTCCTCCGTAAAACAAGGCAATGCCTGGAATGCTCATCAAGAGCACGAGTATTGTAGCCATAATCATCCACGCCGTGTTGCCGGTGTCGAGAGCCGTCGCTGTAAGTAATATTGTTGTCATATCCTAAAAACCTTTTTACTTTTTAATAATACGTTTGTTGTGCCACCACGTTTCCATTCCCGTCGCGGGCAAGTGGCGGCAAGGCGGAGTTATTTTTCCTGTTCGGCGTTATACAAGGCAATGTCGCCACGCTCGCCTGTGCGTATGCGTACGGCATCCTCAATTGGGATTATGAAAATGCGGCCGTCGCCTATCTCACCCGTCTGGGCAGCCTTCAGAATGGCACTCACAGCACGCTCCACGTTCTTGTCGCGCACAACGAGCGAAACGAGTATGCGTTCTATGCTACTCGTGTCGTAGACTATGCCCCTGTAGATGCGGCCCTGGCGTGCCTTGCCCACGCCACGCACGTCGTAATAGGAGAACCATTCAATGTCGGCGGCGAGCAATGCCTGCTTCACATCCTCAAAGCGCGACTTGCGGATAATGGCTTCAATTTTCTTCATGTCTCTATCTTTTAGTGTTTTAAAAATGACTTTCTCTATCTTTATGCAACTATGCGACTGCAAAATTACAACAAAATGATAAATAATAAAGCATTTTTCTAACAAAAATATCAAATTACTTTGCTTGTTTTTGCCATGCATCAAAAAATGGACGTCTACATAGCAATTTGAAGTGGCTTTTCTTCTACCTGTCATGGCGATAATTCTTGATATGATTCATGTCATACTCACGTTAAATGGTTATCTTTGCAGGTGCAGAGAATGTAATGGCATAACGCAAACAGAAATTGAGAATAATGGAAACGATCAAGAACGACAAGCTCACGCTTACCATCTCCGAGCATGGCGCTGAGCTGCTGAGCATTAAGGACAATGGCGGTGAGGAATATCTTTGGCAAGGCGACCCAGCCTATTGGGGGCGGCGCTCGCCAATTCTTTTCCCTATCGTGGGTACGGTATGGAAGAACACTTACCGCGTAAACGGTCAGGAGTATCAGCTCCCCCGTCATGGTTTTGCCCGCGACAACGACTTCACGCTCCTTGCCAAGGGCGACGACAAGGTGGTATACGGTTTGCACAGCAACGCGGAGACGATGAAGGCATACCCGTTTCGTTTCAACCTTGCCGTGAGCTATAAGCTGAGAGACAACAGGATTCACGTGGTGTGGCATGTGGAGAACACCGACGACAAGACTATCTATTTCCAGATAGGCGGCCATCCCGCTTTTGTGGTGCCTGGAGCCAAGAAGGGTGAGCCTGTGAAAGGCACGCTGCGTTTCGACAACGCGGAGCCGAGACGCGTGTTCATCAGCAAGGAAGGCTTCCTTAAAAGGGGCTATCGAGAGGTGGCTACCGACAATGGGCTCTTTCCTTTTACGGAAGACACCTTCAACGACGATGCCATAGTGTTCGACCACAGCCAGGTTGGCAAGGTTGAGCTGCTCGACGAGGCCGGTAAACCACACGTGACGCTCGACTTCAAGACCCCTGCCGTGGGCATATGGACACCTTGCGGCAAGCATGCGCCTTTCATCTGCGTGGAGCCTTGGTATGGCATCGCCGATTGGGAGGAATATGATGGCGAGCTTAAAGATAAATATCTCACCAATAAGCTCTTACCAGGGAGTAGCTTCATGAGCGAGTATGTAATCACCATAGGATGAAAAATATCCCGATGCCTTTGCGATGGAAAGGCATCGGGATACTAACGTAACGGCGTTGCGATACTAGCGTAACGGCGTTGCGATACTAACGTAGAGCTGCGCGGGGTATTTTTAGAGGGGTGAACGGCTAAACGAAGTCGATGATGTCGCGGAAAGATTCAGCGCGTAAAAGCCGGGGAAAGAAGCCGTCTTCCTCGGCTTTTTCCAATTCCCATTGCAACTCGTAAGGCACGTGGATGGCGTATCCGCCAAGGTGCAACACCGGCAAGATGTCGCTCTTGAAAGAGTTGCCAACCATGCACAGTTGGTCGATGTGCACGTTGAAAAGTTGGCAGAGGTGTTCATACTCGTGGGCGGTCTTGTCGGCCACCACTATGCAGTCGTCGAAGAAAGGTGCAAGTCCTGACCTCTTGAACTTGTTTTCCTGATCGAGGTTGTCGCCCTTTGTGAAGACCACCATCTTGTAGTTGCCGCGTTCGTGAAGTGTTTTCAGCGTTTGCTCCACGCCCGGCAATGGTGTGGCAGGCATGTTGAGCAGACCCTTGCCAAGGTTGACGATTCGCGTGAGAGTGTCGCAATCAACCTTTCCACCTGACATTTTTATGGCGTTTTCGATGAGCGAGATCGTGAATGCCTTGCTGCCATAGCCGAGGAGAGGCATGTTGGATATCTCCATGCTGATGATGCTTGAGGCTATTTCTTGCTTGTCGCCATATTGGGCGAGCAGTTGGCAATAGCTTTCCTCCGCTTCGTTGAAGTGGCCTTGGCAGTCCCAAAGCGTGTCGTCGGCGTCGAATGCCAACAGGGTTATGTCGTTATCCTTCAAGTGTTTCATATCATACATTTGTGCCAGTTCAGACAATGATTTTTTTATTCGTCATTTTCTCATGTTGAAGACCAGTGTGCCGCCATTGGCAATGTCGTTGTGGTTGATGGCCGTACCCTTAACGCGTTTCCCGTTGAGCGTTACCCCATCGACGGCAAACCTGTCTTCTGCATAGTTCTCAGCCTTGATGGTTAGACTGTTGCCGTTTTCCAGGTGCAGCGTGGCGGTCTCGAAGAGAGGAGTGCCAAGTTCGTATTCGCAGCTGACGGGGTTGAGAGGGTAGAAGCCCAACGCGCTGAGTACATACCATGCCGACATTTGTCCGCAGTCCTCGTTTCCGCAAAGTCCGGCGGGCGTGTCGTTGTAGAGTTGGGTGAGGATTTCCCTTACATATTTCTGTGTCTTTTGTGGTTGCCCTATCTTGTTGAAGATGTAGGCGGCATGATGGCTTGGCTCGTTGCCATGGGCGTATTGTCCTATCATGCCCGTGCTGAAGAGCGGCAGTTTCTCGTTGGCCTTTGGCGTATAGGTGAAGAAGCTGTCGAGCTTTGCGGCGAAAGCCTTCTTTCCCACGAGTTTCTCCAGCCCTTTTATGTCGTGCTGCACCGACCACATATAGTGCCATCCGTTGCTCTCGCAGATATGCGATGTGTATTCGTCGGGAGAGTATGCCGGTTGGAAAGTGCCGTCGGAGCGTCGCGGCTGCATGAATGTTGAGCTCTTGCAATAGACGTTGCGGTAGTTTTGTGCGCGTTTGGCGAAAGTGTTGTAAATATCGGTTTTACCCATGTGC
The DNA here is from genome assembly GCA_963599465.1 of Oscillospiraceae bacterium. Taxonomy (GTDB): domain Bacteria; phylum Bacteroidota; class Bacteroidia; order Bacteroidales; family Bacteroidaceae; genus Prevotella. The sequence continues at coordinate 12,530 of CAVBXD010000040.1, read as the reverse complement.
TTTGCCAGTGCCGCTATGCAAGCGTCGTCGTAGGCATATTCCAAGGTGCGCGACAGCGACCAGTCGTCGTCGAGTGTAGGCTCCTTGACATCGTAGGGCACGTAGCCGAGTTTCTTGTAAAGCCCTATGCCCCGGTAGTTGTCAAGGTTGGCGGTCTTGACGCACTGCTTGAGCGCCTCTCCCTTGTCGATTCCTGGCACCCCCTTGAGCACGGCCTCCGCTATCACCGAGGCGGCATGATAGCCTATCATCATGTCGGTCTCCGACGACCACATGTTCCAAACGGGAAGACGCCCGTTTTCCTTGCTGAAAGCCAGAAGCGAGTTTACCATGTCGCTCGCCCGCGACGGGATGAGGAGATCGTAGAGCGGATGAGCAGCACGATAGGTGTCCCACAAGGAGCAGGTCTCATAATTCTGCCAGCCAGAAGTCTTGTGTGTCTGCCTGTCTGCCCCGAGATACGTGCCGTCAACGTCGCACAGCAGCGTTGGCGCAGTCATGGCATGATAGAGAGCCGTGTAGAAAACCGTCTGCCGCTCTTTAGTGCCACCAGCCACTTCTATTCTTCCGAGTTCCTTGTTCCATTCGTTCTCAGCGTTCTGGCGCATGGTGTCAAAGTTGAGGCTTGTCACCTCTGCCTCAAGGTTCTTCTTGGCACCATCCAAGCCTGTGGGAGAGATGGCGGTGGCCACGGTGAGCTGGCTTGGACCATCGGTGGCGAAACGAATGCGAGCCACCATGCCCTCGCCGCTCTCGTTGCCGTTGAGCTTGGTTCTCGTTGTCTCCACCGACAGTATGGGCTGTGAGAAACGCGTGCGAAACCACACCTTTTGGTTGCGTGCCCATCCGTTGGAGAAGCGATAACCTTCGATGGTGAACGAATCGACCACCACGATTTTTGAATCCGTCGTTGCGTCCCAGTTCATGGCCTTGGCAAGGTCGAGGATGACCATGCGCTCCTTGCCGTTGGCAGGAAAGGTGTAGCGTTGTATGCCGCAGCGTGGCGAAGCCGTGAGTTCCACATTGATGTCATAATCGGTGAGCCGCACTTGATAATAGCCGGCGTGGGCTGTCTCGTCGTCGTGGCTGAAGCGCGAGTGCACTCCCAACGGAGCCTCGCTTTCGCGAACTGGCAACGTCACGGGCATGAAGGAGATGTCGTACATGTCGCCCGCGCCCGTACCCGACAAATGGGTGTGGCTGAAGCCCGCTATCGTGCTGTCGGGATAGAAGTAGCCGGCAATGCGGTCCCATCCCGGCAACCCGTTGTCGGGGCTGAGCTGTACCATGCCAAACGGGGCTTGTGCACCGGGGTAGGTGTTGCCGGTGTAGTCGGTTCCTATCAGGGTGTTCACTTTTCTCGCGTAGTTGTCGGCCAATAATGCTGATGGCAACAGGCACGCGAGAAGCGCGGCTATGTAGAGTCTTGTTTTTTTCAAATGCATGGTTTTTATGCAGGAGGTGATGATAGCGGGGTGGGGCGGCAAGAAAAAATAAAGGCCGAGACTTGTTTCTCAAAGCCCGGCCTTGGCGATATAGGCATCTCAAAAAGAGCCTGATAAAAAAATGTCGTATTAGTCCATCTTGTCGTCGATCATGTCGAATCCGCAGTAAGGCACAAGCACCTTTGGCACGCGGATGCCTTCCGGTGTCTGGTTGTTCTCCAGGATTGTGGCCACGATGCGAGGCAAGGCGAGAGCTGAGCCGTTGAGGGTGTGGCAAAGCTCAATCTTCTTGCTGTCGGCGCGGCGGAAACGGCAGTGCAGACGGTTGGCCTGATAGCTCTCGAAGTTGCTTGTAGAGCTCACTTCCAACCAGCGCTGTTGTGCAGCCGACCATGTCTCGAAGTCGACACAGATGCTTGAGGTGAAGCTCATGTCGCCACCGCAGAGCAACAGGAGGTGATAAGGAAGCTCCAGCTTTTGGAGCAATCCCTCCACGTGGTCGAGCATCTCGTGCCATGACTGGTAAGAGTGCTCTGGCGTGTCGATGCGCACGATCTCTACCTTGTCGAACTGGTGGAGGCGGTTGAGGCCACGCACGTCCTTGCCATAAGAGCCAGCCTCGCGACGGAAGCAGGCAGAATAGGCGCAACGCTTGATGGGCAGATCCTTCTCGTCGAGAATCTCGTCGCGGAAGATGTTAGTGACAGGCACCTCGGCGGTAGGTATGAGGAAGAGGTTGTCGAGATTGGCATGATACATCTGACCCTCCTTGTCGGGGAGCTGACCAGTGCCATAGCCTGAAGCCTCGTTGACGACAAAAGGAGGCTGAATCTCCAAGTAGCCAGACTTGCGGGCCTCGTCGAGGAAGAAAGCCTCAAGCGCACGTTGGAAACGGGCCATCTTGCCGATGTATACAGGGAATCCGGCACCCGTAATCTTGACACCGAGGTCGAAGTCGACGAGGTTGAACTTCTTGAGCAGGTCCCAGTGGCAAAGTGCGCCCTCTGGCAGTTCGGGCTTCACGCCACCTTCCTTGATGACGATGTTGCTTGAGGCATCCTTGCCCTCTGGCACTTCGTCGTTGGGGATGTTTGGAATGTCGAGAAGCTCGTTGGTCATGTCGGCCTGAGCCTTGGCGTAGAGCTCCTGAAGAGCCTTGTCGTCGGCCTTGAGCTCGGCCACTTGAGCCTTGATTTTCTGGGCTTCGTCTTTCTTTCCTTCTTTCATCAGCCCGCCAATCTGCTTGGAGAGCTGGTTTTGCTGCTGCTTGTTGCTATCGAGCTTTTGCTGAGTCTCACGGCGTATCTTGTCGTATTCGAGTACTTTTTCCACGGCTTCGCGCGCGTTGGGGAAATGTTTCTTCTCCAGACCTTTAACCACGCGCTCTGTTTCCTCGGTAATGAGCTTTAATGTAAGCATGACTATGTGTGTGTTTAAATAGTTTTTCTTTTGCTTGCAAAGTTACAAAGAATATGTCATTAATTGCTTTTTTGGCGGTATGTTTTACTCAATTAATTTATTTATTCGGTGTGGGCAAACAAAAAAGCGGGGCAGACAGAATCTGCTCCGCTTTATAGTTGTTGTAAGGTTATTCTTACTTGACGTAAACCACGGCGAGACGGTTTGAAGTGACGCCCTGCACACCCTTACCAGACGCGCTGTCGACGATGACGCCACGAGTCTTCAGGTAGTTGGCCACCACGTCGGCACGAGCCTGTGACAGACGGTCGTTAAGCTCCTTGGGACCCTCAGGAGAAGCTGTACCCACGATCTCCACGTGGCTGCCGCTCTTGATGTTGTTGAGAGCCTTCTTCATCTCAGGAACCAAAGCAGACTTGCCCTGCTGGAAGGTCACGAAGAAGAGGTTGTCGATACGCACGGTGTTGGTCTTGGTGGTGTGCTTCTCAACCTCAACAGGAACTTCCTTGATGACTTCCTTGATAACCTCCTTTGGCTTCTGTGCGAGCTGTGCGCGGAGGTCGTTGATCTCGTCGTTCAGAGGAGTGAGGTCGATCTTCTTGAAGTTGTGAGTGCCGTTGGAAGTCTTGAACTTGTAGTTTAAGCCAACCTGGAGGGCTAACTGTGCGCAACGCTTGTCCATCTGCACGGCGTCCTTAGGTCCGTGGGTCAAGTTCCAATAGATGCCTGGCTCGACATAGACTTGCCAAGGCTTGCTTGCGCCACCGATGTTCCAAGCGAAAGTCATTGAAGTCTTGGCGGTGAGGTCGTTGTCGTCGCCAACGTTTCCTGTCTCGCAGACGATCTTGTCGCCATAGTACTTGGTGAAACCAACGCCCAGCTCAGTGCCTACCTCGAACACCTTGTTCTCGTTGTAGCCAAGGAAGAGGTTTGTCCAGTTGATGGTTCCGTTCACACCGAGGTTGAACGACTTGACGAATGTCTTTGAGTTGAGAACCATGTTCTCTGGAATCTGAGTCACGAAACGGTTGTCGCCGAAGTTGGCGAGAGCCTCGATATTAGCACCGAAAACGGGCGAGAAGTTCTTGCCGAGCTTCAAACCGAAGTTGGGGTTGAGAGGGAATGTCTTGTTAAATGTAAGAGGTGTAGAGGCACCAATCTTTGCTCCCAAATACCAATTGTCGAAGAATTTTGCTTTTTCCAGGCCGGTCTGCGCATTGGCGCTGCCGCAACCCAAGGCTACAAGGGCTATAGCCAAAATCGCTTTTTTCATGATGTTAGTTATTTGAATATTATGATTATTATCGCTTTTGCTTAATTTATTATGCAAAGATATGTTTTTTTTCTGAATGTCGTGTAACGTTTTCAGAAAAAACGTTTTGCGGCTTGCTTTTTTTTGATTTATATTGCGCAAAAGAGAGTTTGGCCATAAAAAAAGCAGGGCACCCACCGGTGCCCTGCCTCTGCCAAAAAAATATAAATTGATAGGTTGGTTACTTTCGCAAGTAACTGTCTACTTCAGCAGCAACTTTTCTTCCGCTTGCCAGTGCCCTTACCACGAGGCTGGCACCGCTTGCGGCATCTCCCGCAACGAACACGTTGGCAGGATATTCTGGTTGTTGTGGCCTGAGGAATCCCATGGCCAGCAATACCATGTCGGCCTTGATGATCTCGGGTTCCTTGGCTGGTTTCATCAATGGGCGTCCGCCTTCTGGGTTGGGCACCCATGTGATTTCCTGTACTTTCACGCCCGTCACCTTGCCATTCTTGCCAAGGAACTCAAGCGAGTTGATGTTCCAACGGCGTGTGCATCCCTCTTCGTGGGCGAAAGTGGTCTTGAGGGTTCGCGGCCAGTTGGGCCATGGGTTGTTCGGGTCCTCGGGACCCTCCACTGGCTTGGGCATGATTTCTATCTGTGTCACGCTCTTTGAGCCTTGCCTGTGGGATGTGCCTATGCAGTCGGAACCGGTGTCACCACCACCTATCACGAGCACGTCCTTGCCTTTTGCGTTTACGAGCACGTCTTTCGGGAATTCCTCGCCGGCGAGCACCCTGTTTTGCTGTGACAACATCTCAAGGGCGAAATGCACGCCTTTCAGCTCGCGTCCAGGAATCTTGAGGTCGCGCGCTTGCGGTGTGCCAGTGCATACCACCACGGCGTCAAACTCCTTTGAGAGTTGCTCTATCGTGGTCTTCTTGGTGTCGCCAAGCGTGTTGTCGTTTTGTATGTCTACCGGCTCTGTCGGGTTTACAGGCACCAGCATAACGCCAAACTCGAACTTGATGCCCTCCATCTTTAGATATTCCATCTTTCTGTCGATAAGAGCCTTGTTGAGCTTGAAGTTGGGAATGCCATAGCGCAAGAGTCCGCCAGCGTTCTCGCGAGCGTCGTAAACCGTGACCTCATAGCCCCTTTGGTTCAACTGTGTGGCGACGCTGAGTCCGGCAGGACCTGCTCCTACCACTGCCACCTTCTTGCCGTTTCGCGAGGGAATGTGAGGATGCACGAAGTCCTCGTTGTAGGCATGCTCGATGATGGCAGCCTCGTTTTCGCGATTGGTCGTGGGCTCATGTTCGGTGAGGTTGAGCACGCAAGCCTTCTCGCACAGTCCGGGGCACACGCGTCCCGTAAACTCGGGGAAGTCGTTGGTGGCCTTGAGCAACTCGTAGGCGAGTTTCCAATCGCCCTTGTATAAAGCGTCGTTCCATTCCGGCATCTTGTTGTGGAGCGGACAAGCCCAGTGGCAGAAGGGCACGCCGCAATCCATGCATCGGCTTGCTTGCAACTGCCTGTCTCGCGAGTTGAGCGTTTGCTCCACCTCGCCGAAATCGTGTATTCTATCATGTATTGGACGGTAGCCGGCCTCTTTCCGTTCCACCTCCAAAAATCCTCTTGGATTACCCATGTCTTAATATTTGATTATTGATGTTGAATGTCGAATGCGCCGCGCCGCTGTGTTCGCGGCACATTTGACATTAATCATTTCGCATCCTGTATTATTTTAATAGTCTCTCTGAATATCGGAAATCTTCTGCTGGAGTTTCTTCACCTGTTCCTCTTGCAGCACGCGCTTGTACTCGATAGGAACTACCTGGATAAAGTCTTCGATGTAGCGGTTCCAGTCGTCGAGCATTGTCCTGGCGAGCTTGGATCCCGTGTAGAGATAATGCTGGCGCACGAGCTCATGCAGCTCCTTGCGATATGTCGTCTCCTCAACGAGGTTGATTTCCACCATACCCATGTTGCAGTAGTAGTCGAAGTCGTGGTCCTTGTCCCAGACATAAGCCACGCCTCCCGACATGCCTGCCGCGAAGTTGCGTCCGGTCTTGCCGAGCACGACCACGCGTCCTCCGGTCATGTACTCGCAGCAGTGGTCGCCAGCGCCTTCAACGACGGCTATGGCACCAGAGTTTCTCACGGCGAAGCGCTCGCCCACCTTACCGTTGACATAGAGCTCGCCCGTGGTGGCACCGTAAAGACCGGTGTTGCCGGCGATTATGTTGTCCTCGGCGTTGAAGTTGGACCTGATAGGTGGCAGGATGCTTATGCGACCACCGGAGAGACCCTTTGCGAAATAGTCGTTGGTCTCGCCTTCCAACTTGAAGTTCACGCCGTGCACGAGGAACGCGCCAAAGCTCTGTCCGGCGGAACCCTTGAAGCGTACGTTGATGGTATCGTTTGACAAGCCCTTCTCTCCATATTTCTCGGCGATGATGCCTGAGAGCATGGCTCCAACGGCGCGGTTGGTGTTGCGGATGGCAAAGTCGAGGTTGACCTCCTCTTGGTCTTGTATAGACTTTTGCGCACCGGCGATGAGCTGCTGGTCGAGCAAATTGAAGAGCTCGTGGTCTTGAGTCTTGGTGCAATAGAGGCTCACGTCGCCCGTCTCCTTCTTCTCCATTCTTGAGAAGCTGAGACTGTTCCATTTTGCCTGCACGTTTGCCGGAGCATTGGCCCATGTCTTGGCAATGTCGCGCTTCTCAAGAAGCTCTGTGCGGCCAATGATGTCGTTGAGGCTCGTGAATCCCATTTCGGCAAGGTATTCCCTGACGTGTTGGGCGAGGAACTTGAAGTAGTTTATCACGTAGTGGTAATCGCCACGGAAGTGCTTGCGAAGACGCTCGTCTTGTGTTGCCACGCCCATTGGACAAGTGTTTGACGAGCACTTGCGCATCATGACGCACCCGAGGGTGATGAGCGGTGTCGTGCCGAAGCCGAACTCCTCGGCTCCGAGCAACGCCATGATGATGACGTCGCGCGCCGACTTCATCTGTCCGTCTACTTGCAGGCGTGTGAGTGAGCGCAATCCGTTCTTCACGAGAGTCTGCTGCGTCTCGGCAACACCAATCTCAGGCGATATGCCGGCGAAGCGCATCGACGAGGCTGGGCTTGCGCCCGTTCCGCCCTCGGCTCCTGACACTACCACGAGGTCGGCCTTTGCCTTTACCACGCCGGCAGCTATCGTGCCCACGCCACTCTCGGCAACGAGCTTGACGCTGATGGCAGCCTTGGGGTTGACATTCTTCAAGTCGAAGATGAGCTGTTTTAGATCCTCGATAGAGTAGATGTCGTGGTGAGGTGGAGGTGATATGAGTGATATGCCAGGTATGGAGTTGCGGGTCTTGGCAATGATCTCGTTGACCTTGAAACCGGGCAGCTGGCCACCCTCGCCAGGCTTGGCGCCTTGTGCCACCTTAATCTGTATCTCCTCGGCGTTGACGAGATATTCTGTTGTCACACCGAAACGGCCCGATGCCACCTGCTTGGTCTTCGACGACAGGCTGATGCCGTCGACCTCGGAGTGGTAACGCTCGTTGTCTTCGCCGCCCTCACCGGTGTTGGACCTTGTGCCAAGGGCGTTCATGGCGAGACAGAGAGCCTCGTGAGCCTCGGCAGAAAGGGCACCGAACGACATCGCGCCCGTGACGAAATGCTTAACAATCTTTTCTACCGGCTCCACCTTTTCGATGTCGATAGGATTGCGCTTCCAGTCGAGGAAGTCGCGCAAGAACAACGGCTCGGGATTATTGTCGACGAGATCCTCAAACTTCTTGAAGGTCTCATAGTTGCCGGTGCGTGTGGCGAGCTGGAGCGTGGCAATGGTCTCAGGGTTCCATGCGTGCTTGATGCCGTCCTCGCGCCAGTGGAATTGTCCGAGGTTTGGCAGAGGATGCTCTACGTCGGAGTTGGCCTCCTGCACGGCCTTGTCGTGGAAGGCTATGGCGTCGCGGGCGATGGTGTCGAGGCCAATGCCGCCCACAGTGCTTGTCTCTGTGCCGAAATAGGTGCGGAGCAATCCCTCCGACAAACCTATCGACTCGAAGATTTGCGCTCCACGATAAGAACGGATGGTGGAAATACCCATCTTCGCCATTATCTTGAGCAAGCCTTTCTTCACGGCTTTTATGTAGTTGGCTTCTGCCGTGGCGTAGTTTTCCTGAATCTTGCCCTTCTTCACGAGGTCGTCGAGGATGGCGTAGGTCATGTATGGGCACAGCGCCGAGGCACCGTAGCCAAGAAGCAGAGCCGCGTGCATCACCTCGCGAATCTCACCGCTTTCCACTATCAACGCTGTCTGCACACGCTTGCCCACGTTGATGAGGTAGTGGTGGACGGCGCTGACGGCAAGGAGCGACGGAATGGCCACGTGGTCTTTGTCTACGTCGCGGTCGGAAAGTATTATGTAGTTGAACCCGTCGTCAACGCTCTTTTCGGCATCGTGGCAGAGCTTGTCGAGCGCCTCGCGCAACGCCTCGCCCGGATGCTCTGAGCCCTTGGGCGACGGCACGAAACTGATGCTGAGCTTGCGGGTGTTGAAACCCTTGTAGCGTATGTTTTGCAGGATGTCGAGCTGGCTGTTGGTAAGGATGGGGTGGGGCAGGCGCACCATCTTGCAGTTGGTCTCGTTGGGATTGAGTATACCTGTGCCCACTCTTCCTATATATTCGGTCAGGCTCATCACGAGCTGCTCGCGAATGGAGTCGATGGCAGGGTTGGTGACCTGTGCGAATTGCTGACGGAAATAGTTGAAGAAGATCTGTGGCTGGTCCGACAACACTGCGAGAGGCGTGTCGTTGCCCATGGAAGCCGTAGGCTCCTGACCCTTGATGGCCATGGGGATGAGCGTGTCGTTGACGTCTTCCTCGCCGAAACCAAACTCCACCTCTTTCGCCTCAAGGTTCTCTATGGCGTTGTTGACCTTTCTGCCGGTGTGTATCTTCTCAAGCTGTATGCGGTTGGTGTTGAGCCATTGGCGGTAAGGGTGCTCGTGGGCGAGGCGATCCTTTATCTCGCCGTCGTAGTATATGTTGCCCTCTTGCGTGTCGATGAGCAATATCTTACCCGGCTGCAGACGTCCTTTCTCGGCGATGACCGTCGGGTCGAAGTCCATTACGCCGACCTCCGATGCCACGACCATGGTACCCGTCTTCGTGATGGTGTATCTGGCAGGGCGCAGACCGTTGCGGTCGAGCATGCCGCCGGCAAAACGACCGTCGGAGAAGAGCAGGGCGGCGGGACCGTCCCAAGGCTCCATGAGGATGGAGTGGTATTCGTAGAAGGCCTTGATGTCCTCGCTGATGGGGTTCTTGTCGTTGAAGCTCTCGGGCACCATGATGCTCAGGGCCTTTGGCAACGACATGCCATTCATGACAAAGAACTCGAACACGTTGTCAAGGCTTGCCGAGTCGCTCATGTTGGGCTGGATGATTGGCGAGATCTCGTGGATGTCGCCCAAGGCGTCAGATGAGAGCACCGCCTCGCGGGCCTTCATCCATGAGCGGTTGCCACGGATGGTGTTTATCTCGCCATTGTGTGCCAAGAGGCGGAAGGGCTGTGCCAACGACCACGTGGGGAACGTGTTGGTTGAGAAACGGCTGTGAACAAGGGCCAGGCCGCTCGTGAAATAGTTGTTGGTGAGGTCTGGGTAATACTGTCGCAGCTGAAGGCTCGACAACATGCCTTTGTAAACGATGTTCTTGTTGGACAAAGAGCAAATGTAGAAATCCTTGTCTTGGATGCGGCGCTCAATCTTTTTCCTGATGAGATAGAGCGTGCGCTCGAAAACCGCTACCTTGTCGTCGGAGACACCCGTGATGAACACCTGCTTTATGGCAGGTTCCGATTCTGCGGCAGCCTCTCCGAGGCAGTCGGGGTTGGTGGGGACCGTGCGGAGGTGCATCAGTTGCAGGCCTTCACGCTCGATCTCCTCGATCATGATGGACAGAATCTCCTGCTGGCGTTTCTCGTCCTTGGGCAGGAAGATAAGGCCGGTGCCATACTTTCCCTTCTCGGGTACTGGTATGCCTTGGAGAAGAATAAACTCATGGGGGATTTGCAGCAGTATGCCAGCTCCGTCGCCGGTCTTGCCGTCGGCACCCTCGGCGCCACGATGGCGCAGGTTCTCAAGAACCTTCAAGGCGTCGTCGACAAGCTGATGACTCTTTCCGCCATGGATGTTAACTACCATTCCTACGCCACAAGCGTCATGTTCGTAGGAACTGTTGTACAGTCCATTTGTTTGCATTTGCTAATGTTTTTGTGTTTTACCTATCAATTCGTATGCAAAATTAATAAAAAAATCACTAAATGTAACGCAAAACCGCCATTTTATTCATACATCCCTTCATCTTTTAACACTTGCGTGATAATTTGCAAGGAAATGCTTGGATAAAATGGCGGTTTAAGTATGTTTGACCGCTGCTTTGCTGACGATTTGTAAGTTATGTCTGAATTTTAGAACACTTTGCTAAATGTGATATTGATGAATATATATACCGTTCGAAAGTCATTCGTCTTCTTTCTCGATTTTCTCCATAACATTGAGAAAGTCCTTGAACAACGGCAGATATTTATTTACTACGGCATGTTGTGTCTCATTGGCGGCAGACTCGTCATAATTGTTCGACGTCCTGTTCCGGTCCATAATGGTTTCAAGCCATAATGGATTGTCTATTAGTCCTATTGCCAAGGCTTTTCTGATGGCGTCGCGCGAGCCCCTTATCTCGTTATACCCTTGATAAGTCTCATAGTCTTTCATTACGTTCCATGCCAACTCATGTGTATATTCAAATCTTTGAATAAGCCCCTCGTTGATAAGTTCTTTCATGTCTGTGTCAATGTCTGAAACGCAACCATCCGTCATGTGCAAACCATTTATGATTCGTATATCACTTTCCCCACTCTCCTTATGTGCTCTAAGAGATTTTTATTAGTCAGAGAGGAATATAGGGATAAATCAAACTCATATGGCAATAGCAAATCATCGATTTTCAAAGCGACTTGGTTGAGGTCGCTATGCGAAAGATTCCTTCCGACAAGTGTCATGTCAACGTCTGAGAACTTCTGGTTTGTCCCCTTAGCCCTTGAGCCGTAGACTATCGCCTTTTCTATATTTGGCTGTGATGACAGCACGGAGACGAGCTTTTGCATCTCAACATTTGTCAATCCTATGTCCTTTGCCATAACCATGCTTATATCTTGTAGTAAACCGTTCTGCTTGTTTCTTTAGATGAACTACATTTCACCATACTCTGCAAAGTTAGCCAAAAAATCAATATGCGTTTGGCATAATCAGATATAATTTCATGCGATTATACTTTCATGCATTATCGTGTCTCTCTTGCCCATCAGAACACTTTGCCAAAGACGATGTTGGTGAAGGTCTTGAAAAGTATCTTGGCATCGAACCACCATGAGCGATGTTCGAGATAGTAGAGGTCGAGTTCGAGCCGCCGTAACATCTTGTCCATGGTGTCTGTGTAACCATTATATAATGTGGCATACGAGGTCACGCCGGGGCGAATCTGGTAGAGAAACCTGTAGCGTGGGTCGTGTTGCATGATTTGGTCGATATAGTATTTCCGCTCTGGCCGTGGGCCAATGAAAGCCATGTCACCCTTGAGCACGTTCCAAAGCTGGGGAAGCTCATCGAGGTGATGGTCGCGAAGAAACATACCAATCTTGGTCATTCTTGTATCTGCCTTATGCCCGAAGAGCTGAGGTCCATCTTTCTCGGCATCGACTTTCATGCTGCGAAATTTGTATATATAAAAAGGTCGTCCGAAACGTCCGATGCGCTCTTGCTTGAAGATGGCTGGGCCACCGTCTTCCTTCTTTACCAGAAAATAACATATGGCGAAAAGTGGGGAAAAAATAATGAGGCTGAAGCCGGCCAACAGCATGTCGCCTATGCGCTTGACGTTGCGCTCCACCTCGTTCATGCCGTCGGGAATAAAACGAGGATTATCCACGTCGTCGTTCAGCTTGATATGCATATACTTTTTGATATTGTCTTGTTCCATAACTTTGTTCTTACTTTATAAAACGCAAGATATGGAATATTATTGCATTGAATTACGATTCTTCTTTCTCTATTTTGAGAAAATCAGTAAACAAAGGCAGCTGTTTTTGTATTACCACATGTGATTGTCCGTATCCCGAATGGTCAGTATATGCTTTGCAAGAAATGTAGCTGTCATTCTAATTTCATGAATCAGCATGAGTGAAAAATCGAGGTGAACCTTAAATTAGCAGATGGACTCCGCACATATGCAGATTCGTTGTTTATCGTGTGTGTAGGCATGTTCACAAGCATAAATCCTCAATATGCGTAATGCCCGGGCACAATGCCCCCTTTCCCCCATCGGGGACTAAATGCAAAAATC
>CAVBXD010000039.1:0-27775 GCA_963599465.1 Oscillospiraceae bacterium | reverse complement strand
CCTGACAGATGGAAGGCAAGAAACGCTTCTTGTGCTCCATGATTTCAGCCATCACTAAGCAAGCGAACTGCCTGCGGATGGCGAAGCTTGCCGCCTCGTAATTGGTGCGGTTGCCATTGGTGCGAAACTCGGCAAAAAGTTCATCGGGAATGGCATTCCAAGGCTTGCCCAAGCAAGAATCGCCCAAATGGACATAGTCGTTGCGCATCTCTGCCGGCACTTCCTTGCGCCAATACTTGTCACTTGCCTTAGGGAAAGGCGCGAAATAGTCTTGGGCTTTCATCAACACAGACGAAAGCACCAAAACTGTTATCATAATTGTTTTCTTAGTCATATCGGTTACGTTTTGCGTACAAAGATACATTTTTTTGGAAAGAAACAAGTACAGGAAATGACATTTTAAGGAAACGTCGACAAAACATCAAGTTTGACATTTCGTTACAAGACAATTAGAAAAGAATTATGTACCTTTGCAAAATATAATCTAAATAATATTCCATTATGAAACATCGATTATTACTTACCGGCCTTGCCGCCATGCTGATGATGGGCATGCACGCCCAGACTCGCCAACTCACGGTCAACACCAAGCCGGGCGCACCCGTACAGCCCACGATGTACGGCATCTTCTTCGAAGACATCAACTTCGGCGCCGACGGCGGCCTCTACGCCGAGATGGTAGAGAACCGCAGCTTCGAGTTCCCCGACCGCCTCATGGGATGGGAATCATTTGGCAACGTGACCGTCAGCGACGTGAAGCCGGCCTTCGACCGCAACCCCCACTATGTGACGCTGGAGAGCGCTGGCGCCCGCGAGAAGCAGACCGGACTGGAAAACCGCGGCTTCTTCGGCATGGGACTGAAGAAGGACATGAAATATGATTTCTCCGTATATGCACGCCTCCACCTGCTTGACGGCAAAAAGGGCACGATACGCGTGGAACTGGTTGGCTCTGACAACCAGGTGATTGACAAGCAGACCATCACCATCACCAACAACAAGTGGCAGAAACATACCGCCACGCTGACCTCATCAAAGACCGACCCCAAGGGTCTGATGCGCATCTATCTGGAAAAGGGCGCTGAGAGCGTTGACCTCGACCACGTGAGCCTCTTCCCGACAGACAACTGGAACGGTCTGCGCGCCGACCTCGTGAAAGACCTTGAAGACCTGCACCCCGGCATTTTCCGCTTCCCCGGCGGATGCATCGTGGAGGGCACCGACCTGGCAACGCGCTACCAGTGGAAGAACTCCGTGGGCCCGGCAGAGAACCGCCCACTCAACGAGAACCGCTGGAACTACACCTTCCCACACCGCCTCTACCCTAACTACTACCAAACCTACGGACTGGGCTTCTACGAGTTCTTCTTGCTCTCGGAGAAGATTGGAGCCGAGCCGCTGCCCGTGTTGAGCTGCGGACTGGCCTGCCAGTATCAGAACAACGACGATGACAAGAATGCCCACGTAGACATGAACGACCTGCAGCCGTATATCGACGACGCACTCGACCTCATAGAATTTGCCAACGGCGACGTGAACACCAAATGGGGCAAGCTGCGCGCCGACATGGGCCATCCCAAGCCTTTCGGCCTGAAGCAGGTGGGCATCGGCAACGAACAGTGGGGACCGCTCTATCCCGAACGCCTCAAGAAGTTTGTTGAGCAGATACGTGCCAAATACCCCGACATCAAGATATGCGGCTCTTCAGGCCCCTCTGCCGACGGCAAGGACTTCGACTACGGTTGGCAGGAGATGCGCAAGCTGAAGATGGATCTCGTTGACGAGCACTACTACAAGAGTCCGAAGTGGTTCCTGAGCAACGCCAACCGCTACGACAACTACGACCGCAAGGGCCCGAAGGTGTTTGCCGGCGAATATGCCTCTCACGTGGAAGGCATCGACGACCAGCCCACCGTGGCAAAGAACAACTGGGAGGCCGCTCTCTCCGAGGCTGCCTTCATGACCGGCCTGGAGCGCAACGCCGACGTGGTGTGGCAGTGCACCTACGCCCCCCTCTTCGCCCATGTCGAAGGCTGGCAGTGGCGTCCTGACCTCATCTGGTTCGACAACCTCAAGAGTGTGCGATCGGCCAACTGGTACGTACAGATGCTCTACGGCACCTACAAGGGCACCAACGTGTTGCAGCTCACCGAGGACGGCAAGGCCGTGGCAGGCAACGACGGCCTCTACGCCAGCGCCGTCTACGACAAGAACGCCAAGCAGACCATCCTGAAGATTGCCAACACCGCTGATAAGGCGCAGCAGGTAACGGTCACCCTCAAGGGTGCCAAGGGCCTCGCCAAGGCGCAGGTCATCTCGCTGCACGCTGACAGCCAGTACACCACAAACACGCTCGAACAGCCAAACAACGTGGTGCCCAGCAAGAGCGAGGTTTCTGCCTCGGGCAACACCGTCACCTTGACCATTCCCGCAAAGACCTTCCAGGTGGTGTGCCTCTAAACGGATATCCCTGTAAGGGGCAACGCTTGATAAAAGTTATTGCTCGAAAATAACTTTATATGTAAAGTGGACTAAAAAACGACAATAGAGACAATAGAGACAACTTTTTCTGACCATGATCTTGGTCGAGCCTGTTGTCTCTATTGTCTCTTTGTCGTTTGAATAAGACAGCACCGATAATTGTCAAAATCCGTTCCCTGTCTATCACACGACTTGACACATACGTTTGCGCAACACAGATGCAAAGGTGACCATCTTTAATTGTTTTGCAACGACAAATAATTGTGTATCTGATTAAAAACAACTATCTTTGCAGAAATTAAGACAACAAAAACATTTTTTATGATGAAACGTAAACTGACAGTAGTGTTGTGCATGCTCGCCGCCCTTGGCGTTTTCGGGCAAATAAACAGGCCGAAGCTTGTTGTCGGTCTCGTGGTGGACCAGATGCGTTGGGACTACCTTTATTATTATTACGACGAGTATCGCAAGGATGGCTTGCGTAACCTCGTGGACAATGGTTTCAGCTTCGAGAACACGCTCATCAACTATCTTCCTGCAGTGACCGCCGTTGGACACTCAAGCATATACACAGGCAGCGTGCCCGCGCTGACTGGCATTGTGTCCAACAACTTCAGTCTCAACGGCAAGTGGACATACTGTTGCGATGACCCCAACGTGAAAAGCGTGGGATCCGACAGCAAGGAGGGCATGATGTCGCCCCGCAACCTCCTGGCAACAGGCATTGGCGACATGCTTAAGATTGCCACCAACTTCAATGGCAAGGTCATCGGCGTGGCCCTGAAAGACCGCGCTTCCATCCTTCCTGCCGGACATGGTGCCGATGCCGCTTACTGGTGGGACACGTCTGCCGGACACTTCGTCACGTCTACTTATTATATGAACGAACTGCCCAACTGGGTGAAGCAAACCAACAAGAAGATCGGGACAAAACCCAAGACAGAAGTCAAGACCTCGGTGATGGGCATCACCAAGACGTTCCAAATGGCAGAGGCCGCGCTTGAGAACGAGCAGCTCGGACAAGACTCCATCACAGACCTTCTCACCGTCAGCGTCTCGTCTACCGACGCCTTGGGCCACACCTACGGCACTCGCGGCAAGGAGAACCACGACGCGTACATGGAGCTTGACAACCAGGTTGCACAATTCATAAAGACACTCGACGAGAAAGTGGGCAAGGGACAATGGCTCATGTTCCTTTCAGCCGACCACGGCGGCTCCCACAACCACAACTTCCTCAAGGCACATCACATGCCTGCCGGCGGCTTGGACTTCCGCAACACGCTGAAGCCTGCCAAGGCCCAACTGGAGCAGGAGCTGGGCTTCGCACCAGTGATAAGGAAAGTGAGCGACGGCTGGGTTTACATCAACGAGGATGGCGCCAAGAAAGCCGGTAAAACGATGGACGAGGTCAAGGCTGCCGTTTGCGCCAAACTGCAACAAAACGACAGCATTCTCTATGTCGTAGACTGCGAGAAAGTGCTCACGACCACCGTACCGCAACCCATACGCGAGATGATCGTCAACGGCTATCGACGCGGAAGGAGCGGCGACGTGTTCATCGTGCCAAAGGCTGGATGGGAAGACGTGAGCGGTTCCGACCAATATATTGGCACCACGCACCAAGAGTGGAACCCTTACGACACCCACATCCCATTCGTGCTCTATGGATGGAACGTGCCCCACGGACAGACGTCGGCACAAGTACACATAACCGACATTGCGCCAACCATTTGCGCCATGCTGCACATACAGATGCCAAACAGCTGCGTGGGTACGTCGAGAAGCGACTACCTGAAAAAGTAAGCTTGACAAATAAAACAATTAATGCCCACAAGCGTCTCACAAGATCTTGCCGACAATGCCATTGAGCGATGGCATGTCTTCGCGGTGAGCTACAGGAAAGAGATGGAGGCTCAGGACGAGCTGTCGGCGCATGGTTTCCAGACATATGTCCCCATGCGCTACTGCTTGCGCGACAGGCTTGGCAAGAAGACACGAACGTTGCAACCTGCCATAGCAGGGCTCGTGTTTGTGAGAGGAGCGCGTAAAGACCTCCTCAACTTCAGAGACACAAGCCGCCTGAAAGACTATCTCTTCCTGAAACGTCACCGCATGAGCGACGGCACAGTGAAATATGTGCAGATACGCGACAACGAGATGCGCAACTTCCAGAAAATAAACGGCGTGGAAGGTGCGCAGCTCACGTATTTCAAGCCCGAGGAGCTCAGCATTGCCAAAGGCAGCGAGGTGAAGATCATGGACGGGCCTTTCGAAGGCATCACCGGCATTGTGCAACGCTTGCCTGGCAAGAAAGGCGAGTATCTCGTGGTTAGCCTGCCCGGTGTGGCCATAGCCGCCGTAAGCATAAAACCGCAATATATAAGGCCAATAACCATCACCGTGAAGAAATCGGCCAACGTGGACAAAGACACCCGAACCCTCGCGAGGATGGCCATTGGCTTGCTCATAGGCAAAGACTATGGCAAGGTGGGAAGTCGCGACCTCATCATTTGTGAGATAAGGCAATTGATGGAGTCGCTAAAGACGTGCAAGACATACCTCCCCAACGACAAGGCCCATTTCTTTTTCGCGTTATACACCGCGCGGCTCGCATTGGAAGAAGACGCCAGCAAGCCACGTCTGGAACTAATAAAGGTGCTGCCAAAGCTAAAGGCAAACAACCTCCTCTTGCCGACGGCACACCTCTTGTTCTACCTTGAGAACCACAACGAAGAAGAAATGGAAAAGGCCAACGAGATAATCAATAAATGGAAACGGGAGTGCTATACCGAGCCACAGAAAAACGTCGTTGAGCTGAGAAAGTTCGTGGTTTCGTCGGTGAGAGGTTGACGAACCACCAAACAAGCCATAACAAGAAAACCAAATCATGAAAAAGCTATTTATATCATCTTTATCCCTATTCTTCGCGTTGGCTTTGAACGCACAATCCATCTTCGTGGGGACTTACAACATACGCAATCGCAACACCGGCGACGAGAAGAACGGCAACGTGTGGGCAACACGCTGCAAGGTGATTTGCGACATGATAAACTTCGAGGCTCCCGACGTGTTCGGCACCCAAGAGGTGCTCGTTGGCCAGCTCCGCGACCTCAGGGCAGGGCTCGACAACTACGACTATATTGGCGTTGGGCGCGACGACGGCAAGGAGGCCGGCGAATACTCCGCCCTTTTCTACAAGAAGGATCGCCTCACGCTGCTCAACCAAGGCAACTTCTGGTTGAACGAGACTCCCGACAAGCCCAAATTGGGATGGGACGCCGCGTGCATAAGAATATGCACATGGGGCGAGTTCAGGCAAAAGGAAACGGGCTTCCGCTTCTTCCATTTCAACCTCCACATGGATCATGTAGGAATAGTGGCACGCCGCGAGGCAGCCAAACTCATAGTGAAGAAGGTTCGCGAGATAGCCAAGGGCGCACCTGTTGTAGTGACGGGCGATTTCAACGTGGACCAAGACAACGAGATATTCAAGACATTCACCGACTCGTGCATACTCAAGGACAGCTACAGCTCCGCACGCCTGCGCTTTGCCGAGAATGGCACGTTCAACTCGTTCAACACCGGCTTCTGGTCGTCGTCGCGCATTGACCACGTGTTCGTGTCGCCAGAGTTTGCCGTTGACCGCTATGGCATTCTAACCAACGCCTATTGGACTCCAAAGAAAGCAGAGACACAAAAAGGCAACGACGCTCCCTCGGAAATCAATTTCAAGGAGCGTGACCGCCGCGCGCCATCCGACCACTATCCGGTGATGGTACACATGGAATACAAGAAATAAATGAGGAAAATAGTCGCAGCAATATCTGCCCTTTTGTTCGGTGTTCTTTCTGTTGCTTACATCGCTGACCCTGCACGAAGGCATACGTCAGAAAACCTCGTGCCAGTGGGAAGGCATACTGTCACCGACAACATGCTGTCTTCGCTCAATGTCACGGCGATGGCTCAAGATAGCATCGGACTGGTATGGATAGGCACGTCAGCCGGTCTCAATGTGTATGACGGCAAGACATACACACAGTTTTTCCATGACGCGCTCGACACCACTGCCCTGCCCGACGACTATATTAACGCGGTTCACCGTGACCGCCGTGGCCGAATGTGGATAGGCACGCAGAACGGCTTGGCGATGTATCGTGGAGCCGGACGTTTCACAAGGTTCGACTTGCCCAAGACCGACTGCGATGTCACCTCCATTGGCGATGGCGACAATCCTGACGACATTATAGTGTCTACCTCACGCCACAAGGTTTGCTATATCGTCGGGCAAGGAGGCGTGAGAACCGCAAGTGGCAAGACAGCGCCACAAACAACTACAAGAGCGGACATACCTGACGCGCCATACTCACTAAGCAAACCGCAACAACTCATAACCTGCGCGTTTAAAGGCTCGTCAGGCTGCGTCTGGGTCGGGTTCCGCAATGCCGGCTATCAAGTGGTGTCAGACCAAGCCACTAAATTCAAGACGGTCAACGACAACGCTCTGTGTTCACGCTCACGCGGCAAGGACGTGACATGCCTTGCCCGGGTTGGCGACAACATCATAGCCGGCACTACACGGCGCATGTATGTGGCCGACAAGATGGGCAACAATGTCTATGAGCGGTATTACAATCAGATTTTCGACAGCGTTCCCTCGGGACGTCGCGAGCTAAACCATGCCGTTGCGTTCGACGACACCCATGTGTGGCTCGTGGGCAACAGGCAAGTGGCAAGCTGCCGCCTCAACGGGAGCCAACCCGTCATTGAAAGCAATGCTTACGGGTCAAAGGACCTCACCACTGTGCTCGGTTCTGGAACCAAGGCCGGCAAACACCTTTTCGTGAGCAGCAGCAACGGCTTGCTATGTTTCGAGTATGGCGCAGCCACGCCCAAGCGCATAGGTATCGACAGCCAATGGTTTGACGAGGAGACACAACTCACCACCTTGCACGACGGACGCGTGCTGATGTTCATGAGAAACATGAACATAATGCTCTATGACCCAAGCTCAAGCCATACACGAACACTAAAAACGAGCGGTGCTCCAAAAGACGGGAACATAGACCCGGCATTCGCGATGGAAGACTCCTACGGCAACGTGTGGTTGGGCACAAAGCGTTTTGGGCTCTACCGCCTCAACATGCGCTCGCACAAGATAGAGAGAATGAACTTCCTTGACGACGTGCATGTGCAAGGAATAGCAGAAGACCCGCATAGACGGCTATGGATAACAACTCTGAAAGACGTCGTATGCTACGACGCACACACCGGCACGGCAACAACAAACGCCATGCTGTCGTCGAGCGTGAACGAGTGGAACAGGCAATATTTTGACAACGCCCTGTGTGTAATGCCGGACGGCAGGGTAGTGTTTGGAAGTTCCGACGGTTGCTATCTATTCGAGTCGGGCAGCAATGAAAGCGTGAAGAAAACCGCGCCACGCGTCTACTCCATCAACATAACAACCCAAGGAGGCGAACAACTCACGCTGGGCGGCAACATAAGCAGTGGCACTCACTACACCCTGGCACACGACGAGAATACGATCGACATATCTTTTTTCACTCCCTATTATGGCCGCGCCACCGCATTAGCCTTTCAGTATCGCCTCGACGGTTACGACCGGCAATGGCACAAGCCTACATATCGCCATGACGCACAATATGCCAATCTTCCTCCGGGAAAATATGTGTTCAGGCTACGGCCGGCCACATCATCGGGCTTGTCACCCATAGGCGAACAGACCTTCACCTTCCGCGTGCGTCCGGCATGGTGGGCATCGCCAGCGGCATGGTTTGCGTATGCGGTCTTCGTCTTGCTTATAATATATGTCATAAACTCTCTTTACCTTCGCCTCCGCACCAACAACATGCGGCTCATGGAGGAACAACGTGAGCGAGAACGCGAGAAACGGGCAAAGGAGATGAACATGAGTTTCTTTGCCAACATCTCCCACGAGTTTCGCAACCCCATCACCGTGATTGCCGGCCCGCTCTTGTCGTTGCGATCCGACAATTCGTTGCCACAACAGGCACAAAACACCATCAACCGTGTGTGCATGAGTGTTAACCGCATGCTGCGGCTCATAGACCAGATGCTCGATTTCAACCAACTTGAGACCGACGCATTGAGGCTCAGAGTGGCGCAGATGGATGCTGCCGAGCAATTGCGACAGCTTGCCATGACTTTCGAGGAGTCGACACGTGTGCGCGGCATCACCCTTGATTGCGACATAGACCCCAATGCCAAGGACGTGTGGATGGATGCCGACAAGTTTGAGAAGATAATGAGCAACTTGTTCACAAACGCCTTGAAACATACTCCAGACGGTGGAACAATAAGGATTACGCTCAGTGTGGCTCAAAGTGAAAGTAATGAAGGCACGCCAAAGGCAAATGACACGGGTGCCAAGGAAGAGATAAAGGTCTGCGTCTTCAACAACGGATCACATATTCCACCGGAACGATTGGGCGACGTATTCAAACGCTACTATCAATTGGCCAACACCACTGGCAACCACCATTACGGTTGGGGCACAGGCATAGGACTGTATTATGTCAATCGTTTGGTTCAGCTTCACCATGGACAAATAAAGGTTGAGAACACGGAAGAAGGCGTGATGTTCAGTTTCGCCTTGCCCGCGAAACGCGACGCTTACGAGCCGTCGGAATGTGACACTGAGCAAAAAAGGGTAATGCAGATACCCGTGATTCATGATCCTGTGCCCGAGAAGCCTTTACACCCGTCGGACACCGGCCAACAAGATTCGGGGAAAGAACGAAAGAAGATTCTTGTTGTTGACGACGACACCGACGTGGCAACCTACATCAAGTCTATCTTCGAGACCGACTTCGACGTGGTGAGCCGCTATTGCGCCGAAGACGCACTCGATGACATAAAGGAGATTTGTCCAGACATTGTGCTGAGCGATGTCATCATGGGCAAGATGTCAGGCTACGACATGTGCCGAAAGATAAAGGAAGACTTGGCCACAAGCCACATTCCGGTGGTGATGATAACGGCAAAGTCGAACACCGACGAGCAGATTCACGGATTGCGTCTCGGTGCCGTGGCTTATGTCACCAAGCCGTTTGACCCCGAGTATCTCAAGGCCCTCGTAATGTCACAACTCGACAACATCAAGACCCTTCGCCGCCGTCTTGGCGAAAGCACTAATACGAAGCAGGTCGCGGATGTCAGCGACACCATGTCGGAGCCAGACCGTGAATTCATGGACGAGCTATATGCCCTCATGAAGCGCCGCTCGGCAGAGATGGAACTAAACGTGGCCACGGTTTGCCACGACCTGCTAATAAGTCAGTCGAAGTTCAACTACAAGCTGAAACAACTCACGGGCGACACGCCTGGCGTTTTTTTCCGCAAATACAAGCTCAACCGTGCCGCACAATTGCTCAACGAAGGCACGCATACTGTCTCCGAGGTGGCTGTCATGACAGGGTTCGGCACGGCAGCCCATTTCTCTGTGGCATTCAAAAAGCAGTTCGGCGTAACACCAAGCGAGCGCCTACACAAATAGGCGCTCGATTATGCTCTTAGGATATTAAAATCAATAAAGTCCGAACCAGAAGTGGTAAGCGTAGCTGATGCCAAGTCCGGCAATGGTTGCGGTAACTACATGCACAAGTCCCGGCAACATGAACGAGTGGTTGAGCAGGTATTTACCTATAACCGTCGTGCCTGACCGGTCGAAATTGACGGTGGCAATGTCGGAAGGATAGTTGGGGATGAAGAAATAACCATATATCGAGGGCATGACACCAAGCAATATCCAACCATCTATGCCGAGCGAATAGGCAAGCGGCAACATCGATACCACCACGGCACCCTGCGAATTGATAAGCACAGACACAAGGAAGAAAGCAATGGCGATAGTCCAGGGATATGACTTAACGAGATCTACGAGAAGAGCCTGTATCTCTGGTTGGTAATTGGCGAAATAAGTGTCGCTCATCCATGCTATGCCATAGATGGCTATCACGGCAACCATACCATTCTGCCACACGGCACCGCTGATGGCCTTCTTTGGTTTTGCCTTACAGAAGATAATCATCAATGCGGCAGCTGTAATCATCGTTATCTGGATCACGATGTTCATCGACAGTGGCTGACGCACGGTCTCTGTCACTCCGGCAAGCACGACACCTGCCTTTGCGAGTTGCTTCGCTGTCTCCGTCACGCCATTGGCAAGCGTCACGGCCTCAGGGCCTCCACTGACGACACCCACTTTCTCATAGGTAGGCAAGAGGTTTATTCCTGCCATGCTTGCGATGGAGATGATAACGATAAACGTCAATGCACCAAGGAAGATCAACACGGCACGCTTGCTTTCCGGGGCAATCTTGAGATCGAGAGTGGTGGCATTGCTGCCATAAACATACTCACGCTTTGCCGGATCCTTGATAAGAGCAAGAAACTTAGGATCCTTGTCAAGGTCAAGGCCGCGATGCCAACTCACTGCCACGGCACACAATATACCTACGATGCAAGCAGGCAAGTTGGTAAGGATAATCTGCACACCTGAGACATGAAAGCCATTTTCCATGCTTATGGCAGAGAAAGCCACAACCGCAGCGGCAATCGGCGAACAAGTGATACCTATCTGTGAGGCTATGCTGGCAATGCCGCAAGGACGCTCCGGGCGTATTCCCTTTTTAAGCGCAATGTCGCAGATGATTGGCATGAGCGTATAGACAACATGGCCTGTGCCAACGAGCACGGTAAGGAAAAACGTCGTGAACGGCGCGAGAATGGTAATGCGTTCAGGATGACGACGTAACAAGCGTTCGGCAATTTGAATCATCCAGTCCATGCCACCCGAGGCCTGAAGCATGCCGGCACATGTCACGGCCGCTATAATAATGTATATAACATCCGTGGGCGGATTGCCAGGCTTGAGCTGAAAACCAAACACAAGGATGGCGAGGCCGATACCCGATATCGCACCTAATGCCAAGGAGCCATAGCGTGCTCCCACCCAAAGAGCCATCAACACCACGAGCAGCTCTACAATCATCAATAAAGTCATAAACTACAGGTTTTTATTTGTTTTTTGTTATTATGATGCAAAATTATGAAAACCAGCAGATTACGACTTTAGATTTCTTACAAACGACTTTCGGAAAATTGCAAAAACCACATTATGGGTGTTTTTTCTCACCAAACACTCATCTATTTCTATGCCGTGAGATGTTTTGCGGCTTTCGGCATTTTACATGGATTTTCCCCTTTTTCCACAGATACAATAAACCCCGAAAGCCACCAATCTGACTTTCGGGGTTCATGTCAATTTTGACACAACTTTCCTAAAGATGATGTAAATCTTTACTTCGCCTCTTTAGCAGGAGCACTCTGTGCAGGAGTCTTTGTTTCTTGTGCGGCAGGAGCCTGATTGTTCTGTGCAGGAGCCTGTGCAGCGCCGAAGCCCTGAGTGTTGGCAGCATTGGTGCTCTGTTGTTGAGCGGCAGCATTCTCCAACACGCTCCCGTCTGAAGCAGCCTTAGGAGCCGTGTAAGCGCAGACGATGCTGAACACAACCATTGCTACAGCGAGACCCCATGTGGCCTTCTCCACGAAGTTGGTGGTCTTGCGCACGCCCATGATAGAGTTGGTTGATGAGAAGTTGCTTGCCAAACCACCACCCTTAGACTCTTGAATGAGCACGATGAAAATCATTAGCAGCGATGCCAGCACGATGAGTACGATGAATAATGTGTACATTTTCTTACTTATTTTTTATTTATTTTTCTTTACTTATTTATTGCTTTTGTTCTTGTCGTTGAGTATCAGTTTCTCAAGGAAACGCATTTGGTCTGCAAAGTAAGCATTTTTTTTCGGATAATTCAAATTTAATCGTTGAATAATTTCCAATGCCTTCTCATATCTGCCTTGTTTGATGTATATTTTAGCCAAAGTCTCGGTAAAATAGCTTTCGTTGTCGCCTTTTTCGCCCTCTGGAACACTCTCCTCAATGGTGGGCTTATATTCGGGTTCCTCCTTGAGTTTTATTTTACCTTTGTCATTATTTATGAAGTCGTCGATAAGGCTTTGACCCTTCATCTGGGGAGTAGCCTCCTCCTCTTCTTCATCCTCCCCACTCTCCGACTCGAGCAGATACGCCACATAGTCGATGGCGGCATCGGCAGGTGTTGGCTTCCGTTTCTTTTTCTTTTTGTCGGGGCGTTCCTCCTCTGGGATGGAGCCAAGGAAGTCGTCGATAAGCGAAATTGTTCTGTCTTCCTTTTTCTCGATCCGTCCAGCTTGCCCACTTTGCGCCATCTGGGATTTCGGCATCTGGTAATGTGCCGCCTCCACGAGGTCGAATATCACCTTCCGGTCGGTTATATAGAGCGCGGCTTGTCGCAATTCCTCATTAAACATGGGGTCATGCAAGAGAAAGAGGTTTTGCAACAACAACAGGCGTGCCGACTGATAGTAAGGATACAACGCCAACAAGCCGCGAAGCTCATAAAGAGTGTCGCGGTCGAGAAGTTCAGGATGTTGTATGAGGTTGGCTATATCCATTTATTGTCGTTCGGGGAAATGATTACCAATTGGCTACCGTGGCATTGAAAATCTGGTCGGTGAGATCCTTTACCATCTGGGTGACGAGATCTTCTTGCACGCTCGCCAGACTCTGTGTGGTCTCGTAAGTCTTTGACGAAGTAAACTGCCTCTCGAAGTCCTCCTTATGGTTCTTGTTGTTCGTGAAGCGAACGTTTACGGTCATGGAAAGTTCGGTCTGGGCAGAATAGCCCTCGCTCGACACCGACTTGTTGCGTTGCGTGTATTGTGTTATCTCACCCTCTATCACAAGGTCGCCATTGCGCTTGACCTGCTGCAAACGGGTGTGGTTGGCAAAGACATCCTTAAGCTCATTGTTGAACAACGGGCCCATTGGTCCCCAAACATAACTTGAACGGATGGGGAAATCCGAGATCTGAATAGTCTTGGTCTTGGTGTAGTCTATGCTCGCGCCATTAAACCCATAATTCACGCTGCACGCCGCCAACAAAAACGACAGCAACATGAGGCACGACAATCTTGCCACGCCCTTACCCATAAAGGCTCGCATGGTGAACCCACGACGAAAACTATCCTTTGCTATCGAGACCATATTGCTTAATTCTTCTATACAGAGTGCGGTCGGAGATGCCAAGCTCTTGCGCGGCCTTCTTCCTGTTGCCTCCATTCTTCTCCAAGGCTTTTTCCAGCATTTGCCTCCCCAAGTCGTTAAGGTTGAGACATTCCGGCTCTTCCGCCTTTATTTCCTCAGCGTCGGCATCTTGTGGCGACGGTTGCCTGAACTGTCTGCTCCCGCTGAAATTATCACCCTCCACGATGGCAGGCATGCGCGCCCCACTGTCTATCATGGTATGGCTTATCCCGGCCTGCCTCAACTCGCGTTCCTCATCAATTTGCTTGCGCATGCTCGTAAGGTCACGGCGCAGGTCTGAGATATTGCCGCGAAGCTCGTAAAGAATCTTGTAGAGAATCTCACGCTCGCTTTCATATGAGTGTTGACCGGCCTTGCCGATGGTGGAAAGTTCCGTCGATTCCGGATCTTCGGGAATGAAACGCTTGAGGTCTTGCGCGTTGATCTCTCGCTTCTCCGAGAGCACCGACATCTGCTCGGTGATGTTTTTCAACTGGCGCACGTTTCCTGGCCATTTATAATGAAGCAGCAACTGCTTGGCATCATCGGTAAGCGTCACCTTGGGCAATCTGTACTTTTCCGCCATCTGCATGGCAAAGAACCGGAAAAGCAACAAGATGTCGTTGCCTCGGTCACGAAGAGGCGGCATTTTAATAGGGATGGTATTGAGCCTGTAATAAAGGTCTTCGCGGAAACGGCCCTCCGATATGGCCTTGCGCATGTTGACGTTGGTCGCCGCCACAATGCGCACGTTGGTCTTTCTTATCTCCTGGCCTCCAACGCGAATATACTCGCCCGTCTCAAGCACGCGGAGCAGCCTTGCCTGCGTTGCCATTGGCAACTCGCCCACCTCGTCGAGGAAGATAGTGCCTTTGTTGGCCACGCCAAAATAGCCGTCGCCCTCGCCCACGGCACCCGTGTAGGCACCTTTCTCGTGGCCGAAGAGCTCGCTGTCGATGGTTCCCTCGGGGATGGCGCCACAGTTTATGGCAAAATATTTCTCACGCCTACGAGGAGAATTATCGTGGATGACACGTGGGATAATCTCCTTTCCCACTCCACTCTCGCCTACGATAAGCACGCTAAGGTCTGTCGGAGCCACTTGTAGCGCCACATCAAGCGCGTGGTTCAGATCATCGCAGTTGCCCACGATATTATAGCGTTGCCTTATCCTTTGCAGTTCTGACGTATTCATTGGGTGACAAAATTACATATTTTTTTCGTAACCGCTGCAATTTTGGCAGAATATTTTGTACTTGCCATTTATCTGCAATGCATAGGTGCAAGAACCTTCATTGCCTCTGTATTTCATCCCGTTAATTACCCAAGCCTCATTCTGCTACTGACAATTCCGCATGAGTCCACAAAAAGCATCCTCGCAAGGATGCTTTTTCATGAAACGAGCGGAAAGTCATTCAAAAAACATTGATTTTCTGAGGCGGCCTCGCACAGGTTATTTCGCGAGCCTATACTTTGACTAGAGCCTTTACTTTGACTTGAACCTCTACTTCGTCTTGAGTCTCTACTTCGCCTTGAGCGTTGACGTGTAGTGGTTGCCCCATGGGTCTTCGGCATTGACGGTAAGCGACTTCCACGATGATGAGCGCGGGGTGTAGAGGAACATGTGGTCGTTGTCTT
Organism: Oscillospiraceae bacterium; assembly: GCA_963599465.1. Classification (GTDB taxonomy): domain Bacteria; phylum Bacteroidota; class Bacteroidia; order Bacteroidales; family Bacteroidaceae; genus Prevotella. The sequence continues at coordinate 12,480 of CAVBXD010000039.1, read as the reverse complement.
CTTCCGGCTCTGCCGACGGACGTTTCTCCCACGCGTTCTTGTATTGCAACATACGCACCGCCTCAGGGTCATAGCATTTCACGTTTGGCAGCAGGCTCACGGGCGTTGCCCCGTCTTCAGATATGGTGACGGTCCAGTCGGTGTGCCAATTGAAAATGTTTACAAGCACGGTGGAGTTGTCAACCTTCAATGGCTCGGCATTGCTTGGCGCAGAGATAATGCCCGGCTTGCGTCCAAAACGTAACGTGGCGTCTTCGGGAGCATAGATCTTTATCTGATAGTCGGGCGAGGCATTCTCGCCTTTATAGTATTCGTTCACAAGCTCATTGCCGTTAAACGACAGCACGCCGAATCCTCGCGGGGAACCATCGTTGCAAATGCCCTTGCCGTCATAGGTGTTCCAATAGGCACCCATCACGGCACCGAAGGTGTACTCCCGGATGTTAGACGCTATGTCGGTGGTAGAATTGTTGTGGGTATGACCAGAGAGTATCACTACGCGGTGGTAATCCTTTATGAGGTTATAAAGAGCCTCTCTGTTTGAGATCTTTGTACCAGAATTGCGCCTCTGCGTTGGTATGTGCAACGCCACGAGAATGCTCTTGTCTTTTGACACATAACTCAAGTCGTTGCGCAACCACGCGAGTTGTCTGTCGGTAATCTTGCCCGTGTAATCGTTACGGCCATTTGCACCACTATAGAGCACGTCGTCGAGCACTACGAGATGCCACTTGCCGATGTTGGCACTATAAAACGTAGGGCCCATGGCGTCGCGAAATTCTTGGTCGGAGAGGGTATCGCCTTTGGTCTTCTCGTTGTGGTCGTGGTTGCCAATCACCGAGAACACCGGCATGTTGAGCTTGCTCACCATCCGCTTGTATTCATCATAGACCGAGGTATTGTTCCACGAGAGGTCACCGAGGCTGACGCCCAACACCGTGCCCTTGAGCGTAGTGGTATAGCTGGCTATATTTCCCATGATTGGGTCGCAAAGCGAAATGTCGTTTGCCGTGCCCACTTGCAAGTCGGCCAATGCCACCAACGAGAAGGCATCGTCGACGCTTTTCGACTTTAGTTCGAAGTCACGCTGTACGGCTTCGTCTTTCTTGAGGTCAATCTTCTTGAAAAACTGTGGCACCGACTCTGTTTGGTCTATCTGGCAATCCTCCGGCATCGACACGAATACATACTCTGTCTTAGCCGTCTTCATCTGGTAGACTCCGTCCTTGTCGGTAGTGGTGACATTGTTGCCATCGCTTACCACCACGCCTTGACGGGGCTTGCCGTCCACTGTGACACGCCCCACGAGGTTCATGCCCTTGTTGGGAGTTATAGCGAGTTGGGTGCCCGTGGGCACGTTGCGAGCCGTTACCTTATCATCGCCGCACGACGTGCCCAAGAACAGCAGCGCCACGACAGCAAGCAAGTTTATAGTCTTGAAAAAATCATTCATGTTTTCCATTTTTTGTCGTATTGAGTTTGTGTCTGTTGCTTTTGCAAAAGTATCACAAAAGACACAGAACAAAAACCGCAGCATGCTACAATTATGTTAAAAACCATCCGGTGGCAGATGGCAGAACTTGAAACGTCTTATAAAATAGGTCTTTTCTTCATATTTTATATCACCATTCTCAAGATAACTCCTTACCTTTGTGTCAACAAAATAATTTAAGCTCCGCCTTCGCGGAGATGAACAAGCGACAAATCAAGACTGTCCGCAATTAGCCATCAATCCCAACCCTTCACAATGAAAAGAAAACACGCCCTTCTTGGACTGACACTCGCCACTATAATAATGATTGTGGCGTCGTGCGGCACTCACAAGAACAACATAAACAACCACAAGGACAAGAAAAACGACCCTTCCCTCTCACAAGACTCCGCCACCAAACAGCCACGTTTCGTCATGCCCGGCAAGGAGACCCGCGCCGTATGGGTAGCCACGATAGGCGGCATCGACTGGCCCCGCCGCCATTTCACGGAGGCGGCGCAGAAAGCATGGTATGAGCAGATGCTAGACACGCTGCAAAAGCTCAACATCAACACGGTGTTCTTTCAGGTGCGCCCCAAGGCCGACGCGTTCTACGACTCGCCATTCGAGCCGTGGAGCCAATATGTGACGGGCTATCGAGGCAAGGCACCGACATACGACGTGCTGAGATGGGTCATCGACGAGACCCACCGCCGGGGGATGTCGTTTCACGCATGGATAAACCCATACCGCGTGGACCAGAAACAACGACCGGGCGACAAGTTCAGCAAGCTCGACAGCAGAATACCTCAAAACCTCGTGAAAGACTACCGCATGGTAAGAGTCTACAACCCCGCCTTGCCCGAGACGCGACAAAGGATCAGCTCTATCATTGCCGACCTGTTGCGACGCTACGACGTGGACGGCATACACCTCGACGACTATTTCTACCCCGCCTTGCAAAAGGGCGAGAAGATGAAAGATGAAGCTGAATACAGACGCTACGGCAACGGTTTCGCCTCTATAGCCGACTTCCGACGCGCCATGGTCGACTCGCTCATCGTCGCCGCACACGACACCATAAAAGCCATCAACCCGAATGCCGTGTTCTCCATATCGCCACAAGGCAACTACGAGAACAACTACAACACCATGTATGCCGACATAGCCTTGTGGTCGGCGCGTGGCTGGTGCGACGTGATAATACCGCAACTATACTGGAGCACTGAGCGGTGGTTTCTGCCCCGACTCAAATGGTTCTCCGAGAACGCCACGGCAAAAACCAAGCTGCTCATAGGCTACGGGCTCTATCGTTTCGGCGAGAAGGCAAAGAGCAACGTGTATCGCACGGCAGACGACTTGGCGAAGCAGATTGACGCGGCTCGCGCCGATGGCAGGGTGGCTGGCGCGGCGTTGTATAGCGCCAATTGGCTGATTAACAATCCCGTAAATATCAATGGCGTGATAGCCGCACACTTCACTCACCCCAGCCTCGCGCCATACCTCGGACAAGGCGGCGAGGATAAGCCAGAGGCTCCAAAATCGCTCACCGCTTCGGGAAGAAAACTGAATTGGAACGCGGTAGACGGCTGCTATTATGCTGTCTACAAGGCGGATGGCGACAAAGCGGAACTTGAGACCATAGTCTACGACACCAACGCCACCGCAAAAACCGATGCCACATATTTTATAACTGCCGTGAAAAAAGGCTGCAACGCCGAGAGCATGCCTTCAATGCTTGTGACCACAGGAAAATAGCCTCCGATTCACCTCTGGAAAGGTTGCGATGTTTTTTTGGCACAATACTTGCAGATATTAGGTAAATAGAGTAAATTTGCATCGAATAATTCAAAAAAAGAAAGGAAAACTTCACAAATGACCAGTCAGTTTTCACCAAAGGTATCAGAAATTCTTGCCTTCAGCAGGGAAGAGGCTTCTCGCCTGGCCAGCAGCTCGGTGGGACCAGAGCATCTCTTGCTCGGCATCCTGAGGGAGAAGACTTCTCCCGTTGCCGACTTGTTCAAGCAACTGGACATCGACAGCCAGACCATAAAGCAGGAGCTTGAGGAGAAAGTGCGCGAGGACGAAATATCTGAACCCGTGGACACCAGCGAACTCGTGCTCAACAACCAGGCAAGCAACATCCTGAGACTTGCCGTGCTTGAGGCTCGTCTGCAACATACACAAATGGTCGACGTGCAACACTTGTTGCTCGCCATGCTACACGACCATGCCGACAACAAGGCAAAGGAAGTGCTTGAGAAGAACAACCTCGACTACGAGACTGCCGTAAGACTTTTCAGCAAGCCTGCAACGAAAGACGGCATTGGCCTGCCCGACGAGGAGATGGACGATTATGAAGAGGACAACCCGTCGGCAAAGCAAGGGAAAGGCAACGCTAAACAGCAAGCCACCGCCACGCAACAGCAAGGCAACGGCAAGACTCCCGTGCTCGACAATTTCTCTACTGACCTGACAAAGGCGGCTGCGGAAGGCAAACTCGACCCCGTGGTGGGAAGGGAGAAAGAGATACAACGCGTCGTAGAGATTCTCGGACGCAGGAAGAAAAACAACCCCATACTCATTGGCGAGCCCGGCGTGGGCAAGAGCGCGATAGTGGAGGGTCTGGCACAGATAATAGCCAACCACAAGACCTCGCCCATGCTCTTCAACAAGCGCGTGGTGAGTCTCGACATGACGGCTATAGTGGCAGGAACGAAATACCGCGGACAGTTTGAGGAACGCATACGCGCCCTGCTCAAGGAATTGGAGAACAATCCCAACATCATCGTCTTCATAGACGAGATCCACACCATCATCGGCGCAGGTTCCACACCTGGCAGCATGGATGCCGCCAACATCATGAAGCCAGCGCTGGCACGCGGCACGATACAGTGTATTGGTGCCACTACGGTGGATGAATACCGCAAGTCGATAGAGAAAGACGGGGCGTTGGAGCGCAGGTTCCAAAAGGTAATGGTTGAGCCCACGACCAAGGAAGAAACCTTGCAGATCCTCCTCAACATCAAGGAGCGCTACGAGGAACACCACCACGTGAGCTACACCGAGGAAGCCGTGAAAGAAGCCGTGAGACTTGCCGACCGCTATATCACCGACCGTTTCATGCCCGACAAGGCTATAGACATAATCGACGAGGTGGGTTCACGCGTTCACCTGAAAAACGCCAAGGTGCCTCAGGAGATTACCGATAAGGAAAAGGAGATTGAGACCATAAAGCAAAAGAAGCAGGAAGCCGTAGGCGCGCAAAACTTCGAGCTCGCCGCCAGCTATCGCGACCAGCAAACCGACATGGAGCAAGACCTGCGACGCATGCAGCAAGAGTGGCAGAAGGGCGAGGCGCAAACCAGACAAACGGTGACGGAGACAGAAGTGGCCGCCGTAGTATCCATGATGACCGGCATACCAGTGCAACGCATGGCCGAGGCTGAAGGCAAAAGGCTGCGCAACATGGGCGCGGAATTGAAGAAAGCCGTGATAGGGCAAGACGGGGCCATAGAGAAGATGGTGAAAGCCATACAGCGCAATCGCGTGGGCTTGAAAGACCCCAACCACCCGATAGGCGCGTTCATGTTCCTCGGTCCTACCGGCGTGGGCAAGACTTACCTCGCCAAGCAACTCGCTGAGAGGATGTTCGGCTCAAAAGATGCCTTGATACGCGTGGACATGAGTGAGTTTACGGAGAGCTTCAACGTGTCGCGACTCGTGGGCGCGCCTCCAGGATACGTGGGCTACGACGAGGGCGGACAGCTCACCGAGCAGGTGCGACGCCACCCCTACTCCATCGTGTTGCTCGACGAGATAGAGAAGGCGCACGGCAACGTGTTCAACCTTTTGCTACAGGTTCTCGACGAGGGAAGGCTCACCGACGGCAATGGCAGGCTCGTGGACTTTAGAAACACAGTGATAATAATGACATCCAACGCCGGCACACGCCAACTGAAGGAGTTTAGCCGCGGCGTGGGATTCAACGCCGGAGGCATAACCAATGCTGCCAACATGGACAGCAAGGACAAGCAATACGCACGTTCCATAATACAGAAGAGTCTCTCAAAGCAGTTCTCGCCAGAGTTCCTGAACCGCCTCGACGAGATCATCACCTTCGACCAGCTCGACCTCGAAGCGATAAAGCAGATCATAGACATAGAGCTCGCCGGCCTGCACAAGCGCGTTGCAGAGCTTGGACTGACAATCTCGCTCACCGACAAGGCGAAAGAGTTTGTGGCAAACAAGGGCTACGACATACAGTTTGGCGCAAGACCATTGAAACGTGCCATACAGACCTATATCGAGGACGGACTGTCAGAGATGATTCTCTCGGAGGAGGCAAGCCTGGGCGACACCATCGTCATCGACAAGGCTGACGACAAAGACGAGCTGACCTTCAGCGATACCAAGCCAACAACCACGGAAGCACAGCCTCAATAAGTTGGGGCGGCTCCCGCGGGGCCGTAAAGCCGCAAGATTGGAGACTCGAAAACATGGCAGAGAGAGCTTGTAGGGGTTTCCCCCTATCGGAGTAGGGAAAAGCCACGCCAACTAAGAAAACTATATCTTAACTTTGCAACATGAAAAACAACATGAACGACAAATTTTAAAACGGTATAGCTATGAAAAGGTTATTTACAGCACTCGCCCTCTTGCTCACCTTCACACTGAGCATTTCTGCCATGAGCTATGAGCAGGCTCGCAATCAGGCACTCTTCCTGACTGACAAGATGGCATACGAGCTCAACCTGACCGACCAACAGTATGAGGCAGCCTACGAGATAAACCTCGACTACCTGATGCGTATCGACGATGCCAACGACCTCTACGGAGCCTACTGGAGGCAGAGGAACCTCGACCTGAGCTACATACTGCTCGACTGGCAGTATCGCGCCTACGTTGACGCTTCCTACTTCTACCGCCCGCTCTACTGGAACGCAGGCTACTGGCACTTCGGCATCTACGCCCGATACCCACACCGCGACTTCTTCTACTTTGGATGCCCCAACTTCGTATGGACATATACAGGCGGTCACTCATGGCATCACAACGGCGGCCGCTCTTGGTACTACGGACGCGGATGGAACGGCCCACGCGATGGTGGTCCACACCCCGGAATGAGAAACAACTGGGACAACGGACGCTACGGCGCAGGATATATACAGCACGGACAGCGTAGCTGGTCACAGGCTCCACAGCGCGGCAACTCCAGGCCCAACGACAACCGCAACAATGGCATACGCAACAACGACAACCGCTCGTTTGGCAACCGTTCGTTTGGCAACATGAAGTCGTCGCAAGGCGGCTCCAACGACAGTCCGCTTCGCAACGGCAACCGCTCGTTTGGCACACCACGCGAGAGCAGCACTCGCTCTACCGTGAAACAATCGCAGGAACGATCATTCGGCAGCAGTTCGTTTGGCAACCGCGGCGGGGAGACTCCCAAAGGAACATTCCAGCCACAACAGAGCAGCCCTTCACGCACATTCTCCGCTCCCTCACGCTCTTCTTCGTCAAGCTCTTTTGGCAGCGGACGCAGCACGGGATCGTTTGGTAACAGGGGCAATTCCGGTGGCAGCAGAGGCAACTCCGGTGGTTCCTTCGGAGGCGGAGGCGGCTCCTTCGGCAGAAGGTAAGACACGCGCTTAACACATTATATTATATATGCTTAGAAAAGTTGTTTATGGACGTAACAAGCGTTACGGTTCACAAACAACTTTTTTTATATCCGTTTCTTCATCTTTCTATCATTATTTTCGTAATTTTGCTTTGAAATAAAGAAAAGAAAGAAAAGCAATGCCTTTAAGACTTCCAGATAAACTCCCCGCCATAGACATCCTGAAAAAGGAAAACATCTTCGTGATGGACGAGACGCGTGCCCACTCGCAAGAGATTCGCCCGTTGCGCATAGTGATTCTCAACCTCATGCCAATGAAGGTGACAACTGAGACCGACCTCGTGAGGTTGCTCTCCAACACGCCCTTGCAACTGGAGATTTATTTCATGAAGCTCAAGAGTCACACGTCGAAAAACACGCCTGTGGAGCACATGATGATGTTTTACCTCGACTCGGAAGAGCTGATGAAACAAAAGTTCGACGGAATGATTGTCACTGGCGCGCCTGTGGAGACCATCCCCTACGAGAACGTGGACTATTGGAAGGAGTTCAACCAGATAGTAGACTGGGCGCGCCACAACGTGCAGTCTACGCTTTATCTATGCTGGGGTGCCATGGCTGCGCTATATCATTTCTATGGCATACCAAAGTATCAGCTCCCAATGAAGAAGTTTGGCATATTCAAGACATACCCATCCAACGAGCAACTGCCCATATTCCGCGGTTTCGATGACATGTTCTATATGCCACACTCTCGCCACACCGAGGTTCGCATGTCCGACATCATGAAAGTGCCAGAGCTAAGCATCATAGCCAAGTCGCCAGAAGCAGGCGTCAGCATAGTCAGCTCGCGCCAAGGACGTGAATTCTACATCCTTGGGCATTTGGAATACGCGCCAAACACGCTCGACAACGAGTATCGACGCGACCTCGGCAAACGCGACGACGTGGCACTGCCACAACACTATTATCACGACGACGACCCCGAACGAGGCTACAAGGTAAGATGGCGGTCGGCGGCAAACCTGTTTTATAGCAACTGGATCGACTATTACGTCTACCAAGAGACACCTTTCAACATAAGCGACATCAAGTAAAGATACGCACAAACGGCGAAAGTGTTAAATAAGAGTTAAAATGTCGGTTTTATTCGCAAAGTTGAAACTAAAGCATTACCTTTGCACTCGCTTTTAAAAACAAAGCACGGGTGGTTACCAGAGTGGCCAAATGGGGCAGACTGTAAATCTGCTGGCTCTGCCTTCGGTGGTTCGAATCCATCACCACCCACTAAGAATAATATTTTTCGTAACTTTATACATGTTTAGATACCGTAGTCGCTGTGAAGCGCCTACGGTTTTTTCGTATATATACCGCTCATTCCGTCAAGTGACAGATTGCTCAACAAACCCACAAAGCAATTTCAGTTTCATACGGCAAACAAACTGTACAAAACAAGTTGCGCAACGTAAGCAACCTAATGTTACAAAAGCGTTACATTTTTTCTCCTTCTTAAAGCTAAAAAGAAACAAAACAAAAGCAAAAAAATATGTGTGCACGTACACAATCTGTTGATTTATGTCAAAAATGAAGGAAATGGCGATATTTTCTTTCAAAAAGGTTTGGAGGGTATCGAATATATGCGTAACTTTGCAAACGTAATCAAGAGGGTAACACCTCAAGAGTAAAGAACAGAACAAGTTAGTAGATTTTTCATATAGGTTTTTAGTTTTTAGGTTTTGATAGATTGTTTTTTAGATTCAAAGGTATTTAGTTTTTAGGTTAAAGATTAGTTTAGTTCTCAGGTAACATTTGATGCAAGATGGTTGGTTGACGCCGTGAGGCGGAAACCTTCAATCGAGCTCAAAAAAAAAGAGGAATTAATTGTAATTCACAATATACAGGCAGCAATCGTGAGATTGCTGCTTGTTTTTTTGTTGATATAACTCTCTACTCCTGTTTGAAAAACCTCAATACGGGTTCCATGAAGCGCGACACGGTTTGCGGTCGCGGATAACTTGTGGAGGCAGACTGTCCACTGTAATACACGAACAAGCGTTGCCTTACCCTCGACAATGCCACGTATAGTTTTCTCGCGTCCTCCTCCAGTGCTTTCGCGTTGTTAAGGTTATAGTAGTTGGGTATTCTGCCATCCACGACATCAAACACTATCACATTGTCAAACTCCAGACCCTTAGCCTTGTGAATAGTGGAAACAAACACCCTGTCGTCAAGCGATGAAGAACCACATATGTCGGCTTCCTTAAACGTGCTTATCTCCATAAAGTGGTTCTCCAATTGTTCTTTAAGCGACGGTTCTACGGCTTGTTCTATCACGTCCGTGTCAAGGAAACGCAATACGTAATCAATCTTCCTTATTGGCTTGATTATCCTTTCTTCTGTCAAGAAGCTATAGAATCGGCTTATCTCTTCCGTCATTGCCGACTCACCGTTCATGGTTCTGGAATAGAGTTTACCGCACGCATCATGATAGATGTCGGCATAGTTTCGTCTGAGCTTATCGGCAAAAGACTTAACTGACGGTTTATCAAGGAAAGCATTCTGCCTTACCATTATCTCCCGTCCCTTGTCATAACAATAGTTCACAAGCGACACGGTGGCGTTGACATCATCATCGGCAAGGTGAGAGTTTTCGCCTTCCAATCCCAACTCCGCGAGCAGCGACTTGAGCTTGAACGCCTTGAGCTCAGGGCGAAGAAGGCGCATGAGTTTCAACGAATCGAAACATACCGGATACAGGGCACCCCAATCAACATCCGGAAGATAATCTTTCAAGCGGAAACACATTATATTATAGTCGAACGCGGCATTATGGGCTAACAGCGGTGCTCCTTGGGCAAAATCGAGGAATGCTCTAAAGCCCTCAGCAGGAGAATAGAGCTTGTTGTGTTTCCGCTCTTCTATGATAGGGTTCACCAAGTCGCCAAGCATCGCCGGTATAGCACGCCGCGTCTCCAAGTAAACACAAAACTTGCTGACGACCTTGCCTTGCCTTATCCTCTCCGCGGCAATCTGCACTACATCGTCTTCAAAGACATTGACTCCCGTCGTCTCTGTGTCAAACACTACGATGTCCTCGCTGTCATAAACACGCAAGAACCTCTTGAGATAAGTGTCGTGGTCGTCCATACCGAGAGCGAGCAAGTCGGAAGGCGCAATGGCAAGAGTCCTTAGCTTGTGCACAAAAGTTCGAGCCGTGGCAGCCGTGGCGCAAACTCTCACTCCTTGCATTATCCGCGCCCAAGCAAGGGAGTTAAGCTCATTGTTGAGCACGCCAAGATGTGCCATGAGAAGTTTCACCTCCGGCGTGGAGAAGAGGTCGGTACCCGAAATCTTGAAATGGGGAACGCCAACTTCATGAAGACGGTCGCTTATCTCATCGGCATCGTGGTTTGAGTTCACCACGATGGCCGTGGTCCGCGTCTTGTCTTCCGCCACGAGTCTTTCTGTCAACAAAGCCACGTCGTCTATCTCTGACATGACATTCTCTGAACGACATACACTGAGGCTGGAGTTTTCGGCTACTATAGCGTCGCTGGGCAAAGGGAGCAGATCGGGATCGGAACGCAGGTTGGCTATGGCGTAATCGTTTAGCATCTCCACGATGTTTCGTGGCTGTCTATGATTGATGCCAAGATGGTGCACGCTGCCCTTACACTGCTCCTTGAGGGCGTTAAGCGTTGCGAGCTTCGCTCCCATAAACGAGAATATGGCCTGTTGCTCATCGCCAAGATAGAGAGTGCAGCCATCATCGGCGCGCAGCATGTTGATTATAGCGAGTTGGAGAGGATTGAGGTCCTGCACCTCGTCCACCTGAATCCACGCATACCGTTTACGGTTCTCGTCCTTGCTAAGGTTGTCATAGGTGAGTTGCAACAAGTCCTCAAAGTCGAGCATGCAATGTTGCCGCTTATAAGCCACATACGCATGGGCATAGCGCGCCTTGGTTAGCAATTGTGTGGCTTGATAACTCATGTACTGTGGAAACACAGGCTGGGCCACAAGGTCAAGATAGAAGTCGGCATGGTTGTAAACGTCTATCATCAGCAAGGCGTCGAAAGGCTTGCCTGCCGCTTTGGCCAACTCTTTCATGGCGGCTACATCCTCCGCCGTGACGCACTCGGGATGTATTCGCAACCCACGTGGCACTCCATTGATAATGTCGTACATGAAATGTGAAAAGAACATTATCTGCATGTGCGCCTTCTTCTTTCTGGTATCCCATCTTACCGCGTCCTCATCCTCATTGAGATATTGGGCGAGAATGCTGTCCACGGTGTCATCATCTATAATGGCACTCTCTGCCGGCACTATGTTGTTGGCGAAAAGGAAACGTGAGCAAAACCTATGAACGTTTCCCACGAAAACTCCCTCTGCCTTTTCTTTTCCCACCCTAAGGTCCACACGCTCGCGCATTCCACGCGCTGCACGGTTGGTAAACGTCAGGCACAACATGTCGTCTGCCTCCACTCCGTTGGCGAGAGCCTGACGAATGCGCTCTGCGAGAATCTGCGTCTTGCCGCATCCTGGTGGCGCGAGCACGAGGTGTTGTCCACGGTTGAGGTCAAGAACCTCCTGTTGCGACTTGTCGGGTGTCCACTGCATATTTTGCTCCATGTCCATATATAAAAAGCGGGGGCGACCATCATGGCCGCCCCTCGCCTATTTAGTCATTAAAAAATCCTGTCTTGTCATTTTTAGCAGGTGCACTTCCAAGGCTTGAGCTGCTTGAAGAAGTCGTTGCCCTTGTCGTCCACGAGGATGAATGCGGGGAAGTCCTCCACGGTAATCTTCCAGATGGCCTCCATGCCGAGCTCTGGGTACTCCACGCACTCAATGCTCTTGATGCTGCTCTGAGAGAGCACTGCGGCTACACCACCGATGGTGCCGAGGTAGAAACCGCCATGCTTGTGGCAAGCGTCTGTCACCACCTGGCCACGGTTGCCCTTGGCAATCATCACGAGGCTTGCACCATGATCCTGGAACTCGTCCACGTAGGGGTCCATACGGTTTGCTGTGGTCGGACCCATTGATCCACAAGGATAGCCCTCCGGAGTCTTGGCAGGGCCAGCGTAGAGGATAGGATGGTTCTTGAAGTACTCTGGCATCTCCTCTCCAGCGTCCAGACGGGCCTTGAGCTTGGCGTGGGCGATGTCGCGAGCCACGATGATGGTACCCTTCAGGTTCACGCGTGTGCTTACGGGATACTTGGTCAACTCGGCGCGAACTGCGTCGATACCCTTGTCGAGGTCAATTTCAATGCCCTTGGCACCCTCGCCTGGCTTGCGAAGCTCCTCAGGAATCAACTCTGTCGGGTTCTCGTCCATCTTCTCCAACCAGATACCGTCCTTGTTGATCTTAGCCTTGA
>CAVBXD010000038.1:0-30250 GCA_963599465.1 Oscillospiraceae bacterium | reverse complement strand
AACGTCCGTAAGGGATTCTCTTGTAGTCCTGCTCCATATTGCTTGCCCTGTCTTTGCTTATTTTCTGCAAATCTACATTTTATTTCCGTATCTGCCAAGTATTCTCGTGGTTTCTTGCCACCGTCACGTAGTTTGACCCGTCGAGAGGAATGTCGAGGCTCAGCGTGGTTACCCAATCGGTATATTGCAGCGAGACGTGCAGCGTGTCGTCGGTCACTCCGTAGCTTCCTGCCACGTTGAAGTTGCGGCTTAGGCCGTTGAACCTTCCGCGCGCCTCGACGGAGTAGACAGGTGTGACAGACGTGCGCATTGATGTCCAAACATTATTGAATAGGTTAAGTGTCACCGTGTCGCCGTTCTGGACATAGCTGAACACTATTTCCCCCGGGCGCGCCGAGCGGCTCACGGAGATTTCTGACCATCCCAGTTGGCTCTTGCCCAATGTGAGGCGGAGAGGCGTGCGCAGACGTTCCCCGATGGCCTTGCCTTCGGCAGGTCTCAGCTCGTAGCTGTTCATGTGTCGGAGGTAAAGTTCTGGGTTGACGGATGGCGTGAGCGGCTTGTCGGTAACTGTTGGCAGGAGCTGCCGCCAGAAAAGGCGTCGCTGGTTGATGCCGTCGATAGTCGTGCACTCCGTGATTACGGCAACCATGTCTTTGTCGGGTATGATGAGGATATACTGTCCGTAGGCACCGTCGGCACGCGATGCCCCGGGATATTCGCAGCACCACATTTGGTATCCATATCCGTATGCACCGTTGTCGATCTGTTTCTCTTTCATGGCCTTTGCCCAGTCTGACGGTATGAGTTGCCTGCCATGCCATGCACCGTCGTGGAGAAGCAAGAGCCCGAACTTGGCAAGCGACTCCGTTTGTATGCGCAGTCCCCAGCCTCCAGTGTTGAAACCCTCGGGGCTTGTCTCCCATTCCACTTCCGTGATGTGCATCGGGTTGAACAATCGCTCCTTGAGGTAGTCGAGCAGCTTGACACCCGTTGCCTTTTGCACTATCACGCTGAGGAGATAGGTGCACATGGAGTCGTATTTAAATTGCTTTCCTGGCATAGCCACTGGCTTCCCAAGCCATGTCTTGCACCATTCGTCGCCATTGTTGCGCATCACCCAGTCGGGTTCTATGCCCGACGCCATGGTGAGCAAGTCTCTTACGGTCATGCGCTTGTAGTTGGCTGAGCGGTTAAACGTCTTGGGGAAGAAGTCAGCCACACGGCTGTCAAGCCTTAGTTTGCCGTCACCGATAGCGATGCCCACTGCCGCCGACACGAAAGTTTTTGAGCATGAGTACATGGTGTGCATGCTTTCCTTGCTCCATGGCGCTGGATAAACTTCGCCCACGACGCTGTCGTGTCTGACGACCATTACGCTGTGGATGCTGGTCTTTGGCAGCGACATGAGCGAGTCGGTGAGGCGGATAATCTCATAAGAGGAGATGCCGCAACGTTCGGGTAGCGTGCGTGGAAGGTCGCCGGTTTGGGCTTGCGTGGCGATTGAGGCGGAAGCCCAGAGAAGCGCGGATAGCGCAAGATGAAGTGTTCGCATATATCGTGTGTGTTTGGATTATTGTTCTTGGAGTCTTGTGGCGCTTGTTGCCATTATTTGAAGTCGACGAGAAACGCCACGAGGTCATCGTTCTCTTTCAGTTGCAACTTCTTTCTCAGTCGGTATCGCGCCCCCTCCACGCCGCGGACGCTGAGACCGGTAAGGTCGGCTATCTCCTTGGTGTTGAGGTTCAGGCGCAGGTATGCGCAAAACTTGAGGTCGGTGGCCGTGAGCATGGGGTATTTCTCGCGGAGATGACGGAAAAACTGTTTGTGGATAAGGTCGAAGTTCTCTTGGTAGAGTTTCCACGTCTCGCTTGCGCGCCCTTTCTTGTCCATTATGCCCTGCAATGCCATCGACGCTATTTCCTTTCCCTTGTCTTGCAGCTGCCGTTCGAGGAGTTGCTTCTGTTGGGTTTCTATTATCCGTTGTTTTTCCGACAGTTCCAGGTCTTTTCGCAAGTGTTCTTCCTCCATTTTCCTCATCTGCCTTCTTATGGTCTTGCGTTCTTTCCATCGGGCAATGTAATAGGCAATGAGCCCGAGTGCCACGCAATATAGCAGGATCATAGGTATGGTGCTCCACCAGGGCGTTGGATGTTTGAACCGGAACGTCTTGCTGTCAATGAGGTTGCCGAGGGCGTCTCTCGCCTCGCATGTTAATTCAAAACTGCCGTAGGGCAGATTGCCGTAATGTGCTATGGGCTTGTCGGAATGTGACGTGGTGTTCAGCCCTCCTCCCTTCAGGATGAACGTGAAGCGCATGGCCACATCGTTGTAGTTGGCATAGCTGAAGCGCACGGTGAGGTCGCCGTCCACTTTTGGCTCGTCGTTGCCGATATCCACTAGCGTCTCTTCGTGCGACGGGCTGACGCACCATGCCCTGTCGAGCCACAACTTGTTGTTCGCGGATGTCTTGTTTGCGGAAATAGTTGTCATGTCAATCCTTCCCACACCCTCATTCATGCAGAAATAGACATACCGTCCAAACACCCTCACAGTGTTGAGGTTGTCGCTGCAGTCGAGACCGAAAAACGCTGCTGGCACGTCGAGTATTTTCTTGTAGATTCTCTTGCCGGATTTCTCGGCAATGGAGTAAAGCTCATATCCTTTTATCGTGGACAGCCAGAAACGGTGGTTGCCGACCATTGATGCCGCCACCACGTCGGCTCCTATTTGTCTCTCAAGTTGTGTCATGCGCTTCATTCCCGCTTCGGCGCGGTAGAGGTGCTTGCCTTGTGCGAGCACGACCTCGCCGTCTATTTTCATTACGTGGAAGAAACGCGGTCGTCGTCTGCCATCACCGAGCGCACTATGGTCTTGCTTGGCAAAGGCGTTTGCGTCCAGGCGTAGCCGTCGAACGAAAGCATGCCGCGGTTGTTGCCAACGTGCACCACGCCTCGATGGTCTTGCGTTACCGACCAGTTTTGCAAACCGCCATCATATTGCGTGGGGTCGTAGTTGGTCAGCACGGGCATGAACCGTTGGGCTTTGGCGGTAATGAACCATGAACAAACCATGATGGCGCATAGCAAAAACCTTAGGCGTGCGGAGGATGTATGAAATAGTCTTTGGGTAGACATTCGCATATAGAATGTTTTTAGATTTACTTAGCAAAAGTAATCATTTCCTGTGGACTACACAAGTAAAGACTACGTTTTTTGCTTATTCCTTTACTTTTTTATACGTTTTATTTTCCTCTGTGTATTAACTTGTTACAAAGAAAAGCGTATTAAAAACGTAGTGTTGTTTTAACGAAAAGTAGCAGTAGTGTAGATGGAAATTTGCGGGGAGGTTAAAACAATATTAATTTTGCGGCACAAAACCAATCAACTAAAAAAATACATGAAACGATTACTTTTATCAATGCTCGTCGCATTGAGTTCCCAAGGCATTTGGGCGCAGTCGCAAACAGTTAGAGGTACAGTTGTTGACAAGACTGGTGAACCAGTAATTGGTGCCACGGTGCAAGTCAAAGGTACCAAGATAGCCGTTGTTACCGATCTCGACGGTCGCTTCACGCTTTCGGGCGTTCCAGAAGGTTCCATCGTGGACGTGTCGTATATAGGCATGAAGTCGCAGTCGATGAAGGCGGCGGCAAATATGAGCATCAGCCTCGACGATGATTCCAAGATGCTCGACGAGGTAGTGGCGATAGGTTACGGCTCAGCCAAGGCCAAGGACCTTACGTCTCCCATAGCCGTGGTGAAAGGCGAGGAGCTTTCCTCTATCCCTGCGTCTTCGCCCATGGCAGCCATCCAAGGCAAGGTGGCCGGCGTGAACGTGGTGAGCAATGGCACCCCTGGCGCTGGCCCTACAGTGCGCATACGTGGCAACGGCTCGTTCAGCAACTCCAATCCGCTTTATGTCGTTGACGGGATGTTCTATGACAATATCGACTTCCTCAACACTGGCGATATCAAGGACATGAGCGTGCTCAAGGACGCTTCGGCTGCTGCCATCTACGGCGTGCGCGCGGCAAACGGCGTGGTGATCATCACCACGAAGAACGGAACGCGCAACCAGAAGACACAGATAAACTATGATGGATACGTAGGCGTGCAGACTGCTACAAACAAACTGAAGATGGCCAATTCGAGTCAGTACGGTCAAATGCTCATGGAGGCCGACTACGACACTTACAGTCCTTATCTCATCGCGAGCATCGACCGCTTCGGAGGAAGCCATGCCGACTCCGACTTCCATAAATGGACCTATGGCTCAGACACCGATTGGTATGACCAACTGCTGCGTCAAGCCATCATCACCAACCATGCCCTTACCGTGAGCGGAGGCTCCGACAAGGTGGCCTATTCTGTTGGCATGAGCTATCTGTACCAAAACGGTATAATGGACACGAAGAACGACTACTCGCGCCTGAACTTCCGCACGTCGCTCGACTACGATGCCACGTCTTGGCTCAAGGTCGGTGTCAATGCCGTCTACTCCAACTCGAACCAGGCAAACCCCAACATGAGCACATGGCAGCAGGCTTTCAACGCGCCAGGCATATACCCGGTCTATGACGAGAACAACCAGGCCGCAACGCCGGAGAAGTTCGCCTCGCCGTCGTCGGTGGGCTTTACCAACAACTTCTACAACCCCATTGCCACGGCCTGCTATTATAACAGCAAGAATCGCACACAGCAATTCCTCAACACCTATTATGCCGACTTCACCATCATACCTTCGAAACTCCATCTGAAGACATCGGTGAGCTATGACCACTCAACGGTAGAGGGATATGTGTTCACGCCGAAATATTATATCAGCGAGCAGATTCATCTCGACAACAACAGTCTGTAGAAGACGGTGACAACATATAATAATTATGTGTGGGACAACACCGTCAACTACAACGACTCATGGGGCAAGCACAGCCTCGGCGTGATGCTTGGCCAGTCTATGCGTCAGGAAAAATACCACATTGTCACCGCCACCGCCAACAACGTGCCCGAAGACCAAGAGCAATACTGGTATGTCAACCAAGGCGATGAAAACACGCGCAAGTCGAGCGAGGGCGCTTACCGCTACCGTGGACTTAGCTGGTTTGGCAGGATAAACTACAACTATGCCAGCAAATACTACCTTATGCTGACGTTCCGTGCCGACGGCAGCTCCAAATATCAAGAGCATTGGGGCTACTTCCCTTCAGTGGGCGCATCGTGGGTTATCAGCGAGGCGGAAACGCTTACCAACGATATTATCACCAGCGGTAAGTTCAGCCTTTACGCCGACTTCTACGAACTGTTCAAGATAAAGGGCAAGGAGTGTGACGAGTCGCTTTTCGAGGTGCAATGCACCGACTTCGGACAAGGCTCTGGCGACATGGTGGGTTCCGTGTCGAGGCCCGTTGAGGAGCTCCGCGGCTTCAAGCGTGTCCACCTTGCCAAGGGCGAGACAAAGACAGTGAGTTTCGACATAACGGCAGAGACCTTGAAGTTTTATAATTCCGATCTCGAATACATATGCGAGCCGGGCGACTTCCAAGTGATGGTAGGCCCCAACGGTCGCGACGTGCAAACATTTGGCTTCACGCTCAAGTGAGACACGTGAGCCGTAAGCAAAAAAACATCCCGTGCGTGAACATACGCACGGGATGTTTTCTTGTTTATGTATTTGTGGCTTAACCCACGCAGACGTTCCTTACAGGCTCATCTGGTGGCTCTTGCCGTTGTCTTTCTTCGTAGAGTGCTTCTTCCAGTATTTCGCTCCCTTCTCCTTCAGCTTGGTGGTGAATTCCTCGTTGGCCTTATCCACTGCTTCCTCCTCTTCCTTTGAGGCGAAGGCATGGCGATAGCCCTTCTGCGTGTTCCACGCGCCACGTGTGAAGTCGGGAACCTGCACGGGTATGTTGCCGTTGTCCATGGAGATGGAGCCAAGCTCGGCGAGGCAGCACCACTCGGCGAGGTCGTAAACGTCCATGTCGAGAGGCAGACCGTGCTGGAGGCAATAAACGAGACGGCTGTCCATGATGAAGTCCATGCCGCCGTGTCCGCCGACCTTCTTTGCCATGGCCTCATATTTTGTCACAATCGGCGAGCGATACTTCTCCACCAAGGCGTCGAAGTCGGCCTTGCCCATATAGTCGTGACCGTTCATCTCCTTCGTAGGCTGCACGCCGCTTGCCTTCATCTGCGCGCTTGAGAGTGCATAGCCTTCCATCGGGTACTTGTTGGCAAATCCCTTTGAGCCAACCACCTGGTACATGCGGTTGTAGGGCTGTGGTGTCATGGTGTTGTGTTGCACCTCAATCATCTTGCCGTTCTCCGTGCTTATGAGTGTCACGGTGTGGTCGCCGTTGGCAAATTTCTCGCACTTCTTTCCCGACATCTTCTCTGTCCATGCCTTGCCGTTGATGCTCTTGGTGTCCATAGCCACGAGCGTCTTCATGCGGTCGCCACGGTGAATGTCGAGGTCTTGCGCGATGGGGCCAAGGCCGTGGGTGGCATACACGTCGCCGCGGAACTTCTGGTTGTAGTCGAGTCGCCAGCCGAGCTTGTCGTTGGCGTCTTTCTTCCAGTAGGCATCCCAGAACGGTGAGAGGTCGTGGCGATAAGCACCCTGCACATACTCCACCTCGCCAAACACGCCGTGTTGCGCCATGTTGAGAGTGTTGAGCTCAAAGAAGTCGTAGCAGCAGTTCTCGAGCATCATCACGTGGAGGCGTGTCTTCTCGCTGAGGTTGATGAGCTGCCATATCTCGTCGAGGTTCATTGCCGAGGGCACCTCGATGGCCACGTGCTTGCCATGCTCCAACGCATACTTTGCCACGGTGAAATGGTGCAGCCAGTCGGTGGCTATATACACGAGGTCGATGTCCTTGCGCTCGCAGAGCTTCTTGTAGCCATCCTCGCCATAGTAGATGTCGGCTGCAGGCATGCTGGCTTTCTCAAGGATGTCGTTGCAGCGTTCGGCACGGTCTTTCTCATGGTCGCAGAGAGCCATGATCTGCGTGCCGGGGATATAGGTCCAGCGCTCCACGGCTCCAGGACCGCGCATGCCCAGACCCACGAATGCCACGCGCACCACGTTCATCTTGGGCGTGGTGAGGTTGAGGACGTTTTTCTGTCCGCTCTCGCGTTGTGGCACGTTGGTCACCGCCATGCCCTTCTCGATGTGATAGGGCCAGTTGAACTGCGCGAAGCCTAACGACGGAGCCATGAAGGTAGCCATCAGCAGGGCCAGCAATGATAATGTTTTCTTTGAAATCGGCATAATGGTTATTAATTATGTGTGTTTAAAAAGTTGTCGAATTTATATACCGGCGAGTTTTTTCAACATGGGCAACAGCACCCTCTCGGCAGGCCTGGCTTGCGTAGAGCCAATCTTGATGTCCTTGCCCATGCCGTTGAGAATCTCCACGTCGTATTTCTTGTCGCCGTCCATCTTCTTCACGTTCTCTATGGCTCGGCTCACTGCTTCCTTGCTCTGGCTGGCCTTGGTGAGAAGCACTATGGCGCAGTCGGCCATGTCGTTCACCTTCGTGAGCCAAGGCTCTATGTCGTTGTAGAACAGGCGCGCTCCCTCGTCGTCGCTCTTTGCCAGGGCGCTGAGCTTCTTGCATGCCGCTGCCAGCTTGCGCATCTGCTCCAGGGTTGGCCATGGCGAGTCGTAGTCGTAGTGGCGGAGATATGGGCACACGGTGAAGTAGGCTTCGGCATACTGCTTGCCCACCACGGCAGGCACGGCAGCCTCAAAGCTCTTTGGCTCGTTGAACGCGGCGTTGTTCCATGCGTAGTCGCCGATGCTGAACAGTGCTATCTTGCTTGCCGCGCCTTGCTGCATGGGGTTGCTGATGAGAGTCTTCACGGCGAGGCTGTCGGGCATCTTGGCTTCGTTGTCGATATGCTTCTCGTCGCGGAAGTTGTCGTACATGCCGCTCACGAACAACTTGTCCATGTCGTTGTCGTTGCAGGGGTAGTTCCACCACCATCCAACCTCTCGTCCAAGCCATTTGCTCACGATGGCAGGGTCTTCATTGTTTGGTACCGACCATACGTTTCGTCCGGTGATGTAAATCACCGTCTTCTGTGGTGTGGCACTCAGCGAATTGAAGAATCGTCCGGCTTTCTCCTTGCTCACCCATGAGTAGGCGTAGAGCTGCGGCACGTAGTTGATTGGTTTCACGGTGTCGGCAGGGGCGGCTCCCTTGTAGTTCCACTTCTTGTCCACGAGCTGCTGCAGCGCGGTGAGCCTTCGCGCGCCGATGTTGAGGCTCTCCGAGTCGTCGGGCACGCCACAGTCGTCTACGAACACTCCAAACTGGCGTATGCCGAGCTTGTACATCGACTCATATTTCTCCATTATCTTGTCGAGCACGTCATCGCTCTTGGTGTCGAAGAAGGCCGTGCCGGGGTGAATGGCCCAGATGAAGTTGACCTTGTTGGCAGTGGCCACCTTTGCCATGCCGTCCATCATGTCTTGTGTCATCATGCCTATCTTCTTCTGCTCCGCTGTGATAGTAAGCGGATAAGGCTTCTCCCAGTATTGAGAGTGGTAGGGGTCCGACTTGGCACCATACATGTATGAGTTCATCTTGTAGCGTGCCATGAAGCGGAAGAGGTCTTCCGTCACTTCCTCAGAGTAAGGCACTCCGTAGTAGCCTTCTATTATGCCGCGGTTTTTCACGTCGGCATAGTCGTATATGGTCACGCAGGAGAGCTGTCCCTTTTGCTGGTCGAGCATCTGCTCCAATGAGGCGAGGCCACAGAACGTGGCGTCGGTGTTCTCGCCGAGAATCACTATCGTGGCGGCGTTTCCCTTGCCTGCCACCGCTACGACATGCTTGTCGTATTTCGCCGTGCCGAACACCTTGCGGCTCAGCTTGAGGCTTGTCGCCGTCTTGTCGGCCGCGCTCTTGTCGCCATTGACGCCAAGCAGGAGGTTAGCCGCGCCCTTCTTCGGTGCCGAGGTGAACTTGTAGCGCACGCCGTGCTCCTTCAGCACCTGTTCGGCGCGTTGGCGGGTGGCTTGGTCGATGCCTTTGCCGCACACCACGTTGAGCGTGCCGCTAAGTGTCACCGAACCCGCTTGTGCTATCTGTTCGTGTGGAACGGGGTAGATGGTGTAGGTCTCCGCCGCGAACAGGCTCGTGCCTGCCATCAGCATGATTGCCAGGATTGTGGATCTGAGTTTCATAATATGTCTTTGTCTTATTACTTGATTGTCGGTTATGAAATTTGGGTGTCGTTCAGTTCTTGCTGACAATCCTTGATAAAGTCTCTCATCATGTCGTCGTGTTCCCTTACGCACTGGTACAGCCGCATCTGGTTGCGAGCGCGGTCAAGGTTGTGCTCGGGGTATTTGCATTTCCAATAGTGGTCGCCGCTGAGGTAGTCCCACAGGAATCTCACGCTTTGCATGAAGGGGAAGAGAGCCACGGCGTATGGCAGGTTGTCTACCTCCACGGGTGTGAGGAATCGTGCCCCTTCGATGTAGCCGCGCGTGAACGCCTTGAATATCTCCTCGTTGAACGCCACATGGCTCATGTCTGGGTCGTCCTCGGCAGTGGTGTTGGCGGCTGAGCGGAGGAAGTCGCCGTAGTCGGAGAACACGAACGAGGGCATAACGGTGTCGAGGTCGATTACGCAGAGCACGTGGCCTTCCTCGTCGAACATCATGTTGTTGACCTTCGTGTCGCAATGGCACACGCGCTTCGGGAGCTTGCCCTCGCGGTACATGCGCTCAGCCTTGCACATCTCTTCGGCGTCTTTTTCTATCAAGTCGAGAAGTTGCTTTACGGCGTCTTCTTCCACCCTGTGGGCAGGGTTCTTCTCAATGACCTCGCGCAACTGGCTCATACGGAACTCCATGTTGTGGAAGTCGGGAATCACCTCGCCGAGCTTTTCGGGGATGTCTACCAGCATGTCCTCGAAATGGCCGAAGGCGTTGCCGGCGAAATAAGAATATTCGGGTGTCACCGCCTCGTATGTCTTGGCGTTGGGAATGAACACCATAAGCCTCCATACGCTGCCGTCTGGCTCGGTGTGGTAGAGCTGCCCGTTGTCGGCTGGGATGAAACGCAGCACCTTACGGTCGATGTCTGTCACATTGGCAGATTCCAGTTTTTTGCGGATGTGGCGTGTCACGGCGTCGATGTTGCCCATCAGCATGTCCACGTCGGTGAAGACGGTCGTGTTGATGCGCTGCAGCACATAGGCGGGAGCGTCTGGCTCCTTGGTGGTCACTTTGTAGGTGTCGTTTATCAAGCCGTTGCCCAATGGACGGATGTCGTCGATGGTGCCTTCAGTGGCGAAATGGGAAACGATATCATACGTGTTGGTCTGTGGGTTGCCTTTGGTATCCATGTCTTGATTATTATTGTTTGGGTTAATGGTTAAAGTTTCTTGTCCGTAGAATGCCGTATTTGGCAATCTGTGCAAATTTACGTATTATTTTCGCAAAAACGGCACTTTTCTTGAAAATAGTTTTGACATTCTGAGATTGCCCAACTGTTTGAGTTGTAAAAAACTTGACAAGCCATCCTTCAAGAATCGTCTCGTTGCGACCGTGCTTCCATTTGCCCGGTTTTTCGCGAATTTTGGGTGAGAGTGCTATTTTGTTGATAGTTAGGATATTGTGTAAGACAAGCTCCAAAACACGATAGTCATCGGTCGCCTTTGCGCTTGAATGGCATTGCCTCTACGCTTGAATGGTGGTACCTTTACGCTTGAATGGTGGCGCGTTCGTGCTTTAACGGCACTGCCTTTACGCTTTAACGGCATCCGTTTTATGGAGTGAGATGGTTGCCGTCGCCTGTTTTCGCGACTATTTCCCCCTTTCGCCCCGGTTTTCGTTCTCTGGATTTGGTTTTGTCAAATGTTAAATTCTGGTAAACGATATTTACAAAACTCCGCCCGAACCATGTTTGAGGCTTGATGGTTTGTCATGCACTACCTCCCCTGAAAATTTACAAGAACCACTCGCTTCATTAAAAAAACTAAAAACAGACTGACAAAGCGACATATTTATTTTGTCTTTATGCCGAAAGGCATTACTTTTGCACGTAGGTAAGCGAGCAATCGTTTTTTTCTGCGAACTAACGTTTTTATACATATAAATCATTAATACGATGAAGATTTCAAAGATTCACGCACGTGAGATTCTGGATTCCCGTGGCAATCCTACAGTAGAGGTTGAGGTAACACTCGAGAACGGCGTAATGGGCCGCGCAAGTGTTCCATCTGGTGCCAGCACTGGTGAGAACGAGGCTCTTGAGCTTCGTGATGGCGACAAGGGTCGTTTCCTTGGCAAGGGCGTCTTGAAGGCTGTTGCCAATGTCAACGATGTCATCGCTCCTGCCCTTGAGGGTTGGGACGTGTTCGACCAGCGCGGTCTCGACTACAAGATGCTCGAGCTCGACGGCACTCCTACAAAGAGCAAGCTCGGCGCAAACGCTATCTTGGGCGTGTCTCTCGCTGCCGCTCACACGGCTGCTGAGGCTCTGCACATGCCTCTCTACCGTTACATCGGTGGCTGCAACAGCTATACATTGCCTGTTCCTATGATGAACATCATCAACGGTGGCGCTCACTCTTCAGCTCCTATCGCTTTCCAGGAGTTCATGATCCAGCCTCGTTCAGCACAGAGCGAGAAGGAAGCTATCCGTTGCGGCGCTGAGGTGTTCCACGCTCTTGGCAAGCTCCTGAAGAAGCGCGGCCTTTCTACAGCCGTAGGCGACGAGGGTGGCTACGCTCCTGAGCTCAACGGCATCGACGACGCTCTCGACAGCATCTGCCAGGCCATCAAGGACGCTGGCTACGAGCCGGGCAAGGACGTTACAATCGCAATGGACTGCGCCGCTTCTGAGTTCGCTACAAACAAGGACGGCAAGTGGTTCTACAACTACAAGCAGCTGAAGAACGGCATGCCTAAGGATCCTAACGGCAAGGAGTTCGACGTTGAGGGCCAGATCGCTTTCCTTGAGGAGCTTTGCGAGAAGTATCCTATCGCTTCTATCGAGGACGGTCTCGACGAGAACGACTGGGAGGGCTGGCAGCAGCTTACAGCAAGAATCGGCGACAAGGTTCAGCTCGTTGGCGACGACCTCTTCGTTACAAACACCAAGTTCCTGGAGAAGGGTATCAAGCTGCACGCTGCCAACGCTATCCTCATCAAGGTTAACCAGATCGGTTCTCTGACTGAGACTCTTGAGGCTATCGAGATGGCTCACCGTCACGGCTACAACACCGTTACTTCTCACCGTTCAGGCGAGACTGAGGACACCACTATCTCTGACATCGCTGTGGCTACAAACAGCGGCCAGATCAAGACTGGTTCTATGAGCCGCACAGACCGTATGGCCAAGTACAACCAGCTCATCCGCATCGAGGAGGAGCTTGGCTCTGAGGCTCGCTACGCTTACTCTCGCTTGGATCGCAGCCTCTAAACTGCCACGTTGCTACAATAAGTAAGCAAGCAAACTGAAATAAGGAAGTCCCACATGGCCGATTGCCGTGTGGGACTTTTCCGTTTAACAAAAAAGCCGGCTCATTGCTGGCCGGCTATTATCGTTGTGAGTGTGTTGATTTTCTTTTGTGAAGGCGGATTTACTTTCCAAGCAATGCCTTGCCCTCCTTTGTGAGGTATTTTTTTATGTCCTTAACCGCTATGTTGAAGCTTACCGGGCCAACGGCATAAGGCGCGATTTCATATTGCTGGTAAACAAATTTCAGCGTGTCCTTCTCAAGCCAAGGCGAATTTGCGGGCAATGGGATAAGGCCGTTGTCGGGCAGGATGAGGTAGCTGTTCAGGGTTGAATCGGTAGCCGATGTCTCACCGCATTCTCTCAGATAGCTCAACGCGCCCTTGCGCAACAACGGTTGCAAGGCACGGAGGCGCGAGGAGTCAACCATCTTTACAGGCTTGAACGTCAGCTTGCTGATGTTCACATCATAGAAGTTGTAAGACCCGTGTGCACCGCCCATGTTTCTCTCGTCGGTCACGCTGTAGGTGACATACGTCGCCGTTTCCTCGCTCTTCTTTATCTTCAACTGCTGGTATAAAGTGGGTATCTCGTCGTGGCTGTCGTAGTTCTCTGCCATCTCCTTCCAGCTCTCCGTGAGGTATCGCGTTGTGCCCGTTCCATAGAAGTCGATGATCTTCTTGCCGTCGTCGTCGCCCTTGTAGATGGGATACTTGCGCAGTTGTTTCGTGTCGTCCATCATGTCGCGTGGTATGTAGTGGGCCGCCAGCTCGCTTGCGATGAATTTCCGCACGCCAACGGCGAGGCTGTCGTCGCCACGTGGATAATCTGCCGATATCGTGCACTCAAAGCCCGATCCTGCCTTTTTGTGATAGCCAATGCTGTCAACGCTGAGAGTCAGCGGCTTTATGCTATCCACACAGGTAGTGTCGACAGCCACAGAGTCGGAGTCGGAGGTCGGTTTTTGCGATGACATCTTGCAGCCGGTGGCGCAAAACGAAATGGCGATTGCGCCTACGACCAATAATTGCGATTTCTTCATTTCAATGAATTGTTTTTCTTATGGTTGTTTGTTTCCTTGAATAGTCTCCTTGCCCGAGCCGTCATTTGCCGCCTTTTGCCTTTGGCTCTGCCACTGCCCTTATGGAAGCTCCTATGTAGCGTGAGTTTTTGTACCAACTGTAATTGGCAAAGTAGAACGACAGGCATGCGGCGTTGCCGTCCACCTCGCCATCCCTTGTGCTTGTCCAGTACACGGCGTTGTCGCCTTGTAGCACCGTCTGTTTTTCGTTGCGGGCTCCTGCCGCCGGCAGGAATATGGCTTTGCCGTTGCGCACGCTTTTCACCTCATATCCCGCTATCGTGTCCTTCTCGGCAACGGGTTTCCTTACCCATGTCCACGTGCAGTTGGCGGTGTCGCCCAGCTCCTTGAATTCTTCTTCGGTAGGCATCCGGCAGCCTTCGCCCCAGTTGGCGGTTGCCGCGTCGTCGGCAGGCTCAAGGGTTGTCTTGCGGTCTGAGGTGCTGTATTTGGTCATTTTGTCAAAGCTGGTGCCAAAACTGTATGTCTCCTGCGAGCAATCGGGCTTGGGCTGAGTCTCGCCCCACGCGTAGAAGTCGCCATAGCCGGTTTCGGTTTCCGCGCCTACATTGGTTTTCGCCCACAACACGCCGCTTGGCAGTTGAAGGTCAACATATTCGTGCCCGTTTATGAAAGTGGTGCCGTCCGCGCCACTTTCGCTGGCTTTACCTTTGCATCCTGGCAATGCCACTACAGCCAATGCCGCGAATGCCATGCCCAACATCATGTTTCTTGTCTTGTTCATTGCGCTAATGTTTTTACTTGTTTGTTTTCACGTTCCGACCGGCGGCGGAAGATGCTGGCAAGCATGGCTCCCGACACGTTGTGCCACACGCTGAACACCGCCCCGGGAATGGTGGCCAACGGATATTGCGCGAAGTGCACCGTGGCCAACGACGTTGCCAAGCCAGAGTTCTGCATGCCTACCTCTATGGCCACCGTGCGGCATTTGCTCTCCGACATCCGCAACACCTTTCCGGCCGTGTAGCCCAGGGTATAACCCAAGATGTTGTGCAAGACCACCACGCAGAGCACCACCAAGCCGCAAGTCAATAGCTTTGAGGCATTTGCGCTCACCACAGCTCCCACGATTGCCACGATTGCCAATGTTGACACAAGCGGCAATACGCCCACGGCATTGGCGGTAAACCGCGGAAAAAACTTGTTTATGGCAAAGCCGAGGGCTATGGGCAGAATCACGACTTGGATTATCGACATGAACATCGACAACAAGTTCACGTCAACTGTCTGCCCCGCATATAAATATGTGAGCAACGGTGTTGCCACAGGCGCGAGCACCGTAGACACCGCTGTCATGCCAACCGACAGAGCCACGTCGCCCTTGGCAAGGTAGGTCATCACGTTCGACGAAGTGCCGCCCGGACACGTGCCAACCAATATCACGCCCACGGTGAGTTCGGGCGAGAGGTTGAAACAACGCGACAGCGCGAAAGCCAGCAGCGGCATGATGGTGAACTGCGCCACGAAGCCTATGACCACGTCCCGAGGATGGCTGAACACCACGCGGAAATCGGAAAGCTTCAGCGTCAGTCCCATGCCGAACATCACGATGCCTAACAACGTGTTGACATAACTCGTCTTGATGAATCCCACAGCTTCGGGTTTCAGCAATGCCAGCAATGCCATGCATATCACGATGACCGACATGTGTCTGCCGAAAAAGTCGGACAGTTTTCTCAAAAACTCCATTTCTTGTTTTTAATGATTATTTGTTGCTTCCCTGATGTCCCGCGGCTATTCGCCCACCAACAGGAACATCGACATCCTGTAGGCAAGGAATCCGTAGGAAATAAGTTTTATGTTTACATCTTTCCTCATTTCATCCCACTGCGCAACAGGACGTTGCTTCGCAGGCAGTCGCCGTAGAAAAACAGTTCCTGCAAGTGCAGGTTGCCGACGGGGAAGAAGTCTTTCAGTCCGGCGAAAGCATACCTGTTGGCATCTATGCCCCTTACCACCAGCACCTTGTGGGCATTGTCTACGCTCACGGTGACGGCCGTGGCGTTGTCGCGCGGCACAGCCGCGGTGCCATAAGGGAAGCGTGTGTCGTCGGTCTTGGGCTTGGCTCCCGCCTTGAGCAGTGTTGCCGCGGTGCTATTGGTTGTCCACGACACGGGGTTTATGCACCCTATGTTGCCGTTGCATAGCAGCGGGCACATGGCATCAGGCGAAGTGACGCTGTTGAAATTCACGGTCACGCCATGCGACGTGGCGTCGTTTGCCAGTTTTATGTGCGACGTGCGGTGTCCGGCCTGCGTCACCGTGTCGCTGGCGGTCACTCCATAGCCAACCACATAGGCAGCTATCAGGCGTTTGTAAGTGTCGTCGTCGATGTGCTTCAGCACCTCCTTCACCATGTGTCCGCCTTGGCTATAGCCGGCGAGCACGAACTTGCGGCCATGGTTGTAGTGCTTGAGGTAATAGTCGAAGGCATCCAAGACATCGTCCACAGCCATCTTGCCGGCTGCCTCCGCGCCGTTGCCTTCAAGGGCCTGGAACGTGGCCTGACGGTAATAAGGCAAGAACAAGTTGGCACGTGTGGCGAAAATAGTGTCGGCGAGTTCGGCAGACAGTTGCCATGCCTCGCGGTGCGCAGGGTTTGATGGGTCGGCATTATGGCGAACGATGCCCGCCCCGTCGGTCCAGTCGACTACACACGTCGGCAGCAGATAGAACACGTCGGGAAGATTGTCGTCTATGGTGCCAAGGCGTTCCGGTCCCTCAAACCACAGGCTCTTGTCCGACCAGTCGAGCGAGGCGTGCGCAGTGTCGGCTGGACGTGCTGTCACGCGCGAAAGGTCTGCCGTCTTTGTCGAGACAGAGGCGTCGGCACCGTTGGTGCCATTGTTCTTGATGCCGCAGCTCGCGAAAGCAAGCGCCAAAACCAGTGTGTATAACATTTTCATGCAAATACCTTATTTATATAAAGCAAAGTTAATGCTTTATTTTTTGCCAACCTTTCCTCCAACATTAATTTTTGTTTAAAAAAAAGCGAGGCGGCATTTTGGTACGCATTATATTTGCCAACTGTGATAAATTAATTAACTTTGCACGGAATTATTGCAATAACTCAACAGTTTTTATAAGGTAAAGATGAAACAATACCGTTTAGTGGATACGGTTCTTGGTTGGGTGGCGTTCGTGATAGCCGCCTTCACCTACGTGTCTACCATTGAGCCGACAGCCTCGTTCTGGGACTGTCCTGAGTTTATCACAACAGGCTACAAACTGGAGATTGGTCACCCACCAGGGGCACCGTTCTTCATGCTCACCGCCAACCTCTTCTCCCATTTCGCAAGCGACCCGTCGCAGGTGGCTCGAATGGTGAACACCATGTCGGCGCTGCTTTCAGCGGCGACCATCCTTTTCCTTTTCTGGACCATCACGCACCTCGTGCGCAAACTCATAGTGAAAGACTGGAGCGAGTTGAGCCTCGCCAAAACCATCGTCATCGAGGCTTCGGGCATGGTGGGCGCACTCATCTACACATGGTCTGACACGTTCTGGTTCTCGGCCGTGGAGGGTGAGGTGTATGCCTATTCATCGGCGTTCACCGCCGTGGTGTTCTGGCTCATCCTCAAGTGGGAAGACCATGCCGACGAGCCTCACTCCGACCGTTGGCTCGTGCTGATATTCTATATGACCGGTCTCTCTATCGGTGTCCACTTGCTCAATCTCTTGTGCCTCCCCGCCATTGTGCTGGTGTATTGCTACAAGCGGTTCCCCAACGTGGAGGTGAAAGGCTCGCTCATAGCCTTGGGCATCAGCTTCGTCATCCTCGCCGCCGTGCTCTATGGCGTGGTGCCTGGCATCGTGACCGTTGGTGGCTGGTTTGAGCTGTTCTTCGTCAACACGCTCCACCTGCCGTTCAACACAGGTCTCATTATATATATCGCCTGCCTCGTGGCGTGTACCATCTGGGCCATCTACGAGAGCTTCGTGGCGCGCAGCGTAAAGCGCGAGAACATCTCGTTCTTGCTCTCCTTCGGTCTCATCGGCATACCGTTCTATGGCTATGGCTGGTCGGCGTTCATCATTGGCGTGATAGTGCTTGCTGCGGTTGCCTTCCTGCTCAACCGCCGGAAGATTGTTGACAAGAAGCCGGTGCGTCTTGTGACCTCTCGTTTCAAGAACACCGCATTGCTCTGTATGCTCATGCTGATGATAGGCTATTCGTCTTATGCAGTCATCGTCATCCGCTCCGTGGCAAATCCGCCAATGGACCAGAACTCGCCCGAGGACATCTTCACCCTCGGATCATATCTCAGCCGCGACCAGTATGGCGACCGTCCGTTGCTCTACGGCCAGGCCTACACCTCACAGGTGGCGTTGAAACAAGACGGCGACTTGTGCAGGCCAGTGCTAAAATCGGGCGCGCCCGTTTACAGCCGAAAGGAGAAGTCGTCGAAAGACGAGAAAGACTCTTACTTCGTGGTGACCCACAAGGATAAGTATGTCTATGCGCAGAATATGTTCTTCCCGCGCATGTACGACTCCGGCCACGCACAGGACTATGAGTCGTGGATGGGCGGCGTCAGCGGCACCGAGGTGCCTTACGACCGCTGTGGCGAACAGATGACCGTGAAGGTGCCTTCGCAGATAGACAATATCCAGTTCTTCCTCTCTTACCAGTGCAACTTCATGTACTGGCGCTACTTCATGTGGAACTTCGCCGGTCGCCAGAACGACATTCAGGGCAATGGCGAGCTGGAGCATGGCAACTGGATTACCGGCATACCGTTTATCGACAACGCTCGCCTTGGCGACCAGTCGAAACTGCCAAAGGACTTGCAAGCCTATGACCCCGTGACCAACCCCGGCGGCAACAAGGGACACAACGCGTTCTATTGCCTGCCTCTCATCCTTGGTCTCGTAGGCCTCTTCTGGCAAGCGTTCCGCGACCGTCGCGGTATACGCCAGTTCTGGGTGGTGTTCTTCCTCTTCTTCATGACAGGTCTCGCCATCGTGATATACCTCAACCAAACGCCAGTGCAGCCTCGTGAGCGCGACTATGCTTACGCTGGCTCGTTCTATGCCTTCGCCATTTGGTGCGGCATGGGCGTGGCAGCCATCTACGACCTGCTGTGCAAGCGCGTGAAGCTGAACCGTGTGGCTCTCGCCTCCGTCATTGGCGTGCTCTGCCTGCTCGTGCCTCTGCAGATGGTGTCGCAGACATGGGACGACCACGACCGCTCAGGAAGATACACTTGCCGCGACTTCGGAAGCAACTACCTCATGTCGCTGCAAGACAAGGGCAACCCAATAGTCTTCACCAATGGTGACAACGACACCTTCCCACTTTGGTACAACCAGGAGACCGAGGGTGTGAGGACCGACGCACGCGTCTGCAACCTCTCTTACCTGCAAACCGACTGGTACATCGACCAGATGAAACGACCGGCATACAATTCGCCGGCAGTGCCTATCACGTGGCCAAGGCTCGACTATTGCTCAGGCACCAACGAGTATATAGAGGTGCAACCATCGCTCAAGGACCAAATAAAGCAGTTCTACCAACAGGATCCGGCACAGGCTAAGGCACAGTTCGGCAAAGACCCGTTTGAGCTTAAGAACGTCCTCAAGTACTGGGTGCGCTCAAAGAACCGCGACTTCCATGTGATTCCTACCGACACCATCTTTGTCACCATCGACAAGGACGCGGTGCGCCGTAGCGGAATGATGATGGCATCAGACACCATCCCCGACCGCATGGTCATCTCGCTCAAGGGTAAGAACGCCCTCTACAAGAATGACCTCATGATGCTTGAGATGATTTCGCAATGCAACTGGACGCGTCCGCTCTACGTAGCTATAACCGTGGGCGAGGAGAACTTCATGAACCTTGGCGACAATTTCGTGCAGGAAGGCCTTGCCAACCGCATCACGCCGTTCACCACCAACAAGCCAGGGGCCAAGAATTTCGACAGCATGAAGACATACCACAACATGATGGAACGCTTCCGCTATGGTGGTTTGTCAGAGCCGGGATTGTATATCGACGAGACCGTGATGAGAATGTGTTACACCCATCGCCGCCTCTTCGCCACGCTCGCCTTGCGCCTCATAGCCGACAACAGGAAAGATCTCGCGAAGAAGGTTCTTGCCAAGGCCATGAAGGAGATACCTGAGTATAACGTGCCTATAAACTACATGTCGGGCGGTGCCGACCTCGCCAGGGCTTACGCCCTCGTAGGCGACAAGGCCAACGCCACGAAGTGCGACAAGAAGGTGTTTGAGGTGGCTGAGCAATATGTCAACTATTATCTCAGCTTGAAGGGCATCCGCTTCCAGCAGTCGGCTCGCGACGTGCTGATGCAGTTGTCTATCATGGATCAGACCGCCCAGGTGACAGCGACCTTCGACGCCAAGCTCGCCAAGCAGCAGCAGGCAACGATGCAGCGCCTGTATTCGCGCTACATGGCACAGGGTGGCACGTTGACGCAGCAATAACACTGGCAAACAATGTTCATAGAACAGCCATCGAAGTGGTTGCGCTGGATTTACCCAAAAGCCGTTTGGCGGATGGACCGGCACGACCACTCCGTTTACCTTACCTTCGACGACGGCCCCATACCAGAGTCGACCCCGTTTATTCTCGACACCTTGAAGGAGTATGGCGTCAAGGCCACGTTCTTCATGGTGGGGGAGAATGTGCTGAGGTATCATGACCTTTACAACCGTATAGTGGAGGAAGGTCATCAGGTGGGTAACCACACTTTCCATCATCTCGGCAGCTTGAGGCATATGGCCATAACCTACGGGCAAGACGTGGCAATGGCCAACGAGCTGATAAAGGCGCATCTCTTCAGGCCGCCCCACGGATGGATGAAATTCGACGTGTACTGGTGGGTGAACCGCTATTACAAGATAATAATGTGGGATCTCGTCACTCGCGATTATTCCAAATGGATGACTTCGCAAGACGTGGTAAACAACGTGAAACGATATGCGCGCAACGGTTCCATTATCACGTTCCACGACTCTTTGAAGGCCATTGACAAGCTGCGCACGGCCCTGCCGGAGTGTTTGGCATGGCTGAAAGAGCAAGGCTACGAGTTCAAGACATTTCAATAAGTCGTTGTTTTAAAAGGTTGCCATACTCAACTCAATATGACAAGCAAAGAAGAATCATTGAAAGACAAGATAAAAGCCGAAGCTCTACGCCTCGGCTTTTTCGTTTGTGGTTTCGCTAAGGCCGCTCCAGTAAGCGAGGCCATGAGGCGACATTATCTTGAGTGGCTCGCCGATGGCGGCAATGCTGACATGGCGTATCTTAACAACAATCTCGACAAGCGATTCGACCCATGCTTGCTCATGCCGGGGGTGAAAACCATTGTTGTGGTAGCCCTCAATTATTTTCCCGCTCGCCGATTGCCCGAGGGAGAGCCGCAAATAGCCGACTATGCCTTGGGACTTGATTATCACGACATCGTGAAGCAGAAATTGCACAGACTGGCATCCGGCGTGGGCATTGCCGATTATCGTGCTTTCGTTGACACGGCTCCCGTGCTGGAGCGTTATTGGGCGGTGCAAGCCGGATTAGGATGGATTGGCAAGAACCAACAGCTCATAATCCCTCATGCCGGAAGTGAGTTTTTCCTCGGCGAGCTGTTTATTACCGTAGAGCTTCCGCCCGACGAGCCAAAGCCCAACCGATGTGGCACATGTCATCGTTGCGTGGACGCTTGTCCCACCCATGCCGTCAGAATGCCGGCAAAACATGTGGAAGGCTATGGCGACATCACGAGGTTTGACGCAAGGCGATGCCTGTCTTATCAAACCATAGAGAACCGTGGTGAATTGACCTACGAGGCAAAGGCTGCCATGGGCGACACCTTCTATGGTTGCGACCGTTGCCAACGTGCCTGTCCCTGGAACCGTTTCGCTACACCAACCACGGAGCCGGCACTCCAGCCGCGTGAGGAACTGTTGGGGATGACGCGACAAAAATGGGACAACTTGACGGTGGACGACTATCGGCGACTCTTCAAGGGCTCAGCCGTGAAGCGAGCCAAATACGAAGGGCTGACGCGAAACATAAAGGCGTTGGCCGACGAGCCTATTCCTCCAATCCCTTGATTTGCTTCTTTGGCGTAACACCGAGCGCTTTCAACCCCTCCACTCTCCGCATCACGTTGCCCGTGCCGTCGTAGAGCTGCTTCTTCGCCTTGTCGTAGGTGCCCGACAATCTGGTTATCAAGTCGCCTATGCCTGTGAACGTATCCTCGAAGCCAACCACCTTGTCGTAGAGGTCGGCGGCGGTCTTCACAATCTTCTCCACGTTCTTGTTCTGGCGGTCATATTGCCAAAGGTTATAGGCAAGCTGGAGAGCCATGAGGAGGTTGCAGGGCGAGATTATGATGATTTTCTTTTGGTAGGCATAACGGCTGAGGTCCGGCTGCTGTTTCATGGCGGCTATGTAGCTGGTCTCGTTGGGGATAAACATGAGGACGAAACCGATGGCATCGTCCACCAACTTGGAATAGTCTTTCTCGGCGAGTTCGTCGATATGCTTGCGTACGCTTAGGGCGTGGGCTTTCATCAGTCGTTCACGCTCCGCGTCATCCTCTGTGGCAAGGGCATCGGTGTAGGCGGTGAGCGACACCTTCGAGTCGATGACCACGCTCCTCCCCTCGGGGAAGCGAACGATGACATCGGGACGGAAGTTCTTGCCGTTCTCGTCCTTGGTGTTCTCCTGGATGAAGAACTCCTCGTCTTTGCGCAAGCCGCTGTTCTCCAAAATCGTCTCCAGAACCATCTCTCCCCAATCGCCTTGCATCTTGCTGTCGCCCTTCAATGCCTTGGTGAGGTTGGCGGCGTCTGAGCCAATCTTCGAGGTCTGCTCCTTGAGGTTTGCCACGGCCTGCTGCTGTTCCTGCTGGAAGAGTTTCATTGTCGCCTCGAAGGAATGTTGCAGTTCCTTCTTGCTTACCTCGTTGCTGGTACGGCTCTCCTCAACCGATTTCTTGAAGTCGGCAAATTGCTCCTTGATAGGTTTCAAGAGCTCATCCATCTGCAAGCGGTTGTTCTCCTGAAGGGCCGACTGCTTGGCGGCGAGCTGCTCGGCGGCAGCCTTCTGTTGCTCGATGTTCATCCGCTGCATTTCCTGTTTCAGGGCTTCCAGTTTCTGCGCCCACTGCGCGTCGCTTTCCTCGCGGAGCTTGGCGGCATACTGTCGCTCGCTTGCCATCTGGCTTTTCAGAGACTGTATCTCCTCAGCATGATGCGAACGTTCATTCTCTATTAAAACATCCTGGCTATCCTTGAGAGCTTGCTTTTCCTTCTCCGCTTGCGTGCGCTGGCCTTCAAGGTCCTTCTCCGCTTGTATGCGCAGACCGTCGAGGTCTTTCTCCGCTTGCATACGTTGGCTTTCAAGCTCTTTTTCCGCTTGCATGCGGATTTGCTCTATCTGCCTTGCCAGTTGTTCCTTCTCAGACTCTTGTACCTGAGCCTTCGCCACCAGTTGCGTTCTCTCCTCGCCGGCAGCCTTTGCCGTCATCAACTTGCCAACGAAGAAGCCTATGGCAAGGCCGATGATTAGTCCTATTACTATTTCCATAATCTTGTGTCAGAAAACTAAAGTTGCATGATACTTGTGAAACGTACTGCGGAATACCGTTTGTCACTTGACGATCTTCCAGTCGAGCAGACCCTTGCCGCCGTTGTTCCTTAATTTGAGTTCGACGACGTAGAATCCTCCTTCTGATGGTAAAGTTAGGCAATAGTTGCCATATTCCCAAATGTTGCAGTTAACTATTTTGCAACTTGCCACAAAAAGTTTATGCCATGCCTGTTTTTGACAATTGATGAGCTGTAGAGCAAAAGGGAGTCTAAAAAAATCTGTGTGTAATATTTTCCTCTAAAAGATGTGATGGTTTCAGAGTTTTATGTTTACCTTTGTACCGAAAGTCGGACATTTCCCCGCATGCTTTTCAGGCAGCACCAAGAACTGCCGACCGCCCGACCTGCGCAAGCACCCGGCAACCTCCCGCTGCCGGCTACTTGCCTCCGACAAGATTTCAAGTCCACAAATTAGGAGTTAAAGGTATTATGAGATTCGACAGTATATCCGTCACCAATATGCGACTTGTTGGAGCAGTATCCAGAATATTAACAAACGGGGCATCGTAGCGCACGGACCGATGCGCGGCCCACGAAGTGGGTCAGGTGCATGTCCCCCTGTCCCCCTTACCGAAAGATAAACAGTGCGTTGAACCATGATAAAGAACATATCCATAAACAATCTTGGGGCCATTTCCTCATTGAATGTGGGCAACCTTGGAAACATCAATCTGATAATAGGGCCCAACCAATCGGGAAAGACCTTCCTGCTGAAAGCGGTTTTCTCGGCCTTGAAGACCATCGAGACTTACAGGCGTGGCAGGGAAAACCGTACCGACAAGGACATACTCTCAGATAAACTGTACTGGACTTTCCAGGCTTCCGAACTGGGCGACATTGTGAAGAAGGGCGAGAAGAGCATGTCCTTTTCCATGACTTCAGACAGCGGCGAGGTCTTCACGTATTCGTTGGGGTCCTCGACCACCAAGCAGGCAAGCATCGACCGCAACACGTTTGCACAGCGCACTTCAAACAGTGTGTTCATTCCTGCCAAGGAAATCATTTCCATCAAAGACATTATCTTAGAGGCAAAAGATGATAACCGCTTCGGATTTGAAGAACCGTATAGCGACCTGGCGAAAGCGTTGAACCGCACCCAGAAAGGAAGAAATTTCAAGAGTTTTGCCGATGCTCGCCAGAAAGTGAGCGAGATGGTGGGGGGAAGACAGGAATACAACGAGGACAAGAACGAGTGGCAGTTCCGCGACAGCAATCGTCGCGTCTATGACATAGCCACAACCTCGGAGGGAGTGAAGAAACTGTCCATACTCGATCTCCTTTTGGGAAATCGTTATCTTGACAGCCAATCGATTATCTTAATTGACGAGGTGGAGGCCAACCTTCATCCGTCGCTGATAACACGATTGCTCGACACCATACTTATGCTTGCCAGCGCTGGCGTTCAATTCTTCATAGCCTCACATTCCTATTTCGTTATCAAGCGTCTGTATATCATGGCGCATAAACAGGACATAAGCATCCCTGTTCTTTCCTTCGATGACGATGGGTGTACGACAAGCGACCTTCTGCAGGAAATGCCTAAGAATCCCATCATTGACGAGTCCATCCTGCTGTATAAAGATGAAATCAGTTTGTGACCATGGAGTTCTACGAATCATTCATGAAGTTCTGCTTCCCTGACGAAGATGTGTTCTGTATAGAGAAGGATCCGCTTAAGACAGAAACGGAGAGAGTGAAGGCTTGCGAATGCATCGTCTATATCAGTCCCCACGTGGCATTGATAGAAGCAAAGTCCTCTTCGCCCAAGGATATGTGCGGAGAAAAGTTTAAGGGGTTTATCTCTGACATTCAGCAGAAGTTCTCCGACTCGCTTCGCCTTTTCAATGACATGAGAGGCGGGCAACATGGCGAACAGTCCTTGTCCCGTCTGCCCCTGCATTTGAGAAGTCTGGAAATAACTCCCAGCATGTATAGGGTGTGCCTGATAGTGCATGGACATAGGATAGATTGGCTGATTGGACTCCAGGATGCTTTTCGTGACGCTATGCGTGATGTCGTGGCTTATTGGCAAATAAAAGATTTTCAAGTGAAGGTGTTCAATGAAGAAACAGCGCTGGACAGTCATCTTATAGCAGCTTTCATACCCAAGGAAGAACGTGACACAGTTCGTGAGAAAGATGGAAACATCAGTACGAAAAAGACTGTTGAATGGTTTGAAACTCATATGCAATAATCTCAGAGACTCGTGGCATGCGGACAAGTGCGCGGCCTACGAAGTGGGGCAGCGGTACCTGTCCCACAGACCCTTAACAAAATTCAAGTATAATACGTTTATATAAAGAGTCATGATACTAAAGATAGATGGG
Source organism: Oscillospiraceae bacterium (assembly GCA_963599465.1). GTDB lineage: Bacteria > Bacteroidota > Bacteroidia > Bacteroidales > Bacteroidaceae > Prevotella. The sequence goes on along the minus strand of CAVBXD010000038.1, from coordinate 4,719 downwards.
CTTGGCATCATCCGGCAGGCTCAAATAGACCTGAATAAAAAGTTCATACTGTTCTGTGGATGCAACGGAACAGGAAAGACGTATGCCTCATACATTTTGCAAGCTTTCCTTCAAAACGGGTTTCCGTTCGACCTGGACTGCTTTGCGGCAATCTTGGAGGAACTGAAGGCAACGGGGCGTTTCCATATTGAAAAGGATTATATTACCCAATGGCTGACTGCAAACTGTGCATCGGTAAAGAAACAGCTAGGCAGTATTTTCGGCATATCGGACGTCACCGTCGCCAAACTCTTTTCCAAGTTCTCGTTAGAGGCCGTCTACTCTGACGAGGACTATAGCATGTTTCTGCATTCGACCATTCATGTGCAGATAAGCGAGGGGTCCTTGTATTGGAAGATAACCAAGCTGGCGGACAGCCCGGCGGTAACCGTAGAGAGCAATATGGAGCTCACCGCCATGACGCGGACTGGTATTAGAACTACTGCTCTTTTCTGCCAGATATTACGCATGGCAGCTTTCTGCAACCGTTCGGACGCAAGGATGCTTACGGTTGAAAGAAACAGCATCTATACGTTCAAGACGGAGTTGTCGCTAAGCCGCAATGAACTGATAGACCAAATCCAGCAGACGGGGAAGTCGGAGATAGATATTATTAGCATCATCAACAGTTCTTCCCGTCGCTATCCCCAGGCCGTTCGCAACAGTTTGCGTATAGCCAACGATTTGGAAACCATTTCCAAGAACGAAAGCGAGTACTCCAGTGTGGCGACAATGATAGAGAACGATTTGCTCTTGGGTGAGGTCAGCATGACCAAAAACGGAGATGTGGAGTTCAGCGGACAGGGCATGGCGAAGAGCCGTAAACTGCCGTTCCACCTGTCTTCGTCCATTGTGAAGACGATGGCGAGCCTTGTCATCTATCTAAGACACTTGGCACGTAAGGGTGACACGCTGATAGTGGACGAGCCGGAGATGAACTTCCATCCTGATGTACAGATTCTGCTGGCCCGGATTTTTGCGCTGCTGACAGCAAAGGGACTGCGTGTAGTCGTCAGCACACACAGTGACTACATCATACGCGAGATAAACAACCTGATTATGGCGGGGGCATTGAGCAGAAAGGGGCAGACGCTACCCGAGGACATGGAATACTCGCCTGAGATGCTGCTCGACTGTCACGATTTGTCGGTACTGTATTTCGAGAGGAAACGAAAGGCTTCTGTAAGTGTGAAAAGCCTTGATGTGGACGATGAAGGGTTTGTGATGCCGTCGATGGACGACGCAATCTTCAGGCAAAATATGGTGTCGGAGAGGTTGTATGCCCTTTTGTCTGAAGGATAGAAAAGGAGGTGCATCATGAATGAATACGAATTGTGTACCCGGATTCTGTCGCAGCGTCTGTGTCCCAAGAACCAGAATCGGTTGGAAGAGAAAAAGCTGGCTAAGGCAAAGATACATTCTGCTGCTATCGTGAAAGAAGCAGTGGATGCCTGGACCTTGTATCGGTATGACCAAGATGAAGAGCCTGAGCATTTCTTCCCGTTTTTCAATAATTGCAGAGGAGAGAACGGGGCACCTGTAGATTTGTTGAAATTCTGCGATTATATCGTTCTGGTGTCCAAGAATAGAAAAATGTTCGTCCTGCTCGTTGAAATGAAGAGCGGCAAGACAGGAGATGCGGGCAAACAACTAGAGGCATCATATACCTTCATGCAGTATGTACTAAGGACTGCAGAAAGGATAGCTTCTGCTAATGACTACAGGGATGTGGACTTCAGTAATGTGCGTATCCGCAAGATAGTCCTAAAGCCCCAGCAGAAATCGGGTACCAATATAGCGAAGAGCTTAGACAACAGAATTGATTGGGATGGTGACATCGTTACGTTGCCTTCGCTAACACTGCCCCTGTCCCGTTTCTGTAAGTGATAGTTTCCCCACTCGAGTGGCGACCATGCGCAGAGCGATACTGCGGTGGGGAACAAATCACAATTACTTTATTGTTTTTCAAGAAAGGCACCACTGTTGACGTGTGGCGCATGGACAGGTTACGCGGTCCACGAAGTGGGTCGGCAGTACCTGGCCCCTTGACCCCCTCGTAGGTATTGAAGATATGGAAGGTGTGGAAAATTTTGCGGCCTTGATAATCCGCAAGGACAATCCGCAGTTCATTGAAGTTGTATCAGAATTTTCAAATACAGTAGCAATGCTTGGGGTAAAACCGGAAAAGTCCAACCTGTAGCAATGTGGCGCACGGACAGGTTACGCGGCCCACGAAGTAGGTCGGCGGTACCTGTCCCTGTGACCTTGTAACTATAATTAAGAGATAATATGACAACATATTTATATAAAGATGGCGATAAGGAACTTATTGCCAATCAAATGGAAGATATTGAAAATGTATCCTATAGGGAAACTATGATAAAGTTTCATGCATCTTCAATAGCTCCTGTTATTAAAACAATGTTGAAAAATGATAAAAATTTCAACTTGCCTTATAACGATGATATTATAGGTCGAGTGGCATTGATGTTTGCAGAACAGACATATAATGATTTTACAAAAGGTACTGTTGATGATGTGTTTAAGAACATTTTTCAAAAAGAATTGAATAAAAAACAACAAATTCGATTGTTGAGAGGGGTGCAACTTACGAATACACAACTGTCTTCTTTGTATAATTTCGCAGACGAATGTGGATATAAGTTTAGTCACTATAAATGGCAGGGCGACCCCAAAAGTGTTAAAGATGAAAAGCTCCCTTCATTTATGCATTTGAAAGATGATGGAAATGTTGAATATATGGGAGAAACGACACTCACCGAAGGACAAATGCGAACAATTATCGACCAAGCAGATGTGCTGATTGCAAGAGTTTTTGATAATGGTATTCATTGGCATTGTTTCTTGCAAACATATAAAGGTTTGAAGGGAAAAGAAGCAGGAGTACAAGGTAGCAGACCACACTTACATTATCTTTCAGATTCTTTTGGAATATCTAAAGATGACTTGATTAAAATGATTAAAATGGGAAGATACCCCAATACTCCTGTACATATACTATTGTCGAATGATAAAATTGAGAAAAAGTAATATATGTCTCAATCATCAGATAACAACAAACGGATAGCGAAGAATACACTCATGTTGTATTTCCGCATGCTCTTTATGATGGGTATTTCGCTTTACACCAGTCGTGTAGTACTCAACACCCTCGGAGTGGAGGACTACGGCATCTGCAACGTAGTAGGCGGCATCGTAGCCATGTTCGGCTTCATCAACGGATCTATGTCCTCCGCCACCCAGCGATACATCACCTTCGCACTGGGCAAGGGCGACAAGCAGCGCCTCTCCACCGTCTTCAGCACCACGCTACAGATACATGCCCTCATTGCCGGCATCATCGTCCTCCTGGGCGAGACCATCGGCGTGTGGTTTCTCTACAACAAGATGCAGATACCGCCCGACAGACTCGATGCCGCCTTCTGGGTGCTGCAGAGCTCCATCGTCTCGGCACTAATCTCGATAATCAGCGTTCCGTATAATGCGGATATCGTAGCACATGAGAAGATGTCGGCATTCGCCTATATATCCATTTTAGAGGCTGTGCTAAAGCTCGCTATCGTCTATATGCTGTTGCTGTTCCCCATCGACAAGATGGTGCTGTATGCATTCTTGACATTGGCCGTGCAGATATTCATGCGCTTCTGCTACAGCATCTACTGCAACCGCCACTTCGAGGAGGCCAAGTATCGCCATGTTTGGGACAAGGCACTGTTCAAGGAAATGACAAACTTCGCCGGTTGGAGTATGTTCGGCAACCTCTCTGCCGTCTTCTTCGGACAGGGACTCAACATGCTTCTCAACGTGTTCTTCGGTCCTGTGGTCAATGCCGCCCGAGGCGTGGCAGTACAGGTGCAGGGCGCCGTAGAGCAGTTTGTGGGCAACTTCCAGATGGCACTCAACCCACAAATCACCAAGAACTACGCCAAGGGCGAGATGCAGGAGATGCACAAGCTCATGTTCCGCAGCGCCCGTTTCTCGTTCTTCCTACTCTTCTGCCTCTCGTTGCCCGTCCTCTTCGAGACGGAGCTTATTCTGAGAGTATGGCTGAAGACAGTGCCTGAGAACACCGTCACGTTCCTGCGCATCATGATTTGTACGTCTCTGATATACACTTGCGCCAACCCGATGGTTGTTGCCAACCAAGCCACTGGCAAGGTGAAGAAATATCAGGCAGTTTGCGGCACTACGCTCATCATGATATTGCCCATCTCGTATGTACTCCTGAAGTTGGCCTTGCCAGCCTATTCCGTATTCATTGTACATTTCATCATGGAGTGCGTCTGCCAGTTGGCACGTATGACGATGCTCCGTCCTCTGATTGGCTTGCGCATCCGAGACTACTTCACCCATGTCTACTCAAAAGTGTTCATAGTAGTGGCACTCTCCGCCATACTGCCAGCCGTGGTCTACAACATAATGGACGACACCGTCCTCCGTTTCTTCATCGTTGGAATCTTATGTGTTCTATCCGTATCACTAGCAGCATATACTTTGGGCTTGACAAGCAACGAGCGAGTGTTCGTGAGAGCAAAGGCATTAAGTGTACTGCATAAATTTTCAAAGTGATGATTAAGATAACAGACAAGCAGACCTGTTGCGGTTGCACTGCGTGCGTGCAGCGTTGCCCCAAGCAGTGCATCGCCCTGAGTGAGGACA
>CAVBXD010000037.1:0-31038 GCA_963599465.1 Oscillospiraceae bacterium | reverse complement strand
GTCGGGATTACTGGACTCGAACCAGCGACCTCGCGCCCCCCAGACGTGTGCGCTACCAACTGCGCTAAATCCCGTTCCGTTTTTGCGACTGCAAAGTTACTATGTTTATTTTAATCCACCAAACAATCGCTCAACTTTTTTATTCGTTTTATATAATTAAACATATTATAGACTTCATAATTAGAGCGTTTAGAGACAATTTTAGTAAATTTGCAAGAAAATAGACATATAATTATAACAACGATACTTATGTTGAAATATGGCATAATGTTAATGTTTGTCGTTGGTTTGCTTCAGGCTTGTAGCAGTCCGTACAATGTTGATGAAGGAACCAGAACGGACGTTGATAATGAGAAAGTGGATACGTTGACAATCAACGATAGTTATACGTATGAAGTACCTGTGATTTTCCATGTGCTTTATGCCAATAGCAGCAATTCAAGTCAATATATACCATATCAACGCCTTGATAATCTCTTGCAATATGTCAACGAAATTTACAAGGGAGGTGTTTATGGAGAGAGCGAGAATGTTAATGTGAAATTCGTGCTTGCGACGACTGACGAGAATGGCGAGAAACTTGCCCACCCGGGTGTGGAATACGTAAAATACACGGGCGAATATCCAATAGATGAGGAGAAATTTATGGCCGATCAGACGGGAGAAAACGTGAAATATATTTGGGAGCCAAATAAATATATAAACGTTATGATGTTCAACTTCAAGAATGCCAACGAAAATGGTATAACTCTTGGCATATCTCATATGCCTTTTTCCGTCAAGGGCGACCATGAACTTGAAGGTTTGGAGACTGTGACAACATCAAGTGTCAAGAAAAGCAATCTGCGTTTTGCCTATTGCTCAGCCATCAATAGCTTGTATGCCAACACGTCGCCTAATGGTGGCTATTACCAAAGCGACCGGTACACTAACTCCAATCACCGGATGACAACTTATACATCTGCGGACGTGGTGATGACGTTAGCCCACGAACTTGGCCATTATCTCGGCCTCTATCATGTGTTTACCGAAAGGCGTGACGCGAGTGATGATGGCAGCGTGATTCCTGTAGACTCTTGTGCCGATACCGACTATTGTGAAGACACCCATTCATATAATCGCAACGAGTATGTCCAATATTTAGAGAATGAGGGAAAGAAGGAAACCTATCTTGACCCATTAATAAAACGTCATTCGTGCGAAGGCGTTGAATACGATGCAGATAACATTATGGATTACAGTGTGGGTTTAGGGTTCAAGATAACGCCGCAACAGAAACAACGCATACGCCATGTGCTTTACTATTCCCCACTGATTCCTGGGCCAAAGAAATACAACACGACGAGAGCCGCGGCACTCAATGGCCTTGTGGACATTAAACCAACAACAATAAAATAATAAAAACAATATGTCAACATACGAGATTATCGCCCCAAAGAATCTTGAAGCTATAATAAATCTCCCCGCATCGAAGAGCATAAGCAACCGCGCTCTTATTGTTCATGCTCTATGTGGCGGTCAATTGCCAGAAAACTTGTCCGACTGTGACGATACCCATGCAGTGATCAATGCACTTAGCGAGATGCCCGAGACCATCAATGTTGGGGCAGCTGGCACAGCCATGCGTTTCCTCACAGCTTATCTTTCAGTGACCCAAGGCAACCATACGATCACTGGTTCTGATCGTATGTGCCATAGGCCCATTGGGGTCCTTGTTGACGCTCTCCGTATGTTAGGAGCCTCGATAAGCTATGAGGGCAAGGAAGGCTTCCCCCCACTCCACATCTGCGGACATCCATTGTTGGGTGGAAAACTTGAGATACCGGGAAACGTCAGTTCACAGTTTATCTCGGCTTTGATGCTCATTGGTCCCGTGACCAAGCAAGGTCTGATTCTCCATTTGACAGGAGAGATTGTATCGCGTCCATATATTGACTTGACAATTCATGTGATGCATGGTTTTGGCGCAAGCGTGGAATGGACAAGTCCGGACACCATAGAAGTAAAGGCAAAGCCTTACGAGATTTCACATTATCTTATAGAAAACGATTGGAGCGCGAGCTCCTATTGGTACGAGATGGCCTCGCTTTATCCTTCAGGCGTGGTCAACGTTGTTTTGAAAGGTCTTGAGGACTGCTCACGTCAGGGTGATTCTGTAGTGAGATACATTTTCTCATTGCTTGGAGTAAGGACGTCATTTAAAGAGATGCATTCCGGCAAGCCAACGTCTGTAACTCTCTCACGCCATATTGACCATGTGGCAACGTTGACCTACGATTTCATCAATTGTCCAGATTTGGCTCAAACAGTAATAGCCACTTGTTGTGCACTTGACATTCCGTTCCATTTCACGGGGTTGGCAAGTCTTCGCATAAAGGAAACCGACCGTTTGGAATCTATGCGTAAGGAACTCGGCAAGTTGGGCTTTGTCATCAATGTGCCAAACGACTCAGAGATGACATGGGATGGCGCAAAGTGTGAAGCTACGATGGAAGCTATCGACACTTACGAGGATCATCGCATGGCTATGGCATTCGCGCCTTTGGCAATCAAGTTCCCAGGACTCAGAATAAACAACCCTGAGGTAGTGTCAAAATCGTATCCATCTTATTGGGACGACCTTCGTATGGCAGGATTCACCATTAAGGCAGAATAATATTATGTTGTATCTTCTGCTTTCCCTCGTGGTTTTGGGGTTGTTTTGTGCCCTGCTTGGTTATGTTTCCCATAAACGTGGAGAGAGCCTGGATGTTGTCGTTGGCGATGGCGACTGCACCCGTTGCTCTCCAGAAAATGTGATGTGTGAGCAAGAGTGCATGTTGAAAGCAGCGACAGAACCAGTTGAATACTTTGACGATGAAGAACTTGACGTTTTCAAGGGCAGGCGGTCCGACAGTTATACTGAGGAAGAAACAAGTTTGTTTGCAGAAGTGTTGGAGACGCTTCGCCCGGATGAGGTAAAGGCATGGAATCGCAGTTTGATTCTTAGGGGCATCAATATGCCGGATGGCATCAAAGACGAGTATATATCGCTCGCCACTTAGCAGTGTAATATCACATTTTTCAAGCATTGAACAAGATTCGTCATATAACAGTCTTTGGCTTGGCGGCTTTCTTTGTCATTCTTTTCATAGAGAGCTGCTCCACGGCAAAAAACACCGCCGCCACGCGCTGGTGGCAGGCATTCAATTCACGCTACAACACGTATTACAATGGTGCTGTGGCTTATGTTGATGGATCGTTGGAGAAGGAGAATGGCAATCAAGATAACTATACAGACATTCTTCCGCTTTATACCGTAAGAAACAAGAATAGCAGGGATTTGGGAAAGGCGAACTTCGACCGTGCCATCTTGAAGGCTGAGAAGGTGATAGACAGGCATAGCATAAAGCAACGTCCTCAATGGAAATCGAACAAGCGAAAAACCGACCGTGACAGAGAATGGCTGTCGAGGAAGGAATACAACCCCTTTATGTGGAAAGCCTGGATGCTATTGGGACGTTCGCAGTTTCATGAGGGAAATCTCGACAATGCCATATCCACTTTCGCCTATATGAGCATGCTTTATCGCACACAGCCTTCCATATATTCACGGGCTCAAGCATGGTTGGCGAAATGCTATATAGAGAATGATCTTGCATACGACGCTGAGGATATAATAAGGAACAACAGGCGTGACTCCATTCCATGGCAAGCCAGCAAGGACTGGGACTATACCCTTGCCGACTATTATCTTCTCATGCATGACTACAAATCTGCCATCCCATATCTGAGAAACGTGATAAAACATGAAAAGAGACGCAAGCAGAAGGCTCGCGAGTGGTTTATCATGGGTCAGGTATGCCAAGCCGCAGGAATGAATCAAGAGGCTTACAAGGCTTACGGCAAGGTGATAGGCATGAATCCGCCCTATCAGTTGGAGTTTAACGCCCGTATTGCCAGGACGGAAGTTATGGCAAGCAATAAGTCTGACGGAATGATAGTCAAATTGGCACGTATGGCAAAGTCGGATAAAAATAAGGAATATCTCGACCAAGTGTATTTTGCCATAGGCAATATCCATCTCATAAAAAAAGATACGCTCAAGGCTATAGCGGCATACGAGAAAGGTAATGAGAAGGCAACGAGGTCTGGCGTGGAACGTGGTGCCTTGCTTATAAAACTTGGCGATTTGTATTGGATGCGTGAGCGATATGCTGATGCCAGCCGATGTTATAACTTGGCATTGGGCATGACAGAAAAGGACAACAAGGAATACGAGCGTCTAACGAAACGCTCGAAGGTGCTCGACGAGCTTGTGCCATATATGGAGGCCATACATCTACAAGACTCCTTGCAAAGTCTTGCCCGGATGGATGAGAAACAACGCAACATGGCAATAGACCGGGTTATAGTCGCGCTGAAGAAAAAAGAAGCAGAAGAAAAGAAGAAACAGGCTGAGAATGAGGCTGCTAACAGGCAACGTGATAATGATAATGCCTTTGATACCAATACAAATAACAAAGACAATCAGAACAATTTAAGCAATACGAATGTCGGTCAACAGTCAAGCGAATGGTATTTCTATAACCCCATGGTCGTGGCAAAAGGAAAACAACAGTTCCAGACGCTTTGGGGCAAACGTGAGAATGTTGACAACTGGCAACGAATAAACAAGACGGTAGTGAAACAGCAAGAAGACGATTTTTCAGATATGTCAGATGAGCGACGAGACTCAATACTTAACGCGCAGGAGGCATTGGATTCAGTAAAGAAAATTCAGGATGATGCTGTGAACGATCCTCATAAACGAGAGTATTATCTTGCTCAGATTCCTTTCAGCAAAGAGCAAATCAAGGCAAGCGACAATATCATCGCTGATGGTCTTTATAATAGTGGAGTTATATTCAAAGACAAACTCGACAATCTTGCGCAGAGTGAGAAGGCGTTGACACGACTTATAAGCCAATACTCCGACTATGAGCACAAGGACGATGCTTTCTATCATCTATTCCTTTTATATTCAAGAAAAGGTCAGCAAGCGAAGGCAGAAACTTTTGTCGATAGTCTTAAAGCTGGCTACCCGAAGAGTGAGTGGACAGCATTGCTTTCAGATCCCGACTTTGTTGTCAACGCTCGTTATGGAGTTCACATCGAGGACTCACTCTATGCGGCAACATATGATGCTTTCAAGGCGGAAAAAAATCAGGAGGTTGATGCCAATGTTAGTTTGTCGGAGACCCGTTTCTCCCAAGGTGCCAACAGAGATAAGTTCATGTTCATAGGCTCTTTAAGTAAGTTGAACGAAGGCGATGAGGACGCTTGTATGAAAGGTCTTGGCACCCTTGTTGAGAATTTCCCCGAAAGCGATGTCGCCAAGATTGCCGGTATGATTATCAATGGCGTGAAAAGTGGCAGACGATTGCGTGGGGCTAAGTTCGACATTGGCGATGTATGGGCGATGCGTAGAGAGACTTTAAACGAGAGTGAGCAATTGAAGACAAAACCGTTAAGCTCTGAGCGCAACACTCAGTTTGTTTTCATGCTGGTCTATCAGCCAGACTCTGTTAATGAGAATAAGTTGCTTTATCAAGTGGCTAAATATAATTTCACGAGTTTTCTTGTTCGTGATTTCGACATAGCCATCGACAACGACGATATTCTCCACCGTATGCGTGTGTCTGGATTCCGCAATTATGATGAGGTTGTGCAATATTCGCATGGTTTGTTATCGCAACCGCAAGTGCTGAAGATTCTGGGTAAGGCGCGCCCGTTTATTGTTAGTGAGGAGAATCTGCCTTTGCTGGGCGTGGCGTACAGCTACGACGATTACAAGAAATTCTATGATGCCCAGTTTGCGCCTATCAAGCCCACTACACTTCAACTTCTTACAGAGCCGGCAGATGTAGTTGCAGAGCCTGAGCAAAACGAAGAAAAACCAGAAGAGGAAACTCTCGGGCAACGGGGTGGTGTCACTGTCACACAGGACGCAGATCAACAAACGTCTAGTCAGGAACCTGTCAATCAGCAAAGCAAGACCATTCAACCTGTAAAGGATGTTCCGTCGTTGCCGGAAAAGAAGACCATCGTGCCACAGAAACCACAGACAAAACAGGTAAAGAATGAGCCACGGCAAGTGGAGAAGAAAAAGACATTTGACATCGAGAGTGAAGATTATGAACTCGACGGATTCTGATTAATCTATAGTTGGAAAGACATTAACTAGCTAATTACATGAACAACGGAAAGATACTTTGGGCTGATGATGAGATAGACCTTCTCAAAGGTCACATAATTTTCTTGAAGAATAAGGGTTACGAGGTAACACCAGTATCTAATGGTACGGATGCCCTGGAAGAATGTGGCAAACACTCTTTCGACCTCATCATGCTCGACGAGATGATGCCTGGGCTTACAGGTCTTGAAACATTACAGAAGATAAAGGAGATTCAACCTCAAACACCCGTGATTATGGTCACGAAGAGTGAGGAGGAAGATCTTATGGATCAAGCCATTGGCTCAAAAATAGCCGATTACCTCATAAAGCCTGTCAACCCACACCAGATCTTGTTGTCGTTGAAAAAGAACATACATAGGAAAGAGATTGAGAGTGAGGTAACACAGATGACCTATCGAAGCGACTATCAGAAAATAGCCACGATGATAGATAGTTGCAATGATTGGAACGATTGGATGGGCGTGTACCGTACACTTACCAGATGGGAAGTGGATTTAAGTACTGGTGCCAATGGAATGTCTGAGATGCTTGCCATGCAAAAAGAAGAGGCCGACTTGGGTTTCGCCAAGTACATCAAGTCGCATTACATGGAATGGATGGATGCCATTTCCTCAAGGCTTAAGGGAAAGCGCACAAATGTCTCTTGTCCTGTCATGAGTCAAGATATATTCAGGGAAAAGGTATTTCCATTGATAGACAATGGTGAGAAGGTCTTCATGATAGTCATAGATAACTTCCGGTGGGATCAATGGATAATGCTCGCAAGGGAAATTGGGAGCCATTTTGATATGCAAGAGGATATGTACATGAGTATCTTGCCCACGGCTACACAATATGCACGCAACGCCATCTTCTCTGGCTTGATGCCAAACAAGATAGCCCAAATGTTTCCGGAACTATGGGTAGACGAAGATGAGGAGGAAGGAAAAAACCTTAATGAGGAACCGCTGATACGAACGCAGATTGAACGATTTCGTAGGCACGACAAGTTCAGTTATAACAAGATTAACGACTCTGATGCCGCTGCTAAATTGTTGCAGCAATTCAACACGCTTAAGGAAAACGACCTTAATGTTGTGGTCATTAATTTTATAGACATGCTCTCCCATGCTCGCACAGAGTCGAAGATGGTGCGCGAGTTGGCAAACAACGAGAGTGCTTATCGTTCTATTACACTTTCGTGGCTGCGTCACTCGGTCATCGCCGACTTGTTTAGAATGCTTGCCGATACCGACTATACGGTGGTGTTGACAACAGATCATGGCTCCATAAGATGCTCGAAGCCGCTGAAGATAATAGGAGACAGAAATACCAACACCAACCTTAGGTATAAGCTTGGCAAGAACCTTGCTTATAATTCAAAGGAAGTGTTTGCAGTCAAAGACCCACAGAAAGTTTTCTTGCCATCGCCCAACATCAGCACATCTTATGTGTTTGCTTGTGGCAACAGCTTCTTCGCCTATCCCAACAATTACAACTACTATGTGTCTTACTATAAAGACACTTTCCAACACGGAGGCATCTCCATGGAGGAGATGTTGGTTCCGCTGATAACGATGAAGGCCAAATGATTTTTCGCATCAGGCTATAAGCTATTACTTTTGCAATTGCTCGGAGTAATAGTTTATAGCCTCTTTTGTTATCTTTACGGCTTCGTCCATGCTGCAATCGAGTTTGCCACCGCTTGCGTTGAGATGTCCACCTCCGTTGAAGAATCGTTTTGCCATTTCTTCCACTGAGAAGTCGTCCACCGAACGGAGACTTACCCAGATGCGGTTGTCTATGCGGTCGTCTTCGCGAAGCGATATGCTACACTTCATGCCTTTTATTTGCAATGGGATATTGACAAGTCCTTCGCTGTCTCCACGCACGTAGTGGAAATCCTTCATGTCCTTGCGTGTCATCGTATAGTAACTTGCGTGGAGGTCGTTCATGACGTTAAGTTTCTGTGACATCAAGAACCCTCGCAGGCGTATTGCCCATGATGAATAGTTGTTATAAACATTGCGGTAAATCTTGTCCTTGTCTATACCCTTGGTGAGCAACTGGCAGATGATGAAGAATATCTCTGGGCGTGTGGAATTGAATGTAAACCCACCAGTGTCGGTCATCATGCCACAATAGCATGGGACGGCAAATTTCTGTGTCATTTCTTCAAATCCGCCCATTTGCCAGACCAGACGGAAGAGAATCTCACAAGTGGAACTCGCCTCAGGGAATGATACTTTCACGGAGCAATTTATGTCGTTGCCTAAGTGATGGTCTATCATTATCATGTCTGCCTTCAAGCTCTTCAGTGTCTCGCTCATTTCGTCAACTCTTGAATACACGTTGAAGTCGAGGCAGACCACAAGATCTGCCTGATGGAGCATCCTTGTGACTTCGTCGGGGTGCTTGTCGAAACGAACAATTTTCTCTCTCCCTGGAAGCCAGTTGAGAAAATCTGGGAAAGCATTGGGAACCACGATTCCCGATTCCTTTTTGAAATGCCCGGAGAGGTATGCGTTCATTGCCAGACACGCTCCTATGGCATCCCCGTCGGGGCGTGTGTGACATACGAGTACAATGTTGTTTGCGTTCGTTATCTTGTTTTGCAGAAGTGTTATGTCATTAGCTGACAGCAGATCCAAATTCATAATGATGTATTAGAGTTTTTATTCCAATAGGAGTTTTATAGGTGTTCAAACAAAGACTTCGTCCATCAGAACGTCGTTCTCGTCAGTGGGAATGGCATCCAATATCTGGAAAGGGAAGCATAGCCCAAGCTTGTATACTGATGGCATTTTTGCCAGCAGTCGGTCGTAGTAGCCCTTGCCCCTACCGAGCCTTTCTCCATCTAACGTAAACGCCATGCCTGGAACAATGGCAAGGTCTATAGCCTCATATTTGGTGAAAGGCTCACCCTCGGGCTCAAGGATGTTGTATCTACCTGACAAGCGTAAGTTTCGGGTGCCTTTAAACTTTACCAGTTCCAGCTCTTCTTCATTTTTAATGCGTGGCAGAAGCAAGCAACGCCCCTGCTTGTGGAGCGACGCTATGAGTCCATGGGTGTTTACTTCGTCGGGCATGCTGTTGTAGATGAAGATAGTGCGTGCCGTGTGGTAGAGGTGATGCTTCTCAAGCTTGAGGGTTATGTCCATGGATTGCGCGATAAGCGCGTCAACACTGAAACTTTTTTTCCGCTCTTTTATAATTTGTCTGAGTGTTTGCTTGTCCATGCCTCTATTTTTTTCCAGCTTTCTTTACTGGTTTCTTTGGGAAAGCCTCATTGCGAGCAAACACTCCCATTGCAGTCCTTATCACTGGGTCATCGTCGTTAAGATACTCATCAAGGGCTTGTTCGTCCAGCATATTATAGATTATTCGTCCGTTGATATACTTCTCCAGCAGATTGTGGCTCTTCTTTATGAGCAGATTGCGTCGTTGCAAGCCGTTCTTGTCGGCAAAGTTTACAAACTGCCCAACAGTGTTCTGCTTCTTGAGGTAGTCCGCAAGTTGCAACATCTGCTTGAAGTCTTTCATCTTTTGACGGTTGTTGTCTGTGTAGGTGAAGGCGAACTGCAGAATAAGTCCACTCATTGCCGCTTCCTTATAATAAGATGTCATGCCGGTGGTGTCTTCTGGCACAAACAGGTCTGGGGTTATTCCGCCACCGCCGTATACCACCCTTCCAATCTTGGTGTGATAAGCCGGTCCCGTGTGCTTGATACTGTCGCGAGAAAAATACTCTCCGTGTTGATAACGCTCCAAAAGGTCTTGTGCGTACTCATGGTCATCACCATAAACATAAGGTTTCTGGATGCATCGGCCTGAAGGTGTGTAATACCGCGCGATAGTCAAGCGGATGAGCGAGCCGTCGGAGAAAGGAATCTGCTGCTGCACAAGGCCTTTACCAAACGAGCGTCTGCCTATCACTGTGGCACGGTCGTTGTCTTGCATGGCTCCTGTGAATATTTCTGATGCCGACGCCGAGCCTTCATTTATAAGCACTACGAGTGGAATGTTTTGGTATGCCCCGTGTCCATCTGAAGTATAATCATGCCTGGGCGACTTGCGTCCTTGCGTGTAGACAATGAGACGTTTTGCTGGCAAAAACTCGTTTGCCATCTGCACTGCGCTCTGCAAGTAGCCGCCGGGATTGTCACGTAGGTCAATTACGAGGTTCTTGAACCCTGCTTGTTGAAGGTTTGCCAATGCCACAAGGAGTTCCGGATACGTCTTCTCGCCAAAGTTTTTCACCTTGATATATCCCGTGTTGTCGTTGAGCATATATGTTGCGGTGATGGTCTTGGTGGGAATTTCAGCACGTGTGACGGTAAAACTTACTACGCCCTTTTTGCCATAGCGTAAAACTCCGATCTTTACTTTTGAGCCTGATGGACCTTTGAGACGGCGCATAGCCTCTTCATTGGTCACCTGTTTGCCCACAAACTTCTTTCCGTCAACATACACTATCTTGTCTCCGGCAATGATGCCCGATTTCTCGGCAGGCCCGTTCTTTATCACGTTCTGCACACGTATGGTGTCTTGCCTGATGACAAACTCTATTCCTACTCCCGAAAAGCTTCCGTTGAGATCGTCGTTTGCCGCTTGCGCGTTCTTGGCAGAGATGTATACCGAGTGAGGGTCAAGCTCTGAGAGTATGGTAGGTATGGCCTTGTCGACAAGAGAGTCTATGTTTACCTTGTCCACGTATTGGTCGTCGACGATTCGAAGCAAGTTATTGAGCCTGCTCGAACCGTTGTTGACAATCGTCAGTCTGTTACCTGAAAAATGATTGGCGTAGAACGATCCAATCATGATGCCCAACACCATGCATAACGCCATGAGCAAGGGCATAAAACGGTATTTATTCTCTTTCTTCATTTTCTTTTTCAGAGAGTGTGTCTCCTATAAATTCTGTCTTCACGCCTGCCCTGTTGAGCAGTTTGATGCCATCGTCAAGTCTATATTTCTCTCCGTAAACCACTCGCCGTATGCCAGCTTGGATAATCAGTTTCGAGCACTCTATGCAAGGAGAGGCGGTGACGTAGAGTGTGGCATCCTCACCACTGTTGGTGCTGCGGGCAAGCTTGGTAATGGCGTTAGCCTCAGCATGAAGCACATATGGTTTTGTGACGTTGTTGTCGTCTTCGCATATGTTTTCGAAACCACTTGGCGTGCCGTTGTAGCCATCGCTTATGATAGCCTTGTCTTTTACCACGAGCGCCCCCACCTTACGACGTTTACAATATGAGTTCTCCGCCCAAATATGTGCCATTCGCAAGTAACGACAATCAAGTTGATGCCTCTTGTCCTCTTCTTCCATCATATTATATAATGTGTCAGTTTATATATTGCTCATTTTTTTATACCGTTGCGCTCAAGCAGTGCCTCTATGGTAGGCTCTTGCCCGCGGAAATGTTTGTAGAGCGTCATGGGATGCTCTGTTCCACCACGTGATAAGATGCAGTCGCGGAAGCGTTGAGCTGTGTCTTGGTTGAAGATGCCCTCTTTCTTGAATACCGAGAAGGCATCGGCATCGAGCACTTCTGCCCACTTGTAGCTGTAGTATCCGGCGGCATAACCTCCAGCCATGATGTGTGAGAACTGTACGGTCATGCATGTATCAGGCAGTTGCTTGGTTATCATGGCATCTTTCCACGCATGTTTTTCGAAAGGGATGATGTCGTCTGTAAACGGACGTGCCAAAGTGTAATAAGCCATGTCGAGCAGGCCAAAGCTTACCTGTCTCAAACAGGCGTATGCCACGTTGAAGTTGCGGCTCTTTGTTATGCGTTCTATCAGCTCGTCAGGGATAGGCTCGCCTGTTTCGTAATGGAAGGCGAATGTGTGCAGAAATTCCGGTTCTACGGCGTAGTTTTCCATGAATTGGGAGGGCATCTCCACAAAATCCCACCACACGTTGGTGCCCGAAAGACTTTCAAAACGAGTGTTGGCGAACATTCCATGCAGTGAGTGCCCGAACTCATGGAGGAAAGTCTCCACTTCACCGAGCGTGAGCAATGCCGGTTTTGACTCTGTTGGTTTTGTGAAGTTGGTCACAACGCTGACGTGTGGTCTCACGTTCTTTCCTTCCTTCGTGATCCACTGTCCTTGAAATTCTGTCATCCACGCTCCGCCTTGCTTGCCCTCTCGTGGATAGAAGTCGGCATAGAACACTGCAAGATAGCTTCCGTCCTTGTCGAACACCTCATAGGCTTTTACGTCAGGGTTGTAGACGGGTATGTCGTTGTTTTCCTTGAACGTTATGCCATAGAGACGGTTTGCGAGCCCGAATACCCCTTTTATCACGTTGTCAAGTTTGAAATACGGTCTCAACATCTCCGCGTCGAGGTTGTATTTCTCCATCTGCAACTTGTGTGAGTAGAACGAGAAATCCCATGGCTCCAATTTGAAGTTGTCGCCCTCTATCTTGCGAGCCTCCTCTTCAATGGCTTTTACTTCTTCAATGGCTGCTGGCTTGTAAGCATCTATGAGGTCGTATAAAAGTTTGTATACCGTTCTTGCGTTACTTGCCATTCGATGTTTGAGCACGTAGTCGGCAAAAGTGTCGAAGCCAAGCAATTGAGCTATTTCACGTCGGAGGTTCACGATTTTCTTGCATATTTCCAAGTTGTTAGCGTCGTTGTCGTGTGTGCACTCCGTGTTTCGTGCCATGTAGAGCTGTTCCCTCAAGTCGCGTTGAGTGGAATAGGTCATGAATGGCGAGTAGCTTGGATAGTCGAGCGTAAAGACCCATCCTTCGAGGTCTTTTTCTTTCGCTGCCTGTGCAGCCATGTCTACAGCCGTGTCAGGCAGCCCGTCAAGTTGCGCCTTGTCGGTAATGTGCAATGTGTATGCCTTGTTTTCTTTGAGCAAGTTCTGCGAGAATTGCAGCGAGAGCATTGACGCTTCCTCAGTAAGTTTCCTCAGTTTGTCTTTTCCGCTATCGTCGAGCAACGCGCCACTGCGGACGAATGAGTCGTATTCCTTTTTGAGCAACGTGTTTTCCTCAGGTGTCAGCTCACGATGGTTTTCGTAAACGCTTTTCACTCTCGCGAAGAGCTTAGGGTTGAGAGTGACATCGTTGGCGTGTTTTGTCAAAATTGGACTCAATTTCTGTGCCAACGCTTCCAGGTCAGGAGTTGTCTCTGCACTCATCAAGCAAGAGAACGTGTTGGAAACACGGTCAAGCAAGTCGTAGTAGTGTTCACCCTTGGTCTTGTCTGTCCATGCTATTGTATTGTCGAATGTTGGTGGCTCTGGGTTGTCCACTATTTTAGCTATCGCCTCGTCGTCGCGACGTATGCCTTCGATAAATGCAGGCTCAAAATCCTCGAACTGAATCTTGTCAAACGGCACCGTGTTGTGAGGGGTGCCGTAGGGTTGCATAAATGGGTTCTGTCTGCTTGTCGTAGTTTCGTTTGTGTTATTTCGTTTGCTTTCGCTATTCATCTTTATCTGGTTTGTTTCACTTTACAAAGTTAGCACATATTTTTCAACCTTCCAAGAACTATTTATCCTATTTTCATTTTAAGCACTATCAAAGCTGTCGTTTTTGATCTTTGTGAATGTGTTTTTGCTTTTGTTAAATGGGCAAAATGGCTTGCCACTGAGATGGCGTAGCGATACTAACGTAACGGCATCGCGATACTAACGTAACGGCGTCGCGATACTAACGTAACGGCGTCGCGATACTAACGTAACGGCAACGCGATACTAACGTAACGGCAAAAGCCATTGAAAAACAGGTTGAATTGCGGCGAAATCACGATTTCTTAATCATGTGATTAAAACATTTGCATTGTCTGATTTTTTTTGTAACTTTGCACTTATATGTAAAATCGGTAGCTAATCGATTAAAAAAGAGGAAAATCCATAGAAATGTTGGACAAGTCAAGTAAAATTTATATTGCTGGCCATCATGGTCTTGTTGGCTCCGCAATTTGGAATAATCTCAAAAGACGCGGGTATGACAATCTTATAGGTCGCACCCATGGCGAGTTGGATCTTGCGGATCAGATGGCCGTAAAACGTTTTTTTGACGAGGAACAGCCTGATGCTGTTGTGCTTGCGGCGGCTTTTGTTGGCGGAATAATGGCAAACTCGCTATATCGCGCCGACTTCATCATGCAGAACATGAAGATTCAATGCAATGTCATTGAACAGGCATACAAGCATAATGTGAAGAAACTTCTCTTCCTTGGCTCTACATGCATTTACCCCAAAAACGCTCCGCAACCAATGAAAGAGGATGCCTTGCTAACCTCCCCGTTGGAGTACACCAACGAGGAGTATGCCATATCTAAGATAGCAGGGTTGAAAATGTGCGAGAGCTACAATTTGCAGTACGGCACTAATTACATTGCCGTGATGCCAACCAACCTTTATGGGCCCAACGATAATTTCCATTTGGAAAATTCCCATGTCATGCCAGCGATGATGCGCAAGGTGTTTCTTGCCAAGTTGCTCCATGAAAATGATTGGGAAGCCATACGTCGCGACATGAACCTACGTCCAGTCAACCCCACCGACAAGCTACGCGCCATTATTGGTGATGGCAACGTGGATGGCAACAATTCGCAAGACCGCATAGAAAAAACGCTTGCTTTTTATGGCATTGAAAACAATAAGGTGACGCTTTGGGGTGACGGTTCGCCACTGAGAGAGTTCCTTTGGTCGGAAGATATGGCCGATGCCTCTGTATACTTATTGCTCAACGTTGACTTTAAGGACATCATTGGCATAGAAAAATATTCAAGCGTATTCTACGGGGCCAAGACGGATGGCGCAGTGAATCGTAACAATTCCGAGGGGCGAGGTGGCGCAATACCTTCTTTGGGCGAGATTCGCAATTGCCATATCAACGTTGGTACAGGCAAGGAGTTGACAATAAAGGCACTTGCGGAACTCGTGAAGGAAACCGTAGGGTTTGATGGCGAGATTGTTTGGGACAAGACCAAACCCAATGGTACGCCTCGTAAACTCATTGACGTGAGCAAACTACACAGTCTTGGATGGACTCACAAGGTAGAGATAGAACAAGGTGTGGAAAAGCTCTACAAATGGTATATGGAAAACTGATAATTAGCTATGAAACAGGATCTTTATATTCTCGTTGCAGTCTTCGTCGTTATCCTGGTAATTCTCGTTTGGATGGGATTCAGGATGATAGTAAGCCTTAGGCGGACGACACGGAGGCGTAAGGTTCGCAGGCAAGAGTGGATAGAGCGCATCAACGCCCGCAAGAATGACCCATAGGAATAATTTGGTTTGGAGGTTTCGTATATTATGAGTCTTGGCTACATGAAATGTATTTCTTTTATCTTGTTTTTCAACTTTTTCTGCCTGGCATCGTTCGCGCAAGGCGAACACGTGGAATGTGAGGACACCTGTCGTCATATCCATGGCATAGACCTGAGCCATTATCAAGGCACAGTGTTTTGGGAAACCGTCGGCAAAAGCAAGATGGCGTATGTCTACCTCAAGGCCACGGAGGGGGGCACGAGGATAGACGATAAATACAAGCAAAATATAGACCTTGCCCATAATTATGGTTTAAAAGTCGGTTCGTACCATTTTTACAGGCCTAAGGTTGATCAAGAGGAGCAATTGCGCAACTTCATGGCGCAATGTCGCCCCGGCGACCAAGACCTCTTGCCCATGATTGACGTGGAGACACGCAGCGGAATGCCACGTGAAGAGTTTCGCGATTCTCTCGTTAAGTTTCTCACTCTTGTGGAGGAAGCCTATAAACAACGACCGCTCGTTTACTCGGGAGCGAACTTCTACAATGCCAACTTGCAAGGCTTGCTCGACGACTACAAGCTTATGATAGCTCAATACTCATCACGAGAACCAGTCCTCACCGACGGCAAGGAGTATCTGCTGTGGCAATATTCAGCAAAAGGCAGGCTCGATGGTATAAACGGTTTTGTGGATAAGAGCCGATTCATGGGAAAACACAAGTTGAGGGAAATACGTTTTAGACATAGATAAAAGAAAAATAAACAAAGCAATACATTAATATTATGGCAATGATTAAATGCCCCGAGTGTGGGCGACAGATAAGTGACAAGGCACCCTTTTGCCCTTGCTGTGGAGTGGCTATAGCAGGAAAGATATTAAGGTGCCAACAATGTGGAGAAGTGTATTTCAAAGACCAGGAAATGTGCCCTAATTGCCACCATATCACTCGATTGTCTGGTGTCGTTGGCAATGCAGCGCAGCAAAATGTCGCCAACGAGGTTGGCGCGGCCCCTGTTCAACAAGCCACAATGACTCAGCAACCTCCTATGCCTCCTAAGATGCCAGGTGCAAATAACGCAAATGGTGGTGTCACTCCCCCACCCGTGGAAAAGAAAAAAAATCACGGTGCGCTCATTACGGCCATAATCTTCGCTTTGGTTCTTTGTGGAGTTTGCTTTTATTTCTACAACAACGCAAAGACTACGAAGGAAGAAGAAGCTTACGAATTCGCGTTGAAAAGCGACGACCCACTTGTGTTGCAGACATATCTTGACAACTATAAGGACGCGCCAGCCGAGCATATTGACTCCATCCAGGCTCACCTCAGCGTGATGCAGCAGAGCGATGCCGATTGGACAAACGCTGTGGTGAGTGGCTCTAAGCAAGCGTTGCTCGACTATCTAAACAAGCATCCGGAGTCAGAACACAAGGCTCAAGCGCAACATAAAATTGACTCTATCGATTGGGCTTTCGCTTCTAATGCCAATACTCTCAATGAAATTCAGGCTTACCTTGACGAACATGCCAATGGTGAACATGTGGACGAGGCAAACGACGCGATTCGCAAGTTGAAGGCAAGTACCGTGCAACCAGAGGAGAAGGTGTTGGTGAATGCATCGTTGAAACACTTCTTTCAAGCTGTGAACGCAAATAACGAGCAATCTCTTGAAGCTTCCGTAGCTCCTGTGATGTCAAACTTTCTTGGGAAGCAAGATGCTACCAAGGCAGACGTGACCGTGTTCTTGCAGAAGATTTACAAGGACGATATCACGAGCATGAGTTGGAGTCTAGGCAACGACATGAAAATAGACAAACGTGAAGTCGGCGAAGACGAATATGAGTACAATGTTACGGTATCGGCTACACAGGATATTCAGCGCACAGACCCATCTAAGGAAAAACATGCCATGTATAAAATCAAGGCAAAAGTAAACCCCGACGGTCTTGTCTCAGCGTTGTCGATGACAAAAATTATAGAATAACCTATAGGGTAAGTTATACATTATTTATAGATAGCAATAATATATTAATTATGGATAAGGAAATGGAGACTAAGATTGTGGGACTGGCGTCGGATCACGCAGGGTTCAAGCTTAAGCAGTTTGTTAAGGAATATCTTGAGTCAAAAGGCATCGTTTACAAAGACTATGGAACTTATAGTGAGGACAGTTGTTGCTATGCTGATTTTGGACATGCCCTTGCCCGTGGTGTGGAGAACGGTGAAGTTTGCCAAGGAATAGGAATTTGTGGTTCTGGCGAGGGCATAGCCATGACACTCAACAAGCACCAAGGCATTCGTGCCGGACTGGTATGGATTCCCGAGATAGCCCATCTCATACGCCAACACAATGATGCTAACGTGCTTGTAATGCCTGGTAGGTTTGTAGATAACGATACGGCAGCCAAAATAATGGATGAGTTCTTCGCAACTCCGTTTGAAGGTGGTCGCCACTTGGCCAGAGTCAAGAGCATTCCATTAAGCGAATAACACTATATCGCAAACGTTTGAAGAGAACTTGCGAAAGTTTCAACCTGCTTTCGGGGCATACCACGAAAGCAGGTTGATTTGCTTAGTTAGGACTAGATAGATAATATGTCGTTGGGGTTCTTTACGAGAGTAGTTGCACCGTGCTCTATAAGGAATTCACGGTCACGAAAACCCCATAGCACGCTGATGCAAGGCATGCCGCAATTGTGTGCCGTGTCGATGTCTACGTCGCTGTCACCAATGTATACTGCCGTAGAGGTTGGCATGTCGAGTTGACGCAAAGCCTCTATAACAGTGTCTGGAGCTGGTTTTTTGTGAATGTCAGGACGCTCCCCTATCGCAATTTTTATTTCGTCGCCAAAGAAATGGTGCACGAGTTCTTGAGTGGCTTGATAAAACTTGTTGCTCACGACCGCTATCTTCTTGCCGTTTGCATTGAGTTGGGATATTAACTCCATTATGCCAGGGTAAGGCGCAGTGGTGTCAAGGTTGTGATGAAGATAATGTTGGCGGAAGCAAGCATAACATTCATCAAACTGCTCGAAACTCTCGCCACCAGGTATTGCGCGAGTCATGAGCAGTCGCACGCCATTACCCACGAATCGGCGAACATCGTCAATGCTACGTTCTGGCAAGCCATAAGAACTAAGGGCGAAATTGCAGCTTGCGGCAAGGTCGTTGAGAGTATTCAGCAGAGTGCCGTCCAAATCGAAGATATAACTTTCATACTTCATTCTATCCCGAATTTATTTTGTTTTTTAGTAATTAAATATTCACTTTCACGATGCAAAGTTACTCATTAATGTGTAACTTTGCACACATAATTAGAATAAACACATTAAAAACAAATGACACGACAGTTTGGCAAGAGGTATCTTATCCTTGCGACAGTGTGTGTGATAGCCCTGCTTGGCTTGACATACTACTATTTTTTCACATCATTCACAGGACGTAGTGTTACGAAATACGTCTATGTTGACCAAGACGACAACTACGACTCCTTGGCAATGAAACTACGGCCAGAAGCCAAGGCTCATTGTTTTCAGGCTTTCTGCATACTTGCCCGCCATAGCAACCTTATTAATAAGGTGCGCACTGGACGTTATGCTTTGACACCTTCGATGGGTGCCTTCACCGTTTTCCGTCACCTTAAAAACGGATTGCAAGAACCTCTGAACCTTGTGGTTCCCAGCGTAAGAACTATGCAAGACATGGCAGGGGCACTCGCCAAGAAACTTATGTTGGACAGTTTGACAATAGAAAAAGCGTTGACCGACAATGAAGAATGTGCCAAGTATGGCTATGACACAACTACCGTTGCTGCCATGTTTATACCAAACACGTATGATGTTTATTGGGACACCAGTGTTGACAATCTCTTGAAGCGCATACAGAAAGAGAATGAAAAATTCTGGGATCAAGAAGAGCGAAGGGGCAAGGCGAAGTCGCTAAAATTGTCGCCAGTACAGGTTGCGACGTTGGCGAGCATTGTTGACGAGGAAACAGCCAACGACAAGGAGAAACCGATGATTGCCGGAATGTATTACAACAGGCTCATGCTTCGTGATGAGGAGTATCCGCAAGGTATGCCCCTCCAAGCCGATCCTACGATAAAGTTCGCCTTGAAAGACTTTGCCCTAAAGCGCATCTACCAAAACATGTTGTTTATAAAAAGTCCTTACAATACTTACAAGAACCCAGGTCTGCCCCCTGGCCCAATACGTGTGGCCTCTATAGCTGGAATTGACGCCGTGCTAAACATGGTTCATCACAACTACCTATACATGTGTGCAAAACCAGATTTCAGTGGAACCCATGATTTTGCGGTTACTTATTCTGAACATATGGCAAATGCGCACAGATATGCGGCGGCACTCAACCAAAGAGGAATAAAGTAAAAGATATTTAACCTTAGGAGCGTATAACTCCTAAGGTTTTTTAGTTAAGGTCGTATAAAACGATTAATGGCGCCTGCTTCACAGCAAGCGCCATTTTACTTCAATAGGTATTAGCCTTCTTAAGGTAAAAAGATTGTATTCAGGATAACATTGGCAAAGGTAATAATCTTTTCTGATATGCGCAATATTTAAATCAATTATTTTTATGTTTTTTCCAACTAATTTCCATGAATATAGAGGAAAATGACTAACTTTGCATCTTGGAAGAAATATATCATGAAAATGGAGATTAAAGAAAACGAAAAAGAAGAGAGACGAAGCATGAGCTTTGTTGAAGAGATAATCAGTAATGACCTCAAGGAGGGCAAGAACAATGGTCGCATACAAACACGCTTCCCCCCAGAACCAAACGGTTATCTGCACATTGGTCATGCAAAAGCCATTTGCATGGATTTTGGAGCTGCGGAAAAGTTTGGCGGTATATGCAACCTGCGTTTTGACGACACTAACCCATCAAAGGAAAATAATGAATATGTAGAGAATATTCTCAACGACATTAAGTGGCTTGGGTTCAAGTGGGGACAAATTTATTATGCCTCAGATTATTTCCAGAAGTTGTGGGATTTTGCCATTTGGATGATAAAAAATGGCAACGCCTATGTAGACGAGCAAACCTCTGAGCAGATAGCAGAGCAAAAGGGCACGCCGACTGTTCCGGGCACATTCAGCCCGTATCGTGACCGTCCTGTTGAGGAGAATCTTAAACTCTTCTGCCAAATGAATACAGCTGAGGCCGTTGAAGGCTCAATGGTGCTTAGGGCCAAAATGGACATGGCGAACCCAAATATGCACTTCCGCGACCCGGTGATGTATCGCATAATCCAGACTCCTCACCACCGCACAGGTACAAAATGGCATTGCTACCCCATGTACGACTTCGCGCATGGACAGAGCGACTATTTCGAGGGCGTGACCCACTCTATTTGCACCTTGGAGTTTGTGCCTCACCGTCCTCTTTACGATAAGTTCATAGATTATCTGAAAGAATATGACACTACTGCCAAAGATGGTCTCGATGACAATCGTCCACGGCAGATAGAGTTTAACCGCTTGAACCTAACCTATACGGTAATGTCGAAGCGTAAGCTCCATACCTTGGTTGACGAACACCTTGTCAACGGTTGGGACGACCCACGTATGCCGACATTGTGTGGTATGCGTCGTCGTGGCTATTCGCCAGAGTCTATCAAGGCTTTCATCCGCTCCATTGGCTACACCAAGTTTGACGCGCTAAACGATATGGCTCTCCTTGAGGCTGCCGTGCGCGATGACCTTAATAAAAAGGCAATACGTGTGTCAGCTGTCCTCGATCCTGTTAAGCTCGTGTTGACAAACTACCCAGAGGGCATGACAGAGACGATGGAGGCTATCAACAATCCTGAGGATGAGACTCAAGGCAGTCATGAGATTTCTTTCTCTCGCAACCTGTGGATTGAACGTGCTGATTTCATGGAGGACGCACCAAAGAAATTTTTCCGCATGACCCCTGGCAAGGAAGTGCGCTTGAAAAACGCATATATTGTTAAATGTACTGGTTGTACTAAGGATGCTGATGGTAACATCATTGAAATACAGGCTGAGTATGATCCTGAGAGCAAGAGCGGCATGCCAGGAGCAAACCGCAAGGTTAAGGGCACGCTGCATTGGGTGAATGCTGATGATTGCGTGAAAGCAGAGGTAAGGGAATACGATCGTCTCTTTAACGTGGAGAACCCGTCTGCTGACGAGCGTGACTTCCGTGAGCTTCTCAACCCACAGTCATTGCACGTGTTTGACAATTGCTATGTAGAACGTTTTGCCGCTACAATGAAGCCTGGACAGTATTTACAGTTCCAGCGCACTGGATATTTCATGGCAGATCCTGATGCAACTGACAATGCGCCAGTGTTCAACAAGACAGTTGGACTGAAGGACACATGGGCAAAACAAATCAAAAAGTAAGAATTTGAGCGAAAATATCTTCTTTTCAAAAGAATTCAAGGAAAATCTTCACAAATATGAGGAAGCGCGTAAAAGCAATTCCTCAGTTTTTCTTGAACCAGAGCAATTCACCGATATTGCGGAATACTACCATCTGCATGGTGACTTGAATGCGGCATTGGAGGTTATTGACGATGCGCTCAATATATTCCCAGGAGCAACAGAGCCTCTTGCTTTCAAGGCAAGGGTCTCTATACTCGTATATCATGATGTCGACAAAGCCATGGAGTGTGTTGACATGATTGCCGATAAGCAAGCTCTTGAGTATATTTATATTGTGGCAGAAATCATGATTGTTGACAATCGTGTGGAAGACGCGGAGAAATATCTTGAGGCCAAGGAGCAGACGCTTGATGAAGAAGATTTAGAGGACTATTACCTTGACGTAGCATCCTTGTTTGCTGATTATGAAGTTTATGATTTGGCAGAAAGGTGGCTTGCATTGAGTAGCGACACTGAATGTGGTGACTATTTGGAACTGAAGGGCCGTATCGCCATGAGTAATGGCTCTTACAAGGAATGCAAGGACATATTCGATAAACTAATCGACCAAGAGCCATACAATAATGGTTACTGGAATTTGCTCGCTTCTGCTAAGTATCTCTCAAATGACTTCAGTGGCAGCATGGAATGCAGTGGCTATTCACTTGCTATCGCGCCCGACGATCCTGATGCGATATTAAACAAGGCCAACTGCTTGATGATGCTTGGTAATGGTAATGATGCGAAATCGTATTATCAAAGTTTTAAAAGGTTGCAGCCGCATAGTGAGGTCGCGGATATGGGCATTGCCGCTGTCTGCATGAATGAAAACAACTTCAAGGAAGCTTTGAAATATTGGAAGAGCGCCGCAAAACTTTGCCCATCTGTATCGGCAAACCTGTTTGAGATTTACAGGAATACGAGTCTTGTATACGCACTCTGCGGAGAATATAAAGAGGCCATAAAAGTTGCAGAAAAGTTGGAGACGCTTTCAAGGAATTCTTCGTTGGATGTTGTCTTGCTTAAGGGTTATGTCAACTTGCTTGCAGGAGACGCTAATGCTGCTAAGACATGTTTTGACGAAGCTATCCATATGACTTCCGATAAGGAGCTTGGAAACACGCTTTACTATATAGCTTATTGCCTGTTCGACTGCAATTATCTTCGTCAAGCTCATGACATTTTCCGTCATCTTGCCGATTCGGAGAACAATAAGGATTACGCTGACTTATGGGCTTACCTTGTGAGAACAGATTATGAGCTTGGACTTCAAGAGGAATTCTTGGCAGACCTGAAAAAAGCCACGGAACGCAATCCTGTTGGCATTCAACGAGAACTCTCAGATGTATTCCCTAATGGTATGTCTGTCAGAGATTTCTACAATTACGCCATCCATCACCCTTTAAGCAAGAAGGGTAAGTCAATAGATGATAAATAAGGTCTTATCTTAACAACTATTTTAATCAAGTATGAGTATAATATCGACATTGCTCGGCAACCTCAATTATGGAACGGTTCTTTTCTTGATGATGCTTGAGAGTACCGTAATACCAGTACCTTCCGAACTTGTCGTTGCTCCAGCAGCTTACCATTCGGCGGGTGGAAACCTCAATATTATATTGGTAGTCTTGGCAGCCACAATTGGAGCAGATTTAGGAGCGACTATCAATTATGTTGCCGGTTACTATCTTGGACGTCCTGTAATCTACCGTTTTGCCAATAGTAAGCTTGGTCGTCTGTGTATGCTTAACCAAGCCAAGGTAGAGAAAAGCGAGGCTTATTTTAACAACCATGGCATGGCGGCCACAATCACGGGTCGTTTAATACCAGGTATTCGACATCTCATATCCATTCCGGCAGGCCTCGCCAAGATGGTTTACTGGAAATTTTTGCTATATACTACCATTGGCGCGGGTTGCTGGAATATCATCCTTGCCTGTCTAGGTTGGTATTTGCACTCAATAGTGCCAGAGACTCAACTGAATGACAAGATTCTTGAATATGGAGAATTCATCAAAGTGGCAATCATTGGAATATGCGTCATCGCCATTTTTTATTTCATAATAAAGAAGCTGGTAAGCAGAAGGAAAAAATAGGAAGTAACAAATAATACATGTTACCCAAGAAAAAGGCAGTTTTAAAGAAACTGTCTTTTTTTGTTTGGAGATGTTGATTTTTTACCTAATTTTGCAATGAACAAAGACCTGTAATACAGGAATATCGACAACGTCTAAACAAGAATCTTTTGAAAACTCTTTTAATAACAACATTATCCCTGTTTTTTGCCATAAATATTTTCTCGCAAAATGGCTACTCTTGGGAAAACTTCCTTGAGCACCTGGGGCAAAGTGAGAATATAGATGATGGCAGCCTTGAACAGTTGTATGATGAACTAAGCGAATTGTCTGAGACCAAACTTGACATAAACACTTGTTCTCGTGAGCAGCTTGAGAGTTTGCCATTCCTTTCCTTCCAGCAAGTGATGGACATTATGGAGTATCGCGACAAAGTCAGGAGAATAGAAAGCCCAATGGAACTGTTTCTTGTAGAATCACTTGACAGACAAGCTATAATGCTACTCAAACAATTTATTACCATTGGTCCAGCTCAACGGTCTGACACCATTCCTGACATAAACAAAGTATTGAAATATGGCAAGAACACGTTAATTGCCGATTTGAACATTCCATTTTATACTCGCAAGGGCTATGAGAATAAATACCTCGGCTATAAGTATAAACATTGGCTAAGATACACTTTTAATTATGGACAACGTGTCAAGTTCGGCATTACGGCGTCGCAAGATGCTGGAGAACCATTCTTCGCTGGTAAAAACAAATGGGGCTACGACTATTACTCCTTCTATTTACTCTTGAATGATATTAAATGTTTGAAGACACTTGCCCTTGGAAGATACCGTCTCAGATTTGGAATGGGGTTGATACTTAACAATGGTTTTGGCTTTGGGAAACTTGCTACTATGTCCACTCTACTTAGTTCTCCAAGCCATGTTTTTGCTCATGCAAGTCGTTCAGATTATAATTACCTTCAGGGTGCCGCTGCTACTTTCAAATTGGCTAAAGGGTTAGATCTGACAGCTTTTGCTTCATATCGTAAGATAGATGCGACATTGAACAACGACTCTACGTCGGTTGCGACTATCGTCAAGACAGGCTATCATCGCACGTTGAACGAGATGAATAGAAAGGGCAACACCGCAGTAACGCTTTTCGGTGGAAATGTCAATTGGTTGAGGAATGGATTTCATGTAGGGGCCACAGGATATTACACTTCTTTCAATCGTAAGTTGAATATGTATAAGGGGCAGAAATACAGGAGATGGAATCCATATGGATACGACTTCTTTAATGCAAGCATAGACTATGGATACTTAAGTCGTAGGCTGAACATAAGTGGAGAAACAGCAATAGATAAGAATGCTCAGATTGCCACGATAAATACAATAAGTTATGAGTTGTCATCCAGGCTTTCGCTGATGGCATTGCAACGTTATTATCCATACAAGTATCAGGCTCTTTACGCTAACACCATTGCTGAAGGTGGCTCTGTAAATGATGAGAGCGGTTTTCTCATTGGAGGTAAGATAAATCCGTGGAACAATGCCACGCTTACACTTTATACAGACATCTCATACTTCGCATGGCCTAAGTACAACACCCCGGAATCCACTTACAGATGGGATAACTTCATTCAATTTGATACTTCTAAAGACAAGTGGGCGTTTCTGCTAAGATACAGGATGAAGATGAAGGAACTTAACGGGCAAGAAGAAGGCTCACTTTTAAGGAAATTCGACTCAAGGGCAAGGGCGTCGCTCTCCTACTCTGACAATGGATTGGCATTGAGCACACAGACCGATTTCACGGCAAGTCATGGAAACACCACGAGCTATGGCTACATGATTTCAGAAAGTGTGCGTTGGCAACAAAAGTGGCTTAAACTTTTAGGTTTGATAGGTTTTTTCCATACTGGTGACTACGACTCGCGAGTATATATTTATGATCCTGGCTTACTTTATACATTCTCGTTCGCTTCATTTTATGGCAAGGGATTACGCTTTGTCCTTAATTGCAAAGTCTCGGCAAGTGAAAAGTTGACGTTCGTTCTCAAAGGCGGATGCACTCATTATTTTGATCGTGATGCAATATCATCAGGACCTCAGCAAATAGACAGTTCAACAATTTCCGAACTCGAAATGCAGATGCAATGGAAATTCTGAAAGCATGTTCTTGCCATCCATGACTATGTCAGTTTAAGGTTATATTTACCTTGCTGATAAACAATGCTCATGAGATGATAAATAGCTTCGTTGATTGCCAAAGTGACATGCCCCATGGTCATGCGTAGGTTCAACTCGACACAAGGATGCACGAGGATTTTACCATCATAATTGACAACCATCATATCAATGCCAAATGGTCCACGATATGTATTGGCTAACAGAGGTGTGAGAATATTGATTACCGTTTGTCTGATTTCATGCAATAAACTTAACTGGAAGTATTTGGCGATGATTCCCTCCTTGGTATTTTCGTCAGCGATTATGTTGCCTATATACGCGCCATTGCTTGTCTTGAAAAGAGATAAACCTCGATATTCTATCTCACCTTTCCCGTCGCATGCAAACTCCATCCCAAAGTCAATTATTTTTTCATAATAGGGTTCCATCAGTATGCATCCTTGTTGTTTGATTATATTATTTAGCCAACCTTCAAGTTGCATGGATGAAGTCTTCTCGATGAACCTAAGTCCCCTACCGCTGCAGCTCCAAGGTGATTTTATTATAACACGATGATATATAGAAAGGAAGCTCTTTAAATCTTTCAAGTTGTAACCAATCTCGGCCTTGCCAATCGTGTTTTCTATTTTTGTAATCAACGGTAGCAAATTATTCGCACTCCATCCACGATGGCTTATTTTCTTAATGGCGTCGAGGTAATCATTGTCAGGCAATGAAGACATGGGTACTCCACGTCGTAAAAGAAAGTCTCGTACAGGCAAGTCCCATCCCCAAGGTTCTATGCCCAAAGCCTTATTAAAAGATACTATGCGTGATAACTCGTTGTAGTCAATAAAGTTGCAAGGTTTGCTTAAACCAGTACTTTTATATTGCTTCCATGCATAGTCGACATCATCGACCAACACCGCTTCGTCTTCTTTTGCCCATATTGCTGGCAGGAAACATAGGTCATTTCGTAGCAAGCGCCCTGCACGAGGAGCTGTGAATTTTACTAAGCCAGAGGCAAGTGCCATGTCGTGTTCAGGATTGAATAATTTGATCTTCATCGAGATTGCAGATTCTATTTTTGTTCTCGCAAAACTAACATTAAATTCTGAAAGACGCAAAATTTTCCCGGTAAACTTGATTATAAAGGATACAACATTAAAAAAAACTAAAATTCTCAAGTCTTGCAATGTAGACTTTGCAAAAAACAAAAATACTTGTATCTTTGCAATCGCAAATGCACGCATATGGAGTTGATGGAATCTTTTTTTAGGACACATGCCTATCTCATCGATCACAACAAGGCTACAGTTCGCCGTAGCCTTATGGATGAAATCGATTGGGAACATCGGCTCATTGGCATAAAAGGCACGCGCGGCGTGGGTAAAACAACTTTTCTACTTGAATATGCTAAAGAGAAGTTTGGAAAGAACAACCGCCAGTGTCTCTATGTTAACATGAACAACTTCTATTTTCAAGGTAATGGCATTTCTGATTTCGCAGGCGAGTTTGTGCGCAATGGTGGAAAAGTATTGTTGCTTGACCAAATATTCAAACAACCCAATTGGAGTCAAGAACTTCGGAAATGTTACGACCTTTATCCTGAGTTGAGAATTGTTTTCACGGGATCAAGTGTGATGCGTTTGAAGACCGATTATCCTGCTATAAAGGATATATTGAACTTTTATTATCTTAGAGGATTCTCATTCCGCGAATACTTAAACCTCGCCGCAGGCACAAGTTTTCATCCGTATACTTTGGATGAGATATTGAATAATCATGAACACATAGTCAAGAAAGTGCTGCCGACAGTTAGTCCGCTGAATTATTTTAACGACTATCTTCATCATGGCTTCTACCCATTCTTCCTTGAGCAACGCAATTTCTCGGAAAACTTGTTGAAGACCATGAACATGATGACCGAGGTGGACATACTCTTCATCAAGCAAATTGAGCTTAAATACTTGACAAAGATAAAAAAGCTTTTCTATCTTCTTGCCATGGAAGGTCCTATAGCCCCCAATGTCAGTCAGTTGGCTCAACAGATAAACACGAGTCGTGCAACGGTAATGAACTATATAAAGTATCTAGCAGATGCTCGACTGCTGAACATGATTTACTATCAGGACATGGAATTCCCCAAGAAACCGGCAAAAGTGATGATGCACAATCCTAATCTCATGTATGCCATTTATCCAATAACGGTCGTTCAGCAAGAGCTCATGGAGACTTTCTTTGTTAATACGATGTGGAAAGACCACATTGTGAATCAAGGCGATAAGCCGCAAAGCTATATGATCGACGGAACGCAAAGGTTTAAGGTGTGTGATGCCAAGTCGCCCACAAAGACAAGGTTCAATAAGGGAACTTGGTATGCGAGATACAACACCGAAGTGGGACTTGACAACCAGATACCGCTTTGGCTCTTTGGTTTCTTATATTAGATTTGATAATTAACAAAAAAGACATTATACAACAACATTAATTTCTATTGTAGTAATATGGATAAAAAAAAGAAATTTGTGACGGTCGATGGTAATACCGCTGCCGCTCATGTAAGCTATATGTTTACAGAGGTTGCTGCCATCTACCCTATCACTCCATCATCACCAATGGCAGAGCATGTAGATGAATGGGCTGCCAAGGGTCGTAAGAACCTTTTCGGTCAGCGAGTTTCTATCCAGGAAATGGAGTCTGAGGCTGGTGCAGCCGGTGCTGTACACGGTTCTCTCCAGGCTGGTGCCTTGACATCAACTTACACTGCTTCTCAGGGTTTGTTGCTGATGATTCCTAACATGTACAAGATTGCTGGTGAGTTGCTTCCTTGCGTATTCAACGTATCAGCCCGTACATTGGCTTCTCACTCACTTTGTATCTTCGGTGACCACCAGGATGTAATGGCTTGCCGTCAGACTGGTTTCGCCATGTTCTGCTCTGGCTCTGTACAGGAGGTAATGGACCTCTCTGCAGTGCCTCACTTGGCAACATTGGAGACAAAGGTTCCTTTCATTAACTTCTTCGACGGTTTCCGTACATCTCACGAGTACCACAAGGTAGAGGAGATGGATATGGAAGATATCCGCCCACTCGTTAAGCCTGAGTTCATTGAGGACTTCCGTAACCGTGCCCTCACTCCAGAGCGTCCTGTTACACGTGGTACCGCTGAGAACCCAGAGACATTCTTCACACACCGTGAGGCTTGTAACCCATACTACGATGCAATCCCTGAGGTAGTAGAGAAGTACTGCCAAGAGATGACCAAGATTACAGGTCGTGAGTATCACCTCTTCAACTACTATGGTGCCGAGGATGCCGAGAACATCATCATCCTGATGGGTTCTGCAACAGAGCCAGCTCGCGAGGCTATCGACTACTTGAACAAGCAGGGCAAGAAGGTTGGTATGGTAGCAGTTCACCTGTACCGTCCATTCTCTGTCGACTTCCTGAAGAAGGTTATTCCTGCTACAGTGAAGCGTATTGCCGTGCTCGACCGTACCAAGGAGCCAGGTGCAGAGGGCGAGCCATTGTACCTTGACGTTAAGTCTGCTCTCTATGACGACGAGCGCAAGCCATTGATCGTAGGTGGCCGTTATGGTCTCGGTTCTTCTGATACAACTCCTGCTAAGATTGTAGCTGTATTCAAGAACCTTGAGTTGCCACAGCCAAAGAACCACTTCACAGTGGGTATCGTGGACGACGTTACATTCACATCTCTCCCAGAAGAGGAGGAGATCCCAATGGGTGGCGACGACTTGTTCGAGGCTAAGTTCTATGGTTTGGGTGCAGACGGTACCGTAGGTGCCAACAAGAACTCCGTTCAGATTATCGGTAACAACACCAACAAGTATTGCCAGGCATACTTCTCTTACGACTCTAAGAAGTCTGGTGGTTTCACCTGTTCTCACTTGCGTTTCGGCGACAGCCCTATCCACAGTGCTTATCAGGTAAACACTCCTAACTTCGTAGCTTGCCACGTACAGGCATACCTCCACATGTATGATGTAACTCGTGGTCTCCGCAAGAATGGTTTCTTCCTCTTGAACACAATCTTCGACGGTGAGGAGCTCGTAAACTTCATCCCTAACAAGGTAAAGCGTTACTTCGCTCAGAACAACATCACCGTTTACTATATCAACGCTACCAAGATTGCCCAGGAGATTGGCCTTGGCAATCGTACCAACACTATCCTCCAGTCTGCATTCTTCCGCATCACAGAGGTTATTCCTTTGGATCTCGCTGTAGAGCAGATGAAGGCATTCATCGTGAAGTCTTACTCTAAGAAGGGTCAGGATGTCGTTGACAAGAACTTCGGTGCTGTAGACCGTGGCGGTGAGTACAAGCAGCTCGCTGTTGACCCAGCTTGGGCTAACTTGGCTGACGACGAGGCTAAGGCAGACGATGCTCCAGCATTCGTTAAGGAGCTGGTTCGTCCTATCAACGGTCAGTCAGGCGACCTCTTGAAGGTTTCTGACTTCGTGAAGCACGACACCGTAGACGGTACATGGCAAAACGGCACTGCCGCTTTCGAGAAGCGTGGTGTGGAAGCTTTCGTGCCTGTTTGGAACGTAGAGAACTGTATCCAGTGTAACAAGTGTTCATTCGTTTGTCCTCACGCTGCCATCCGCCCATTCGTATTGAATGATGAGGAATTGGCTGGTATCGAGGGTTTGGAGACTCAAGATATGAAGGCTCCTAAGGCTATGGCTGGTATGCATTTCCGCATCGAGACTTCTGTGCTC
The DNA here is from genome assembly GCA_963599465.1 of Oscillospiraceae bacterium. Lineage (GTDB taxonomy): Bacteria > Bacteroidota > Bacteroidia > Bacteroidales > Bacteroidaceae > Prevotella. Next base: position 197 of record CAVBXD010000037.1, on the reverse strand, counting down.
GACTGTCTTGGTTGTGGCAACTGTGCCGATGTCTGCCCAGGCAAGAAGGGCGAGAAGGCTTTGACCATGGTTCCATTCAACGTTGATGCTGAGGATATGGTTAAGGAAGCTGCTAACTGGGAGTACCTCGTACACAAGGTTACTTCTAAGCAGGATCTCGTAGACATCAAGCAGAGTCCTAAGAACTCTCAGTTCGC
>CAVBXD010000036.1:0-31605 GCA_963599465.1 Oscillospiraceae bacterium | reverse complement strand
AAAAATAACACGTGTGGGGCCCAAAAGTTATAAGTGGGCTTTCACATTCCACATGGTTTTTCACACGGATTTTAAAGATTTAAATGATGTCGGCTTCGCCGATTGCGCATACCGTCTTTCAATCGTCTCTGCACATCATTTATTACCCACCCTTTTATTACCTGCCTCGTAGCCGCTTGCGGCGTAGTAATCTTTTAAATCTTTTATATCCGTGTGAGAAAAAATAATCCGTGTGGAGAAGAAATAATCCGTGTGGTGCAAAATACTCCGTGACAGGAATCCGCAAGAATGAATATTTCACCCACACGATTCAACATAACTCCCCCAAAAAACGGGTCAAGCAGAATATTTACACTTAGAGGCTTTTTTGGTGGGCAACGGCGACAAGCTTGACAAAAAAGTACAAGAAGCGGTCAAAAAGCGCATACAATTGCTCTGTAATAACGCCCTGACGAGCTGTTTTCCCGGTTGTTTGATGCGTGAAAAAATGTATGACGAGGCAGACTAAAAGAAGCTAAAGAGGAGATTGCCAGTATTCAACTCGACTGGAATAGTGAGCATATGCCTGTTTATTGCCCTAATAACCAAGCTTCTAATCTTATCAATAAAGTATCACTTTTCTTTAAAAGTCAGGTATATTTGATTTATATCAATATAGTATCATTAACGACAAATATAGTGTCATCTCATGTCAACCTTTTGCAATAACTTTGCAAACGATAAAAGATAGCAATGCTATCTCGCCAAAACCATGAGAACGAACAACTGTCAAGGCTCCCGAGAGTGATGATACAACATATATAATAATAAATTTAAAACAAAACTTTTAAATCAATCACCTTATGAAAAAAGTAGTGATGCTCTTTTTGGCTCTTATGCTCACGAGCCTATCATTCGCGCAGACGAAGGTGACCGGTAATGTGAAAGACGACACCGGAGAACCCATCATTGGCGCCACCGTGACCGTGAAGGGCGTTAAAGGTGCAGGAAGCGTTACCGACCTGGACGGAAATTTCAGCATCAGCGTCCCCAAGGGCATGAAAGAACTTGTGGTGTCATATATAGGCTATGTGACACAGACCGTCAACGTTGACGGTAAGACAAGCGTCAGCGTGACAATTCATGAAGACAACAAGACCCTTTCCGAGGTTGTGGTTGTGGGTTATGGAACGATGAAGAAAAGCGACCTCGCCGGAGCCACAGGCTCCATGGACGAGAAGCAGCTCAAAGGTTCCATCATAACCAACGTAGACCAATCGCTTGGCGGCCGCGTGGCAGGCGTCACCTCCATGGCGACCTCTGGTGCCCCAGGCTCCTCCACCTCAATACGCGTGCGTGGCCAGGCCACCATCAACGCCGGTGCCGAACCATTGTATGTGGTTGACGGCGTGATATGGAACAACTCCAACACGTCAGGTTCCTCAGTAGGCTTGGGCGACGCCCTTGGCAATGGCGCCGTGTCCACCGTCTCCCCACTGTCATCCCTCAACCCCTCCGACATAGTGAGCATGGAAGTGCTTAAAGACGCTTCCGCCACCGCCATCTATGGCGCGCAAGGAGCCAACGGCGTGGTGCTCATCACCACGAAGCGAGGTAAGGCAGGCGAGGCGAAGTTCTCTTACGACGGCATGGTGGCCATGCAACGCCAGACAAAACGCATCGACATGCTCAACCTCCGCGAGTTTGCCGAATATTATAACGACATGGCCTCGCAAGGGTTGGTGAGCGCAGAAGACCATTTCAGCGACCCCTCCGTGCTTGGCAAGGGAACCAACTGGCAAGACGCCATCTTCCGCACTGCCTTGCAGCACCAGCACCAGGTGAGCGCACAAGGCGGCACTGACAAGGTGAAATATTACGTTTCGGGCAACTACATGGATCAAGACGGTACCATCATCGGCTCAGAGTTTAAGCGCTATGGCGCGCGTGTCAACCTCGACTCACAGTTGAAGTCGTGGCTGAAGCTCGGCTTGAGCGCAACATACAGCAACACCGACCAGCGCCTGCTCAAGGCCGACCAAGAAGACGGTGTCATAACCTATGCCCTCACCACCAAGCCCGACATCCCCATCTACGACATTGACGGCAACTATACGTCCATCTCGCAGCAGGGAGTGACCAATCCCAACCCCGTGGCACTCGCCCTCATGGACGACATCCTATATAAGCAGAACCTCCTCACCGGCAACGTGTTTGCCGAGGTGACACCCATCAAGAACCTCGTGTGGCATACCGAGATAGGCTATTCGTTCAACTGGGATCGCGCCGAGGTGTTCAGGCCCACCGTGTCGCTTGGCAACTGGACAAGAACCATGAACGAGAGCTCGATACAGAAGTCAACAGGCTCTTTCATACAGTTCAAGAACTATCTCACCTATAACGGCAGCATAGACAAGCACAGCTTCACGGCAATGATTGGCCAGGAGTGCTGGAAGAGCAAGTGGGACAACGCCCGCACCGAGGCAGAAGGGCTGCCCACCAACACCATCCACAACCCGTCGCTCGGCGACGCCACCTCGTTCAAGATAAGCAATGGCTTCGGCACATCGGCCATGGCATCCTTCTTCACCCGCGAGACCTACAACTTCGACGACCGTTACCTTCTCACCTATACCTTCCGTCGCGACGGAAGCTCAAACTTCGGCCCGTCGCATCGCTGGGGCTCCTTCCATTCAGTGGCAGGCGCATGGCGTTTCTCCAACGAGAAGTTCGTTCAGAAGGTCATGGGCAAATGGCTCACCAACGGTAAACTGCGTATCGGCTGGGGTCAGACAGGTAACTCAAACATCGGCGGCGGCAAGTGGTCGTCGGACATGCAGTCGATAGGCACCGGCCTTGGCACCTCATACCGCCCCTTGCGCATAGCCAACCTCGACGTGCACTGGGAGAAGCAAGAGCAGACCAACATAGGTCTTGACCTCGGTGTGCTCAACGACAAGATAAGCCTCACTATCGACGCATACAAGAAAGTGTCTAACGACATGCTCATGCCCATGCAGCTACCCTCATACATGGGAACGTCGGGCAACGTCAGCTCAGCCCTCGCCGCACCTTACGGCAACTTCGGCTCCATAGAGAACAAGGGTCTTGAGATCACCGTCTCCGCTCACCCCATAACGATGAAAAACTTCTCTTGGGACTCACAGTTTGAGATATCATGGAACAAGAACAAGCTCACCAGTCTCTCCGGCACCTCCAACGCCGCCATCCTCGGCACCGGTCAATGGAGCGACGTGGTAAGCAAGAGCGACGTGGGTCAGCCCCTGTTCCAGTTCTACGGATATGTCACAGATGGCGTGTACACCTCTTACGAAGACATAGAAAACTCGCCCAAGCCAGTGTCGTACGGCGGCTCAGACGGCTACAACCACTACAACACCGTGTGGGTGGGCGACGTGAAATACAAGGACATCTCCGGACCTGACGGCAAGCCAGACGGCAAGATAGACGAGAACGATAGGACATATATTGGCAACCCGATGCCAAAATACACCTTCGGTTGGACCAACACCTTCCGTTATAAGGATTTTGACCTTACCATCTTCCTGAACGGCTCCGTGGGCAACAAGGTATTCAACTACCTCCGCATGAAGCTCGACAACATGAAGTCGGTATGGTCGAACCAGGCCGCCACGGTGAAAGACCGCTCACGAATCACAGCCATTGACCCCAACAAAGACTACACCAACGGCTACAAGGGTCACAACTCAGGCCTCGTTTACCACTGGTACGACGACATCGACAACGTTCAGGTGGTCAACCCGACATCCATCCCGGCGGCACGCCTCAACGACCCTAACGACAACGCACGCGTGAGCGACAGGTATATAGAAGACGGCAGCTACCTGAGAGTGAAGAATATCACGTTGGGCTATACCTTCCCCAAGACATGGATAAAGCACATCGGCCTTGAGAACCTGCGCATGTATTGCAACATCCAGAACCTCTACACCTTCACGGGATACAAAGGTTACGACCCAGAGATAGGAGCCTCGACATCCGATGCCAACGGCTATGTGTACGGTCTCGACAACGGCCGTTATCCATCGCCAACAGTTTACTCTTTCGGACTTAACGTTACATTCTAAAAACAGCAGAACCATGAAACTCACAAATATCAAGACCGTAGCATGTGCAGCCATCCTGTCGGTTATCACATTCTCTTCTTGTGATAATTACCTCGACTGTCCGACAGAAGACGCCATCAACACGTCAAACTATTATAAAACCGCCGACCAATGTCGCGCGGGCGTCAACTACCTTTACAACTCACCGTGGTATGACTTCCAACGTGGCTTCTTCAAGGTGGGCGAGGTGCTCTCGGGCAACTACTATTGGGGCGCGTCGGCATATCTCACGTTCACCCTCAACGGCTCCGACGGAGACCTGGCAAACATGAGTGCGTCGCTATGGTCGGTGAACACCCATGCCACCACGGTTTACAATAGCCTGAAGAACTCCACCGATGCCCCCGAGGACGTGAGGAAAAACTGCATGGGCGAGGCCCTCACATGGAAAGCCTTCGCCTACTTCTATCTCGTTCGCTCGTTTGGCAGCGTGCCAATCATCCACAACCCGATAGACATCATCAACGAGCAGAAGGGCAGCGACGTGCGCAAGGCGAAGATAAGCTGCGTCTACGACTACATAGTGAAGATACTTGAGGAAGCCATCACCCTCCTGCCAGAGAGCGACGTCACGGGCAAGGGCCGCCTCGACAAATATTGCGCCGAGGCATTGCTCGCCAAGGTTTATCTCACGAAGTCGGGATTCTCTGAGGATAACACGAAGTACAACACCGGCTCCTACAGCTACATCACTTGCACCGCCCACCAGCGCAACCAAGCCGACCTCGACAAGGCGGCAGAGCTCGCCCTCGACGTCATAGAGCACAGCGGACGCTCCTTGGAACCGGTGTATTCGGACCTCTTTCGTGGCGACCACAACGTGTGTGGCGAGAACATGATATCATGGGCATGGAGCACTCAAGGCAACTGGACAATGCAGAACTCCCTGCAGAGTGACCTCGCCATAAAGGGATTCGACGAGTATGGCGACTGCTGGGGAGAGTGGAACGGCCCTTCCGTGGACCTGCAAGACGCCTTTGGCGAGAACGCCCTCAGCATCAACCGAATGAACGTTGACGACCGCCGCAAGGCCACCTTCATGCTCCCGGGCGACAAGTATGATTATTTCTATTCCGACTGTGGCGGCTTCGACTACCTCAAGTTCCTGTACAACGGCTATGAAGACCACAAGTCGCCGGGCGAGCTCGACAACCCAACAGGCGCGGCAGAGGTGAAACACCTCTATGGCGACAACGCCGACCACATGAAATATTTCAACGTCGCCGCCTCGAAGCAGACATCAGCCCTCTATACCCACCTCCTTCGCCTTGCCGACGTTTACCTCATCTATTGCGAGGCGAAGATAGGCAACAACGGGACAACGAGCGACCCCAAGGCTTGCAACCTCTTCTATCAGGTGCGCCACCGCTCCGTGAAGAGCTACGACAAGGACCCGTCGTCGATCTCATGGGAAGACGTATGGAAAGAGCGTCGCCTGGAGCTCGCGTGCGAGGGTGACCGCTGGTACGACTTCGTTCGCCGCTACTATTATGATCCCGAGGGAGCCATCAGCGAGTTGAAGTCGCAGCGCAGGAACACCTACAACGACAAGGACAAGCTCAACGAGCTTTACAAGAACTACTACGAAAACGGCACGTGGTCTGTTCCGTCAGGACTGAAATACGACGACGACAAGGCTGCGCCCAACGTGACAGACCGCAGCTTCACCCTGCCCTTGCCATCATCAGACATCACCTACAACCCATTGTTGATGGAAGCACCTGTCGACTATGATTTGAGTGACATACAATTCTAATAACATATAATGAGATAATCACATGAAACGCAATAACATATTCCACAGCCTGATGTTGGCAGCGATAGCCGCTTTAGCCGGCCTCACCATGCAGTCGTGTGAGGACGAGCCCGACAAGTTTGAGCTGACGGGTGGCTCTCCTACCATCTATTATATCCGTCCTGCCAATGTAGCGTCAAAGGACAGCTTGCTCACCGCTTCCAGTCCGTCAAAGGCCATCTGCATAGTGGGCAAGAACCTGACAAGCATCGCCAAGATGTTGTTCAACGACCAGGAGGCAGTGCTCAACACCAGTTACATCACCGACAACACCTTGCTCGTGGACGTGCCGAAGGATATTCCAAACACGGTTACCGACAAGATATACATGATTACCAAGGACAAGGACACCGTGACCTACGACTTCCACATTATCGTCCCAGCCCCCGTTGTCGACGAGATGTCGTGCGAGTATGCCAAGGCAGGCGACGAGGTGACCATCAGCGGAAACTATTTCATCGATGACCCGTCGAAGCCCATCACCGTGACATTGCCAGACGGCCAGGTGGTGAAAGACTTCACCCGGAAGACCCGCAGCACGTTGTCGTTCACGCTGCCAGAGTGCACAGAGGAAGGCCCGGTGACCGTTACGTCAATCTATGGCACAACCAAGTCGAAGTTTCATTACCTTGAGAGTCGCGGTATCCTCTTCGACTTCGACGGCAAGACCGGCTTGGGCAACCACGGATGGCACGAATCGACCATCAAGCAGGACGACACCTCGTTGACAGGCAACTACCTGCAGCTTGGCGACGGCACCACGGCCCTTGAGAATGACACATGGTCGGAAGGCACGTTCTCGTTTGAGTATTGGCCAGGCGAGTGGACGACACCAGTGTCATACGTCAAGGGGAAGAGCGAGCCCCTCAACGAGCTTGTGGATTTCTCAAACTATGAGAAGATGGCCATCAAGTTTGAGGTCTGCATACCGTCGAGCAACCCTTGGTCAAACCTCTCGATGCAGATCATACCCAGCGCGCTGACCGATGTCACACTCTCAGGAGCAGGCAAGGACGTATACGGCAACGACGTGCCTGGCAGCAATACCAGCTATTTCCAAAACGACGTGTTGCCTCGCGCCCTCTGGTGTCCATGGCAAACCACGGGCAGCTACGACACAGGCGGCAAGTGGGTGACAGTGACCATACCAATCTCCGACTTCAAGTATGGCATCACCGGCGTGACAGCCTCCGGGCTTATCTCTGCCAAATCGTTTGCCGGACTGGAGCTGTTCGTCGTGGGTGGCGGCATCACGGGCAAGACCTGCAAGCCAATCATCAAGATTGACAACATCCGCGCGGTAGCAATCAAGTAAACCAACAAAAACATTGAAACCATGAAAAAGAATTTCAATATATTCATGCTTGCGGTGATAGCCCTTCTCGGATTTTCGCTGACGGCTTGCGACAACGACGACCTCAACACCGACCAGTATGGTTCGGATGTCAGGGTTCAGGCTTTCGGCCCTTGCCCGGTGTTGCGTGGCGGAACCTTGTTCTTCTATGGCTCTCACCTCGACCAGATAAGCGAGATAGACCTCCCCGGCGCCGCCCCCATCACGTCCATCGACGTGTTGGAGCAAGGCCAACACAGCAAGATATCCATCCAGGTACCAGCCGAGAAATGCGACACGGGCATCGTGGTGTTGAAGACACAGAAAGGCGGCGAGATACGCACCGTAACGCCCGTTACATATCGAGAGGACGTAAAGCTGGAAAAGTTCTACGTGGGCACGGAGGGCAATCTCTCCGGCAAGCCCGGCGACGAGCTCACTATCAAGGGCGACTATCTCAACCTGATGCATGGCGTGATATTTGCCGACAACGACACCGTGAAGGAAGAAGATTTCGTTTCACGTGACCGCTATACCATCGTGGTGCGCATACCGGAGACGGCGCGCACGGGCATCATCATGGTGACCGACCTCGCCGAGGAGCCTTCGGTGCTTGAGTCGGAAGAAGCCCTTGACGTGAAAGGCACTTCCGTGGAGAGCCTCGCCCCAGCCAAGCCAAAGGCAGGACAGGTGGTGACAATAAAAGGCTCGATGATGCAACTCGTGGAAGCCGTTGAGCTAAACGGTGCCACTGTCAAGGCAGAAGATTTCACTATGAGAGGCGGCGACGCGATAGCCTTCACACTGCCAGATGAGGCCACCGATGGGGAAGTGACACTGCGTCTAAAGTCAGGCGTTGAGGTTCCTGCCGGAAGCATAGAGACCGTTGTGCCGACCAACGTCAAGGCAGAGCCTGTGCCCGTGAAAAACGGCGCTACGCTGACAATCACCGGCAATGACCTTGATTTGGTAACAACAGTGTCGTTCCCGGCTGCCGATGGCACCGTGGACGCAGAGATTGCTTCAAAGAACACTTCCGAGCTGAAGGTCAGCGTGCCGGCGACGGCACAGGGTGGCAACCTGACATTGGCTCTCGCCAATGGCAAGCAGGTGAGCGTGACTTGCGTCGTGAAAGCAGCCACTGTCGCAGCCGTGTCGCCCCAGTCGCTCATGGCAGGCGAGCGTCTCGTGATTCGTGGCACAGACCTCGACCTCGTGGCTTCGATAACCTTCCCGACCGACCAGACCGTTGAGGCAAAGGACATGAAGGTTACCTCGCAAGCCATTGTCGTCACAGTGCCTTCAGGTGCGGCAGGCACCGGTTTCGTGATGACACAGAAAAATGGCATTAAGGTGGAGAACAAGACACTCGTGGTGCGTCCTTCAACTGATCCGACCCTTACCAATGCGCCAACCGGCAACCCTGGCAAGAGCGTGACGATAGAAGGAGCCAACTACAACCGCGTGGAGGCAATCTACATAGGTTCAACAAAGGTGACCAACATTACCGAACGCACCGACACAAAGATGACATTCGTCATTCCTTCAAGCGTGGAGGCAGGCGAGTATAACCTCACCCTTACGACTTCAGATGGCGGCAACTACAACGTGGGCAAGATCACGGTGGTTCCCAATGAGATAGACCTCTCCGGCAACCTCGTCCGCACCGACGACGGCACCACAAAGGTGAATTTGCCCCTCTCATTGACGTGGGGCGACGAAGGCCGCTTCTACGTGATGAAGACAGGAAGTGCCGACGTGTCTAAATACACGTGGACGGCAGGCAAGTCGAAGTTCCGCATGTATGTTGACCCGACGATTGGTGGCAAGGCACAAATCAACGACTACAACTGGGGCAACACCTTCTATCTTGAAGACTATGACGGCCAGCCTTATGTTGAATTCACGCTGACTGCCAGCCAGACAGCATTCTTCACAGGCGAGGCAGACGGTTGGGGGCGACTCTTCACCATCCAGGGCGACCAGCTGAAAGTGACAAAGATAGTGGCGATACCTTAGAAATCTGACGAGACGATGAACATCATTGTCGCATAGACGTGGAAGGAGGGGCTACCCCTCGTGACAGGGCTTTGTCCCTCCTCCTTTAGTCAGGTTTCAAAGATTCTTCTCTTGACACATCGTTGGCGACTGTCCGCTGTCAATACAAGATGGATAAGATTGCCATTCAGAAACAACTTTAAACGTATGAAGAAATTATTAATGACATTGCTTGTGACCCTTGGCACCTTCGCCGAGGCCGCGGCTTCCGATGAGGCGTTGAACCTCAAGATGAAGGACGGCTCGGTTCACTCGTTCGTGCTCAACGAGAAGCCTGTGGTTACCATGGGTGACGGCAAGTTGAATGTCACCACCAGTGCAACTACCGCCACCTACAACCTCTATGATGTAAGCGAATACACCTTCGGCAATGCCACTGGCATAGGCGGCGTGAAGGCGGCGTCGGGCTTCTCACGCAATGGCGACAACCTCGTGTTCCACGGAATGGAATCGGGCAAGGTGAAGGTCTACGCCGTAAATGGTGCCGCAGTAAAGACAGAAATCCATGTCGCCAATGGCGATACAACGGTGTCGCTCGCCAATCTCCAACGTGGCGTGTACATAATCAAGGCATCGGGAACATCCATTAAGATAAACAAGAAATAACAGGCTATCATGAGACATACCATAAACCATATACTTGCTTCTGCCACTGTTGGCTTCGCCCTTGCCGCATCACTTCCAGTGACAGCACAAACCCAGAACGACTCCGTATTCGTATATTACAAGGATGGAACGACTGTTGACAAATACTCCTGCGCGGAGATAGTGAAGATTGCCCACGACCAAAGCAAGACATATGTATATACCGACTTGCTCGGCAGCGACGACCCCCTTACGGAAACCGGAAACGGCGACATTGACAGAGTGGTGTTCAAGTTTGCTGACGATGACAACGTAACGGTAGACATCGATGGTCTGCAACTCGCCGACAAGAACGCGAGCGATGCCACGAAGATTCTCTATGCCTACATGAAATACTATTATGGCAAGAAAATAATTACCGCGGCAATGGCAAAGGTGAGCTGGAACACCACAGGAGCAGAGAGCGTGAAGAAGGCAACGGGCACTTATCCTGCCATCAACTGCTACGACTACATCCAAATAGCCTATGATGGCAACTGGATCAACTATTCAGACATCAGCCCCGTAACAGATTGGGCCAACAAAGGAGGTGTCGTTTCACTCATGTGGCACTTCTACGTGCCAGCGAATGAGGAAGACTACAATAATGGCAATTTGGACAACCTGACCGACTCGCCCGACAAGACCACTTGGGACATGGACAACATTTGGAAAGAAGGCACGTGGGAGAACAAGTGGTTCTGGAACCAGATGGACAAGGTGGCAACAAACATCCTCAAACTTCAAGATGCGGGTGTCGTGGCGTTGTGGCGTCCATTCCACGAGGCGGCTGGCAATATGCTCAATACTCAAGGGTGGGCACCGCAGGCGTGGTTCTGGTGGGGAACCAAGGGCGGCGAGACATACAAGAAACTGTGGAAGACGATGAAAGATTATTTTGAACAGCGAGGCATCCACAACCTCATTTGGATATGGACAGGCACCGCCAAGACAGCGACCAACGACAGCGACGAGAGTTATTACCCTGGCGACGACATGGTTGACATGGTGGGTTGCGACTGCTATGGCTCCACCGCCGCAGAGCTGAAAGCACAATACGACGGACTCACAAAACTCTACCCCTCAAAGATGATAACACTTGCCGAGTGCGGCAACAACACCTCCGACAAGAAGCTGATGGCATCTATCTCAGAGATGTGGAACGCAGGTGCCAAGTTCCTCTATTTCATGCCGTGGTATGACTACGATTATGAGGACGGCAAGACGCAAACCAACAACATGTTCCCAACCGACTATTGGAAAGATGCCATGAACATGCAGAGCGTGACCTTGAGCAATTGGGGTAAGAAATAAAAGCCTTAGAAGATAAAGGAAGGTTTGGATAAGAAACAATAGAAGAGAAGAGTATGAGAAAGATAGTTTGCCTATTATTGACGGTGCTCGCCATTGCTTCTTGCTCGAAATCGCCAAAGAACTATGAGGAGATAGGCTCGTCGGGGCTCACGACCCGTACTGAGAACCTGCGCCGGAACCTTTTGGCTTATGAGGATCGCGGGGTGATGTTGGGGCAGATGTATGCCACGGCGGAAGGGATAGGCTGGCAGGGCGACTCTTGCCGCAGCGACCTCCACGAGGTGACGGGCGACAACCCTGCCGTGACAGGATATGAGCTTGCCGGCATAGAGAGTGGGGGAGAGCGTAACGTGGACGACATAGACACGACATTGATACGCCGCACGGCCATAGAGTTCATGCACCGCCAAGGTCTCTCCATAATGCTTTGGACAGCGCCCAACCCAGGCGAGAACGCATTGGAGAGCGGCAGCCCCGCCAACAAGAAACTGAAGGCGTGGACGCAGAAGATAGCCTCCTTCCTTGGCTCGCTTCACGACGACTATGGAATAAAGTTGCCTACGCTCGTATATCTCTATCCGGCAGGAACGGGGAAATGGTATGACAAGCTTTCTGTGGAAGACTATAAACGCCTTTACGCGCAAACAGTGGAATGGCTACGCGACGACGGTGAGACAACGAACGCATTGTTTGGTTTCAGCAACGCCACGATGGAGGGTTCCGCAGAACAGTTCATGGCCCGTTGCCCAAAAGAGAATATAGACTGTGTGCAGCTGATGTTGCTGACAACCGACACTGGCAGTTATGCCTCAGACTTAGGGCGCATGGCAAGACAACTGTCAGTCTTTTGCTCGTCAAACGCGATGCCGTTTGGCTTATACACGGGATTGAAAGGTCTTGGAACCAATGCTGATTTCTGGACAAGTAGCCTACTGCCATTGGTAGAGCGGTGCCACTTGAGCTATCTGATGCTTGGCCGCAACCATGGCGATTTCCAGAAAGGCGACTTCTATGGGCCATATCCAGGCAACGCCTCGGTGTCAGACTTCATGAAGATATACAACAATCCACGAACCATCATGGCGAAGAGACTTAACGGCTTGTGGTTGGCAAAGTAGGACGGACATGACCCGATAATACATGGGGGAGACCACACAAACGCTATTTGGGATTGGATGTTTGTAGGTTTAAATTTTAGTTTGAGGTTGACGGTCGGAAGATCGTTCCCTGCCTATACGGTGAGGGTGTGGAATCCCCCTTTGATGGATTGGATATTGGATAAAACCAACAATTTCGTAAAACACTAATAAAAAAGGACATGAATAAGATATTAACAACCGTCGCGGCACTTGCCGTTGCAACCCTGTCAATGGCGACGTCGCGTCGCCCTGCCATCAAGCTTATCAACCGCTTGAATGCCATCCAGAAACATGGAATCATGATAGGTCATCAGGATGACCCGGTGTATGGATGTTCATGGAAGTGGGAAGACAATCGCTCCGATGTAAAGGAAGTATGTGGCGACTACCCCGCGGTAATGGGCTTTGACCTTGGCGACATGGAACTGGGCAAGGCGAAGAATCTCGATGGAGTGCCATTCGACAGGATGCGCACGGAAATAATAAAGCAGCATGAGCGTGGCGGCATCGTAACCCTGAGTTGGCATCCCAACAATCCGGTGACGGGCAAGAATGCTTGGGACTTCTCGGGTGATGTAGTGGGCAAGATACTGCCTGGAGGCAAACTAAACAAGACATTCAACTCATGGCTCATGAAAGTGTCCAACTTCATCAACTCGCTGAAAACGGCAAAAGGCGAGAAAGTGGCGGTGATATTCCGTCCATGGCATGAAATGAGTGGTGGCTGGTTTTGGTGGGGCGACGGACGTTGCACGGTTGAACAATACAAACAGCTCTATCGCTACACCTACAAGTTGCTCATGCGACAAGGATGCACAAACATCGTGTGGGCTTACTCGCCCAACCTCGCAGACCAGACAGAGACGGTAGAGCACTATGAGAAGTTTTATCCCGGCGACGACGTGGTTGACCTCTTGGGTATCGACATATATCAGCGTGAGCCAAAGAACGCGCAATATCAAGGATGGTTGCGCTCGGAGCTTGACGTGGTGGGAAAGGTTGGCGAGAGTCGTAAGAAACTCATTGCGCTGACGGAGACGGGCTACAACAACGTGCCAGACTCGATATGGTTCACGGAGACCCTCCTGCCTGTGTTGAAGGAATATCCGTTGTGCTATGTGCTATTGTGGCGAAACGCATGGGACAACCCAACGGAAAACTACATGGCCGCTCCCGGCAAGGCTTCGGAGAAAGACTTCAAGTTGTTTTATGCAGACCCAAGGACATTGTTCGCAAAAGACATCGAAGGCATACGCTGATAATTGACATTCACAGATATAGAAAAACAAAAAGACATTTTATAACTATGACAGATTTCGCAAATCGAGTTGAGGCTCTTCGCGCACACCATGAAGAGCTTCTCACACGGAAGAACAGCCCGAAACAATGGGGCAATGGCATTTATACCAAGTATGAGTATCCCATTCTCACGGCAGAGCACACTCCGCTTGAATGGCGTTACGACTTCAACGAGACAGACAACCCATACCTGATGCAACGCATCATGATGAACGCCACGCTCAACTCTGGTGCCATAAAGCTCAATGGCAAGTACCTGCTTGTCGTGCGTGTGGAAGGCGCTGACCGCAAGAGCTTTTTCGCTGTGGCTGAGAGTCCCAACGGCATAGACAACTTCCGTTTCTGGGACGAGCCGATAACAATGCCTGATGACGTTGTGCCGGCTACCAACATATACGACATGCGCCTCACCCGGCATGAGGACGGATGGATATATGGCATCTTCTGTGCCGAGCGCCACGACGACTCACAGCCCGACGACCTCTCCTCTGCCACGGCGACAGCGGCGATTGCCCGTACCCACGACTTGAAGACATGGGAACGCCTGCCCGACCTGAAGTCGCGTAGCCAGCAGCGCAACGTGGTGTTGCACCCTGAGTTTGTTGACGGGAAATATGCGTTCTATACCCGTCCGCAGGATGGGTTCATCGATGCGGGATCTGGCGGCGGTATAGGTTGGGCTCTCGTTGACGACATCACACACGCCGAGGTGAAAGAGGAGAAGATTATCAACGCGCGTCACTACCACACCATCATGGAAGTGAAGAATGGCGAGGGACCTCATCCTATCAAGACACCTAAGGGGTGGTTGCATCTTGCCCATGGCGTTCGCGGCTGCGCCTCTGGTCTTCGCTATGTCCTTTATATGTACATGACGGCCCTTGATGATCCCACGAGGGTAATAGCGCAACCTGGCGGCTACTTGCTCGTGCCGGAAGGTGAAGAATATGTTGGCGATGTCATGAACGTCACGTTTTCCAATGGTTGGATAGACGACGAGGACGGTCGCGTGCTGATTTATTACGCAAGTTCCGACACACGCATGCACGTGGCAGTGTCTACGGTTGACAAGCTCGTGGACTATTGCATGAATACTCCTGAAGATGGGTTGACGACATCCGCCAGCGTGGAGACGATAAAAAAACTTATAGGGAAAAACAGAAAAAACAATTGTTAAGTTACGATACTTAACGAGATTATGATTACCTTTGGGAAACCGTTGAGCGATTGGCGGTTTATCCGAAGTGTAATCATAAAAACCAGATTGACATTAAAGCCTTTAAACCATGATTAAACTGAAGGAAAAAATAGGCTACGGCTTTGGCGACATGTCGTCATCGATGTTCTGGAAGATTTTCGGAGCCTATCTTATGATATTCTATACCGATGTCTTTGGCATGTCTGCCGCGGTAGTGGGTATCATGTTTGCCGTGACGAGAGTATGGGATAGCGTTTTTGACCCTGTCGTTGGCATCATTGCCGATCGCACGGAGAGCAGATGGGGCAAGTTTCGTCCATACCTGCTTTACCTTGCGGTGCCATTTGCCTTGATAGGCATCTTGACCTTCCTCACTCCACCGTTTGGTGGAGCCTTCAAGATAGTGTATGCGTATGTCACTTACACGCTCATGATGATGGTTTACAGTGCTATCAACGTGCCTTACGCGTCTTTGCTTGGCGTGATGAGCCCCAACCCTGCCGAGAGAAACACGCTTGCCACTTACCGCATGACCTTTGCTTATATTGGCTCTTTTCTCGCGCTTTTGCTTTTCGATCCGTTGGTAAGCCTTTTTGGAGGCAAGCGCAGCGCTGACATAATGATAGGATGGATGACGGCGCCTCAGTTTGGATGGTTCATGACGGTTGTTGCCATCGCTATCATCTGCGCCCTTCTTTTCTTCGGCTGCTTCTCTTTGACAAGGGAGAGAGTCAAGCCGGTAAAGGAGGCAAAGACACCGTTGAAGAACGACATTCGCGACCTTTTCCACAATCGCCCTTGGTGGATTCTCCTTGGAGCAGGAATAGCGTCGTTGGTGTTCAACTCAATAAGAGACGGTGCCACGGTTTATTACTTTAAGTATTTTGTTGATGAGACGGCTTTCGGTAGCATAAAATTCGTTGGCATCCCTTTCGCCCTAAGCGGATTGTATCTCGCTGTTGGCCAGGCGGCAAACATCGTTGGCGTGCTTCTCGCCGCACCGGTCAGCAACTGTCTGGGCAAACGTCACACGTTCATGGGTGCCATGCTTATAGCCACGGTGCTCAGCGTGATTTTCTATTTCTTCGACAAGAACCAGCTCGTGCTCATATTCGTCTTCCAGGCTCTCATCTCCATATGCGCGGGTAGCGTCTTTCCATTGCTTTGGAGCATGTATGCCGATTGCGCCGATTATAGCGAGTTGAAGACAGGCAACCGTGCCACGGGTCTTATCTTCTCGTCTTCGTCAATGAGCCAGAAGTTTGGTTGGGCAATTGGCACGGCCTTGACAGGCTTGCTCCTGAGTGCGTTTGGCTTTGTCGCCAATGGCACACAAAACGCCGAGACCATTAAAGGCATAAAGATGTTTCTGAGCATTCTTCCCGCGGCAGGGGCGTTGTTGAGCTTGGCATTCATCACATTCTATCCCCTGTCGGAGAAGAGAATGAAGGAGATAACGCAGGAGCTCAACGAGAAAAGACAAAAACAAGAACCTTTATAAGATTATTATATGAACAAGATACAGACATTGAAGCAAGAAATGGAGAAAGAACTTAACGCCAACATCCTCCATTTCTGGCTCACCCGAATGATAGACAACGAGGAAGGCGGTTTTTACGGTCGTATAGATGGAGATGGCAACCTCGTGCCAGGTGCCGAGAAGGGCGCGATACTCAACGCCCGAATACTGTGGTCGTTCTCGGCGGCCTACCGTGTCACGGGAAAGAAAGAATATAAGGAAGCCGCCGACAGAGCCGCCATGTACCTCATGGCAAAGTTCATTGACCATGAATATGGCGGAGTCTATTGGAGCCTGTATAGCGACGGAAATCCCAAAGACACGAAGAAGCAAACCTATGCTATTGGGTTCGCCATTTACGGTTTGGCAGAATATGCGCGCGCCACGGGCGACGAAGAGGCTCTCAAATGCGCCATTGGCCTCTATCACGACGTTGAGGCGCATGCTTTCGACGCGGTGAACAATGGTTACACCGAGGCTCTTTCAAGGGATTGGAAACCGATAGCCGACATGCGTCTCTCCGATAAGGATGAGAATGGCTCAAAGACCATGAATACCCATCTGCACATCATAGAGCCGTACACCAACCTTTACAGAGTGTGGAAAGACGAGGGATTGCGCGGCAGGTTGGTTAGTCTGCTGCACGTTTTCCTTGACATAATGCTAAACCCGCGCACCAATCATCTCGACCTCTTCTTCAACGACCAATGGCAAGGCTCACGCAACATCCAGAGCTTTGGCCACGACATTGAAGCCTCGTGGTTGTTGCACGAGACGGCTCTCGTGATTGGAGACGCGGCGATATTGAAGGCCGTGGAGCCCAAGGTGAGGGCCATCGCCGTGGCTGCCGATGAGGGAATGCTTGACAATGGGGGCATGATATACGAGCGTTGGACCGACACGGGCCACACCGACCGACAATTCCAATGGTGGGTACAATGCGAGAACATCATTGGCCACGTGAACCTATATCAGTATTTTGGTGACAAGCAGGCTCTTGAAAAGGCATTGAAGAGTTGGCAATTCGTGAAAGAGAATATCATCGACAAGGAGAAGGGCGAATGGTTGTGGAGCCTCAATGCGGACGGCACGCCAAACCGCGAAGACGACAAGGCGGGATTCTGGAAATGCCCATACCATAATAGCCGTATGTGCCTTGAACTGATGGAAAGGAACTTCTAAAATATCGTTTGCCATGAAAAGCCAGGAAACAACAGGTCGTGTGCTCCGCGAGATAACGCCTCTTGGTGACAAGGACATGCTTTACATTGCCGACCGCCACAAGAAAGAGTTTACCTATCCCATACACAACCACGAGGAGTTTGAACTCAACTTCGTGGAGCATGGCACGGGGGTGAGGCGTATCGTGGGAGACAGCAGCGAGGTGATAGGCGACTACGACCTCGTACTCATCACGAGCGGCAACCTCGAACATGTGTGGATGCAAAACGAATGCAAAAGCGAAGACATCCACGAGATTACCATTCAGTTTAAGTTTGACATCTCCGACGACAGCTTTCTGTCCAAGAATCCTTTCAGTGCCATTCTTGAGATGTTGAAACAGGCACGCAAGGGTCTTTGTTTCCCCATGGACACGATAATAAAGGTATACAATCAGCTTGTGAACCTTAGCAGTGTCAAGGATGGCTTCCTGTCGGCAATGCAGTTTCTTGCCATACTCAATACCCTCGCCCATAGTGAAGGGATGCGCACGCTCGCCTCAAGCAGTTACGCTAAAGTGTCGCTTGGCGAGAACTCGCGGCGCATCCTCGCGGTAAAGGCTTTTATAGATGCTCATTACGATGAGGAGATAAAGCTCAAGGACCTTGCCAACGTGGCTTGCATGAGCGAGGCAGCCATGAGCCGTTTCTTTAAGCTCCACACGGGTAGGACCATTAGCGACTATATCATGGACATCCGCCTTGGCAACGCCACGCGACTCCTTGTTGACACCAACCGCAGCGTCGCCGACATAAGCTTTCAATGTGGGTACAACAACCTCAGCAACTTCAACCGGTTGTTCAAGCGAAAGAAAGGATGTTCGCCAAAAGAGTTTCGCGAGTATTACCACAAGGTGAGGGTAATAGTGTGAGAAGACAATAACCTATCATAAACAACTTTTTTGAATTAATAGAATGATGAAGAACAACAAAAGACTGGCCTCCTTGTTTCTTGTCTGCCTTGCGGCATTGGGATGCCTTGCGGATAATGTCTGCGTGTCAACGCCATCGACATCGCTTGTCGTTGATGCCACGAAGGGCAAGGAGTTGAAATTCTTATACTATGGTCAACATCTGTCGGCAACCGACATCAACAACCTTGAGAGCTCTGGCACGCCTGGCCTTGCCGCCTATCCGGTTTATGGCATGACGGGAGCGTCTCAATGGGCGCTTGCCGTGAAGCATGCCGATGGCAACATGACCTTGAAGATGAAGGTGGAAAGCGTGGAGAAGAAGCAGGAAAAGAACGCCTCGCTTACCATCGTGCACATGAAGGACACTTTTTATCCTCTCTATGTGGATGTTTGCTATAGGGCATACGCCGACGTGGACATCATCGAGACATGGACGAAGATAAGGAACGGGGAGAAAGGCAGTGTCACCCTTAACCGTTTCGATTCTGGCTGCTTGCCCATCCGACGTGGCAACGTGTGGCTGTCGCATCTATATGGTGCATGGGCAAACGAGGCACAACTCTCAGAGGAACCATTGAAGCCTGGCATGACGGTTATAGAGAACAGGGACGGAACGCGCAACGCGCACACCTCTCACGGAGAGGTGATGTTGTCGCTTGATGGCAAGGCGCGTGAGAACGATGGCGAGGTGATTGGCGCAGCGTTGGCTTACAGCGGCAACTACAAGTTGCGAGTCAACACTAACGAGAGCGATTACCACCAGTTCTTCGCAGGCATTGACCCCGACGAGTCGGAATACCACTTGGCCAAGGGCGAGGCCTTTACCACTCCTGTCTTGGCCTTGACCTACAGTCGCGAGGGACTTGGCGGAGCCAGCAGGAGCTTCCACAAGTGGGGTCGTGAATACAAGCTCATGCATGGCAATCAAGAACGCAAGGTGTTGCTTAACAGTTGGGAAGGTGTTTATTTTGACATCAACGAAAAGGGCATGGACCAGATGATGGCAGACATTGCCTCGATGGGCGGAGAGCTCTTCGTTATGGACGACGGATGGTTTGGCAACAAATATAAACGCAAGACGGACAACTGCGCGCTCGGCGACTGGGTGGTAGACACTGATAAGTTGCCTAACGGCATAGACGGATTGCTCGACAGCGCGAAGAAGCATGGCGTGAAGTTCGGAATATGGCTTGAGCCAGAGATGACAAACACCAAGAGCGAACTTTATGAGAAGCACCCCGACTGGATTATCAAGCCTTCCAACCGTGAGCCTGTGTTGGGACGCGGTGGCACGCAATTGGTGCTCGACCTTGCCAACCCCAAGGTGCAAGACTTCGTGTTTGAGGTGTTCGACGGGCTTATGACCAAGCATCCGGATATTGACTACATAAAGTGGGATGCCAACATGGACGTGGCAAACCATGGATCCCAATACCTTTCAGCAGACAACCAGAGCCATCTGTACATCGAATATCACCGAGGCTTCGAGAAGGTTTGCCAGCGCATTCGCCAGAAATACCCCGACCTTACCATTCAGGCCTGCGCCTCAGGTGGTGGCAGGGCCAACTGGGGCGTGTTGCCTTATTTCGACGAGTTCTGGGTCAGCGACAACACCGATGCCTTGCAGCGTGTATATATGCAATGGGGCACTTCATACTTCTTCCCCGCGATAGCCATGGCATCTCACATAAGTGCCGCCCCCAACCACCAGACGTTCCGCACCATACCGTTGAAATACAGAATTGACGTGGCGATGAGCGGACGGCTTGGAATGGAGATTCAGCCAAAGAACATGACCGACGAGGAGAAAGACCTTTGCCGCAAGGCCATTGCCGACTATAAGAAGATAAGGCCTGTAGTGCAGATGGGCAACATCTACCGCCTGCTCTCGCCTTACGACCACAAGGGGGCCGCTTCGCTAATGTATGTGAGCGACACAAAAGACAAGGCCGTGTTCTATTGGTGGAAGATGGAGACGTTTGTCAACCAGCATGTGCCTCGCGTGCGGATGGCTGGACTTGACCCTGACAAGACATATCGCGTCACAGAGCTCAACCGCATAGACAATGAGCCTTTGAGCTTCGAAGGCAAGACGTTCACGGGCGCATTCCTCATGGCCAACGGCCTGGAACTGCCATACAACCACAAGGTTGACTATCACAAGCAAAACGATTACGCAAGTAGGGTGCTCTACTTGGAACAACAATAACCAAACGAAATACCAGCTCCAAATCACATGACATCGCTAACAAGACGAATCACAAGGTAATCTGCCTTAATTGGTTGTCCCGTCGATGGAAGTCATCGGCGGGACATTTTTTTACCGGACAGCAATATATCCAAATATTATCGGCATTTTCTTGCGTCTACCGCAAGTTGTTGGCAAACACGGGGATGATTTCTAAAATATTGCCTTGTGGATGCAATAAACACGGCGTGATTTGAGTTGTTATTAATAAGTATTATATAGTATATAAAAACGACATACAATGAAAACAAGCCTTTACCCTTATCTTTTTGACCCCAATCTTCATGAGACCATTTGGGGTGGTGACAGCCTTTGCCCATTCAAGGGCTTGACTCCGCACGAGAACCCCGTTGGCGAGAGCTGGGAGGTAAGCGCGGTGCCGTCAAGCCCCGACACCATAAGCAACGGCGCGGAAAAAGGCAAGGATCTCATCTCGGTAATAGCTGCCGCCCCTGAAGCTATCCTAGGCAAGGCGGTGAGCAAGCAGTATGACGGCAAGATGCCATTGCTCGTCAAGTTTATCGATGCCAAGAAAGACCTCAGCATCCAGGTGCACCCCAACGACGAGATGGCAAAGCGAGTGCACGACAAGATGGGCAAGACGGAGATGTGGTATGTGCTCGATGCCAAGCCGGGCAGCTATCTCTATTGCGGTTTCAAGACAAAAATATCGAAGGAGGAATACAAGCAGCGCATTGCCGACGGCACCATTACCGATGTGCTGGCTCGTCATGAGGTGAAGGCCGGCGACGTGTTCTATATACCCGCAGGCAGGGTGCACGCCATCTGCAGCGGCATAATGCTCGCGGAGATACAGCAGTCGTCGGATGTCACTTACCGCATCTACGACTATGACCGCCCGGGGCTCGATGGCAAGCCACGTGAGCTGCATACCGAACTAGCGGCTGAGGCTCTCGACTTCAATGTGTCCGACTCTTACGGCTCAGAATACTCGCACGAGGCAAACACGCCAAACGTGATCTTGGACACTGAGTTTTTCTGTGTCAGGGTGAGCGACCTCGACAAGCCATACCATTACGACATGAAAGGCTTCGACAGCTTCGTGGTGTGCATGTGCTTGAAGGGTGACTGCAAGATAACTGTCAAGGAAACTGGTGACGAGCTGGTGCTCAAGGAAGGTTATACATGCCTCATTCCGGCGGCAATTGCCGACTACGACATCACGCCGGTGGGAGAACACACCAAAGTGCTCGACGCTTTCATCGACAACAACATCAAGTGATGTTGATGTAAACAATTAATAACTTGCAGGATATGGATTTTAAGGAATTAGCGGAAAAACGTTTCTCGGCTCGCAGATACACCGACGAGCCTGTCAGCAAGGCTGATATCGACTACATAATGGAATGTACGTTGTTGGCGCCATCGGCCCACAACCAGCAGCCATGGAAGTTTTTGCTTCTCACCTCAGAAGAGGCAAAGCAGAAGATAAGGCAATGCTATGACCGTCGTTGGTTTGCCACCGCGCAGATGTATGTCTTGGCGATGAAAAACACTTCAGGCTGTTGGGTGCGCCCCGACGACAACAAGGCTCATGGCGACATTGACCTCGCCATAGCCATAGAGCATCTCGTGCTTGCTGCCACGGATCGCGGTCTAGGCACTTGCTGGGTAGCCAACTACGATGTAGAGGCGGTTAAGCGACTTTTTCCCGTAGACGGCTATGAGGCAATAGCCATTGTACCTGTTGGCCACGTGGCTCCCGATTGTCCTTGCCCTCCAAAGACGCGCAAGGACATGTCGGAAACGGTAGAGGAGGTTTAGAGGCGTTTCAGCCACTTCCTCACAGGCTCATCATAGAACTTCAGGCACAGCCAGGCTATGCATACGCTGCAAGCTATGGTGGCAAGGGCCATGGGCCATGTCTCGGCAAAGGTGAACTGCTTGGTCTTGATGAGCCACATATAGAAGGCGTACATCACCGGGTAGTGCACGATATAGAGCGGATAAGAGATGTTGCCAAGGAAGCGGCAGATATTGGTAGATGTCTTGTCTGTGGTCTTACCGGATGCTGCCAGCCAAACGACGGCAGGGAAAACTACCATGATGCACACTGCCTCAAAGATACCGTTGAGGCTCAACAGGCTGTCGCTTGTGATATAGGGTACGTGGAATAGAAGCAACAAGACGATGGCTCCTGTCCAGAACGCCCCGCGAACGTTTTTTAATGGCTTGAACACCCTCGACATCAACAGGCCGATGGTGAAGGGACACAGCATGCGCAACAAACCGCCAAGGACGTTTATTGTGTCTATGGTCCATCCTACGCCTAACGACCCGTAGCCAGATTGGTCGGTGACGGCAAACCATGCCAAGCCGCAGCAGAGCAGTGCCGACACGCACGCCAAGGCTCGTGTGGGCAGACGGCGCATGATGAAGGCATAGATGATGTTGCCGATATATTCGAAGAAGAGCGACCAGCACGGCCCGTTGAGCGGAAACATTTCGCCGTTGCCTCGCACATCGCGCTGCATCCCGGGCATGGCTGGAATCATGAGCCACGAGCAAAGTAAGGCGAGAAGGGTGAGGAGAAGGGTGGAGTGGGTGTCGTCCCAACGCTCCATGCCAGTGAGCAGGAACGACACGGCTCCTATCACCGCGCCCAGCATCACCATGGGGTGCAGGCGGATAAGGCGGCGACGGAAGAAAGAACCCAAGGATAGCGATTTGCCCCAACGGTCGTCGTAGGCATAGCCAATGACAAATCCGGAGAGGATAAAGAAGAAGTCGACGGCGAGGTAGCCGTGGTTGGCGAAGTCGATAATTGGCTTGTTGCCGGCAAATTGGTAGCCTTCGAACACGTGATACCACACCACGAGCAATGCCGCCACGCCACGCAGACCGTCGAGGAGGGCGTAGTGGGGTTTGGAATTAGCGTATTTCATTTCTCCAGGGTTACTTTACGATAACTTCGTCGACAAACAGCCATCCCTTCTTTGGCGAACGCTTGGCTTGGATGTGGAGATAACGAGTGGTTTGCTTCTTGCTCAATGTGTAATCGCAAATGGAGTAGGGCAAGTCTTTGGGGCTGGCATCGCATGGCTCGCCGTTAACAGTGACCAGCTCGGGGAAGAAGATCTCGGGGCCTGTGAGTTGCATGAAATTCATGGTTACACCACATATAGTGCGCTCCTTGCCAAGGTCGATGGTGATGTCGAGGTCGCAGCAGAATCCCTGCCATCGGTTGTCGTTGTTGTTCCACGTGCCTTGCAAGCCATCGATGAGGGCGTTGTCGCCACCGGCCTTGTAAACGTCGCTATAATTGCAATTGCCGTTAAACTCTACCTTGCCGCCTATTGCCAAGTGTTTCACTTTCTTTGAATATTCCGGGCGCTCTCCAATTTCTTTTCTCAGGTCGAAGGCGTTTACGCCAGCGTTGCGCAAGCTATCGGTTACATTAGTAGCCCATTTGTGGAACTCCTTGTATGAGCGCGTGCGGCCAAGGCCAATCTCGCCCATTGCAAGGGCGCGCGGCCAAAGCTGGTATTGGAGAAGTTCCACCGTGGGCACATACTCGGTGAACAATGTCACTTGGGCGCCGAGAAGCTTGTCGCGGAACGGGGCTATCTCCTTGCCAAAATCCCAGATGTGTTTAAGGGGCCTGTAGCCGCCCATTGTCTCTGGCTGAGTCGCCGGCGCGTCTTGATAGCTGTCGAGATAGCACCACGAGCCTGGGCACATCACCACCTGGTGGCCGAGCTTCAAGGCTTTCTTGCCAATGTCGGCATTGCGCCACACCATTATCACGATGCTGCTGTCGGCCTCAGAGTCGGAGAGAGCCTCGTCCCATACCACCATCTTGCGCCCGAGGCCGCGCACGATATTGTTCATTCGGCGTATGGCGTCAGGATATTGTTCTTTCTGGGTCGCCGTCTCGTCGCCACCGCAATGGATGTAGGTGGAAGGGAACACCTCGGTAACCTCTTTTAATATCGTCTCCATGAACTTGTAGGTCTCGTCTTTGGAGATATTCATCTCGGCCTGGTTGAACGCCACTTCGGGATATGCGGCACAAACCTCCTCGCTATGCCCCGGGAACTCTATCTCCGGAACTATGGTGACGCCTTTCGCCTGGGCATATTTTACGAGTCCTTTCAGTTGCTCTTGCGTATAGTAACCGCCAAAGCCGTCCTTGCTGTTGCTGTAGGCGCGCACGTAGCTCAAGTCTTGACCTTCCTGGTTGGCAGGCTTGTTCCACCAGTCTTTCCATGCCTGTCGAGTGCGCCACGCCCCAACCTCGGTGAGCCGGGGATAGGCTTTTATCTCCATGCGCCATCCAGCGGCATCGGTCAGGTGAAGGTGGAGCGTGTTGAGACCGTAATGGCTCATGATGTCAACCTCACGGTACAACTCGTCGAGGGGAACAAAATGACGGCTGACGTCGATCATCATTCCGCGCCATGGCAAGGGCTTGGGTTGATTGGTCTGGGAAAAGGATAGAAGTGTGGCGCCGAGCGCGAAAAGGGAGAGTAATAATCGTCTCATATAAGTGTGGCTTAAGAATATTTTCAGCAAAGGTAGCTAAAATATTAGAATGTGTTTGTTATTTAGTGGTTTTATTTGTATTTTTGTCGTTAAATCCTAAATCAATATTCACATATGAAAAGAACACTGTCTACGTTGGCTCTCTTTTTATCCTTCCTCGGGGTGATGGCGCAAGCCTATGTCCCTACCAAGGAGAATCTTGAAGAGCGAGAGAACTTCCGCAATGCCAAGTTTGGCATATTCCTTCATTGGGGCATTTACAGCACCTTTGCTCAAGGAGAGTGGTATTTGCAGAACGCTGTACCCGACCGCATGGAATACGCCAAGGCCGCCGACGCGTTCTATCCTCATCGTTTCAATGCCCATGAGTGGGTGCGTGCATTCAAGGACGCGGGTGCGAAGTATGTTTGTTTCACCACTCGCCACCACGATGGCTTCTCGATGTGGGACACTCAGCAAAGCGATTATAACATTGTGAAGGCATCGCCGTTCAAGCGTGACGTTGTCAAGGAACTTGCCGACGCTTGCCATGAAGAAGGGGTAGGGCTGCATCTTTATTATAGCCATATAGACTGGATGCGTTCCGATTACCCGATGGGACGCACGGGCAGGGAATGCGGAAAGGACAGTGCGAAGAGCGATTGGCCCCACTATTTCAACTTCATGAACGCTCAGCTTACGGAGCTGCTGACCCGTTACGGAAAGATTGGCGCCATATGGTTCGACGGATGGTGGGACCACGATCAGGACTCTGTTCCCTTCGACTGGCATCTGCCTGAACAGTATGCCCTTATCCACAAGTTGCAGCCAGCCTGTCTCATTGGCAACAACCATCACATGAATCCGTTTGAGGGTGAGGATATCCAGATTTTCGAGCGTGACCTGCCAGGTGAGAACACTGCCGGCTTTGTTGACAAGGCGGCACAGGTAAGCCAGTTGCCGTTGGAGACTTGCGAGACCATGAACGGCATGTGGGGCTATAAGGTTGTGGATCAGAATTACAAGTCGGCTACGGAAATCATTCGTCTGCTCGTCAACACGTCGGGTAAGGGTGCGAATCTGTTGCTCAACATAGGCCCACAACCCAATGGGGAGCTACCCGCGTTGGCTCTCGACAGGTTAAGGGAAGTAGGCAAATGGATGCGTGTCTATGGAGAGACGATATATGGAAGCGTGGCTGGTCCGGTGAAACCTTGCGAGTGGGGTGCCACGACAGAGAAGGAAGGCAAGGTGTATGTCCATGTATCTCCGGCAAAGGGAAAGAAAGCCCCATACAATATCACTATACCTATGGCCAAAAAGCCAAAGGAGGTAATCGACTTCCAGAGTGGCAAGAAGGTGGCTTATACATACAAGAACAAGGAGTTGAACCTTGCCATACCATCAACATTGGTTGCACCCGATCACGTGATTGTGGTCAAGAGATAGCCTTTACTTGCCTTATCTTTCGTGCGTCAGACACATAGCCTGTGCGTAGGGAGCCATGGATTTCCGTGGCTCCCGTCGCTTTTAATATGGTGCTTGCATTTTGGGTGTTCACGCCGGCACCACACAATATGTTGAGCTCGCGACCCTGCTTGGTTGATATCTCATCAGCCTTCTCCACGAGTTGTTTGAGCAAGGGAATGCCTTTCTCCGCGCTTGGTTGTTGCCCGGAGGTGAGTATGCGGTTGCATCCTAACTGCGCTATCTGCCCTATTGCCTCCAAAGGATTGACGCATGCGTCGAAGGCGCGATGAAACGTCACGTTGCAACGAATGTCGCCATCGACTTCTCTTGCGGTGTCAATCCATTTGCGGCAAGCTGCCGTGTCGATGTGGCCTTCGGGCGTGAGGGCGCCAACGACGATGCCATCGGCACCCTCTTCAAGGGCCATGCGTATCTCTTCTGCCATCTTCTCAATTTCGGCATCGTTGTAAACGAAGTTGCCTTCGCGAGAGCGGATGAGGACGTGGACCAATAATCCAGCCGGGTGGCAGAGGCCTACGGCCTCGCGAATCATCTCTAGGCTTGGCGTGAGTCCGTCGAGCTCAAGGTCTCGACAGAGTTCTATGCGGTCAGCGCCACCCTCAATGGCGGCTTTAACGCTTGCGATGTTTCCGCAGCATACTTCTAATTTCATATATTCAATACATTAAGCATCAGCCCCTTGGCTTCTGTGAGAAGAAACCAAGGGGCTGACGAAGTTTAGTTTAAAATTATTGTGCGCTTTGAACCGACGTGGCACTTGCGTTCTTCTCGCTGTCGTCGAGTTGCAGGTCGCTTTTCACGCTTCGTGAACTCGTGCGGAAGAACACCGGAACCGTTGTCGTCTGCCCAGCCTTCAACGTGAACATCACGTTGTGGGTGAGCACGTCGCCACCTTTGAGGCGTGTGCCGGTGGTGAGCACGTAGTCGCCGGCGGGGAGGTTGAGGCCGTTGCGGAATTTCTCTGTCACGGTTGGGTCGTCATCGGCATAGTCGAGCGATGTTGGTCTGCCGTCTATCATCTTAGAGATGGTGTAGCCATGATAATACATCACGTCGGCGGGCACGTCGAGCTTGAGCGTACCCTGTGCCTGTTGAGGCTCGGCCTTGAGCTTGTCGCAGAGCTGAATCCAAGAGTCGCCGTCGGCAACCATCGCCTTGCCCAATGGGTCGAGCTTGGCTTTCATGCCGAGGGCACGTGCGCCAGCCACGGTGAATATCTCACGGCTACGGTCATCGCACTTGCGGTTGTTGTAAACGCCAACCACTGAGACGTTGAGCTGTTTCGGGTTGTTGGAGTTGTCCACCTTGATGTTGTTTTCCACCCAGGCAATCCACTCCTTGGCTGTCATCTTTGGCAAGCGTTTCTGCAAGAAAGCCACATAAGGCCTGAGATGCTCCATTGAGACGCGGATACCACCGCTTTGCAAGGCGTCGTTGTTGAGCAGGCAAGCGTCGTGAAGAACATCAATGGTGATGTCGCGAAGGTCTTTCTCGCTGAGGCCTTGAATCACGAGGTTAGTCTTTGGGTTCTTCTCCTTTAAGAACTTGTCCATAACCTTCCAGTTGCTGCGTGCTTTCTTCAGGATGTCGTTGTTGCCCTGGTAGAACGTCTTTTTCTGGTAAGCCGTGCGAATCTTGTCTTCCGCAGCCAAGCGGCGACTGTTTGCGCTTATCGTGTCGACCGCGCTGCGGTCAGGCTCTTCAAGTGTCGTGGTGGGAACGTGCAAGTCGTATTCCTCAACCCATGAGCTTCCTGCCTTGTGGCAAGGAGTCAAGGAAATAGAGGTTGAGAAGGCATCGGCTTTTTTCACGCCATATTTGTCTTTTGTGCTGACCCATACCAGCAAGTCGCCAAATCCGGTAGTGAAGGTGGCATAACCATCGGCATCGCTCTTCGTGGTGTAGATGGGATAAAACTCAGAGTAGTTGTAGACGCGGAAGTCTACCGTGGCATCCTTTATGGCCTTGCCGTCTTCGTCTACGACCCTAACCTTCAGGGTCTTTGTTGGCGCATAGGTATCGGTTGTCGGAATCTCGTTGCCCTCATAGTCGAAAGCACGGACGAGCATAGCCCGGCTTGCTGCCCAGTTGAACCATCCCTTATCCAAGGTGGCCTCCGGTTCGCATGCGCCCATGAAGCGCCAACGGCCATCTATCCACATCTCTACCCACGCGTGGTTGTCGTCGGTATGTGCCCATCGCGGGCAGTAGACCTGACGGGCTGGAATGCCTACGGCACGGAGGGCGGCAACCGTGAAGGTGCTCTCTTCTCCGCATCGGCCAATGCTGTTGCGCATTGTGGTGAGAGGCGACGACGTGCGCCCGTCGCTGGGGCGATAGCTCGCCTTCTCGTGGCACCAATGGTTCACTTCCAAGGCTGCTTGCTCCATGGTGAGACCCTTGAGTCGCGGGGCAAGCTCCTTGTAAATCACTTCGCGAGAATTATCCAGTGCCTCATTGTTCACGCGGACAGGAAGCACGAAGTTCTCAAACTCCCATTTGGGCACTTGCTTTCCCCAAGGCATCTCGGCGCGTGCCTTCAATGCCATGCGCACCTGTTTCTGCCAATAGGCTTTAGGGTAGTCTACGCTGTCGGGGGTAGACATGCTCTTATAAAGAAAGGAAAGGCTCTCGGCCTCGGTCTGTGCCATGGTCGACATGCTTATTCCCATGAAGAGGTAAGCGGATATTAATAATCGTTTCATGTGATTTTGTGAGTTGTTTTCCCAAAGTTACGATGATATTATCAATAATCCAAACTTTTCCCTGTGTTTTATTCACATTACTTGTTCGGTTGGCGAATTTTTCCCGGCTTAAATGATGCCGTTCTTTACCCGCATTAAGAAGATTTGGGCAAGTGAGATTGTAGAGTCTGCTTTAGTAATAAAAAACGTTCCTCAATACCAGTAATTTCAGAAAAGAGTTGTATCTTTGCTTATAGATTGATAACTGGCAATACTATGGCAGAGATAGTGAACATATACCCCGTGGGAATACAGACCTTCGAAAATATACGCGAAGATGGGTATCTGTATGTTGACAAGACAATGTATATCGTTGACTTCCGCAAGAAGCAAATGAAGTATGTCTTCTTGAGTCGCCCGAGGCGTTTCGGTAAGTCGCTCTTTGTCTCTACCCTGCAAGCGTATTTCGAGGGACGCAAGGAACTGTTTGATGGACTTGCCATAGCCGACTATGAGAAGGAATGGACCAAGCACCCAGTGCTGCATTTTGATATGAGCGGAGCAAAACACTTCGACAAGGATTCTCTCATAAAGTATCTTGACCGAGAGCTTGAACCTTACGAAGAGCTATACAATTGCGACAAAAAGGATTGGGATGTCAATATCCGTCTGATTAACATCGTGGAGGCTGCCTACAAGCAGACCGGTAAAAAGGTTGTGGTCCTTATCGACGAATATGACGCTCCGCTACTCGACGTTGTACATGAAGAAGATAACTTGCCGCCCTTGCGCCATGTCATGCGCAACTTCTACAGTCCCCTGAAGAAGCTTGACCCATATCTGGAGTTCACGTTCATTACAGGTATAACAAAATTCTCGCAACTCAGCATCTTCAGTGAGCTGAACAACATCACCAATATTTCCATGAACGATGACTACGCAGGTATCTGTGGAATTACCAAAGAAGAAATGTTGGATCAAATGTCGGTAGACATTGACATGCTTGCCAAGGCACAAGGATTGTCAAGAGATGGTGCTGTCGCAAAGCTTAAGGAGTTTTACGATGGTTATCACTTCTCAGGAGCTTCTCCCGACGTATTCAACCCCTTCAGTCTGCTCAACTGTTTTGCAGAGCGAAAATTCGGTGCTTACTGGTTCACGTCTGTTACGCCGACATACCTTATTAATATGATGCGCAAGTACGGTGCACAGCCTACTGACATCAGTCGTGTGGAGGCTGACGAGAGCGAGTTTGATGCTCCTACAGAGAACATGACGACTATCATGCCTTTGCTCTACCAAAGCGGATATATCACCATCAAGGACTACAACCGCGACTACAATTACTACATGCTCGATGTACCCAACAAGGAGGTGAAAGTGGGACTGACCAAGGCGCTCGTCCCGTCGTATGTCACTCAGAATACGCTTGCCACAACCAATACCGCGCGCCGCATTGCTCAGGCTATCGACAAGCAAAACATGGATGGCGCACTGCACTTGCTTCAGGATTTCCTCGGCACAGTGCCCTACTGCAATGTCACTAACTATGAGGGGCACTATCAGCAGATGCTCTTCATTATCTTCTCGCTCCTCACCGACTATCTCGTTGACGTGGAGGTGCACACGCCAAAGGGTAGGGTAGACATGGTGTTGCTCACTCGCACAGACCTCTATATCATCGAACTGAAGCTCAACAAGGATGCTCAGACTGCCATGCAGCAGATAAACCTGAAGAACTATCGCCAGCGCTTCGCCCTGTCGGGCAAACCCATCACAAAGGTGGGCATCAATTTCGACTCCACTCGGGGGAACATCACCGACTGGGTGATAGAAGCATAGATAGCAGGACTTTTGATACCTACCCATATTAAAATATGGGCAAAAACCTTTCATGGATTATGACAACAAAGGAAATAGACGAAAAGTCGCTTTATAATGCACATCGCCTCTATGAGTCGGGCGACATAGAAAAAATTCCTGTCGGGACAACGACCGGGCTTCAGCAGATACACCGTTATCTGTTTGAGGGGCTGTACCCTTTTGCCGGCGTCGTTCGTGACAAGAATATCGCCAAAGGAGGTTTCCGTTTTGCCAATTCACTCTATCTCGAAGCCGCCCTCGCTGCCGTGGAAAAGATGCCCGAAGACACCTTTG
>CAVBXD010000035.1:0-32173 GCA_963599465.1 Oscillospiraceae bacterium | reverse complement strand
CGGGGTATTGCGCCAGTATGTCGGCAGCCCGGCGTATGTCCTCTATGCGGTTGGCTGGCTTGTCGGTATTGCGTGGCTCGCCCTCGCTTTCGCCTTGGTAGGCAGCATCGAAAGCCAGGCAGATGTAGCCCTGCTCTGCCATGCGCTGACTGTAGAGACCTGCCACTTGTTCCTTCACGCCGCCGTTGGGATGGGCCACCACGAGAGCCGGATATTTCTTCGCTGCATCGTAATTGGCAGGGGTGTAGACGTTGGCGGCAATCTTCAGTCCGTTCAACTGATAGTTGATGCGGTGGATGTTTACCTTGCCCTGCTCGTTCTCGGTTATGGCATTGTCGTAAACCAGTCCGAAGGGGTTGCCGTTAGGACTCTTTATGGTTTTGAAATCCACCTGTGTGAATACTTCTGTTTTCTTCTGTTCCTTAGTTTTCTTTTGGGCGTTGATGGTGCCGCATACGAATAGCGACAGGCACACTATTGTTGTAAATAATCTTCTCATTGTTATTGACTTTTAGTTTTATTCCTTAACGATTCTTGACCCACCGAACACGTCGCTCATTTCCATCGTACTGAGCGCCTTGTCTATCCTTTGCACTTCATCCGCCGAGAGCACAATGTCGGCGGCCCCGATGTTCTCCTTCATGCGGCAGAGGCGACGTGTGCCGGGGATGGGCACTATCCATGGTTTCTTGCACATCATCCAAGCGAGCGACACTTGCGCTGGCGTGGCATGGTGCGCTTCGGCAAGCTGGTTGATCATCTCAAAGAGACACTTGTTCTGCGCAAAGCTCTCCTTCCGGTACTGCGGCATCACGGCACGGTAGTCGTACTCGGCATCAAACTTCGACTCCTCGTTGTAGCACTGCGTGAGCAGTCCGTTGGCCAAGGGCGAGAATGCAACGAAGCCTACGCCCAACTCCTGACATACAGGGAAAAGGCTCTCGTGCCAGCGGGCCATCATCGAATAGCGGTTTTGAATGGCAGTGACGGGGCATACCTTATGGGCACGGCGCAGATACTCCTCTGTGGTCTCGGATATTCCCCAATGCAGAATCTTGCCTTCCTTGATGAGGCAGGACATGGTGTCCGCCACCACTTCCGGCTCCACCTCCTTGTCGATGCGGTGCTGATAGTAGAGGTCGATGTGGTCGGTACGCAGTCGGCGCAGCGAACCCTCCACTGAGCGGCGTATCGACTCCGGCCGCCCGTCGGTGATGATGTCGTGGTTGCTTGCCAGGTCGGGGCGTGCGAAGCGGATGCCGCACTTGGTGGCGATGACGATCTTATCACGATACTTCTGCAACGCCTCGCCCAACACCTCCTCGTTGTCGTTCGGGTTGTCGGGCGTGCCATACAGTTCGGCAGTGTCGAAGAACGTATAGCCCATGTCCACCGCCTCGGCAAGCAGCTCTATCATCTCTTCCTTGTCGGCAGGGCGGCCGTAGGCGTGGCTCATTCCCATGCAGCCCAAGCCTATGGCGGAAACACGCAGTCTGCTCATTCCTAATGTTCTGAATTTCATGGTTTCTTGATGTGAATGGTTCTGCGCTTACTTTATCATGTTTATCGTTCTTAGCCACGACTCCACGCCACCGGTGCTGCTGCCGCTTGTGCCGAAACCCGTAAG
Organism: Oscillospiraceae bacterium; assembly: GCA_963599465.1. Classification (GTDB taxonomy): domain Bacteria; phylum Bacteroidota; class Bacteroidia; order Bacteroidales; family Bacteroidaceae; genus Prevotella. The sequence goes on along the minus strand of CAVBXD010000035.1, from coordinate 30,546 downwards.
ATGGTTGGCGGTTGAGGTCTGACTGTTGAGCTTCTGCAAAGTGGCGTCACGCCCTGTCGAGACATAGGTGCAGAACGGGATGACGGTCTTGCCCTTAAAGTTATAGTTCTCGCAGAACGTAGACATAATCATCGGGGCAGTCCCCCACCACACGGGGCAACCGAGGAATACATAGTCATATTGGGAGAAGTCGGCATTGGTCTCCTTTAGGGCTGGGCGTGCGTCGGTGTCAAGTTCGTTGCGTGCCACGGTGTATGCCAACTCGTTGTAATTGGTGGTGTAGGGAGTGGCGGGCTGAATCTCATAGAGCGTGCCGCCCGTGAGCTGTGCTATGCGTGTGGCGACTGTGCGTGTGTTGCCTCCCCACGAAAAGTATGCCACAAGAATCTTGCTGCTGTCGGTCGGAGTTTCGGGATTGGCAACCGTTTCCTTGTTGTCGTTGTTGTCATCATTGTCGCTTGAGCAAGCGGTGAAGCTGAAGGCTGCGAGAGCCGTCATAAGGGCAAATAAAATTTTCTTCATAATCGTTTAATGTTAATTGGTAAAATACTTATAGGGGCATTTTGGGTTATGATTGCCTCGTCTTTTTCTACAATTTGCTGCGCAGAGCCTTAGCCTGACTCTTGTTGGTCGCCATTCCCTCGTAAGAGAATCCGTACATCCCTGCAAAACGGCTCATGGTGTATTCACCATCGTCAAGCATCATCTTTGTAGGGGCAGCTCCCTGATAGAGGAAGAAGAGTTTCTTGCCCTTAAATGTGCCAGGGGCTATCGGTCCGTAGAAACGCTCCAGGAAGGTGCGCATGGAGGCACAGATGTTGTGCCAGTAAACCGGCGACCCCATCACCACAATGTCGGCTTCCTTCATCTTCTTGTAAACCTCGTCAAACTGGTCGCCGTCGAGCTTCTGACCATAGAAGTTGATGCGATAGTCGGTGAGGGCGAGGGTTTCGTACTCCTTGCCATCAAGCAGTGCCTTGGCGAGGGCGGCAGTGTTACCGTCGCGGTTGGGGCTTCCGTTTATGAACAGTATCTTTTCAGTCTGTTGCATGTCGGTTTGTTTCATACTTTCACTTTTTGAAGATTTGCACAATGCACAAGCTGTGGCTGCGAAAAACACGAAGAGTGCGGCGCACAGCACGATTGTTTTCTTTGTCATACTTATATATTGTTTTGATTTAGCGTTTTATCATTTTCTTGCCGCCCACAATATAAACACCACGCTCAGCCTTGTCTATATCCGCAACCGCCGTTCCACTCAGCGTGTATGCCTTAGAGTCGCTTGTCTTATCGACAGGCACGCCGTTTATCCCCGAAACAATGTCGCTTATGCCAATGCGGTCGAGCCAACTCTTTACTACTTGGTTGTAGCTGCTCTGCGAGCCTCGGGTGCCGAGGCCTGAAAGATGTTCGGAATTGGGCGTCGCATTGATGATGTCATTGAGTGTCTCATAAGTAGCTGTGGCGTAGGTGCAGAAAGGTATCACGGTCTTGCCGGCGAAGTTGTAGTTCTTGCATTCAAGGAACGAGTGGATAATCATCGGCGCATCATGCCACCACACGGGACAACCCACGAAGATGATGTCGTAGTCGTTGAGTGTGGAGAGTGTGTCTTTCAGCGCAGGACGAGCGTTCTCCTCTTTCTCCTTGTTGGAAATCTCGTAGGCGAGCGTTTGATAGTCGTCAGTGTAAGGCACAAGCGGCTCGATGCGGTAAATGTCGGCATTTGTCTGCCGCTGAATTTCCTCGGCAAGGTTCTTTGTGCTGCCGCTCCATGAGAAATAGGTTATGAGCATCCTTTTCCCATTTTGTGCCTGTATGCCCAAGACAATGGTCAAGAGCAATGCCAAAAGTAATGATTTCTTCATAGTTCTATCCTTTTAAATTTCCTGTCGCAAAGTTACGGCTCTTTGTCTGTAACGGTTTTACGATAAATTCGGATAGAACTACCTTTTTTCCATAATCGTTAGAATACAAACAATCACGACAAGATGTAGGGAAGAAGTTTATCCAACGCGTGAGACGAAATTACTCAGTGGACTGAGTAATTTTACTCAATGCACAGAGTAATCTCCCATAGGTCTGTCGACAAAGGTATAATAAGTCATAATCCCCGTTGAGCCTATGAGTCCATTTATTTGCAGATTGTTTAGCAAAAAGTTAATGGATTATAGTGGATAGTAGTAATAAAATTTATATATTTGCAGATGATATGTATAGGCATATCTCTGCATTAGAACGTAATAATAACAATAAACTAATTTATAAACTTACAACTATCTATGAATTATATGAATAAGAAGTTCATGATGGCACTCCTCTTGGCACTCCTCCCATTCGTGGGAATAAACGCTGCCAAGAAAAAGGTGCAACAGCAGAGCGACCGTGAATATTGGTGCTCTTTGGCTTACAAGATGGCACAGCCTGTTCTGGAGAACATGGCGAAGGGTGAATTGCAGAAGAATATGCAGACCGAGTTCAGCCCAAGCTTTGACAACCGCAACAAAAAAGTGCTTTACATGGAGTGCTTCGGACGTTTGATGGCAGGTGTGGCTCCTTGGCTTACGTTGCCAGACGACGAGACCGCCGAGGGAAAGCAACGCAAGCAATTGCGTGAATGGGCATTGGCTTCCTACAAGAATGCCGTTGACCCGCAAAGTCCCGATTACCTCTGCTGGGGCATCGGTGGTCAGAACCTGGTGGATGGCGCCTATATCGCCGAGAGCTTCCTCCGTGCTTACGACACCTTGTGGAAGCCATTGGACGATGTGACCAAGCAACGCTACTTGAAAGAGTTTGCCAAGCTCCGCCACATCGACCCTCCTTACACCAACTGGTTGCTTTTCTCTTCCACCATCGAGAGCTTCATGGCCAAAGCCGGCGGCGACTACGACCAATATCGTGTCAACTCCGCTTGCCGAAAGATGGAAGAGTGGTATGTGGGAGACGGCTGGTATGCAGACGGTCCCGTCTTCGCTTTCGACTACTATAGCAGTTACGTTTTCCACCCGATGTACTTGGAGACCTTGCAGGCTATGATTGATGCCAAGGCAAACACTCGTCTCGATTACAAGAAGTACTACGACCGCGAGTTGAAGCGATGCCAAAAATACAGCATTGTACTTGAGAGATTCATCTCCCCAGAGGGCACATTCCCGGTTTTCGGTCGAAGCATCCCTTATCGTATGGCTACCATGCAGCCTTTGGCTTTGATGGCTTGGTATCAGAAACTGCCATCCGACCTCAGCAATGGTCAGGTGCGTGCGGCATTGACCAAGGTGCTCCATCGTATGTTCGACCAGCAGAACAACTTCAACGAGAAGGGTTACCTCTCCATCGGTTTCTGCGGAAGCAGCCAAAAGAACGTGGCCGACTGGTACACCAACAATGGTTCGCTCTATATGACTACGCTCGCTTTCATGCCTCTTGGCTTGCCTGCCGACCATCCTTTCTGGACAGACGCTGCACAGCCTTGGACTCAAGTGAAGGCATGGAGCGACCAGCAATTCCCCAAGGACCACCAGTGGAAAGACGAGATCGTTACTAAGGACAAGTGGTAACAATTTGTAATTAATAATTTACAATTGATAATTTATAATTAGGAATTGATAATGAGAAAGATATTTTTGATGCTTGCTGTAGCGGCTTTGGCTTTGCCTATGAATGTAGCGCAGGCTGCTGATAAGACGGCAAAGACATCCAAGGCTAAGAAAGAGGTAAAGGCTACCAAGCAGTGGAACCATGAGCAGGTGGTGGAACTCATCACCAAGGTAAATACCTATTGGCAGACCAACAACAAACCAGAGGTTCGCTCTTTCTGGGACAATGCCGCTTATCATACAGGCAACATGGAGGTCTACAAGATGCTCAAGGACCAGAAGATGCTCGACTATTCCATCCGTTGGGCTGAGCATAACGACTGGACGGGCGCGACAGAGGCCAATCCTGCCAAGTGGAAATACAAACCATACGGCGAGGGCAAGGACCATGTGCTCTTTGGCGACTGGCAGATCTGCTTCCAGACTTATATCGACCTCTATAATATAGAAAAGGAGAAAGGCAATGCCGAGGCTGCCGAGTTTATGGTGAAGCGTGCCAAGGAGGTGATGCACTATGAGGCTTACTCTGAGCCAACCGACTATTGGTGGTGGAGCGATGCACTATATATGGTAATGCCTGTGATGACCAAGATGTATAAGTTGACAGGCGACACGAAGTATCTCGACAAGCTCTATGCCAACCTTCTCACCACCGACGAGATTATGCTCGACACGGAGACCAATCTCTACTTCCGTGATGGCAAGTACGTTTATCCTAAGCACAAGAGTGCCAATGGCAAGAAAGACTTCTGGGCTCGTGGCGACGGATGGGTCTTGGCAGGTTTGGCTAAGGTGCTCCAGGACATGCCTAAGGATTATGCACACTATCAGTTCTTCGTTGACAAGTTCCAGAAGTTGGCTAAGGCCGTGGCAGACATTCAGCAGCCGGAAGGCTACTGGACTCGTTCGATGATGGATCCAGACCATGCCCCAGGTCCTGAGACCAGTGGCACTGCCTTCTTCACCTACGGCATGCTTTGGGGAGTAAACAATGGCTACTTGGCAAAGAAGGAGTACAAGAAGGTGATTGACCGCGCTTGGACTTATCTCACCGAGACTGCTGTCCAGGCCGACGGCAAGGTAGGTTATGTGCAGCCTATCGGCGAGAGAGCCATTCCCGGACAAACCGTGGATGCCAACTCTCAGGCCAACTTCGGAGTGGGAGCGGTATTGCTCGCCGCTTGCGAATATGACAGGTATCTCGCAACAAAGTAAGATGCTTTAGGCTAAATCTATATAGAGAATTATATGGTGTTAATTTGTATGTTTTTATTTTTGGCATTGCTGTCCGTACAGGATGGCAACGCCAAAGTTGTGCTTACAGCTACCAATCCTTCGCCCGTACAGCGCCAAGAGGTCGTGGCATGGGATGCCAAGGAAGTTTGGGACAAGCTTGGAGTGGGGCAGGGTAGTGACTTCATTGTCAGAAATCCGCACGGCCAGACAGTGACTTACCAGATTACCCACGACCATCGCCTGTTGCTCGACGTGTCGGTGCTTCCAGGGGGCACAGCTTCTTTTACCGTGGAAAAGGGCAGGCGCTCTGACTTCAAGTCGTATGTGGAAGGAAATCTCTATGTCAGGCGCAAGGACGACATTGCGTGGGAGAACGACATTGCCGCCTATCGTGTGTATGGGCCAGCCCTGCAACGTTCCGGCGAAAAGGCATACGGCATCGACGTATGGCTGAAGAGCACAAAGGAACTGGATGTGGACAACCGCTATAGGGCGGATTGGCAGTTGAACATTGATAAGGATTACCTTCGCAGTATCGGCGACAGCAAGGGCGTGGACTTCATAGACCGCGCTACGTCGTTCCATCTTGACCATGGGCGGGGACTGGACTGCTACAACGTAGGCCCCAGCCTTGGTTGTGGCACACCTGCGGTAATGCTTGGCGACAGTATAGTGATGCCCTATTGCTACAAAGACTATAAGATATTAGACAACGGACCGTTGGAGTTCTGCTTGGAACTGACTTATCCCACGGTGGAGATAGACGGGCAACAGGTGACGGAACACCGCATCATATCACTTGCCAAAGGGTCTAACTTTAACCGTATGACGGTGTGGTACGACGGTTTCCGTAAGCCGATGGACATTGCCGGCGGTTTTGTGGTGCATACGGCAGACTCCAAGGACCTTACTCTTGCCAAGACCTACATGGCATATAATGACCCCACAGACTCGGCAGAGAAGCACAACTTCCAAATATATATTGCTGCGCTTTTCCCCGATGGTGATGTGAAAACTCGCTTTGTGTCGGATAAATGGCATCAGAGAGAGGGTATATATGGCAATGCCGTTGGTGTGAAGCGTGGTGTAAAGTCTGGTCAAAAGTTTACCTACTGGTTTGGTGCATCGTGGTGCCAAAGCGGTACGCCCGACAGTGATTTCTGGAAGATGCAGATTGAACGGTTTGAGAAAAACCTGAAGGCACCCATAAAGACAGCGGTGACGCAGAACTCTGGCAATTGAGGTCAGATAATACTCCAAAGAACAAAAATAACAAGCCCGAAGTCCAATTTTACAGGACTTCGGGCTTTCTTATTCCCTCAAGCAAGCGCATGAAAGCGCAAGATGCTCTGTATCAAGGTTTTTCTATGTTTTTTGAGGCCGCGTTTCGACTTGCCTCTGAAATGCCGTTGCCATTCTAACGTAACGGCATTGCGATACTAACGTAACGGCATCGCGATACTAGCGTAACGGCAACGCCATTCTAACGTAACGGCAACGGGGGCGTGTCGAGGGTAGCCACAATGCCGATTATGGCTGCTTGCCTATATAGGCCAGAATGCCTCCGTCTACATACAGTATATGACCGTTGACGAAGTTTGAAGCGTCGCTTGCGAGGAACACCACAGGACCCATGAGGTCTTCAGGCGTGCCCCAGCGTGCGGCAGGAGTCTTGGCTACGATAAAGCTGTCGAAAGGATGACGCGATCCGTCTGCCTGACGCTCGCGAAGCGGTGCTGTCTGCGGTGTGGCTATATAGCCCGGGCCAATGCCATTGCACTGGATGTTGTACTCGCCAAACTCTGAGCAGATGTTGCGAGTAAGCATCTTCAATCCTCCCTTTGCAGCGGCATAGGCAGACACTGTCTCACGACCCAACTCCGACATCATTGAGCATATGTTGATAATCTTGCCGTGGCCTTTCTCCTTCATGCCGGGAATTACCGCCTTCGATACTATGAACGGAGCGTTCAGGTCAATGTCTACAACCTGGCGGAAGTCCTCCACGCTCATCTCTTCCATAGGTATGCGCTTGATGATGCCGGCATTGTTTACCAGAATGTCTATTACTCCAAGTTGCTTGTTAATGTCGGCTACCATTGCCTTTACCTGCTCCTCGTCGGTGACGTCGCAGATATATCCATGAGCCTCTATGCCCTTGGCCTTGTAGTCGGCAAGAGCCTGATCCATGTGATGCTGTGAACGGCAGTTGAACGCAATCTTTGCGCCTGCGTTGTGTAGAGCCTCTGCCATGGCAAAGCCTATACCGTAGGCAGCGCCTGTAACGAGGGCTACCTTACCCTCAAGAGAAAACATTTTGTCCATATCGTCTTATTTTAAGTCGGTTGTCTTCACAACCTGCATGTCCTTATAGTTGAGATTCTCGCCTGCCATACCCCATATGAAGGTATAGTTGCTTGTGCCGGCAGCGCAGTGGATAGACCATTGCGGGGAGATCACTGCCTGTTCGTTGTTCATCCACATGGGGCGAGTTTCCTGTGGTTCGCCCATGATGTGGCAGATGCGCTGTCCGTCGGGCACGTTGAAGTAGAGATATGTCTCCATGCGGCGCAGATGCGTGTGCGCGGGCATGGTGTTCCACACGGACCCCGTCTTCAGTTCGGTCACTCCCATCTGCAGTTGGCAGGTGCGCACTCCAGCCACGCCATCGATAATCAACTGGTGTATTACACGGTCGTTGCTCTCCGCCAGACTTCCGGCTTTGATGTTGTTTGCCTCTTTCAGCGTGACACGCTTTGTGGGATACGACGTGTGGGCAGTTGCGCTGTTCATATAAAACTTGGCGGGGTTCTGCGCGTCGTTGCTTATCAGCGTGATGTTGTTGGGCGACTTGTCTGTAGACTTTCCTACATACAATCCCTCTTCAAAGCCCAGTTCGTACTTCTTTCCGTCAACCATCACTGTGCCAGGTCCGCCCACGTTGATGATGCCTATCTCGCGGTTTTCAAGTAGGGTCTTGGCAAGCAGAGGTTCTATGGGTTCCAGTTTTATGGGGGTGCCAGCCACGGGTTGTGCGCCTCCTATGAGGAAACGGTCGTACATGGAGTAAGTCCAGTTGACCTCGCCCGGTGCGAACACCTTTTCTATGAGAAACTCCTTGCGCAGACGCTCTGTGGTGTAGTGCTTGGCGTCTTCGGGGTGGTTGGCCCAGCGCACGTCATAATTTGTTTTCTGTGCCATTGCCGACATTGACATGAGGGCTACGGCTGCTGTGATGAAGATCTTTTTCATGTTTATCCTTTCTTTTCTTCTTTTACTATTTTGCGGCGGTTGTAGAGCATCATTCCTACTGTAAACACTGCGAGCAGAGCAGCCCCCACGTACTCAATGTGGCACGTCAGCTTGTAGATGCTCCACCCGAAGAGCGATGAGGCGAAGTCGAGTGCGCCACCCGAGAATCCATCGGGTATATGGGCGGTAGCGTCGCCGGTAACCTGATATACCGTGTTGGCGGCCATGGTGAAGTCTGGCGCCATGTCGGTGACAAAATACAGACCTATGATTAGAGCCACCAGTCCGGTAACGAGCGTCTTCACTACATTGCCACCTGTAAACGGCAGTACCAAGGGGAACAGATAGAACATGCCGGCAAGCGATGCCAACGGCAAGAACTGGTTGCCGGGCAGGAATACCGCCAAGGCAAGTATCACGGGAATGAGTATCACCGAAACCACCAGTGTTGTGGGGTGACCAATAACCAGTGCCGGACTCATGCCTATATACACCTTCTTGCCATTAAACTTGCGGTTCACCAGTTCCTGTGTTTTCTCGGAGATAGGTTTCAATCCTTCTATGAACAGCGATGTTATGCGAGGTATGAGTTCCATCACGGCTCCCATTATTACGCCTAAAGACAGTATCTTCTTTATGTCCAGTTGGGCTGCCCAACCTATGAGCATGCCTACGATCACTCCCAGTACCAGCGGTTCGCCAAGTATGCCGAATTTCTTCTTCATCCCCTCGGCATCGAAGTCCAACTTCGAGAAGCCGGGTATGCGACTGAGCAACTTGTTGATTATAATGGCGAAAGGCATGAAGCTCTGGCAGAAGGGTTGCGGTATGGATATTCCGTCGAGTCCATAAAACTTCTGGAATTTCTCTGCCGTCAGGTCAGCGCATACCAGCGTTATTATATAGCACACTATGGCGGCAAAGTATCCCCACAGCAGGCTCTGGCCCATGACAAAATAAACCACGGCACCTATGAATGCGAAATGCCAGTAGTTCCACAGGTCTATATTTACCGTTCGAGTGGTCTTGGTGATGAGCATCAGGATGTTCACCCCCAGGCATATTGGAATAATCAGCGCGCCTACCGCCGTGTTGTATGCCACGGCAGCCGCTGCCGGCCATCCCATGTCGAAGACATTGAGTTGCAGATGGTAAATGTCGGATATGCCCTTGAGAGGGTCGTTGAAGTTGGTTGTAAGCAGAGCTGTCACTACGCCTAAACCTACGAATCCCACGCCGACAAAGAGTCCCGACTTGAAAGCCTTGCCGAATTTCATGCCTATGCACAGTCCGATGACGGTGAAGAGTATAGGCATCATCACCGAAGCGCCAAGGCTTATTATATAACCGAATACTTGCTCCATAGAATATGCAAAGGTTTTATTGTTTCTGTTGGCGTGCCTTGGTTATATAGCCTAATGCTTCGCTACACTTGTCGCTCACTGCTTTCCAGTCGGCTGCTGCTATTGTGGCTTTGGGAAACAGTTTAGATCCCATGCCCACGCATGTGGCGCCAGCGTTTATCCACGACGTGAGATTCTCCTCGTCGGGCGAAACGCCACCCGTTACCATTATGAGCGACCAAGGCATGGGAGCCTTCAGACCCTTTACGAACTTTGGTCCCAACACGTCGCCAGGAAACACTTTGCAAAGGTCGCAACCGGCTTCCTGTGCCATGCCTACCTCTGTTACTGAACCACATCCAGGGGTGTATGGTATCAATCGGCGGTTGCACACCTTGGCAACCTCAGGATTATACAGCGGGCCTACCACGAAGCACGCACCAAGCTGGATATAGAGCGATGCCGTGGGAGCGTCTACTATCGAGCCTACGCCCATGGCCATGTCGGGGCATTCCTTCGCGGCAAACTTCACCACTTGGGCGAATACCTCATGGGCAAAGTCGCCACGGTTGGTAAACTCAAATGCGCGCACGCCACCATCGTAGCATGCCTTCACTATGTTCTTTGCCGTTTCTGCATCGCTGCTATAGAATACAGGCACCATTCCTGTTTCGGTTATCTTTGCCAGTACCTGCTGTTTGTTAAATCTTGCCATAACTGTAGCCTTTAGGTGTTATATTTTGCGTTCTAAATTCTTCGTTCTGAAATCTTCACTGTTCACTTTTCTCTCTTCGCTCTTACTTATCTTTGCACGCGTCCGTTGGCGTTGCCTGCCGCAAGAGCTTCCACTTCGTCTGTGCTGACAAGGTTGAAGTCGCCGTTCACGGTGTGCTTCAGTGCAGACGCAGCCACTGCAAACTCAAGCGCTTCGCCCTGAGTGGGTTTTGTGAGAAGTCCGTGGATGAGTCCGCCCGAGAACGAGTCGCCGCCACCCACACGGTCTATAATGGGAAGGATGTCGTAGTGACGGCTCTCGTAAAACTCCTCGCCATTATATATAAGAGCCTTCCATCCGTTGTGTGTGGCAGAGAAGCTCTCACGGAGCGTAGACACCACATACTTGAATCCGAACTCCCGCTGCATTTGCTCGAAAATCTTGTGGTAGCCGCTTGCGTCTGTCTGTCCGCCCTCTACATCGGCATCGGGCTTGAAGCCCAGACAGAGTTGTGCGTCCTCTTCGTTGCCTATGCATACGTCTACATATTTCATCAGCGGGCGCATCACGCTTATAGCCTTCTCTGATGTCCACAGTTTCTTGCGGAAGTTGAGGTCTACACTTACGGTAACGCCGTGGCGTTTGGCAGCTTCGCAAGCCAAGCGTGTCAGTTCGGCGGCATTGTCGCTTATAGCTGGGGTGATACCGCTCCAGTGGAACCACTGTGCCCCCTCCATTATCTTGTCAAAGTCGAAATCCTCTGGTTTAGCCTCGGCAATGGCAGAGTGGGCACGGTCGTAGATAACCTTTGACGGGCGCATCGATGCGCCCGTCTCGGCATAGTAGAGTCCTATGCGGTTGCCACCTCGTGTTATATACCGTGTGTCTACACCATAGCGGCGCAGGGCATTTACGGCCATCTGTCCTATTTCGTGTTTGGGAAGTTTGCTCACAAAGTAAGCCTCGTGACCATAGTTGGCTACGCTCACAGCCACATTAGCCTCGCCACCACCGGGAATCACACGCAGATGGTCGGTCTGAACAAAACGGTCGTTGCCGTCGGGTGAAAGGCGGAGCATAATCTCGCCGAATGTTATAATCTTTGCCATATAGTATTAATTAGTGTTCGCTAAATTATTTTCGGGCCATGACAACTTGGGCCATCCTGGTTTTCGCCTCCTTTGGCGGCGTGTCTTTCGGAGGACGGCCTAGCTGCTTGTAATGGTTTAGTATCTCAATAGTAACTTTTGGTATTCAAAGTTACCCACTTTTTGTTAAACAAAAGAAAGAAAAGTGTTATATTATGTTGATAATCAAAAAATGGGTAATATTCAGTGAACACTACTTAAAAAAACTATTTGGAACCGCCCTTGAAAGTTATGTTCTCCACGTGGTCGTTCACGTAGATGTTTGCCATGTCAGCGGTCTTATACCATTTTGGCTTGTCTGGCATGTCATCGCTTATCAGTTTTCCGTTGATGGTGAAGTTCTCGAAGCGAATGTTCCTCACCATGCGTGTCTGGTCGTAGCCGGCTATGATGCCCATGTTAGGCTCTGTGCCATTGTAGGAAATGTTGCGGAGGGTGATGTCCTCGATGCCGCGGCCCGGTGCGGTGCAGTACTTCTTGTTGTAGCAAACTCGCATGTTGAATAACATCCCCTTGTCGACGCTCTCGATGTGGAAGTTCTCGAAAGTGACACCTTTCACCAAGATGTTGTCGCCATCGTTGATGCCGATGCAGCCCTGGTAGTCTATCTGGTTCTCGGCGTGGCGGAGAATGTCGATGTCCTTGTAGAGCACGTTGGACACTTCCTCCAACTCGGGTGTCTCGCTGTGCAGGCCAATCATTATAGGGTGGGCCACGTCTGCCCACATCACGAAGTCCTTGATGGTGATGTTCTTGCATCCGCCGTGATAGTTCTTGCGGGTGCAGTAGATGGTAGAGCAATCGTCGCTGGTACGAGCGAAGAGATGCTCTTGGTAGACGTTGTTGCTGGCAAAGATGTTGAAACCGTCGCCCCATCCATACCAACTCATCACCTTGGCATTCTTCACGGTTACGGAATCGCTTCCACCGATAGGCAATTGGGTGGTGAGTGGGCCGTCGATATAGACGTTCTTGCTGTATCTTACCATGATGCCCTCATGATGGCCAGGCATCACGATGCCGTGGCCGAGAATCTTCACGTCGCGGGAACCGTAGGTGGAAAGCCACCCCTTGATGACGGCACCGTTGTCGATGAAAACAGTCTTGCCCGATGCGATGTGGATGGAGTCGCCCTTGAAGTCGTGTACGCCAGGGCCGAAATACATCAGGTCTTTCTTTTTCTTTACTTTAGGCTTTTCAAGAATGTTGTCTGCGAAGATTTGGAGATTCTGGTAGATGTTGCCGTTTACCTCTACGGAGAGGTAGCGAGGGCGGTCGAGAGAGAACGTAAGTGTGTTGCCCTCTTGCTTAGCCTCTATTCCGTAGGAGGTAGGACGAACCTTGTAACTTTTGATATCCTGAACAATGCTTTTTACCTGTATTTCAACTTTACCTTCAAACTCAAATTTAGCCACCGAGGTGACCTCTACATTATGTCTTGCGTTAGAAACACGATCTACGTTGAATGCATAAGTGGCAACATCCTGCCAGTCACCTCCTGCAACGCGAGCCTTCACCTCGAAGTCGTGCTTCAGCTCAATGCCCGTGGGAGCCTTGGCTACCACCAGGTGGTTTTTAGTAGTTGTACCGCTCCCTTTTGCCGACATGGATGATAGGGTGAGGAGGCATAAAGTCAATGTTGTAAAAAAACCATTCATGTTGTTTCTTGTTTTATTATTATTACGTGTATAAAGGTCCTTTTACGGAAAGAGGGCTTATAAAAAAACTTTATATGCCCTCTTTAATTATAAACTAACCTGTTTTTTGATAATCACCAGCCGGGATTCTGGGTCAAGGCTGGGTTCAAGCGAATCTGCTGCAATGGTACGGCATCGAGATAGTCGCGCTGTGTCCAGTGGAGGTTCTCTGCCAACACTGCGATGGAGCGGCCATAGTCAGGGTCATCCTTGCCTGTGCCCTCATATACGCCATACTGCAATGGATACTTCTCCGGATAGTAGCAAGGCTCGCCGAAATACTGGTTGTCGTTGCACTTGTTGGTGGTGTAGGCAGTGTTCAATACGTGGCGGCCCAACTTCTGGCCACGGAGGTTGATGTGGGCGATGCCCCAACGCTTCAGGTCGTTCATGCGGAAGCCTTCGCCGAAGAGTTCGCAAGCACGCTCACGACGAATCTCGTCGAGCATGGTCATCTTGTGGCAAACGGTCTTGTTGGTATTGTAGTCCCACCATCCAGCATCCCAAACGTTCTTGATAAGGTCGTTGGTGAGGTGAGCCACACGAGCACGGTCGCGAAGCAGGTTGATGGAGATGTTCAAGTCCTCGTCAGAAATCTGACCATTGCCCAACTCGCAAGTAGCCTCGGCATAGTTGAGATAGACTTCGGCAAGGCGAAGGATAGGCCAGTCTGGTGACTCGGTCTTGTCGGCACGGCTGCCCTCGGGGTTGTACTTGCGGCTGCCATATCCATAGAAGTTGGTATTGCTACGAAGTTTTGGATTGAACACGCCACGGATGCTGGAGTAGGCTGGGTCTGAAGAGTCGTATTCGTCGTTGTTCTTCACGAAGAGGGCCTCTGGGTAAGGCTGTCCGTCTGCCTCGGTGTGAGGAGTACAATACTCAGGGCGGTTACCCCAGCTTACACGGTCTGGACACCAAGTGCAACCTACAAAGCGATAGTCGCGGTTGCGATATTCGCCTATGAAGGTTCCCCATCCCTCAAACTGAGGGTTGTTCTGTGCATCTGCCATGTTGCCGGTGTAGCTGATGCGTATTGGCAAACCGTTGCGGCAGAGGAAGGACTCGCCAAACTGGGCGCTGATGCCCACTCCCTGCCAAGTCTGCACGGTATGGCCAATGTTCTTGCCCACACGCTTCAAGTCATAGTCATACTTCTTGTAGATGATGAACTCCTTGTTGGTGCTCTTGCCAATGCCCCAAGGGTTTGATACGTTGCCCCCCTTGTCGTCGATGTTGAAGAGATAATAGTAGCTGAGGGAATCGCACTCGTTCCAGAGCGCGTAAGTGCCATTGTTCTTAGCCTCGTCCATTACAGCCTTAGAGTTTGCCTTCGATTCTGTCAGCATATCTGTAATAGAAGGATAGCCTTCCGGTTTTGCTGTGCCGGCACCTTTCTCTGTGCCGTCGCCATCGAGGTCGTAATTGATACTGGGCACGTATTTCTCCCAAGTAGCCTCATAGAGTAGAACCCTTCCGAAGTATGCCTGTGCAGCCTCCTTGCTGATGCGTCCCTTGTCGGCGGCAGCGATAGCGCTCTCCTTAGGTAGCAGCTCGATAGCCTTCCGGAGGTCGTTGATGATAAACTGCATTACCTCATAACGGCTCTTGCGAGGACCATAGAGCTGCTCGTCGTTAACGTCGAGCACATGGTCAACGATAGGCACACCGCCAAAGTGTTGCAACAAGTAGAAATATGCCATGCCACGGAAGAAATAGGCTGTACCCACGGATGCGTTGATGGCAGTCTTGTCGCCTGTGTATTCCTCTGCTTTCTGCAAGAGGATGTTGTACTGGCGGATGTTGTTGTAGTTGCCGCTCCAGTTGCCATCGCTTTCCGGTGCGGATCCACCACCATTGGAACCAAGCCCTGTGATGTCGGTTCCGCCGTCCCATTTTCCGTAGTCCCAACCGCCCATCAAGTCAATAAAGCGATCGGAAGCCTGTTGAAACTGTGTTGCATTCTTGAATGCGATGGCTTCGGTAGCAGCAGAGAGAGGTTCCTTGTCGAGAAAGTCGCTGCAAGAGCCCATGCCTGCTACGAGAGCTGAAGCCATAAACAATTTTGTTATTGTCGATTTCATAATTGTTTCTCTTTTAATTGTTTTTGAATGTCATTAAAATGCCATTAGAATGTCAAGTCAAGACCGAATGTAATCTGACGGCTGAACGGGAAGGTGCTGTTGGATGCCTCACCATATTCTGGATCATATCCATCCTTCACCTTGGTCCACTCCCAAAGGTCATCACCAGAGAAGTAAACTCTTACCTTGTTCAAACCAGCCTTTGTGGTCCATGCCTTTGGCAAGGTATAACCCAATACGAGCGACTTCAAGCGGATGTACCTGTTGTCCGTCACGCTCACGTCCTTGTTCTCGTAGTTCCACTTGTTGAAGTTGGCATCACGTGACATGATGGCATATTCTGCGTTAGGATTCTCTGCTGTCCATGTCTTTCCGAGGAATGTGTTGTTCTGACGAGTGTAGTTCGCAATCCAAGGAGCATAGAAATAACCTGTACGGAGAATTTTTTGCTTGCCGATGCCCTGGAAGAACATGTTGAAGTCGATACCCTTCCATTCCAGTCCTCCCTTGATACCGAATGATAGGCGTGGAGATGCATCACCTGCATATTCGATGTCGTCGCGGGTAATCACGCCATCGCCGTTGAGGTCAACGAGTTTGCGGGCACCGGGGCGAAGAGTGTTGGTTTTCTGCTTGCCCGGAGCGGGGAGAATGTTGCCTTCCTTAGGACCTGTGTGGTCGGCGTTCCAATAATATTTCTCATAGTATGCATCCACCTCGTCCTGAGTCTGGAAGAGACCGTCTGTCTTATATACGTAGATGCTGTTGCGTGGCTTGCCTACCAATCTGTTTTGGTTGAGACCAGCATTAGGTACTGCCTCGTTGTTGGTGAGTTTCTTCACCTCTGAGCGAGCATCTGCCAAGTTGAAGCCAACGTTGTATCTTACTTGTCCTATCTTGTCGCGCCAGTTGATGGCAAACTCCCAACCACGCGCGCCAAACTCACCGTCGTTTACTTTAGGTGCTGTCGCTCCAAGCACCTGTGGATACTCTACGCTGATGAACATACCCGTGTTGTTCTTGATGAAGTAGTCGAACGAACCACTCAAACGGTTGTTGAACATGGTGAAGTCGAGACCGAAGTTATGGCTGTTGATGGTCTCCCAGCTGCGTTGGTCGCTGGTCATTCCGCCGAGCCACAAAGTAGAGTGAGCGCTTGGGTTGACACCGAGGATGGTGCTGCCAGTGGAGAGGGTTGCGTAGCGTTCGTAGTTGCCGATGCCCTCTACGCTACCAGTCTTACCATAGTTGTAGCGAAGTTTCAAGTCGTTGATCCAAGTAAGACTCTTCATCCACTTCTCGCCAGAGATGCGCCAGTAGCCTGATACGGAATAGAAAGTCTTCCACCGCTGGTTGGTAGCCAACTTGGATGAACCATCACGGCGGCCAAGCAACTCGATGGCATAGCGATTATCGTAATCGTAGTTCAGACGAGTGATATAAGAGAGTAATCCCCAGGAAGACTTACCGCCGCTGGCACCGTTGTTGTCGCCACCGACAAACATGTCAAGGTCTTCCAAGCCTGAACCTTCAAACATAGGTCCCTTGTTTCTTGATGCGGAAAGTCCCTTGTAGGTCTCCTGCTCGGCGGTGATGCCCAACATCGCAGATACGTTGTGTACCTTGGCGAATGTGTTCTTGTAGTTAATCATGGCACTGAGGTTTATGTTCTCCCAGCGCTTGTTGGTCTGGTCCATACTGCCAGGACTCTTCTTGTTGCCAGTAGGAGTGCCAACCCAGTCGTAGTACTGTACCTTATAGTATGTATGCTGGCTGTTTTCTTCCACCATCTTGTAGGCACCGTTACCAGTAATGCTCAAGCCCTTGAGCAACTTGTGCAAGTCGTATGTGCCCTGTACGTTGCCTCGCAATGTGGTGAGATAGTAGTGGTACGTACCACCGTTGAGCAAGCCACCGAGAGGGTTGCGGCTACCAGAAAATGTATCGTATGGATCGCCGTTCTCATTGTAGATAGCCCAGAACCACTGGTCTGTCCATCCTTGTCCTAAGTCCTGTGAAGGTGCTTGGCGATGGCGCTTCTCGTAAGCGATATTGGTTGATACCTTGAAGTCTTCCGTAGCCTTGTAGTCGGCATTGATACGGGCACTCCATTTGCGCTGCCCGTCGTATACAGGCTTCAACTGTGAACGTGCGCTCTCATAACCCAAAGAGAGGTTGTAGCCGAATCGTTGGTCTGCACCAGAGATGTTGACATTGTGCTTTTGGGAGCTGGCCTGTCCGTAAAGTTCATCCATGATGTCTTGGTTGGTGTCCCATCGCTCAATCTTGTTGCCATTGCGCAAGGTCAAAACCTTACCTGCACGGAGAGCGTTGAAGAGTTTCTCGCCCTTGTATACGGTAGGATTGCCTGTCTCTGGGTCGATGTCGGTCTCATCGAGGGTAGGACCGCCGAAGCTGTTGAAAATCCACCAGTTGATGTTCTTATGGATGGTCTCCGGGTCTGTTGCGCCAGAAGTTACGGCAGCATCGTTATATTGTGCCTGGTAGAACATGTCGAGCCATTCGCTGGTGCTGGTCAATGGAGTCTGAATACCATTGATGGTACGGCTTATGGAACCATTATAGGAAATATGTGTCTTGCCTTCCTTGCCATGTTTGGTAGTGACGAGGACAACGCCGTTGGCAGCACGAGAACCGTAAATGGCTGCAGAGGCATCCTTCAATACAGAGATGTTCTCAATATCGTTGCCGTTCATGGAGTTCAACTCGTCTATTGAGCCAGTCACACCATCGATGATGATGAGCGGAGAGGAGTTGCCATTTACGGAAATATCACCACGAATCTTGAAGGCAGCACCCTCGGCACCTGGACGGGTGGAGGTACGTGTAACGGTCAAGCCAGGAATCTCACCTTGGAGGGCTACCGCAGTAGAAGATACGCTACGGTCTTTGAACACCTCGTCACCCTTAATCTGGGTGATGGCAGAGGTCAAGGAAGCCTTCTTCTGCTGACCGTAACCAACTACAACGACATCATCCAAGAGACTGGCATCCTCGGAGAGAGTGATTTTCATGTTACCACCCTTCGGGTTTTTGACGACTTGTGTCTTGTAGCCAATGTATGAAACTTCGACAGGTCCGTTGGCATTGCGTAAGGTGAACTTACCGTCGAGGTCGGTTACAGTGCCATTCTTGCTACCTTTCACTCTGACGGATGCACCGATGACAGGCTCACCATTTTCATCGACAACGATACCTTGTACCGTATTGCCCTTTTGCTGCTGAACACTCATGCTGAGCGTCTCGGCTGCAGAAACATGAAGCGATGGACTTGCTGCCAAGCACAACATCGGGAAGAGAAATAATGACTTCTTCATTTTCTTTTAGCTTTTACGTTTAATAATTGTTTTGATATGCCCTTGGTACGAATGTGGATGAAGATATGCTTAGACAAATACTAAAAAAATGTGTTTTTTCTTTTGGAAGGTTAACGAAAGCAAGTATCTTTGTATCACCGAAAGCTAACACTAAGCTCATAAAAGCAAAATGAACCAACAATGAAGAAACTACGTTTATACGTAATCATAACTTTGTTCATCGTTAGTCATCTCTTGGCAAACGCACAATATACCTTTCGCCTTATCAACACCAGCAATGGCTTGCCTGATGATGAGGTGAAGGCTCTCTTTTGGGCCCCTGACGGCAGGTTGGGCGTGCGCACCTCGTCCAGTCTCTCGCTCTTCGATGGCTGCACCTTCCATTCCGTACCTCCTATGAGCGATGAGGGCTATGCCACCGACTATGTTGCTGCGCTCCCTAAGGTTTATCTCGATGCCAAGCAGCGAGTATGGAGCAAGGAGCAGGGACAGTTCTTGGTGTTCGACCTCACGAAAGATGCCTACGTGAAGGATGTGAAAGGCTTGTTTGCCCAAATGGGCATCAAGGAGCACATTCACGACTTCTTTATCGACTCCGCCCACGACCTTTGGTTTGTCACGGCATCAGGAAAACTCCTCATGGTGAAAGCTTCCCGACAAGGAGAACCGGAAAACAAGGCTGTGGCAGTAAAGATGACGGGCAAGAACTTGCGGGGCGTTTGTCACAGACAGGGCAACCACTGGTTTGTCTATTCCCATGGATTGGTGGTGGAGATGAACGCTTCGGTGACGCAAATCCTCTCTCGCCAACAGCTATGGAAAGGAGATGTGCCTGTGAGAGACTTCATGGAGTTTGCGCAAGACAAGAGTCAACTGTGGCTGATGTGGAATCATGGCGTGGCCAACTATGATGCGAAAGCCCACCAGTGGCGCACCCGCTTCCAAAACGACAAGATGGAGTTGGTAACCATTTGCGTCGCCTCGGGCGGTACGGCAAATGTCAGCATTCGCCAAATGGGATTGCTCACGCTTACACCTGGTGGCAAAAGCCACATCGAGACCAATATTCAGACCACTGACGGAGAAAACGTGGTGGACGACATCCAAGCCATCATCAGTCACCAAGACAACCTTTTCCTCGGACTCTCCAGCAAGGGACTTTGCTTTTATCATCCCAACCTGCAGCGATTTGCTTATTATCCATTTAGCAGCTTGGGCTTGCACATCAATGCCTATCGTGTCAATCCATATGTGGATGGCAAGGTGTTGCTGACTCCATCAAATGGCGTATTTGCCTTAGACGCACAGAACTGTAAGGTGTCGACGTTGCCCATTGGTGGTTCAGATTATATCCGAAGTATCATCGACAGTAAGGGCAGAATCTGGTGTGGGACTTTCCGTAAGGGCTTTTATCGCTGGGAGAATGGCAAGGCGGAGCACTTCGTGCAAGGAGGCAATGCTGGCAAGGACATCAATTACGACATTGTGCGTGGATTCCTGGAAGATAGCCAGCATCGCATCTGGGTAAGCTATCATGGAGGCATCGGCTTGTTTGATGAGCAGCGTAAGCGCATTGTGCCTTTGGCAGACAAGCGATTGGAACGTTACAAGGTGATCAATGACTTCAAGGAGGACGGGCAGCATCGCATTTGGCTGGCTTGTACCCAAGGCTTGTTTGTGTATACTCCTGCCACAAAAAGCGTGCTCTTTCCGAAGGACCTTGTGAAAGCCCCTGTCGCGAGCGTGAAGTTGGGCGGTCCTAGCAAGGTTCTGCTCATCGACCACCGGGGACTGGTGTGGGTAGGCACGTTCAATGGCCTCTTTGTGATTAACCCAAGGGAAAAGTCTGTTCGAATTCTGGACAAGCAAGACGGAATGCCCAACGAGATGATCAATGGCCTTATAGAGGATAAGTATGGCAACGTGTGGGTAACTACGCCTAATGGACTTTGCCGATTCTCACCAGTTGGCGAGGGAGAGGACTTCAAGCTGATGGTGTTCGACAGCCAAAATAAGTTGGGAAGTGCCAACTTCGGTTGGATGACTGTGGGGCATTTGACAGGAGGCAACTTGTTTTTCGGAGTGCAAGATGGCTATTATGTGGTAAATCCTTCGCAGGTGAAGGAGATGAAATACACGGGGCATCCAGTGTTCACTTCTTTGGCTGTCAACAACCAGGAGATTGTGCCGGGCAAGGAGTATGACGGCAAGATCATCTTGTCTTCCGTCTTGTCGGCTACCGATAAGTTGGTGCTTCGCTATGATGAGAACTTTATTACCATCCACTTCTCGGGCGTGAACTTCGAGATGCCTTTTCATACCTATTATAAATATAGACTAAAGGGCGTGAACGAGCATTGGATAGAGACGAGTCCGCAAGACGGGATTGGCGTTGCCAACTACACTGACTTGGCTCCTGGTAGATATGAGTTGGAAGTCTATTCGGCAGGTTCCGACAAGGTATGGAGCAAGCAGTCCGTCAAACTTCAAATCATCGTAGAGCCGCCTTTCTGGGCCACTTGGTGGGCAAAGACTTTTTATGCCTTGCTCTTCGTGGGTCTTCTTGTTTTCGGTTTTCGCTGGAAGATGGAGCAGAACCGCAAACGCATGGAAGATGAGAAGTACAAGGAATTGGAGGAGATGAAGTATCGCTTCTTCACGAATATCAGCCATGAGTTCCGTACGTTGCTAACATTGATTATTACGCCGATAGGCAGCGTGCTGAAGCGCACCAAAGATGAGGAAACCCGCTCGCAACTTAATGAAGTGAACCGAAATGCGGGCGACTTGTTGCAACTGGTGAACCAACTTCTCGACTTCCGCAAGATGGAAATGAATGGCGAACGCCTCAACCTGTCGAGCGGCAACCTCAACGAGTTTATCCAATACACCACGTTGAAGTTCACCACATTGTCGGAGCAGAAAAACATTCAGCTTTCGTTCGCTGACAAGACCGACGGTCTCTTCATGTACTTTGATCGAGACAAGATGGGCAAGATGCTGACCAATCTTCTTTCCAATGCCTTCAAGTTTACCAAGGCTGGGGGAAAGGTAACGGTTTCCTTGGAAAAGTGCCTTTTGGACAGCCGTCGCTATGCCCACATCGTGGTGGAAGACACAGGTTGCGGAATATCCAAAGAAGAACAGGCGCATGTGTTTGAGCGATTCTATCGTGCAGAGCAAGACCAAGCAAACAAGCAGATAGGTTCGGGCATCGGACTGAACATGGTGCTTGAGTATGTGAAGCTTCATCAGGGCAACATCTCTCTGGAGAGTGAGGTGGGCAAGGGATCGCGCTTCATAGTGGACATTCCTACCGACCTGAAGCATGTCTTGCAGCAAGAGTCGTCGGGAAATGTCGCTGACGGTGTTTCCGCAATTGCGGCATCTGCAGATGCGGTAGATGGCGCCATAGAGGTGCAGACAACGAAAAAGATAGAAAAGGTCATCCTTGTGGTGGAAGATAATGACGATTTCCGTAGTTTTCTGCATAGAGAGTTGAGCCGTAAATACAGCAAGGTGTTGGTGGCAAAGGACGGTCTGGAAGGAGCTTTGATGGCGGAGACGGATAACCCCGACCTCGTGGTGAGCGATGTGATGATGCCAAGAATGAATGGCACTGACATGTGTCGCCGTATCAAGGAGAACCTTGAGACCTCGCACATCCCAGTCATCCTGCTCACGGCATGGAGTACGGACGAGGGTAGGGCAGAGAGCTACAAGGCTGGAGCTGATGCCTACATTGCCAAGCCTTTCGACATGGAGGTGCTTCTGGCCCGTATTGCCAATCTCTTGGAGAAACAAGAAAAACGTCAGCGAGACTTCTCCCACAGTATCTCGCTCGACCCTAAGACGGTGACGGATTCTACACCTGATGAGAAGTTCTTGAATGAGATTATTGGTTGCATAGAAAAGAACATCGATAACTCAGAATACACCATCGACTCGCTGGCTGCTGATGTGGTGATGTCGAGAATGAGTCTCTATCGCAAGATGAAATCCCTGACAGGACAGACACCTGCCGACTTCATTCGAACGGTAAGGCTAAAGACGGCGGCAAGGCTCCTGAAAGATGGTAATTGCAATGTGTCGGAGGCTTGTTATCGCACAGGCTTTGCCTCTCCTCAGAACTTCTCAAAGCACTTCAAGGAGATGTTTGGCGTGTTGCCATCCCAATATTCTTAAAATGTTTGGTATATGTAAATGATTGATAATTAGCGGTGTTTGCGGTGATGTAAAAGGTTGGTACGTTTCACATATATCGTTGGTACGTTTGATACATCTGTTCCTATAGGTTTGTAATAACTTTGTGACAGAAATAAAAAACAACTACCAAAAGATTATGGAACAGACTGCTAAAAAACAAGCACAGGTGATAGCCGACTTCTACTCTGCTTACCATGCAGAACTTGTAAACTTCGCCGCTATCCGCTTGGACAACCGTGAGGAAAGTGAGGATCTCGTACAAGATGTCTTTGTCAAGATGATGACCTTCGAGGGTATGATCAATGATGCTACCATCAAGTCGTTTGCCTTCACCATCACCACCAATAAGATTAAAGATTTTCTCCGTCGTCGCGTCTTCCGTCGTCAGATGGAGGAGAGCACGAAGTATGAGATGGAACTCCAGCATTGCCATGTGGAGCGTGTGGCTGAATACCACGATACCCTCCGCATCGTGAACCGGAGTATGGACAAGCTTTCGCCTACCTGTGCCAAGGTTTATCGCATGAGCCTCTTCGGGGAAATGAATGCTGGCGACATCGCCGAGAAACTCAACGTGTCTAAGCGCACCATAGAGTCTCAGATCTTCACCTCTCGCAAGCAGATGAGAGCGATGATTAAAGAGGCAATGTAATAAACAAAAAAATCTTCATGTGACCTCTTTAGTTTATTACTATAAAAAGTGTAATTTTGCAGAAGAATCATAATCTTAACTTAAAACTACGGTCAGTATGAAGAAAAAAAGAATATTCTGCAGTCTGTTTTTATCAGCATTGGCCTTGACGGGTCCTGTGAATGCACAAGCAGCCAAGAAACAACCTGCCAAGAAATTCGCAGGCTACCTCTTTGCCTATTTCGAGGGCAGTGGTAACAAGCAGGAACACTTGCGCTTCGCCATCAGCGAAGATGCCAAGAACTGGTATGCCTTGAATGACAATCAGCCCGTGGTGGCGAGTGACTCCATCAGTACCAGCGGGGGTATACGCGACCCTCATATCCTTCGTGGGGAGGATGGCTGCTATTATATCGTGGCAACAGACATGTGCACTGCCAAGAACGGCTGGAAAGACAATCCGGGCATCGTGATGATGAAGTCGAACGACTTGGTGAACTGGACACACGCCAAGATTGTGCTGAAGGCAGACTATGCACAGAACTTCAGCGATGCTTACTGGGTGTGGGCTCCACAAACCATCTACGACAAGAAGGCAAAGAAGTATATGGTATACTTCACCTTGCAGCGTACGGGTGATGGCAGAAAGAGTCTGGTAACTTATTATGCCTATGCCAACAAGGACTTTACCGGTTTCGAGAGTGAGCCAAAGGTACTCTTCAACGCCAAGTATGGCTGCATAGACAACGACATCATAGAGCGCAACGGTACATATCACCTCTTCTACAAGGGTAACATCAAAAATGCAGAGGGCGAAGAGATACAGAATGGAATACAGCAGGCCACATCTAAGAGTTTGCATGGAAAATGGCAGGAAGACTTCAAGTTTATAGATGCCTACGCCGATAGCAAGACGGGCGTGGAAGGCTCTGGCGTGTTCAAGCTCAACGACAAGGATGAGTATGTCTTGATGTACGACCTCTATGGCTCTGGTCGCTATGAGTATCAGACCTCCAAGGATTTGAAGACTTTCTCGGCAAAGCCAGAGTCGTTCCGCAAGGACTTCTTTCCCCGACACGGTACGGTTTGCTCTGTCACCAAGGACGAAATGGAACGTTTGCAGCAAAAGTGGGGCTATGTGCTGAAGCACGACTTCGTGGCAAAGGGCAACCCGCTCTTCGACCATATCTATACTGCAGACCCAGCGGCAATGGTCTACAAGGACACCTTGTGGCTCTTTGCCGGCCACGATGCGGCAGGCAATCATCCTACCTATGAGATGCACGACTGGAAAGTGTTCTCCACCACCGACATGAAGCACTGGACCCAATATCCGACACCACTGATGGTGTCTGACTTCAAGTGGGCTAAGAGTAAGCAAGCCTATGCAGGCCATGTGGTGGAACGCAACGGTAAATTCTATTGGTACGTATCGACCAACTGGTGTGGCATTGGCGTGGCTGTGAGCGACAAGATAACTGGGCCTTACAAAGATGCGTTGGGGAAACCTATGCTGACCAACAAGGACTGTTTCGACTCCAAGCACAGTTGGGCGTGCATCGACCCGGCAATCTTCATCGACAGCGACAATACACCTTATATTATATGGGGTAACAGAGAGTGCTATATTGCCAAGCTGAAAGACAACATGACCGAGATAGACGGTGAAATCAAGCGCATCGACCTCGGCACGGAGTTCCCGTTCACCGAGGCTCCATGGGTGCACAAATATAACGGCAAGTACTACCTGACTTATGCTTCAGGCTGGCCAGAGAAGATAGCCTATGCCATGGCCGACAACATCAACGGGCCTTGGACAGCCAAAGGCATCATCAGCGAGATAGCTGGCAACAGCAACACAACCCATCCCGCCATTGTTGAGTATAACGACCAGTGGCTCTTCATCTCTCACAATGGAGCACTGCCTGATGGCGCCAGCTATAAGCGCAGTGTCATCATCGAACCTATGGCATATAATGCCGATGGCACCATCCGTCCGATACCGCCTACCGCTAAGGGCGTGAGCGGAGCTGGCAATCCTGTCTTGCCAGGATTCCATGCCGATCCGGAGGTTCTCTACTCTAACAAGACGGGCAAGTATTATATCTATTCCACAACAGACGGAAAACCGGGATGGGGCGGATATAAATATTATGTATATTCTTCTGCCGACATGAAGGAATGGAAGAACGAGGGAGTGGCCCTTGATGCCTCCACCGTCCAGATAAGCTGGGCAAACGGTAACCTCTGGGCGCCTGCCGCTGTGGAAGTGAAACAGGCGAACGGCAGTTATAAGTATTATCTCTATTACAGTGCCCGACCCAACGACAATGAAAGAAAGCAGATAGGCGTGGCTGTGGCTGATTCGCCTGTTGGACCTTTTGTAGATTTGGGGCATCCGCTCTTGTCGAAGAATCACCCAGGCTGCAGCGGACAGCTCATCGACGTGGACGTGTTTGTAGACCCTGTGAGCAAGAAACCTTATCTCTATTGGGGCAATGGCTTTATGGCAGGTGCCGAACTGGAGAATAACATGACCAAGATAAAGGACGAGACCGTGACAGTGATGACACCGAAGGGAGGAACGTTGAAGGATTACGCTTATCGTGAGGCTCCATACGTGTTCTATCGCAACGGACTTTACTACTTCATGTGGTCGGTAGATGACACTGGGGCAGCCAATTACCATGTGGCTTACGGCACCGCAAAGAGTCCGCTCGGGCCAATCGAGGTGGCCAAAGACCCTATTGTCTTGATACAAGACCCTCAGCATGAGATTTATGGCACTGCCCACAACTCCGTGGTTCAGGTTCCAGGCAAGGACGAGTGGTACATCGTGTACCATCGCATCAACAAGGAATATCTCCACTATCAGCCCGGCGTGCATCGCGAGGTGTGCATCGACAAGATGGAGTTTAATGCCGACGGAACTATTAAGCGTGTGGTTCCTACACACGAGGGTGTGAAATAGAAAAATATTTAGCAGACAGCAATATATTTGTATCTATTGTGCGTTTAAAATAAGACGGGCTGTGGGAATTCCTACAGCCCGTCTTTAGTTTTGATGGAGAGTCTTCTGTTTTAGCGATAATTAGATAAAGATTGTTGTTTTTTGTACACTATTATCGAATCTTTTTTGTATTTTCGTGCCCAAAATGTAAAAACTAACTATTATACAACGTATGAAAAGAACAACGCTAACCATCTTGGCCCTTGCAGCGGCTGTATGCACATGGGCGCAGAAAGTGACAAGTTTCACAACCACAGAGTCGGCTTCTTGGACAAAAGGCAGTACGGCATTGTCGGCTAAGGCCGAAGGAAAAGTAGTGGCAGAAATCAATGCACAAAGCAAGGGTACCCCGTTTGTTGGATTCGGCACCACTTTCAACGAGCTGGACTGGGATGCCTTCAATATGCTATCCCGAAAGGAACAGGATGAGCTGATGCACGGCATCTTTGCCCCTGACGGCGACCTGAAGTTTACCTTGGGGAGAATTTCCATGAATGCCAACGACTACTCGCGGGCTTGGTATAGCTGTGATGAGGTGGACGGTGATTTCGCCCTCAAGTATTTCAACATCGAACACGACAAGCGAAACATCATCCCCCTGGCTCGTGCTGCCCAGAAATATCAGCCTAATCTCCAACTTTTCATGAGTCCTTGGAGCCCACCTGTTTGGATGAAGATCAACCACGATTATCCAGTGTCACCCAGCAAATACAACAACATGGATCCTCGCCAAAGCTACCTGTTGTATATGGACGATGGCAAGGCGGTGGATGCCGACGAGATGAAA
This sequence comes from Oscillospiraceae bacterium, assembly GCA_963599465.1. Lineage (GTDB taxonomy): Bacteria > Bacteroidota > Bacteroidia > Bacteroidales > Bacteroidaceae > Prevotella. The sequence goes on along the minus strand of CAVBXD010000035.1, from coordinate 3,500 downwards.
CTGTTGGGCGACCGTAACGGCGTCTTTCCCCGTCGCCTTGCCACACAGGACTACTTTATCCAAGACCCACGCTATCTGCAATGCTATGCTGACATGTTCTGCCGATTCATCGAGCTCTACAAGGAGGAAGGCTTGCCTATCACCAAGGTGATGTATCAGAATGAGGCCTATTCCTATACTCCTTATCCTGGTTGTGCCTGGACTGCTGAGGGTACTTTGCGGTTTAATAATGAATACCTCGCCCCGACGCTTGCCAAGAAACATCCAGAAGTGGAATTGTGGATAGGCACGTTTAATACCAACCGTCTCGACTATGTGGAGAAAATCTTGGACGACAAGACCTTGCAAGCCAACATAAAGGGTATAGGAACGCAATGGGAATGCCGCAACAATCTGCCTGCCATGCGCCAGCGTTATCCCAACCACCGCTTTATGGTGAGCGAGAGTGAATGTGGAAACGGCTCGATGGACTGGAAGGCTGGCGAACATACCTTCTTCTTGCTGTCAGACAATCTGGGCAATGGTTGCGATGAGTATTACAACTGGAATTTCATCTTGAAAGACAATGGCATCTCTCCTTGGGGGTGGAGCCAGAACGCTCTGGTGCAGGTGGACGGCAAGACCCGCAAGATGCGCTATACGGCAGAGTATTATGCCTATAAGCACATCAGCCATTTCGTGACAAAAGGTACGGAGATGATAGCCTATGCTGGCAGAGACTACAGTCAGACACCTGTGGTCGCCTTTAAGGATAAGACCGGTAGATACATTGTTACGGCAGGAAACTTCACCGACAAGGAAGCTGCTCTTACCGTAAAGGTAGGCAAGAAATATCTCAACATCAAGACGAAGGCACATTCTTTCAATACCTATATTATATAAAAGGTGGATGCATTTGAACCTAAAAATAAAACGTTGAAAGAAGAAAGAAAATGAACAAGACTACTTTATCTTTTGCTGTGGGGCTTGCATGGTTGCTTACTGCCCCTTCCTATGCTGCTTCTTCGGCAAAAAACACGCAAGCTGTCCGACATGAACTCAACTTCGATGCTTCTTGGAAGTTCTTTCTGGGGGATGACTCTTTGGCTTCCGCTGCAGCATTCAAGGACACCAAATGGAGAGTCCTGACTCTTCCCCACGACTGGAGCATCGAGCAAAACATAGACAAGGACGCACCTGCCGGCAATGACGGAGGCTATTATCCCACAGGCATCGGATGGTATCGCAAGAACTTCAACTTGCCAGCCTCTTACCGCAAGGGCGATAAGCTGCAACTGTATTTCGAGGGCGTGTATATGAACTCTACCGTTTATGTGAATGGCAAGATGGTGGGAGGTCATCCCTACGGTTACACCTCTTTCTATTGCGACATAACGGATGCGGTATTGCCTGGCAAGAACAATGTGGTGGCAGTGAGAGTGGACAATGCACAGCAAAAGAACTGCCGTTGGTATTCCGGATCGGGCATCTATCGTCATGTCAAGTTGATCAATATACCTCCTGTCCATATAGCCAATTGGGGCGTGAATATCCAGACCAAGCAAGTATCTGCTTCGCAGGCTACGGTCGTGGTATCCGCCAAGGTGAAGAACGAGACTTCTGCGGACAAGACGATTTGTCTTTCTACCTTGTTGGAGAAAGGGGAGAAGCAAACTTCAGATAAGGTGTTGGTACCTGCCGGTAAGGAAGTGGAAATCATGCAAGAAATAAAGGTTGATCAGCCAAAGCTTTGGGACTTGGAACACCACAACCTGTATCAAGCTTCCGTCAAGGTGATGGAAGGGGACAAGGTGCTGGACGAGACTCGCCAGACTTTCGGTATTCGAGAGTTGAAGTTCTCCACCGACGGATTTTTCCTCAATGGCAAGAAGGTGCTCATCAATGGCGGATGCGTGCATCACGACAATGGCATCCTGGGTGCGGCGGCCTTCGACAAGGCGGAGGAGAGAAAGGTGAGACTGATGAAAGAGGCTGGGTTCAATGCCATTCGCACCTCGCACAATCTTCCTTCCGAGGCTTTCCTCGATGCCTGCGACCGTCTGGGTATGCTTGTGATAGACGAGGCTTTCGACGGATGGCGCGAGGCGAAGAACAAGCACGACTATTCAGAATTATTTGATAAATATTGGCAGCAGGATGTTGATGCCATGGTGTTGCGCGACCGCCGTCATCCCTCCATCATCTCTTGGAGCATCGGCAATGAGGTGATAGAACGCAAGAAGATAGAAATTGTTACCACAGCCCACAAGTTGGCAAACGAGGTGCATCGCCATGATGCCCGTCCTGTCACTTCCGCCTTGGCTTCTTGGGATAATGATTGGGAAATCTACGACCCGTTGGCTGCCCAACTGGACATTACTGGCTATAACTACATGATTCACAAGTCGGAGGGCGACCACCAGCGAGTGCCCGACAGAATCATGTGGCAAACGGAGTCCTATCCAAGGGATGCGTTCCGTAACTGGACAAAGGTGAACGATTACGACTATATCATCGGCGACTTCGTGTGGACTGGCATCGACTACATCGGCGAGTCGGGCATCGGCAGATGGTGGTATGAGGGCGACGTGGACGGCGAGCATTACAATCGTCCGCTCTATCCTTGGCACGCCGCCTATTGTGGCGACATCGACCTGACGGGATGGCGCAAGCCCATCTCCCATTATCGCAGCATGCTCTATAATGATACCGAGAAACTCTATCTTGCCGTCAAGGAACCCGATGGATACAAAGGGAAGATAAAGATTGGCTTGTGGGCTGTGTGGCCTACTTGGGAGAGTTGGAATTGGCCGGGGCATGAAGGCAAGAACATTGAGGTGGAAGTTTATTCCAAGTATCCGAAGGTTCGCTTGTCGCTCAACGACCAAGTAATCGCAGAGAAAGAGGTGAATAGACAGACGGAGTTCAAGGCCGTATTCTCCGTGCCTTATCAAGAGGGAACTTTGAAGGCTGAGGCTTTGCAGGATGGCAAGGTGATGGAGACCCGTCTGCTTGCCACCGCTTCTGAACCTGTGGCTATCCGTGCCATATTGGAGGACAAGCAGCTGAAGGCCGATGGCGAGGACTTGGCTTTTGTGCAAGTGGAGGCGATAGACAAGGAGGGCAGAGTATGTCCGAATGCCGACGTTAAGTTGTTGCTCGATGTGACAGGTTCTGGTACGCTTGCTGCTGCGGGCAATGCCGACATCAAGGACTTGGACCCCTACACGGACAACAAGATGACCACTTGGAAAGGGCGTGGACTCATTGTGGTGCGTAGCACGAACAAGGCAGGCACTGCGAAGTTGACCATCAAGGCAGAGGGAATGAAGCCTGTGGCTGTGAATATTCCTTGTAAAAAGTAAAATAGCAAATAAGCAAAACGGTGATAAGTGATAATAGAAATAAATATTTGGTGTTATTCGGACTCTTGGCATTCAGCATAGGAATGAATGCCAAGACCGAGCTTGCCCAGTTGAGAGTAGAGTACCGAAAGGCACCACTTGCAGTGGAGGTGACAA
>CAVBXD010000034.1:0-33835 GCA_963599465.1 Oscillospiraceae bacterium | reverse complement strand
CTGCTGTGCTTACACCTTCCTTGGTAAGCAAGCGATACTCAGTCTTGTCCTCTCCAAGCTGGAACATTGGAGCGTACTTGAAATCTGGTGTCTTAGCCATAATGTTTATGTAACTTATAATTGATAATTAATAATTTATAATGAACAATTCATTGTTTTTGTTGCCTCGTTTTTAGTATAGAAGTGAGGATTTTTAGTATTTCTGTACAATCCCCATTTATACCTTCAAACTGCTTGTCGTCAATATACTCGCTTTCATGTAAAATTTCTAACCAATATTCCGTTTCTGCAGCTTCTTTGAGTGAGATGCTCAACTTTGCATAAAAGTCAGCCTTTGATTGGGCAACGCTTGCTTCTTTGGCATTGGCACCAATACTTGTACCGCTTCTGAGAATTTGTTTAGAAAGGACAAACTCTTTCTTTCTATCGCATAGATATTTATATAAGCGAATGATTCGAAGTGCAAATTGCTTGCTCTTTATCAAGATAGAGTTATACTCTTTCATGAGCTGCAGAATTATACATTATTAATTATACATTGTACATTCTCAATTATACATTATAATTTATAATTTAATATCCGAATATGTCTTTTTGTGAAAGTCTCTTTATTGGTGCTATTTTCTTGAGAGCTTCCATGTCGAGGTTCTTCTCGTCGCCGAGGATCATCATGCGGAAAGGCTTGCCCACGATGTTCTGCTTCTCGAAGTTGGTGATGTCCTGCAGGGTGAGGGCAGGAAGGTCTTCGTAAAGCTTCTTGTTGGGGTCGTAGTCGAGTCCCTTCTTCTTGGCGTCGAGGTAAGACCAGATGACGTTGAACTTGGTGGTGCGTCCGCTCTGGAGCGACTTCGTCAGGCTCTGCTTGGCGAGGTTGAATGCAGCTTCGTTTTGTGGGAAGTCGTTTACAATCTCATTGAATACCTTGATGCAGTCGGTCATCTTGTCGTTCTGCGAGATGATGTGGGTGAAGAAACGCTCGGTATCGTTCTTGTCGCTTGGGCGGACATAGGCTGCCCCGGCGTTGTATGCCAGGCCACGAGTCTCGCGCAGTTCTTGGAACACGATGGTGTTCATGCCGCCGCCGAAATACTCATTGAAGAGGCTCACCGTGACGTTGTTGTTAGCATTGAAAGGCTTGCCTTGGTTCTGGTAAGTGCGGAGGTAGATGTTCTTTGCCTCGTAGGGGGCAATGATGATCTCGTTTTCCTTTACAACTTGGTTCTTATATTTCTTGCCCTGTGGCACGGCGGCGAGTTTCTTGGCTGTCTTGTGTTCCTTGGCAAGGAGGGCGCTCAATGCCTTCTCGCTGTAAGGGCCGTAGTAGAGCACGGTGTGCTTCATATCGCTCAGGCCACCGAGCAGGTTGACGAACTCCTGCGGGTCGCTCTGGCGCAACTTGCCGGTGTCGATGTCGTTGAGGTAAGGGTTATAAGCGCCATAGGTGCAGTAAGCCCATAGACGGGAGAAGTTCTCCTTTTGGTTGGTCTTGGCATCGGCATGACTCTTGTCGAGCAGGTCGACATACTGGTTCCATGTGGTCTTGTCGGCCTTGGCATGGTGAAGCACATCTTCCAAAAGATGAAGGGCGGCAGGGAGGTTCTCGTTCAGACCGTTGAGGCTGATCTGCACGGTCTTCTGGCTTTGGCTCACGCTATAGTTGCAAGCCAACTTGTAGAACGCCTGCTTGATGTCGGAAACGCTCATCTTGCCGGTGCCGATATAGTTGAGATAATCGGCGGCATAGCTATAGCGATTGTCGTCCTCATCGCCAAACTCATAACGGAACACGAGGTTGAACTGTCCGTCCTGGGTGTTCTGCTTGTAGAGCAAAGGCAAGTTCTTGCTTGTCTTAGTCACGGAGAGGTCTTTCTTGAAGTCTACAAACTGTGGCTGGATGGGTGCCACTTCCGAGTTCTTTATTTCCTTCACGAAGTCGCTCTCATACTCGCGGTTGGCAGGTATAGGGGTGATGATTGGCTTCTCTATCTTCTTGAGCGTGGTGTCCTCGCCCATGCGCTTGTAGACGCACACGAAGTTGTCGGCGCGCAGGTACTTGTTGGCGAAGTCCACGATGTCTTGCTTGGTGAGCTTGCCCTGGCGGTCGAGCTGCAGGGCCACGGCGCTCCAGTCTTGGTCGTTGATGAAGGCGTTGCCCATGATTTCGGCACGGTTGTCGTTGCTGTCGAGACTCTTGTAGAAGTTGAGTTTCTTATTGGCGATGACGGCTGGCAACAGGTCGTCGGAGAACTCCCCACGGCGCAACTTGCCCATCTCCTCTTGTAGGAGGGCACGCACCTCTTCCAGCTTTTGCTCCTTGTTTGGGATGCCTTGTATGATGAAGGCGGTATAGTCGTGCAGGTTGTCTACATAGGCACCAGCTTGCCCCAGTTTCATTTTCTGCTCCAGATCCACCTCGAACAGGCCTGCCTTGCCGTTTGCCAACACGTCGCTGATGACATCAAGCACGTCGTTGCTCTGTGCGTCGTTGGCACCCTTGAATTGCCAAGCCATCATCACGTTCTCGGCTTCTTTGCCCACCACGGAAGTATCTTTCACGGCGGTGATGGCAGGTTGCGCGGGGAACTCAGGGCGTGTCACCTTGTCGCTCTTCTTCCATGAGCCGAAATACTTGTCGATGATGGCTATGGTCTTGTCGGGATCAAAGTCGCCCGCCAACACTATTGCCACGTTGTTGGGCACGTAGTACTGGTGGAAGTAGTTCTGAATGTTAATGATGCTGGGGTTCTTCAAGTGCTCCTGCTCGCCGATGGTTGTCTGCGTGCCATAGGGGTGAGTAGGGGTAAGAAGTTTCCATAGGGCGGCATACTCCTTGTCGCCGTCGCTCGCCATGGTGATGTTCTTCTCCTCATACACGGCTTCCAGCTCGGTGTGGAAACCACGGATAACCATGTTCTGGAAACGGTCGTTCTGCACCTTTGCCCAGTTCTCTATCTCGTTGTTTGGGATGTTCTCCACATAGCAAGTCACGTCGTTCGAAGTATAGGCGTTGGAACCCTCGCTTCCGATGCTCGCCATGAGCTTGTCGTACTCGTTCGGTATGTTATACTTGGCGGCAAGCTGCGACACGGAGTCAATCTCGTGGTATGCCTGCTTGCGCTGGGCAGGATCGGTGAGCTTGCGGTAGCTCTCGTAGCGGCGCGTTATCTCGTCGAGGTAAGGCTTCTCCTTCGCGGCATCTATGGTGCCAAACTTCTTGGTGCCCTTGAACATAAGGTGCTCCAGGTAGTGGGCAAGACCAGTGGTCTCGGCAGGGTCGTTGCGCGAGCCTGTCTTCACGGCGACGTTGGCCTGCAAGCGAGGCTTCTCCTTGTTAACCGACATATACACCTTCAGACCGTTGTCGAGGGTGTAGATGCGTGTCTTCATTGCATCGCCGGCTACGGTGGTGTAATGATAATCCTTGGCGGTGGCATTCATGGCTCCCACGAAGAGAGCCGCCATCATTACGAACTTTAGTTTCATAACTACTTTTTTGTGTTGTCCCCAATCACGACGTGTCGTGGGCAACTTATCTTAACTAATTTATATTCGACGTTTAATTTTCGTAGTCAACCTCTTGTTCGAGACTGTTGACAAAGTTGCGGTACACCTCTTCCTCCACATCGCCCATGGCAAACTCCTTCTCGGCATCCTTCTTGATTTCCGAAATCCATGAACGGCGTGCCTTTACGTAGTCGTCGTGTATGCGGTCGGCATCCTCGGGTGTGATTTCCGAGATATTGTAATAGTCGCAAATCATCTTGTAGGTCCATGCCCACTGATACTCACGGTAGTTGGCATCGATGCTCTCAAATCGTTTTATAAGGGCCTGAGTGGTCTCGATGTTGCCTTCTCTCAAGTCGCTCACGATGCGTTCTTCCTCGCTTGCCGGCAGCAGAAGTCCCGAGAGGTCGTTCCAGTCGCCCTCGCCCGTCGTGGTGGCAGGCGGTGCCAGCGTGGGGTCTCTCTTGAGCACCCTCTTCAGCACGGCACCCATGTATATGCGCAGGGCTATGTCGTAGTATTTGATGCCCTTGTGCAATGATGACGCGGGGATGATATACTCGTGGTAGAGGTATTGCGAAACGTTGTCGCCCGTCACCTCGCGCAGGTTCTCCAATATCTTCTTGCCCTTGAGTATCTCGCCCACGGAGTAAGGGGAGAGCCAGTCGAAGTTGACTATGCTCTTGCGGTTCTCCGGGGCACGGAGGTCTCGCTTAGGCCATTTCTTGATGTCGCGATACAGGCCCACGGTGGTGATGTTTCTGCCCGGTATGAGGAACATCTTGTCGCCGTCGGCTATCAGGTAGGCGAAGGGCAGGTTGCGGGTGTTGGGGTGGTGCATCAGCTTGCCGAAGCACACCGAGAATGTTCCCAATGTGGCTGGCATAAGGAGGTAAGCGCCGCTTGCCGTCTTCGAGCCACGCTCCAAGACGCCCCAGTGCATGGGGCCCATCTTGTAGGCATGATTAGAGAAATTGGTGGCGGAGCCGGCGTTGTAGAACGAGAACATCCCGCCAATGAGGAGGCTGCTCTTGTGGTGGGAGGCGGTGAAGGGGCCGCAGAAGGCGGCACACGCCTCGCCGTTGCTCATATAGGAGTTGGCGAAAAAGACGGAGGCCTCGGCGGTGAAGCCGTTGCTCATCTTGCACGCCTCGCCCACGAAGCAGTCTTGTATCTTCACGCTGTTTACAAGGCTGGAGCCTTCGGCTATGATGGAGTTCTCGGCTATGACACCCGTGCCTATGTACACGTTGCCGTGCACTGAGCCAAGCAGGGTGCAGTCGCTGAGGCGAGACGCGCCGTTGACCTCGCAGAAATCGTTGATTACGCAGTTGGTTATCTCCTTGGTGTTGACAATCTTCACGTTGTTGCCTATCTGTCCACGCTCGGGCATTCGCGGGTCGATGTCGTTGGCAATGATTTGTCTCACCTTCTTCTTCAGCTCCCGGTCGGTGAAGTGCTTCACCATGAATGCGGCAAGTTGACTGTTGAGATCCGAGAAAAGGATGACGTTGCCTTCGCCCACCTCGTTGAGCACGCTCACGAGATTGCCCTCGCCATAGGTCGCGCCCTCGGTGGTCTCCATGGTGGAGATGTTGGAGATATGGCAATCGTCGCCGATGGTATAGTTGTTTATGAAGTTGCCCACGTTCTCTATGAGGCAGTCGTCGCCGATGGTCACGTTACGCAGGGTGGCGTTGTTGATGCCAGAGTGTTTCACGAAACCTTGGCTCACCTCCACATTCTTGTTGAATGAGCCAATGTTCACATCGCCGTATAGCATCACACGGTGCATGTAGTTGGGCTTGAAGTCTTCCGCCACATTGACGGAAGTCCAGTCTTCCGCCCAACAGCCATTGTCGTCGAGGACGTTTATCTCCTCATGTGTTAAAGCCCTGTATGCCATGATGTTCTTGTTTTGTCAGTCTTCCACGGGATAGAGGAAGTCGTTGTATGGATATTTCTGCACGTGCAGTTGTCTTACCTTCCTGTAAAGCACATCCCTGAACTCATCTATGTTGTCCCTGTTTTTAGCCGAGATGAAGATGCAGTCGTCGTTGAGCTTCGCCATCCACGTCTTTCTCAAGTCGTCGAGCGAGATATTCTCCTTCTGCGCCGGCGTAAGGTCGTCGGGGTCTTTCTCTGTCCAGCTGTAGTTGTCAATCTTGTTGAAGACCAGCATTGTAGGCTTGTCAACGCATTCGAGGTCTTTCAGCGTAGAGTTGACCACTTGTATCTGCTCCTCGAAATCGGGATGCGAGATATCTACCACGTGGAGCAGCAGGTCGGCCTCGCGCACCTCATCGAGCGTCGACTTGAACGAGTCTACGAGGTCGGTGGGCAACTTGCGTATGAACCCCACCGTGTCGGCAAGCAGGAAGGGCAGGTTCTCCACCACCACCTTGCGTACCGTGGTGTCGAGCGTGGCAAAGAGCTTGTTCTCGGCGAAGACCTCGCTCTTGGCGAGAAGGTTCATCAGCGTCGACTTGCCCACGTTGGTATAGCCCACGAGGGCCACGCGTATGAGCCTACCACGGTTCTTGCGTTGCGTAGACTTCTGGCGGTCTATCTCCACGAGTCGCCTCTTGAGCAACGACACGCGGTTGAGGATTATTCGGCGGTCCATCTCAAGCTGCGTCTCGCCCGGTCCGCGCAATCCCACGGACCCCTTGCCGCCGCCCGATCCCGAGCCGCCGCCCTGACGCTCAAGGTGGGTCCACATTCGCTGCAGACGGGGCAGCATGTAGCGATACTGAGCCAGTTCCACCTGCGTCTTGGCGTTGGCGGTCTGGGCTCGCATGGCGAAGATGTCGAGGATGAGCGACGTGCGGTCGAGAACCTTCACGTGGAGCTCGTTCTCGATGTTGCGTAGCTGTTTTGCCGACAGCTCGTCGTCGAAGATGACCATGCCTATCTCGCGGTCGTTGTCTTCCTCGTCCTTGATATATTGGTGTATCTCCTCCAGTTTGCCTTTTCCCACGTAGGATGTCTGGTTGGCACCACCCACCTTCTGGGTGAAACGCTTCACCACGACGGCACCGGCGGTGTCGGCGAGAAACTCCAGCTCGTCGAGATATTCTTTTGTCTTAGCCTCATCCTGCGACGGGGTCACCAATCCTACGAGGATGGCGGTCTCCGACTTGCTGGCCTCGGCCTCGGAGTATTCAAATTCCTTCATTAAGTTTCGATTGTATGTGTTTAATGCAAACGGGCGCAACGAAAGTTTGCTTTCGATTTGCCATGTGCTATTTATATTATGCAAAGATACATAAAAGATGGGAGACGATAAAGATGTAGATAATATTTTTTTGTAACTTTGCCGCCAGTTAAATCGGGCAACGCCCCACAACTAAACAAAAAAAGATGAAAGCAAGTATTGTTATCTCCATGGCATTGGCCATGACCCTGGCATTCGCTCCCATGACGGAAGCCGCTGCCAACACCACGGGTGTGGAATCTCTCGCCACGGCCAAGAAGAAAACGACGAAAAAGACAACGAAAAAAACAACGACGAAAACAACGACAAAGACAACCGCCACGACAACGAAGACCACGCCTACAACTGACGCCACCACCGGAGCGTCTTCACTGACGGGCAACACCACGAATACGGAAAGCACGGCAAAGACCCTCAACGAGTCATCGTCGACCGGCAGCAGCCTGCTGGGAGGCATCATCTCTGCCATCGGCGGCAGCGGCAGCAGCAGCAAAGGCAGCTCCATTCTCTCAGGGCTCACCGCAATACTCGATGCCACCAAGGGTGCCACGAAAGACCGCATCATTGGCACTTGGACTTACACTGAGCCGGCGGTGGTGTTCACAAGCAGCAACGTGCTGAGCAGCATCGGTGGCAAGGTGGCAGCACAAACCATCGAGAACAAGCTGCAGACGCAACTCGACAAGGCCGGAATAAAGAAGGGCATGATGACCATGACATTCGACAAGGACGGCAATTTCACGCAGGCCATTGGCAAGCGCACCACATCGGGAACCTACACCATCAGCGACAACAACGTGGTGCTCAACTATGGTGGCACGGTGAAGCAAATCATAGGCACCACACAGCTCGACGGCAACGACTTGATGATCGTCATGGATGCCTCCAAGCTGCTGAAGTTTGCCAACGTTATCAGCTCCCTCTCTGGCAGTTCTACCCTGAAGACGCTCGGCTCAGTCATTAGCTCGGTCAACGGCATGCAGGTGGGGTTGAAGCTCAATAAATAAGCATGGATGTGACTATCGTCTCCGACGAGAATCCCAAGGTGCTGCTCGTGCAGCCCGTCGACAGTCACGACATGGAGGAACTGGGGACGGAGGTTGATTATCTCCGTTCCAATTCGCCTCTACCCTTCCGCCTCGTCGCGCTCCGCATCAACAAGTGGAACGAGGAGCTAACGCCATGGCCCGCGCCGCCCGTCTTTGGCAAGATACCGTTTGGCGACGGCGCACAAGCCACTCTCGACAAGATTATGACCCTTGCCGAAGAGCAATCACGGTTCCTGAGCAGCGAGACACAAGCCGACGGCAACCTTTCGCACGTCATTCTCGGCGGCTATTCCTTGGCAGGACTCTTCTCGCTATGGGCAGGCACACGCCAGCCGTTTGGAGCCATAGTGTCGGCATCGCCATCGGTGTGGTACAACGATTGGCTCAGTTATGCCGAATCGCACCCTTCACGGTCGCCTCATGTCTATCTCAGCCTTGGCGACCGCGAGCACCACTCCAAAACAGCTATCATGGCAACGGTAAACGACTGCATGAAACGCCAACACGACTTGCTGACTGGCCAAGGCGTGGACACCGAGCTGCACATGAACCCTGGCAACCACTTTCAAGACAACGGCAAGCGCACCGCCATGGGATTCACATGGTGTATTAATAAGATTGCTGCCCTTTAAAACTTTAAAGAGCAGAAGCAATTAAACCTGATATTTTTTATTGTTATATCAACGACAATAGAGACAACATAGACAACTAACACACAATATTGTCTATGTTGTCTTTTTTATTTATGTTGTCTATATGGTCTATATAGTCTATATAGTCTATATAGTCTATATTGTCTATGTTGTCTCTCTTGCCGTTTTATCGGCCAAACTCCTACTATTGACCCTTATTCCCTTTACGTGCTTCCTCTATAAATTTTGCAAATATAGCCAAGAACACTTTATTCTTTCCAAACAGCCCCTCTGGATGAAATTGCACACCAAGGATTTTTGCATCACCTATACTTTCCACGGCTTCTGGCACTCCATCTTTAGAGTATGCAGAAATTCTCAACTGACTAGAGCAGTCTTTAACACACTGATGATGAAAGGAATTAACATCAACTGAGGTTGTTTTCATTATATCCCACAACTTTGTTCCCTTAACTATGTCAACCGTATGGGTAGCAACATCTTTTGCGGGAAGCTGCCTGTGCTGAATGGGGTTTTTCCATTGAGACGGAATGTCTTGAACTAAAGTTCCGCCCAACATCACGTTGATCAACTGCATGCCACGACAAATACCCAATATGGGAATGCCTCGCTTTTGGGCACATTGGAATATCAGAACCTCCGCAGAGTCGCGAGTTGCATTGACCTTGCCAATTTCCTTACATGGCTGGTCTCCATATCTCAATGGAGAAATGTCTTCCCCACCACTAATGATCACTCCATCCAGGATTTCTGTCTCACTTCTGACAGCAGCAGGGTTGGTGCTCATGGAAAACAAATGAGGTATGCCTCCTGCAGCTTCCACTGCTCTGACATAGTCCTCGGAAACCGACAACATACCATCCTTCACATACGTGGTAATACCAATTACCGGTTTCTTTGTTTGGCGAGATTGCGCGTTTATAGAATTAAAAACACCCAACAACAGTATTGCCAAAGAAAAAATATAGCTCTTCATGATTGTATCTTATTTATCGTTTCATCCAATCCAATATTTCTCCATCTATTTTATGATAGAGTTTCAAGACCGCCGTCTTGTCCAAGTCACGCTTTGTGCGCAGTTTTTCCACTACACCGTCATATACAGAAAACAAAGTTGTCTCAAATTTCCGCGTTTTCTGCATGAGACCAGTATTCTCCTTATTATAGAGAAGTTCCCAATTAAAATAATCCTGTTTGTTGTCTCCATACTCATAAGAATAAACCTGTTGCCTCAGACTGTCTGCATAATGGCACAGCGGCGCATCCTTTATTTCTGGAGAATATGTCACTACTTTTGGCAATCCGGCATTTCCGGCAGCCACCCATAAAGGCATGGCAGGAGTCACTGGAGGATAACCAAGCACTGTCCACATTATAGTTTGTGAGACATTCTCACTTTTCTTCACACCTTGCACAACGACAGCACATGATGATTTTCGACGGGCTATGAAATCTTCCTCAGTAAACCATCCATTAGTGACAGGCTTATTATAATTGCCACTCGTCAAGTCTATTCCCATGACAGGATTAACAAACGATCTTGACAATGTGTTGAATATCCATTGCGGAGTAACCGACAATCCTTGATCTATTGCACGATCCATCTCTATTTGCACTTGCTGATAACGTGGATACCCCTTCCCTGCCTTGTCAATACCACTTTCCGAGAAATTCGCTCTCGCTAAATAACCTTTTGGGCAAACAAGCGGATCGTTGACATCAAACTGCTTGTAGCTCGTTTGATTTGTCTCGAAGTAGGAAGCCCCTCCTGCTGCATCAATCACTCCATAATTGGCAGTAGCATACAAAGGGCGAGGCAATGTATCTAAGAGATTTTTGAAATCAGCGATGTCTGCACAGACCTCCAAGGCCCGTTTCATGATGGCTCCATTGTACTTCCCTCCCAAGTCATTGGCAGAATCTGAGAGGTTATAAGACAAAGTGTTCATGATGGCAAAACCTTTTTCGTTGACTCCCATCCATACAGACCTCGGCCGCGTTATGGAATTGCTGTTTATGATAGCCAAATAAGCATACCGTTCACCTTTCTGATAGATCACACAATTTTCCAAAGTACCAGTGTCCCTGTTTTTCCACATAAGCGGACGGCCATCCTTTGTCAACTTTCCTGATATGATGACTGATGTACACGCATACGTCAAACAGGAAGGGAAACATGCTATCAAACACAAAAGCAATATACTTAGTTTCCTCATTTCGCAACCTCCTCTTGGGTTGTGTAAATTGGATTTTGATCACACAACGGATTAATGTTTATCTCAGATTCAGGGAAAAGCCATTGCCAAAAATTGGTACCAGCTTTCCTGTAACGGTTCTCCTCGCCTATTGCCTTGGTGTCGTACATATTATAGTTGGATGCCTCGGGATCCACATTGGCAGGTTTCTTACCGCTCTTCCAACCATCAGCAGAATATCCCAACTCCGTCCTGGGGGCAGGTCCTCTATCCAGAGCCATATTGAGCCGCTTCAAGTCGAACCACCTAAATCCTTCTGCCCATAGTTCTACCCTACGTTGCACCATGATTTCTTCTATAAGGTCCTCACCTTGCTTCGTAGACTGGACATAAGCCTTATCCCTGCTATAAGCCAATGGATAAAGCGCACTGGCAGCTTCTGTGTATTTTCCCGCACGTGCCAACGCTTCTGCCTTGACAAGTATCATCTCGGGCAATCTCATGTAAGGAATGTCGCCTGCCGTGTTTTGGTCACACCCTATCGGCAACAGGAACTTGTTGCTCATGTAATTGTAAAGATTACCATTGGCGGGATATATGGGAGCAGGAGTTACAGACTTGTCCTGTGCATTTGGAAACCAAACACCTTTTCTTGTATCTGTCGAACTGATCTTATCGTAAAGTTTATTGTAAATACAACGTGGAGTGTTTCTGTTATAGCTTGCATTGCTGTTGGAATTGAAAGCATGATACTGCTTCAGTTTTCCTTCTTGGTCCGATTGGGAAATCTTTGCCCAAATCCATTCGCTGCTAAGGGCAGAGGACATACGATAATCGGTTGTTGTATACGTGGCATCATCAAGCGTCGCGCCACTTGACTCAATACATTTCTGAGCCATGCTTGCCGCCTCTTCCCATCTGCCTTGCGTCAACAACACCCTGGCTTTCAATCCCATGGCAACAGACTTGTCGATATGGCTTTTATTCTCTCGCTTGACACCACATTCCTCCAACAGCCCAATGGCTTCGTCCAAGTCGGCATTGATTTGTCGATACACATCCTCCACCGTTGCCCTAGGCATATTGTTGCTGCTGTTGTCCAACCTCAATATCACGCCAAGCTGCGAATTATCCGCTCCTTGTTCATATCGCTTACCATACATCTGAACCAAGTTGAAATAGCAAAAAGCTCTATACGCAAGAGCTTGCCCCCTGGCATATTTGTGCACATTGGCCTGACCTTCCACATCGTCTCCGCAACCTATCACTTTGTTTGCATTTGATATGACACGATAGAAGAAACTATAATAGTACTCATTGTCTCTGTTGGATGGTGTCTGATGCATCGTCAGCTGTGCGTCCCACGTCAAACAAGGATTGCTCTTCGTGAACACCACATCCTCTGCCATCAAGTCTGTGGACAACATGAAAGTTTGGTATCCCCCTTGTGCATACCAACTGGCCGTAGACTCATGCATGAGCCTATGTATGCCATTTATGGCCATCATTTCTCCCTCAGTGGTTGCAAATATCGAAGATTCATCCACATTTTGAGTTGAGCTTACATCCATGTAGTCACTGGCACATGAAGCCAAGGATAGACAGGCCACACCTCCAACGATCAATGTTTTTATGTATTTCGTCTTCATTTCAGCAAAAGTTTAAATAATTAAAAAGACAGATTAACACCTGCGGTGAAAACCCTTGCCGGTGCAAAAGTGTCACCATTGTTTGTGTAGCCCGATGTGTTTTGGCGCGGGAACAATCCCTTCCTCTTCGTAATCTGCAAAAGGTTCTCGCCCGATGCATATACCCTAAGAGAAGATATTCCGAAAGAACGAAGAAAAGACTTCGGGAGTTGATACGACAAGACTACATTTGCCAATTCCAACATGTCGGAACTAACCAACCATCTTGTGGAATTCTCTCCAATCAAATCTGTAGCATCGCTTCCGTCCGACAGACGTGGCACTTTGGTTATGTCGCCAGCCTTCTGCCATCTTTTAAGGATGTCTACAGACAAATTGTTGTATGACCTCTGATTGGGAGTCATCAAATTGCTGTATGCTGTATCATAGGCTTTACCTCCCAACTGATAATACAATGTCGCAGTGAGCGAGAGATTTCCGTATGACAAAGACGTAGAAAAACCTCCCGTAAAAGACGGCAGTCCACTTCCACCATAACAATAAGCAGCCTCACTGAGCGAAGTGGTATATTCTTCCCCGTCTACAGTGACTATATTCTTTGCCCCCTCTATTGACGCATAGATACAATTACCTGTCGCAGGATCCACACCACGCCAATCTTTCAAATAGAATTCATAGCGTGAATATCCCTCCTCTATTCTGAAAACATTACTGTCTATGAATGGGTCTACTGGCAAAGAAGTGATTTTATTCTTGAGATAGGTGCCATTGAAATCAATACCCCACTTCCATTTAGAAGCATCAAGGATTTTTAGACTTGCCTGAAATTCAACACCATAATTTTTCATAGACCCCGAGTTTCTGTCTTGACTGTCAAAGCCAGTGGAAGGAGACAAGGGTATCTCGAAAAGAAGGTTTGACGACTTGCGCGTGAAAAACTCCAAGGTACCGCTCAAGCGATTGCAGAAACCAAACTCCACAGCCACGTCAAAATTACGGGACACCTCCCACTTCAAGTCTTTATTGCCCATGCTGCTCTGAACATATCCGGCTTCTGTCGCGTTATTGGATGGGGCATACGATGCCACCCATGGGAAATATCCACCCACATTGTCGTTTCCCACCTCACCATAGGAAAGACGCAATTTCAAGTTGTCCAGCCATCTTGTATCGGCAAAAAGACTTCTGCTAATACTCCATCCTGCTCCGACCGAACCAAAATTTCCCCATCTTGATTCCTTATAGAATCGAGAAGAACCATCTCGCCTGAACGACAGTGATACATAATACAAGTCATCATAGTCATAATTGGTACGCATAAAATAACCTTCCGTCCTGTATTTTGTCGTATAAGACAACGGAGTAGAATTTAGCTCCGTATAATTACCGAGTTCGGAATTTCCTGACATGATTTCCCCCTTCATGCTTGCTGTCAGATAATTGTATTCATACCGGTAATTCTCATGACCTATCAAGACGTCTAGATGATGAGAGCCAAACTTTCTCTTATAGTCCAACAATTCATTGAAATTTGTTGTTGTAGTAAAAGAATTGGTACGAGTGGCAGTACCTACATTTCCCTTCTCCTCATATTTTTTGCTGGAAGAAGAACCAAGATAGGCACTGGAGTTTACACTTCCATTCAGCGTAAAGGTAAAATATTTCAGAAAACTCACCTCCGCATAACCCTTCACATCAAACATCTTACGTGTATAACCATCCTTGCGCTCCGCCAATTCTATTACAGGATTCACAGTAGAACAATAAGAACGGTTTGGTACAGACATTCCATCTTTGTTGTACCCGACACCAAAATCATATAAAGCATCCCCGTTGTTATCATATATCAAGTTGCCCGTGGTAGCATCATGCATGTGAATCGGGTAAAGAGGGCTGACATATCTCGTAAAAAGAAAAGGATTGCTAAGATTGTTCCTTGTCGTATTTTGCTGTCCATCCACAGCACTAATATTGCCTCCAGTAATCATTCCAAGCTTCAACCATGAGGTAACTTGCGAATTTACGTTGGTCTTGAATGTATACCTCTTTAAAGAGGAACCTATAATGTAACCATCCTCGGAAATAGCGCCCAAGGAAAAATAATAGTCATTCTTATCGTTTCCACCAGTAACCGAGACACTGGCATCTGTTCTGTGACCAGCTCGCTGTATGGCATCTTCCCAATCGGTATCGTCTCCCCATGCCATTTGAGCTGCCGTATTGAATTTTCCATCCACACCTACGACTGAAGACTTGTCTACATTCGTAAAAGGATTGTATTCCAGAACATCCATCAAATTGGCACTGGCACTTTCTGCGGCACTTGCACTGCTCATACCATCTTTCAGATACCTGTTGCGAAGGTTCTCCCAATAAATTTCACAATATTGGTCTACTCCCAATTTTTCATAGTCTGAACTTTGCCGCATGGTAACTCCCTGGTTAAACTTAAAATTAACCTGAGCTTTCCCTGATTTTCCTTTTTTCGTGGAAATGACTATAACACCATTAGCGGCCCTGGCACCATACAATGCCGTTGATGCAGCATCCTTCAATACAGACATGCTGGCAATGTCAGTAGGATTAAGGTTACTCAAAGAACCTTCATAAGGAATACCATCCAAAACTATTAAAGGACTTGAAGATGCACTGAAAGAACCTACTCCACGTATTCGGATAGTAGAAGAGGTACCTGGCATTCCACTTGAAGATGAAACCGATATACCTGGAGCACTTCCCAAAAGAGCAGATGATACTTCCGTAACAGGGCGATCATCCAATTTGTCGGTCTTTATGACAGATGCAGACCCTGTGAAAGTGCTTTTCTTTGCAGTACCATAAGCAACAACCATCACCTCGTCAAGCTGTGCGTCATCATTTACCATCTTAACCAATAATTCCGGTTGCACCGCTACATTCTGACTCTTCAGTCCAAGATACGAAACCTTGATTCGCTTGGCATCAACAGGAATATTGGCGATATAAAAGTTACCATCAACATCGGTAACTGTTCCTATTTTGGTACCTTCAATAAGAATAGACGCGCCAATGACAGGAAGGCCATCATCAACCGTAATTACCTTTCCCTTAATTGATGTAACTTTTCTGTCTACGATTTCATGGTCTGCATATATTGGCATGACACCAGTTGACAGACACAATACGGAGCAAAACACACGCCCCAAAATACAATCTTTTAATTTTTTCATATTTTTTCCTCAAACCAACATCTAACATGGTTGCAAAAGTAAACATTATTATGTTAATAAACAAACTTTTTGTTATGCTTTTTTACATTTTCATATCTTTGTGCAACCCGTATGTGGCTTTATTGCATCTTTTTGCAATAAAAACAATCAATCTGTCTCTTATTGTTAGAAGAAATAGATCAGCTGCAAATCCAAAATGACACAAATCACAGACATATCAAAACATTTTGACGCGAATGTTTGTATATTTGTTTTTTTACGACTAATTTTGCACCAAGTTATTACCACATGGATATTATAAACGCCAATTTATTTACAACATGAGAAAAATAAAGCTTCATTTGACATCTATTATTTTTATATCCCTTATATTAGGCTTTATAGTAGGATTAGTTTTACATTATTACATACCCGAAGGCTATATACGTGACGAAATACTTGTCAATGGAATTTTCAACATTGTTGGCAACGGCTTTATACGAGCCATGAGAATGCTGGTAGTTCCATTGGTGTTTTGCTCCATCGTCTGTGGAACCATGGGCATTGGAGACACTAGCAAAATGGGGAAAATGGGAATACTTACCATCTCATTCTATATTTGCACGACAATCATAGCCGTGGCTGTTGCCCTTTCTATCGCAAACATCATAAATCCAGGCTATGGAATGCATATGGTGCCTACAAAAGCTGCCACAACACAAGTTACAGACCAACAGTCAATGGCAGATACTATTCTCAATATAATTCCGACCAATCCGATAGAAGCATTTGCTACCGGCAATATGCTACAAATAATCGTATTTGCACTTATCACAGGAGCACTGTTAGTCAAACTAGGAAATAAGACTGAAGGATTAGCCAATTTAGCCAAACAAGGCAACGAGCTAATGATGTCGATGACAACACTTGTAATGAAAGCCGCACCCTTTGGCGTTTTCTGTTTGATAGCCAGAACATTCGCCAATATTGGATTCGACGGATTCGCCCCGATGCTCAAATACATGTCTGCCGTACTCATTGGTTTAACAGTACAACTATTAGTGGTCTATCTAGGAATGTTGAAACTGTTGACAGGACTAAACCCCTTAACGTTCTTACGGAAATTTATACCTGTAATGCAATTCGCATTCTCTACAGCCACATCCAACGCGACCATTCCACTATCTATAGGAACCTTGGCAAGAAAGATTGGCGTTTCAGAAAAAATCAGTTCTTTCACCATACCTCTTGGTGCTACAATAAATATGGACGGCACTTCCATCATGCAAGGAGTCGCCGTGGTGTTTGTCGCACAAGTATTTGGAATACATCTGGATTTTGTGGACTATATTACTGTTATTGCAACAGCTACAATTGCCAGCATCGGTACGGCAGGCGTACCCAGTGTAGGCTTGATCACCCTCTCGATGGTCTTCGAATCTGTAGGCTTACCCGTTGAAGGCATCGCCTTGATTATGGGTATTGACAGATTGTTGGACATGTGCCGAACCACAGTCAACATCACAGGCGATGCCGTATGTACTACGATTCTTGCCAAACACGAGAATTTATTGGATAAGGAAATTTTCGAAAAGGACTAAACTCAATAAGTAGGGTTTACTAAATTAACGACAACAGAGACAACTAACAGACAATGTTGTCTCTGTTGTCATTTTTCTTGTCATTTTTTTGTCGCGTTTCGGCTTCCCACAGAGGGGCCGTCGCCATTCTAACGTAACGGCAACGCCATTCTAACGTGACGGCGATGCGATACTAACGTAACGGCAACGCCATTCTAACGTAACGGCAACGGGGGCTTCACAGAAAACCTAACAACCTTTGTATCAACCAATTGAAGACAAGAAAGAAAAAGACTGAATCCCAATCGAGGAATCCAGCCTTGTACTTATATACAGCAAGAAAAAGATTTACAATCTGAGTCTCATTTGTCGTGGCGATATTTCTTTTTCATCTTTCTACCCACGAAGTTCCACGCCGGCATCTTCTTCAGCGTGCTTCTCACGGGCTGCACGTTCCAGAGCAAGAAAACGAGGAGTACCGCAATGCCCACAAGACAGGTGAGCCCGTAGAGCTGGCGAACGCTTATCATTAGCAGGTTGGCGGAGTCGTATGGCAGGCCGCGAGCCATGTTGTCGGCCATCTGGTGGCGAAGCCCGAAACTGTAGAGACCCGAGCACATCGTCGATATGGGGCCGTTGCGTATGATGCCCGCCATTGTCAGTCCCATGAAGAAGTGCTGGAAGGGCATCAGTTCCTCCAGATAGATGGTGAGCATGGTAAAGAAGATGGCATTGCCGAAAGACCGCAAGAAGGTTGGCAGGTAAAGCGCGTGCAACGGCAATCCGGGGTCGATGAGGAAATACATCATCACCGGATATGCCACCATCATCGCCACGCCAAGGGTGAGCAGGTAGGTGTATTTCAACCTGAGCACCTTGCACCAGAAGAGGCAGAAGAGGCATCCTACGATTGCCCCCGTCCATTCCACGAAGTTTAGCACGTTGGTGGTGACCGCCCCAAAGTGGAGCACGCCGCCCGTAAACGCCGTCTGCAACACCTTGGGCGTGCTGCCCATGAACTCTACGAAGGCGAAGAGAATGAGCAGCGACACCAGCCGCTTGTATTTCCAAGCCTCGGGAGCGATGTAGGGATGGCGTATGTGGAGCATGCGCTGTATGCAGAAATAGCCTGTCAGCACAAAGAGCACCACGTCCATGCGCATCACATGGCTGTCGAGCCAGTTGTAGTGCTCACCGTAGTTGAAGAAGAAGATGAACTCGAGCATCCATGCCGACCAGAGCAGACACCCCATATAGTCGACACTGATAAACGGCAGGGGCTTCATGAAGTGGAAGTCGTGGGTGGTGACATACACCACGAGGGCTACGGTGAGCAGGGCGGCGGTCATGGCCCAGTTGATGACGCGCCAGTCCTGACATATATATATGAGGTGTTCGGTAAGCCACGGCGAGAGAAACATGTTGCCCAATACCAGACAGTAGAGCAAGGGGAAGAAGATAGTGAAGTCGCGCTTGGGTGTCATCCACAACTGTATGGTGCTCATGCACTCGAAGGTTCCGCAGAGCTTGAAGAAGCCGGCTACATAGGCCAGCACGCACATCACCGGCACGGAGTCTGTCCACATGATGAGGAAATTGCAAGCCGCCACCACGAGGGCGGCATTGAGCAGAAGCCGGCGGTTGGCGAAGGCAAACTTCAACTTGAAGAGGAAGGGGAAAGGCATGGCCACTCCCACGACGTTGAACATGACAATCATGAGCACGTCCTCGCGCATCAAGCTATACTCGCCCATAACATAGCTCATGGCACCACCGTATATGCCACCCGACATCAGGAAGATGAAGGCGAAGAGGAGGTATATCCACGGCTGCAGACGGCGGGGCACATAGCCGTTGAAGGAAGGGACACGGAAAGGTCCCTGCAACATTGGAGGTCCAGACATTGTTTAATTAATAATTAATAATTAATAAATTATAAATTACAAATCATAATTAATAAATAACCATCAAAAGCTGTTGCTAATAATCAACGAGTCAGAATGGTATCCGACAATTATAATTTATAATTTATAATTTGTAATTTATCGTTTACTTCACGTTCACTTTCGTCTCCACATTGAGTCCGGCGCGGAGCAAGGCCACTTGCTTGGCATCGTTGTCCTTGGTGAGCGCGATGCGCACGGGCACGCGCTGCTCCACCTTCACGAAGTTGCCGGTGGCATTGTCGACGGGAATCATGGAATAGGCATTGCCAGCGGCTGCCGACAGCGACTCCACCTTGCCGTGGAACACCACGCCCGGGATGGCATCGGCGGTAAAGCTTACCGTCTTGCCCACGGCGATGCCGTCCATCTGGGTCTCACGATAGTTTGCCACTACCCACACGTCGTTGTCGTCGACGATGCGCGCCAACATCTGGCCTGGCTGCACGAGCTGCCCCTCATGGATGTCTTTCCTGCCCATCACACCATCGCAGGTCGCCACGATGACGGTGTAGGAAAGGTTCAGGCGAGCCAAGTTGAGCTGAGCCTGCGACACGCTCTCGCCCGCCCGCGAGCCTCCGAGCTGGTGGGTCTGCACATTCTTTACCGATGCCGCACTCTGACGCTGACTGGTGGCCTGCTCGTAGCGAGCCTTGGCACCAAGGTATCGGGCGTAGGCATTGTCATACTGCTGCCTGGTCACGGCGTCTTTCTTCATCAAGGCGGCGAAACGGTCGAAGTCTTGCTTGGCGTTGATCATGTTGACACGAGCCTCCTCGATGCCAGCCGAAGCCGTCTGCACATTGCTTGCCGTGGTTCCCATGCTTGCCGTAACGACAGAAGAGCTCGACTTGGAGCCGCGCAGTCCAGCCTCAGCCTGAGCCACCTGCAGACGATACTCGGCATCCTCAATGATGACGAGCGTGTCGCCTTTCTTCACATGTTGGAAGTCGTTGAAGCGAATCTCCTTGATGAATCCCTGCACGCGGGTGTTGATAGGCGTGATATGGCGGCACACCTGCGCATCGTCGGTATACTCTACCCCACTGCCGTGAACAAAATGGCTCAAACACCAACCTATCGCTCCAAAGAACAGGAGGATTATAACTACATTATATACTCGTTTTATTAATTTCTTGCTCATCGTTATGGAAAATGACAAATTACAAATTACAAATGATAAATGATAAATGATAAATGATAAATGATAAATGATAAATGTAGGATACCATTCTGACCCGTTGATTATTAGCAACAGCTTTTGATGGTTATTTATTAATTATAATTTGTAATTTATTAATTATTAATTATTAATTATACATTAATTCAGATTTCTCCTGCCACAAACTTCATCTTGTAATAGGCATAGGCGATATTTATGCGTGCGTCCACCTCGTTTAGCTCTGCATTGAGTCGAAGGTTCGACGCGTCCACCATGTCGGTGACAAGGGCGAGTTGGCTCAGGTAGCGCGCGTTCATCACGTCATAGTTTTGGCGAGCCAGCTCCACGCTCTTCCGCTGCGTCTCCAGTTCCACGTAGGTCTGTTGATACTGCACGTATGCCGCCTGCACGTTGTTGTTGAGTTGTTCCACCTGCACGGCGCGGGCCTCCTGAGCCTGCCTTGTCTCGATGGCAGCCTGGCGCACCCGCTTGTTGCTCTTGAAGAGCGAGCTGAGACTGTATTTCACGCCCACGCCCACATACCACACGTTGAGGTTCTTGTTTATCGGCGGAAGCTCAAAGGTGATAGGCCCGTCGAAATTGTCGGCTGCCACGAAAGCCACCTTTGGCAGCATGTCGCTCTTGGCGAGCTTCTCGTTTTGCTCGGCTATGCTTATGGCGTTTGCGCTCTGTTCGAGCAATGGTGAGTTGAGCGTGCCATGGTTCTGCCAGTATTCTTCGCCATCCTTGGCGTAGATCTTGTCGATGACATTGGCATCGGGCATTATGATGACGTCGTGCGTCATGCCAAGTGAGTTGCAGAGCTGGTGGTTGAGGATGCTGCGGTTGTTGCGCAGGGCAACAAGGCCGAGTTTCAAGCTCTCCATCTGCAGTTCGTAGCGCGTGATGTCGTTTTTCAGGGCCATGCCCTGCTCCTGCTTCGCCTTGATGTCGGCTATGAGTTGGCGCGTCAGTTCGATGTTCTTCTCATACACCTGCGTCTGGTTGTCTATCTTATAGAGGTCGAGATACTGGCCCAACGCCATGAAGCGCAGCTGCTGGCGTGTCAGCCTGAGTCCGGTCTCCGCCTGACGTTTGCCCAGCTCGGCAAGTTTGATGCCGGCGTTTATCGCGCCACCGGCATATACCACCTGTTGCGCCTGCAACGAGAAGTTGTTGCCGAAATGGGGCGAGGAGAGTCCGTGAACGTTGGTGAAGTCGCGGTTGGTCAGCAGCACGTTGCCGATGTAGCTCACCGACAGCGACGCGTCAACATCGGGCAAGCGCTTGCTCTTTGCCGACTCTATGCCAATGTCGGCTGCCTCGACGCCCGACTTCTGCGTGCGCAGGCTCGCGTTGTTGTTCTCTATGGCCGTGAATAGTTGGTCGATGGTCAGCGTTTGCTGCTGGGCCTCAACCAATGACGCGGCTCCAAACAGCAGGAGCCATGAAAACATGATCTTCTTTATCATCAAAAACAGTGTCTTATTAATTCGGGTGCAAAGGTAAGGCGATTTCGGCGATTTGGCGTTTTAAATTTTTCGTGGTGGATGGACGATTAGGGAACAAAAGTTCGGTTTTATCACATTTTCAGCGTACCTTTGTGGGAGAAAAGAGATTAAACCATATCAATCATGAAAAGTGGCGACCTTCGCCTCGCACAATACATTCCTCACCATGAACTCTAAATCAGAACTAAGGTCAGCGCAAGAGGCAAGCCTTTCCGTTACGCGGCTCGATGAATGGCGGCACGGCCCGCAGGTGCTGGCTTATGGAGCCATACTTATATGTAGAAAAGGCGAGGCCGTGCTGAGGATCAACTATAAGGATTGGGACATGTATGAGAACGCCGTGATAACGGTGTTCCCAAACGACGTGGTGGAAGCGAGGGAAGTGAAGAGGGATGAGAGAAGAGGGAAGATGGATGAGGGGGATTTCGAGGTGGAGATACTGAAGTATAACGCCAGTTTGCTCAGGGAGGCGAGCCTGCAACTGGAACACACCGTATATTCCTCCCTGCGCGAGGATCGTTGCAGACAAGACTCGCCCGTGGTGACTCGCATCGTTGACTGCATGTTCGCCTTGCTGAAAGTTTATTTCAACCAAGCCGAATGCACCTGCCTCTCCCAACTCGTGCTCTGCCAGCTCAAGGCGTTCTTCATAGGCTTCCATGAATATCTGCAACGCACGCCCGAGTGCCCACCCGACGAGGTGAAGTCGTATCGCGTGCGCAAACTGTTCAATCTCTTCATGAGGCTCATGGAACGTGACTACAAGTTGTCGCGCGACGTTAGCTATTACGCCTCACAGATGAACATCACCCCGAAATATCTCACCACCATCGTGCGCCAGGTAACAGACCATACGCCAAAGGAGATAATAGACCAATATGTCATTCTGCAGATAAAGATGCATCTGCAACGCACGACGCAGAGCATAAAGGAAATAGCATGGGAATACCATTTCGCCGATGCCAGCTTCTTCTGCCGCTACTACAAGAAACACACGGGCGTAACGCCTCAGCAGGAAAGGAAATAGAGGTAGCCGCAAACATATTGTAAGCATAAACCGAAGGAAACGCACGGCGTTCATGTAAATATATGTCGCAGGATTTGCCGTTTACGCCGACAATGCTTATTTTTGCGGAATAAACAGCAACTAAAAACCAAAAACCATAAATCATGAAAGACAACGGATACACCACAAAGCGTTTTGGACAACCCACAAAACGCTATGTGCAGACAATGGAACTGAAAGACGACGACGCACTGATAGTGAAATATCGCGAGGCTCACGACAAGGTGCATTTCTGGGATGAGATAAAACACGGAATACAGTCGGTGGGCATTCTCGAAATGGAGATTTACATCCTTGGCAGGCGGCTTGTGATGATTGTCGATGCACCTATAGACTTAGACTGGGACGTTGCCATGAAGAAACTTGCCACGCTGCCGCGTCAGGCAGAATGGGAAAGTCATGTGGCACAGTTTCAGGGTTGTGATGCCAATGCCACATCCGACGAGAAATGGCAAATGATGGAGCGTATGTTCTATCTTTATGAATGACGCTTACAATGGTGGCGTGCGGAGAATGACTATTTGCGGAGTGCGGAGCGCGGGTTTCAGCTCGCCACCTATATAAAATGTACCCATGCGTGTAGGCACAGCCTGTGCGCCGGCGCGCGCAAGGCTCGGTGAGGAGTAGGCCGCAATCCATTTGTTGGCCTTCGTGTCATATTCATACAGGTTTCCACTGAACTTATACCAACCTATGGGTTGCTTCAGGTAGTCGTCTTGCCTGACACGCTCATATCTGCCACTTATGGCATCAAGGAAGATTTCCTTGTTCACGCCTCCAGTGGCAAAAACACGATTGTTTTCTGTCCATGCAATGCCTCCGGCAAGGGTCATTTCCTCACCCTTAGGTGAGCATGGAGCGGCAACTCTCTCCCACTCTTCCCTGTCTACATCGAACGAGTAGCCACCGGTATGCACCACGCTGTTTTCGCCATCGGCGAAAAAGCCTCCCCAAACGTACACCTTGTTGCCATGTGCCGCCGCCACGGGCTGCACGCGCGGCTTCCCTGGCACTGCCGCTATCTCTCGCCAGGGCGAAGGGCAAGAGGCTCCTTCCGCATTGCCTGCGATTGGCATTGGCTTGTCGAGCGAGAGACGGAGCACGGAAGCCGACGGCTTCCCGTTTTGATTTCCACCAACAACAAACACGTCTGTACCCATATATGCCACCGCCATGTTGTCGACAGCAAAAGGCAAGTCGGCAAGACGTGTTATCTCAGCCCGGTCTCCCCCATCGGCAAGACGGACGGCATAAACCGTTTTCAGACTGTGCCGGCTGTTGTTTCCACCGATAAACAACAAGCTGTCGCCACTCTGCACCGTGACACCATAAGCTGCCGGCTCGGGCAAGAGTCCCACGAGTCGCCATCGCAGCGCAAGGCTGTCTATACGCGCCGCGTAAACCCCGGCATAATACTTCTTCGGTTTGCCTTCGTCAGGAAAGTTGCAGCCGCCTGCCATTATTATATAGTCGCCTATGCGACCGGCATAACACGCCGACACGCCAAGCGAATAGCCTGGCTCGGCCGACGGGAAACCTGCCACGTCGACGACACTATCGGCAGCATTGGCGGTAGCGGCACACAAGACGGGAAGCCATAGGGCAAGCGTTGCACATATGCCCCTCATGACGCGGGAAAAACGGTTCGGTAGATTCATAGCCCTTGGTTTTCAGTTGTTCACGGCACCCTCACGACATCTACCACGTGGCTACCGGCGCCAATGAGGTCTGGGCGCTCGGATATGCTCTTCTGGTACTCGATGAAGTGGGCAAAGGTCTCGTCGCTCATGCGGTTGAGCCGCGTCCGCATATAGTCGGAAGCACCATCGGGCGAGAATATGGTTACACGTTCCAATCCTGCCTTTTTGTCGAAGCGGTCGATGTCGTCAACCCTCACGTAGTCGTACAACTCGTCAGGGTTCGCCTGGATATGGAAATCGCGGTCCACCGCTCCCCTTTCGAGCAGTTCGCCGATGCGGTCCTCGTCGAAACAATAAGAGAGGATGCTATATTCGTTCATCAAGTAGGCCACGAAGATAAGGCCGCCAGGCTTGGTCACGCGTTTCGCCTCCTCAAGGGCCTTCACCTTTTCCTCCTCGCCAATGAGATGATAGAGAGGGCCAAGAAGGAGCGTAAGGTCCGAAGAGTCTGTTGGCACGAATGGCATGTGGCGTGCGTCGCCCTGAACCACATTGGCGGTAGGCTCGCGTTTCAGGAAGACGTCGATGTTGCGGCGCACGAGTTCTACCGCCTTCACCTCGTAGCCTTCAGCCATGAGCGCCGAGGTGTAGCGGCCAGTTCCCGCACCGATGTCGAGCAAACTGAAACCAGGGCGCAAGAAACGGTGAAGGTGATACATGGTGGTTTGAAACTCCACCATGCCATGCCTGCGCTGAAGGCGCAAGTCCTCGGGATGCTTGTTGTAATGTTTCTCTATGTTTGATAATGCCATCGCGCTAAAAGCGAAAGGGCGTGCCAAAAGACATCAGCCTTTTGGCACGCCCTTTCTCATTTTGGACTGTTGTTATTTCTTTTTCGTGTTTACATTGCTCTTGTAGGCCTTGTTCAAGCCAGCCACCACCTGGGCGGTGATGTCGTAGGCCTTGTTTGCGTAGAGCACGTTGTCGCCCTGCTTGGCGAAGATCATGCCATACTTGCCGTCCTTGTTGAAGGCAGCGAGATAGTGCTGGAGAGAATCGTGCAAAGCCTTGTTGTATTTGTCGGTCTCGGTCTGGAACTCGCCGCTGAGCCTCTGGTTGAGAGCCTGAAGGTCGTTGCTTTGCTTCTGCAAACCTGCCTGTATGGCCTCAGCCTGCTCACGTGTGTAAGCGTTCTGCTGCACCTTCTGCTGGAAGTTGGCAGCCGCGTTTTGCAATGCCTGCTGGCGGCTTGCGAGGGTCTTCTGGATATTTGTGCCCTTCTGGTTCAAGATCTTGGTGTATTCCTTGCAAAACTGGTACTGCGTCATGATGGAGTCTACCTCCACAAAGGCGATTTCCGTGCTTGCAGCCTTCTGCGAGGTCGTCTCCGACTTCTCGTCCATTTTTGGCGCGCTCTTGTTGCAAGAGGTGAAGCCGAAAGTCGTGGCGATAGTCAAAGCCACGGCGAAGATGATGTTTTTCTTCATATGTGATGTTGTATGTTAGTCTGTCCTACCTGAAACGTCCCCTCGCGCGCATCTCCCTGTCCTCGTCGATGACGCAGTGGATGCCACGTTCCTTCATGGCCTTGGAGTCGTGGATATGCATTGACGAGAACTTGCCGTTCTTGCACAGCAATACCTTCACGGAGAGGAGCGCCACGGATATAGCAATTATTAACACCGTAAGAAGTAGTGTTTCTATCATTATTTGCTAAATTTGCAGTGTTTTTCTACATAATATGCTGCAAAGATAGCATTAAATAGACAAACCGCAAAGATATAAGACGACATTTTAAGTATTTAATCATAAAAATAGCAAAGATTATGGCAGAATTAAAACCCGCCCGCGTGTTCGAGCAATTCGCGGCAATCAACAAGATACCACGCCCGTCGAAGCATGAGGAGAAGATGATAGAGTATCTCAAGCAGTTTGGCGAGAGCCACGGACTTGAGACCATCGTAGACGAGACTGGCAACGTGGTCATTCGCAAGCCTGCCACAAAGGGCTACGAAGACCGTGCCACCACTATCCTCCAAAGCCACATGGACATGGTTTGCGACAAGCTCGTGGACGTGGACTTCGACTTCTCCAAGGATGCCATCCAGACCTATGTAGAGGGCGACTGGATGCACGCCAAAGGCACCACGCTCGGCGCCGACGACGGCATCGGCGATGCCATTGAGCTTGCCATCCTCGACTCCGACGACATTGAGCACGGCCCCATTGAGTGTGTATTCACGCGCGACGAGGAGACACAGCTCACCGGCGCCATGGGCATGAAGCCGGGATTCATGAGCGGCGACTACCTCATCAACCTCGACTCCGAGGACGAGGGACAGATATTCATCTCGTGCGCCGGCGGAAGGAGCACCACTGCCACGTTCAGTTTCGAGCGTGAGGCAGCTCCCGAGGGTTTCTTCTTCATGGAGGGCTCGCTGAAAGGCCTCAACGGTGGTCACTCTGGCGACGATATCGAGAAGAAGCGCGCCAACGCCATAAAGGTGCTTGCCCGATTCCTCTACCTGGAGAAGGGTAAGATGACGCTGCGTCTGGCACAGTGGAACTCAGGCAAGATGCACAATGCCATTCCACGCGACGGCAAGATAGTGTTCGCCGTGCCTGCCGACAAGAAGGAAGAGGTGAAAGCCGACTGGAACGTGTTTACCGCCCAGGTGGAAGACGAATACCACGTGAGCGACGCCAACATGGAATGGGCGCTCGTGAGCAGCGAGGCCCAAAGCGTGATGCCCGAGAAGGTCAGCAACAACCTGATAAACGCGCTGCAAGCGGTTGACAACGGCGTGTTCGCCATGTGCCAAGACAAGGAACTGGCTTGGATGGTTGAGACTTCGAGCAACGTGGCAAGCGTGCAGAGCGAGGACAACAAGGTGGTCGTGGTAAGCTCACAACGTTCGAACGTGACGTCGAACCTCACAAACATATGCAACACCGTGAAGGCCACCTATGAGCTTGCCGGCGCGGAAGTGAAGCAAACCGATGGCTACCCTGCATGGCAGCCTAAGCACGGCTCAGAGCTTCAGCGCATAGTGAAGGATACATACGTTAAGCTCTTCGGCAAGGAGCCCAGAGTGAGAGGCATACACGCCGGATTGGAGTGCGGCTTGTTCTCAGAGAAATATCCAAACCTCGACATGGTGTCGTTCGGTCCTACGCTCCGCAACGTTCACACGCCCGACGAGTGCCTCCTCATACCTACCGTGCAGATGGTTTGGGACCACTTGCTCGAGATCCTGAAAAACATACCCAAGAAATGACGCGCAGGTTTAACAAACTGGCCCTTAGCGTCGGCATGGCCCTTGCCACGATGGTAACCGTATCCTCGTGTGGCGACGGCCATGCCGCCAAGTCGCACGCCAAGGAGTTCATGGAAGGGCAAATGACGCAAGCCAGCATCGACTACATAGCATGGTCAAGCCTCGACTCCACCAAGCACCTCACCGACGCGGCGCTGCAGGCAATGCGTGCCACGGCCGTGAAGTCGAAGTTGGTGAAGCCAGGCGCCACATACCAGCAGCCGACGGCGAAGCTCAACTTCATTTCCGTAAGATACGCCATAGACAAGGACACGCTCATGGCCACGTTCTATCTCGACGACAAGTTGACGGGCATCGTGGGCGTGAAAGCAAACCCTGTGGTGAAACCATAGCACAAGCCGAGATGCCAACGGACTGAGAGCGCCGCGGCATTTCCCAATAAAAGAGACACAAGACAAATAGCAAGGGGGCTATGTTGAATGGGTTGGAGTTCCACCCGAATCAACATAGCCCCCTATCTTAGTTTATATCCTCCGGGCGTTTACCACCCTGGATTCTGTTTCAGTTCCTTGCCGTGTTGCTGGTATAGGGTTATCTCGTTTACGGGAAGCGGATAGAGATAGTCCTTGTCAGCCTGAGTCCTCATCAAGCTTACGTCTGTGATGGGCTGGATGTAGCCAGCATCTCCGTCACGGTCGAGTTTCACGCTCTTGAGCGTCTCCACCGTGATTGGCTTAGCGGGGTTGAACTTGGCGTTGTACCACTCCACGTATCTTTTCTTGTCAACCCATGCGCCACGGTTGATGTTGGGATTCTTCTGCATGTCTGCATATTCGAGCTTACCCCATCGGCGCAAGTCGTTGAAGCGCAGGCCCTCATAAACCAATTCCACACGTCTCTCACGGCGAATCTCCCACAGTATGGACGACACCGTAGCGTCGCGGTCGGGGTCGTTGATGACGGTACCGTTCACGGCGAGGCCAGAGCCAGAGAGCGTGAGGTGTGGCATGTGGGTGCTCTTGCGGTCGCGCAGCACGTTGATGGTGCGGTCGAAGTCGGTCTGCGAGAGCGAATACTGCCCGAGGTCGGCAAGTTCTGCGCAAGCCTCTATCTCGTTCATCAACACCTCATTGAGTTTCATGATGGGCGCGTCGGTGATATTGGTGTTACTCAGTCCGCCGGCCAGGTTCTTCAGGCTCTCGTTTACGAAACGGTTGGCGAAATAACCGGAGACGGCATACACCTCTGCCACTCCGCTGAGGTAAAGCCCTGTGGTGTCGATGTTGGCATACAGGCGTGGGTCACGATCCTTAATGGCATCGAAGAACCATTGGTCGCCTTTCCAGTCGGCATTTCCCTCCTGATGGATAGGCAAGCCGTTGGCAGACAGGTAGCTATCTATGAGCGACTTCGACGGACTGCATATCTCGTGTTCCGTGTTCTGGAACGACATGAGCGAGTGGGTCACCACACCCTCGACATACGAGCGGTACATTATTATCTCAGAGTTGCCCTTGAGGTCAGCGCTCGTGGTCAACGCCTTGTAGTCGTCGCAAAGCGAGTAACTGCCTGTGGCTATCACCTTGTCGGCGAAATCCTTTGCAGCCTTGAGATACTTTGCCGCCGCGGTATTGTCCTTCTCGCGGTATTTCTGCCATGTGCCCTCGAAGAGCATGAGGCGAGAGGCATAGGCATCAACAACGTCGCGGTTGACCGAAAGACCCTTTTCGCCATCGCTTACCCTCACGTTGTTAGAAGCAAACTCAAGGTCGGCCAGCACGTTGTCCATCACCGTCAAACGTGGGTCGCGCTCCTTATAGAGCTGGTCGTAGTCGGTAGAGCCGATGGCCTCGTCGTACCATGGCACGTCGCCAAAGCGTTGCACGAGACGGCTGTATTCCATGGCGCGGAAGAAGCGCGCTATGCCCACCCAGTGGTTCTTGGCCTCGTCGCTGAGCGCTGAAGACTGCACCTTTGCCAAGAGCTTGTTGACGGAGGTGACGTTGGTGAAGTCCCATGGCGAGGCAGGATTCGCGTCGCTGGCCCCATCGGCGGTAGTGGGCGCCACCTTGGTAAACATCGTGGCTTTCTCCTGTGCGTTGTCGTCGTTCCAGTCGGCCACGCGAGTGTCATAGAAGAAGTCGGAGCGGCTCCAACCTGAGTTATAACCGACGAAATATTTGGTGTAGAGGTTGTAGACCGAGGAACGGATGTTTTCCTCGTTGTTCCAGAAACTCGGGATGTCGGTCACGGTGTCCTCGGGCTCTCGCGTGAGGAAGTCGCCGCACGACGACAGTGAAAGAGCTACGAAGGCAAGGCTTATGATATATTTCGATTTCATATTGTTGCTTGTTTTAAGTGTGTTTTAGAATGTTGCCTGCAAACCGAAGCTCAGCGTGCGGCTGAATGGATAGCTGCGGCCAAACGACCATGAGCCGCTTCCGTAGCCTGTCTTGTAGTCGGTAGTCTCCGGGTCGATAGGCATGCCGTTCAGGTGGTCAAACTCGAAGAGGTTCTCAGCCGAGAAGTAAACGCGTATCTTCTGAAGGCATATCTTCCTGAGCACCTTGTCGGGCAGCGTGTAGCCCACGGTGATGTTCTTGCAGCGCAGGTATGCCATGTTGAGCAGGTAACGCGTCTGCCTGAGGAAGTTGTAGGCGTTGCTTTGCCATGCCATGTTGTATGGGCGCGGATAGAAGGCATCGGTATTCTCCGGTGTCCAGTAGTCGGTTTGGTGGGCGAAGAAAGAGTCGGAATAGCTTGAGCCGCCGCCGGGGATGACCACGGAGCCATAGCCCCAATAGTCGTGCTTGCCCACGCCTTGGAAGAATATTGAGAAGTCGACGCCCTTCCAGTCGGCACCGATGGTGAAGCTGTATTCGTATTTAGGCAGCGAGTTGCCGATAACCTTCAGGTCGCCGTGATCCTCTACGGTGTTCTTTCCGTAGGTTATCTTTCCGTCGCCGTCGAGGTCCTTGTATTTTACGTCGCCCGGGCCGAATTTGAACGCTCCGCTCTCGTATAGCGATTGTGAGGCGATGCCTTCCTTGAGGGTACCGTCGGCATTGAAGTCGTCGGCCTGGAAGAGGCGGTCGGTCTCGTAACCCCAGATCTCGCCGAGAGTCTTGCCCTCGTAGTAACCGTAGATGTTGCGGTCTTCCTTGTTGTACTTGGTTATCTTCTCAGTGACGTTCGACAGCGTTGCGGCAAGGTTGATGCCTATGCCGTTTGCGAAACGATGCTGGTAGTTGATGCCGAGCTCGAAGCCCGTGCCCGTCATCTCGCCGAAGTTCACCTTTGGCACGCTGGCACCAAATGTCTCTGGCAACTGCTCGCCGGCGGTGTGCATGTCGGAGGTGACGCGCCTGTACCAGTCGAAGGTGAGGTTGAGGTCGTTGTTGAAGAAGCCTGCGTCAACACCGATATCAAGGGTTGAGACGCGCTCCCATGTCAGCGTTGGCGACACCACTGTAGGTGTCGAGATGCCCAGCACGTTCTGGTTGTTGATGACCCAGCCCGAGTTGCTTGTGCTCATGGTCGAGATGAAGGAGTTGGCGGCCACGTCTTGGTTGCCCACCGTGCCCCACGAGCCACGCACCTTGAGGTTGGAGAGCGTTGGCTTGGCCCAGTTCATGAACTTCTCCTCGTTGGCGCGCCAACCTACAGAGAAAGACGGGAATGTCGCCCACTTGTGTCCGTCGGGGAAGCGTGAAGAGCCATCGCGACGCACGTTGAACTCGAAGAGGTAACGGTCGAGGAAGTCGTAGTTGACACGCCCGAAGAAACCTGCTGCGGCAAAGTCGTTGTTGTAGCTGTAATCACCGTTGTAGCTGTACTGGTCGCCCGTGGCGAGCTTTATCTCTGGCAGCGTCACGCTGATGAGGCCGCGGCGCTCTGAGTAGTGCGACGTTTTGCGGCGTGTCTCGGCATCCATACCTGCCATAAGCTTGAAATGGTGGTTGTTGGCTATGTCGAATGCGTATGTGGCGTATGCCTTGAAGATGTTCTGGTAATTGTATTGCGATGTCTGCACCACACGGTTATGCGTGGAGCCATAGATATCCTTGTAGTTGCTGAATGGAGCCGTGGTGAACATGTCGTAGGCCATCACTGTTCCGCCGTTGCGCTTTTGCGCGTAGTTTACAAGTCCGAAGGTGTAGTCGAAGTTCACGCTGAGTCCCTTCAACGGATTGAGCGTCGTGCCCACGTTTGCGCGCAGGTAAGACGTGCGTATGTTCTCGCGGTTGCCATTGCGTATGTCGGTCACCGAGGAGCGGAAAGACTTGCCGTCATAGGTGGCGTAAGGATACCACCGCGGCCAGCGCAGCAGGTAGAACCAAGCGTCATATTGTCCGGAGGTGAACTTGTACGGCTGGTCGTTCTTCTCTTGCGAGAACATTATGTTGGTGTGTACGTTCCACCAATCGCGAATCTTCGTGGTGATGTTGCTCGTGAGCGTGAATCGCGAATACTTGTCGGTGTTGTATTTCATTACACCCTTTTGGTTGAAATAGGAACCCGAGATGTTATAGGTGGTGTTCTTGTTGCCGCCTACCACCGACACGTTGTGAGTCTGCTGTGGTGTCCACTTGCGCGTAAACATGTCTATTGGGTCGAACGAGCGATAGAAGTAGGTGTGGCCATCCTTTATCTCGAAATCGCGTCCCTCTTGCATCTCGCCAAGTTGCGATTGCGACATGCCGCCATACTTGTCGAGCCAGTCTTGCATCTTGCCCAGCGCATACTCGTCGACGTAGTAGCCTATCGACGAGGCGTGGTCGGTGCCGAGGCGGTTGGCCACGTTGAGTATGAACTTGGCGTTGTCCACCGTCGAGGCGAGCTCAGCCTGCTTCGTCGGGGTGTTCCATGCCATGTTGCCGCTATACGACACCTTCACCCTGTTGCTGTCGCTGCCTTTCTTGGTGGTGATGAGAATCACGCCCCAGGCGGCACGCGTGCCGTAGATGGAAGACGATGCCGCATCCTTGAGCACCGATATGCTCTCGATGTCGTCGGGGTTCACGAGGTTGAGGTCAGGCACCTCAACGTTGTCTACAAGTATGAGCGGCTGCGTGCCCGAGGTGGCGCTGAGCGAGCCCACGCTACCACGTAGGCGTATGTTCGACTGCGTGCCGAGGCCGCCAGTGAGGTTGGTGATGGTAAGGCCTGGAGAAGCTCCTTGCAGAGCTTTGCCCACGTCGGTAATTGGGCGTGAGGCTATGGCCTTGTTCACGTCGATGTTGGCCACGGCACCGGTGATGTCCACCTTCTTTTGCATACCGTAGCCCACGACCACTATTTCGTTGAGCTGGTTGTTGTCCTCGCTCATCTTTACTTCCATCTGTGGCTTGGCCTTGAGCAGGATTGTCTTGTAGCCGAGATAGGAGACACGTATTTGCGCGCCATGCGTTGTCTTGAGGGTGAAATGGCCGTCGGCATCTGTCACGGTGCCGTTGGACGTGCCGTCCTCGAGCACCGTCGCGCCAATCACCGGCTCGCCCTTGTCGTCAACGACCGTGCCCGACACCGTCATGGCATTTTGATAGATGCCTTGCGTGTCGGCATGCACCGAGACGGGAGCAACCGGCAGAAACCCAAGAGACAGCAATAAGGCTTTACTTAGCAGTAAATGGTTAGGATTACTCATGTTTCTATATTTAAATGGTTAAACGATTGTTTATGGTTTTGCAAAATTATATCTTTTTTTGATATGTTGGAAAAATTTACTCATTATTTTACTACCACATTTTAAAATTGTTCAACAATTCCATCCTCAATGCCAATAAAACAAGGCCTTGAAGAAAATTTGGAAAAATATTATTGTCTTGCCGGCTGAAAGTTTTAGAGTAATAAAATTTATTGCTGTCCGGTAAAAGTTTTTTGAACCCGTAAAAGAAAGGGCTGGATTCCTCGCTTGGAATCCAGCCCTATTTGTTACTTTTGTTTTTGCACATAAAAAAATAACGATGAACAAAAGTACACATTTTATCGGACAGCCGATGTATGGAAAGACAATGCAAATTGGCGAATTGCACGTTATCGCCTAACAATTTGGCTTGTGATAACGGTCGTTGTTCGCGACGACAACAAGAAAAGCAAACTGTCGACTGTACCAGCACCTTGTAATGCCCACCAATGTCAATCTTTTCTTTTCAACCACCGGTAGATGCGGTACATCCATTCGTAGCACCCCTCGCACG